>JAFZWY010000056.1 GCA_017617125.1 Bacteroidales bacterium
GAATTTATGCACAATCAGCGCGAAGTGAAAATGAAAACTTATAAAAAGGAAAATAAAAATACACTGTCGGATATCCGACAGTGTATTTAATTGTATCTTTGTCCCGTAAAAACCTGTAACGGTTATTTAGGACTAGTCAAAAAGCATTCCAGCCCTGGGCCTTCAGTTCAAGTTCAACCCCGTTCTTGGCAACGAACTTTCCGCCCTCCTTCGCATCGCACACATATCCGATAATGGCGACATCATTCATGGTTTCGATAACATCCTTCTTGTCGAGAGGAACGGTAAACAGCAGTTCGTAGTCCTCTCCTCCATTCATAGCCGCTAGGCTCGGGTCGAGACGGAACTTGCTGGAAACATATTCGGTCTGCTCGTGGATAGGAATTTTTTCTTCGTACACACGGCAACCTACGCCCGACTCCTTGCATATATGCAGCAATTCCGACGAAAGCCCGTCAGAAATGTCAATCATGGCATTGGGAACAATTCCGCGCTTTGCCAGTTCGCGAACAATGTCGCGGCGAGGTTCCGGCTTCAGCTGCCGCTCGATGACATACTCGTAGCCCTCGAGTTCGGGTTGGGTATCCTTGTCGTCCATGTAGAGTTTTGCTTCTCGTTCCAAGACTTTCAAACCTATGTAGGCCCCACCTAAATCGCCACTTACGCAGATTAGGTCGTTTTTCTTTGCTCCGCTGCGGTAGGCAATGTCTTCTTTCTTTGCTTGTCCTATTGCAGTGATGTTTATGAAAAGTCCCGAAAGCGAACTCGTTGTGTCGCCGCCGATAAGTTCGACATCGAAGCGATCGCAAGCCAGTTTTATGCCTTCGTAAAGCTGTTCCATGGCAGCAACCGAAAACTTGCGGCTTATTGCAACCGATACCGTTATATACTTAGGTGTGCCGTTCATGGCGTAAATGTCGCTAAGATTTACAGCAACAGCTTTGTATCCAAGGTGTTTCAGAGGCGTATAAATCAAGTTGAAGTGAACGCCTTCGACGAGCAGGTCGGTAGTAACGAGATTGCAGATGTCTCCGCATTCGAATACAGCGCAGTCGTCGCCTATGCCCTTGATAAGGTTCTTGTCGATTACTGTCAAATCCTTTGTAAGATGGTCTATCAGACCGAATTCTCCGAGTTCGGATATTTCAATCGGTTTCTTGTTTTCCTTTTTGTCCATGTTGTGAATTTTATTTTGCAAAAATATTATTTTTCCAATTCTCAGCATTATGGATAATGCCATTAAAAAATTTTATTACATTTGCCATGAGAATTTTTTACATGAGATTTGGGTTTCGTCATATTGCCATAATGTTGCTGTTGGTGATGTTTTGCATTACAGCCAGGTCGCAGGGGATATCGTTCTACAACGACTATCTTGACAACGTATGGGTTTTCGACAATGGCAACACCAAGCAAATCGACCACCTGCCCCCCAAGGAATGCGGAGCAGGAAACAAATCGCTGGTATACATCGACAATTCAGGTGGACTGAAGATCTACCACAACCGATTTCTCCACAATGCCAGCACCTTCGTGTCGAACTATCTGATTACCGACAACCTCATCAGCTTTACCATGAATACCCAGCTCAAGGTCTTCGACGACGGCAATTTGCTCACGCTTTGCGCCAGTGCCGACGAATATTGGGCCAGCGACGATGTCGTGGTGTGGTTCGATGACATGCAGCACATGCTCATGGGCTACTGGAACGGCAAGAAGTATACTCTTGACGACGTGCTTTCGTCGGGAAAACCATCTAACGTATATGTAGGCAAAAATATTGCCGCATACGTTGATGTGAACGGATTCCTTAACGCCTTCTATGTAGGTGAGATAGAACAGATAATATACAACAAGAACCTTGGCGGCATAGCGCTTGGGCGCGACATTATAGCCTTTGTAGATGCCAGCACAGGCACTTTCGAGGCATACTACAGAAAGGACTTTATCAGTCTCGAGGATTTTGCCCCCACCAGTTTCAAGTGTGGCGACGGCTTTGTGGCATATGTCGATGCATCGTCGTACCTTAAGGTTTTCGAGAATTTCGAAACCCGCACAATCTCGTTCGACGAACCCGACTTCTACGAGGTTACCGACGGAATAATGGTATTTGGCGTACAGAACTACTTCAAGGCCTACGTCGACGGCAAGGTGTATACGCTCGAAAGTTTCATCCCCGACAAATATGTGATAAACAACAAGTCGGTAGCCTACCTCGACCAGATGGGCAACCTGAGATATTTCGACGGCACAAAGACCGAAACCATATCGTACGAAAAAGTTACCGACTTCGACCTTACAGGCGATGCCGTAAGATACACTTTCGGAGTGAAGTCGGAATGCATTTATTACAAGGGCAGAACCTACAAAAACGACTAGCATGTTTGTCGATTCCAAATTAGTGAAGGACATTGCAAAATCGGTAGGTTTCGACGACTGCGGAATCAGCGAAGCATCGGTTGACACCAGCAACATTTCAGCATTAGACAATTGGCTTACGAAAAACTACAACGCCACCATGTCGTACATGGAACGCAATGTCGACGTGCGCAGCGACTTGCAGTTGCTTGTCGAAGGAGCTAAATCGGTTATTTCGGTGCTTTATTCGTACAATACCGACGAACATCCCGACCGCACCGACTTCCGCATTGCGAAATACGCTCTTGGCCGCGACTACCATTTCCTTGTAAAGGAAAAACTGAATGCCATGCTAGCCGAAATAAAGAAGATTTGCCCGCAAGCCGACGGTCGCGCCTTTGTCGACTCGGCGCCGCTGTTCGAAAGATACTTTGCGCAAAAGTCGGGACTGGGATTCATCGGTAGGAATAGGTGTCTCATAAGTCCAAAATTCGGTTCGTTTGTCTTTATCGGTGAACTCGTTGTCAATTTCGAAAGCGAATACGATGCCCCGCTTTCACAAACTTGCCTTGGCTGCAATGCCTGTATAAAGGCTTGTCCGACAAAGGCCATGACTTTTGATGGAATAAATGCCGCAAAGTGCATTTCGTACCAGACCATCGAGAAAAAGGATGGCATTGATGAAGATGTAAGAGAAGTAAAGGGCAATCGTATCTATGGCTGCGATGCCTGCCAGGATTGCTGTCCACATAATTTTTCGTCACCCAAGAAAGATGGAATCATCCTGCCCGAGATAAAGTCGTTCTCGCCCGAAGAACTCGAAGGCATGAGCAATCACCAGTTTCAGAAAAAATTTGCAGCAACGGCATTGCTCAGAGCCGGAAGGAAGAAAATCCTCGAGAATTTTTGAATACAGAAAAAGAAATCGTCGCAACGCATTGCGCCGCTACAAACATTGAACCATCAGGCTCGGCGAAGCCAATTTTTGAACCTTGTACAGTCGCGGCGCGCCACGACCACTACAATTTTGAACCTTGAACCAGAACGGCGAAGCCCTCAACAACGTTAAACGTGAAACCTGAACGGCGTACTTCGACTGCGCTCAGCACAAGTAGCCCTCAACGAAGTTAAACGTGCGTCAGCACATAGAAACGCCGTAAGCATAGAACCGGACTTCAGCTCTAATACGTCCACGAATACAAAATTGTGTCGCCCTGCTCGCAAATATAACTTTTGCTCTTGTATGTAGATTCGCCCTTGCGAATAAGATATCTGTTTATTGTTATCTCGTCGCCTGCCACTATGTTGCACACAAAACTGTCGTTCACATCCAGACCTTCGAACGAATAGTAGTCCGATGAACAGCACTCGGAGCACAATGGATTTATCCCCTGCACTATTACTCGTGCCACATCGTTTTCATCGCCGATATGTACACCATATGCATTGCGAATCTTGAATTGAATATATCCGGCTTTCGGGATCGATACATTTTTCTCGTATTCCGATGCAGTTTCTTCCGGCATAAAGTCGACAATATTCTGGTGATACCCTTCCTTTTCAACCCTCAGGCTGAATACACCTGCAGCAATAGGCTCAAATTCTAGAGAAAATTCTCCATTACTGTCGGTTACCGTAGACATATATTTCTCAAAGTTACCCGAGAAATTCCCCGAATTTATTCTTGTTAGGTACAAGTCGACAGTTACATTACCGACAGGTTCACCTGTCGACATATCGGTAACCTTGCCATATATGTGGTTTTGGTCTTTGTTACAAGAATTTAGCATTGGCACTAACACAACGGAAAGCAATGCAATGAAAAAAATATTTTTTATTCGCCTCATTTTTTTTGCCGTTAAAATGATATGTATTAATTTCGTTCGTCAAAAATAATAAAAGTTTTTTTACTATGGAAGTTTTAAATAATCTTGAGCCGAAAAAAGTTTGGCAGTATTTCGAACAGATAACAAAAGTTCCGCGTCCCTCGAAGAAAGAGGAGAAAATGGTGGAATTCCTGATGAAGTTTGCAAAAGACAACAACCTGGAAGCACGTCGCGACAAGGTTGGTAACGTTGTAATCCGCAAGTCAGCAACCAAGGGCATGGAAAACCGCAAAACTGTGGTTTTGCAGTCGCACATGGACATGGTATGCGAGAAGAACCGTGACGTAAAAATCGACTTCGACAACGAAGGCATCACCCCGTACATCGATGGCGAATGGGTAAAGGCAAAAGGCACAACACTTGGTGCCGACGACGGCATTGGCTGCGCAGCCGAAATGGCAATCCTTACCGACGACAGCGTTGAACACGGACCAATAGAATGCCTTTTCACCATCGACGAGGAAACTGGTCTTACTGGTGCTTTTGCTCTTGAAGCTGGATTCTTCGATGGCGAAATTCTTCTCAACCTCGACTCCGAGGACGAAGGTGAAATGTTCATCGGTTGTGCCGGCGGTATCGACACTGTTGCCGACTTCGCATACAAGAAGGAAGCCGTTCCCGAGCACCACGTTGCATACAAGTTCATAATCAACGGACTTGCAGGCGGACACAGCGGCGACGAGATAAACAAGGGACTCGGCAACTCCAACAAGATAGCAAACCGCTTCTTGCAGAAGATAACAAGCAAGTATTTTGCACGTCTCGCACACTTCGACGGTGGCAACAAGCGTAACGCCATTCCTCGTGAGGCAGAATTCATCTTTACCGTAAAGGCCGACTTTGCCGAGGATGTAAGAAAAGAATTCGCGAAATTCAAGGAAGACATCATTAAGGAAATAAAGATAACCGAACCTAACATCAACATGGAACTTCACGAAGAAGCTATGCCGGCATTCGTTATCGACGAAGAAACACAGCGCAACCTCGTAATGGCGGTTTCGGCATGTCCTCACGGTGTTCACGCATGGAGCCCTGCAATAAAAGGCTTGGTTGAGACATCAACCAACCTCGCATCGGTAAAGTTCTACGACGACAAGATTCAGGTAACCACCAGCCAGCGCAGCTCACTCGAGTCGGGCAAGGAAGACATCAACACAATGGTACGTAACGTGTTCCTGCTTGCAGGAGCAAAGGTTGAGTCGGGCGACGGCTACCCAGGTTGGGCACCGAATACCGATTCTGAAATCCTGAAGATTGTTGTTGCTTCATACGAACGTCTGTTCGGTAAGACTCCAGTTGTACGTGCTATACATGCAGGCCTTGAGTGCGGTCTCTTCCTCGAGAAGTACCCGAAACTCGATATGGTTTCGTTCGGACCAACTCTCCGCGGAGTTCACTCTCCCGACGAAAAGGTAGAAATCAAGACCGTGGACATGTGGTACAGACATCTGCTCGATGTACTGAAGAACATTCCTACGAAATAGACATACCTAATTTAAAGGAATACAAAAAGAATGCACCTCTTACGATGCATTCTTTTTTTGTTTTCACCATCATCAAATCATACACAATATTTATTGCTCTTCAACGTTTCTTTGTATTGTATATATTTTGATATTTTTGCAGGAAAATTATTTGACATGAAAATTAGGTATATAATACTGATTATTAATATATTTATCTCCGCAATAGCCTTTGGGCAGAAGTATACAATAAGCGGATATGTGCAGGATTCGGCAAGTGGAGAGAAACTTTTTGGAGCAAACGTATATGATACTCGCTCGCATCTGGGTGTGGCAACTAATGAATACGGATTTTTCAGCCTAACACTTCCGCAGGACAGCGTGAGCCTTGTGGTTTCGTACATCGGTTACGGTGCATACAGCCACAATTTCTATATCGATCAGGACATCCGCATAAACATAAAGCTCAATTCTGCCAATATGCTGAGCGAGGTAGTCATTACCGAAAGCAAGTCGGACCAGATGGTGAAGGACGTGCAGATGAGCATTGTACGTTTGCCGGTGGAACAACTGAAAACATTACCAGTGTTCATGGGCGAAGCGGATGTTATGAAAACCTTGCAACTTATGCCTGGCGTACAGTCGGGCAACGAAGGCACGAGCGGTATTTATGTACGCGGAGGCGGTCCCGACCAGAACCTGATTCTTCTCGACGGCGTGCCAGTATATAACGCCAACCACCTTTTTGGATTCTTCTCGGTGTTCAATCCCGATGCAATTTCTAGTATCAACCTCATAAAAGGCGGATTCCCAGCACAATATAGTGGACGATTGTCGTCGGTAATCGACATTAGGTTGAAAGAAGGCAACGACAAGAAGTATGGTGGTGAATTTTCAATCGGCACAATCGCTGCAAAAGTCATGGTGGAAGGTCCAATCTGGAAAGACCACACCTCGTTCATCTTCAGTGCAAGACGCACCTATATAGATGTATTGGCAGCTCCTGTTATCGCATTGATTAACAAATATTCGGGCAATAGCGAAAAATTGAAGGCAGGATACTACTTTTACGATGCCAACCTTAAATTGAATCACAAGTTCAGCGACAAGGACAGGCTTTTCATAAGCGGTTACTTCGGTCGCGACAAGGCATACATTAAAAACGAAGAGGAGTATTTCTACTACGACACCCTATATAACGACAAGTCCGACATGGGGCTGTATTGGGGCAACATCACCACCTCGATGCGTTGGAACCACGTGTTCAACCAGAAGTTATTCTCTAATGTGACGCTCATATATTCGAACTACAAGTTCGACACCTACATGGAATACGACAACCTGGCAAACAAGCAGTCGATAGAAAAATATTCGTTCGACTACTTCTCTGGCATCAACGACTACGGAGCAAAGATCGACCTCAACTACTACCCCGCCTCGAAACACGAACTAAAGCTCGGAGCATCAACCACATACCATGTATTTAAACCCGGAGTGTCGGTGCTTACACAAACTATAGATACAACTGGCCTTGAAACAAAAATGGGGTCACGCGAAATTTACGGCACCGAAATAAACGTGTACGCATCCGACAACATAACTATAACTGGACGACTGAAAGCCGACATAGGTGTAAATTATTCCGGCTTCATAGTGAAGAAAAAATACTACCAGTCGGCAGAGCCGCGCGTGTCGGCAAGATTCCTGATTAACGAAAACCTGTCGATGAAAGCAGCCTACACAAGGATGGCGCAATATGTCCACTTGCTCACCAACAGCACAATAGGTCTGCCAACCGACCTTTGGCTTCCGACCACCGACACCATACGTCCGCAGCGAAGCAACCAGGTGGCACTCGGATTTGCCTACAACCTCAAGAATAAGTGGGACTTCAGCATCGAAGGCTTTTTCAAGGACATGAAAGGTCTGATTGAATACAAGGAAGGAGCAAGTTTCTTCGGTGTATCAGACAATTGGGAATCGAAAATAGAAATGGGCCGCGGATGGTCGTATGGAGCCGAGTTCCTTGTTCGTAAGACCACTGGCAAAATCACCGGCTGGATTGGCTATACGCTGTCGTGGGCCTGGAGGCAGTTCGACAACCTCAACTTCGGAGAAAAGTTCCCATACAAGTACGACCGCCGTCACGACATAGCCATCGCGTTGATTTACAACAAGAGCGAAAACTTCGATTTCGGCATGACATGGGTGTTCGGCACAGGCAATGCAGTAACACTCGCCTACGGCCGCTACTTCGGACTCAATGGTGGAGAGATTGGCGAATACGGTGGACGAAACTCGTTCAGAGCACCGGCATACCACCGCTTGGACTTCAACTTTAACTTCAAGAAACAAAACAAGTTGGGCGAAAGAATATGGAGCCTTGGCGTTTACAATGCATACTGCCGCCAGAATCCGTTCTACCTATATTTCGGCTACGACAACCACGACAACAGATGTCTGAAACAGATAAGCCTGTTCCCGATTATGCCGTCAATAAAATTCTCACAAACATTCTAAAACAGGAAAGATATGAAAAAGCTGATATACATAATAATAGCCACTACATTGGCACTCGCAGCCTGCGAAAAAACACTTGATTTCCCATTTGAGTACAAGCAACCCAAATTGGTTCTCAACTGTGTACTTTCCAACACAAGCAAAATTGAATTCACCATAAGCCGCAGCATGCACATTCTTGATTCAAAAGAAATTGTGATGATTCCCGATGCCGACGTGATAATATTCGAGGATGACAAACCACTTCAGGTTGTGCCAGTTTCGGAAGGTAATGGAATTTACTATGCTGACTATATTCCTAAGGCCGGACATACATACAAGTTCCAAGTTTCGAAAGACGGATTCGAAACAATAGAAGCCGAAGTAAAAATGACAGCGACAACTACCATAAACAGTCTCAGTGGAAAACAGAAATCCACCGACGACGGCTACTACTACGGCGATGAATTTGATGTAAACCTCAACTTCAACGACATTCCCAACGAGGAAAACTATTACATGGTATATGTAACTAGCGATTTCCCAGCCGATATGAAGGAATATTTTGCAGAAAACTACATGTACTCTGTCGAAGATTTATTCGACAAGAACTACAAACTCAACCTTGAATGCAACGACATGTCGGTAAGCACAAGCTATGGCGGATCGGAAATCTACCTGGCCGACGAAATAATAAACGGTGGAAACTATACAATAAAGTTCTCTGCGCAGGACTATCGCGACATTCGCGGCATCTTCTACGGACTTATATATCCCGACGATTACTATGATGAGTATAAAGATGGAGAAGAAGAAGGCGAAGAAGGTGAAGATGACGAAGATGATGATGGAGAAAACATCGAAGACTTGCCATTCTACCGCGAATACGAGTACATGCTTATTGTTCATCTTAGGTCGGTAAACAAGGACTACTACCAGTACCAGAAGTCCTACGACTTATACGTTGAAAACGATGGCAATCCCTTCGCAGAACCTACGCTTGTAAAAACAAACATAAAGAACGGACTTGGAATCCTTGGCGCTGCCAGCGAAGTAACCGATACAATTAGGTTTACAATAACGAATCCATACCTGGAAGAGGAAGAAGAATAAAGGCTAAAAGCAAGACAGCTAAACAGCCGCGGGACAGTGTCCCCCAAAAATCGCTTTGCCTGTTATCCAATAGAATAACACAGCAATAAAATTACATTCATAACATACAGTCGGGAAATAAGATTTTTTCTAAATTTGCAGTCAGAAACGAAACATAAAGACAATGACAGAAAAAATCATCATCCTCGACTTTGGCTCGCAATACACTCAGCTGATAGCCAGACGAGTACGCGAATTGAACACCTATTGTGAAATTCATCCTTACAACAAGATTCCGCAACTCGACGAGTCGGTAAAAGGTATAATTCTTAGCGGTAGCCCCTACTCGGTGCGCGACGAAAAAGCCCTCAAGCCCGACCTGTCAAACATAAAGGGCAAAATGCCTTTGCTCGGAATTTGCTATGGCGCACAATACCTTGCACATTTCTATGGCGGCGAGGTTGCTCCGTCGAACTCGCGCGAATACGGCCGTGCAAACCTCAACTTTGTAAACGGAAACGATTTGCTGATGAAGGATGTTCCATCAAATTCGCAGGTGTGGATGTCGCATGGTGATACAATAAAGCAAATCCCTGCAAATTACGAAATCATAGCTTCTACTGCCGATGTAAAGGTTGCCGCTTACAAGATAGCCGGCGAGCAGACATGGGCAATACAGTTCCATCCCGAGGTTTACCACTCAACCGATGGAAAAACCTTGCTGAAGAATTTCGTAGTAGGCATTTGCGGTTGCTCGCAGTCGTGGACTCCCGATTCGTTTGTGGAAAGCACAATAAAGGAACTGCGCGAAAAGATCGGTAGCGACAAGGTTGTGCTTGGTCTTTCGGGTGGTGTTGACAGCTCTGTGGCTGCAGTTCTGCTGCATAAGGCAATAGGCACACAGTTGACCTGTATTTTCGTCGACAACGGACTTCTTCGCAAGAACGAATTTTCGTCAGTTCTCGAATCATACCGCGGTATGGGACTGAACGTAATTGGTGTTGATGCAAAGCAGGATTTCTACCGCGAACTTGCAGGTGTAACCGAACCCGAACGCAAGCGCAAAATTATAGGCCGTCTCTTCATTGAGACTTTCGACCGCGAAGCAAGCAAGATTAAGGATGTGAAATGGCTTGCACAAGGCACCATCTATCCCGATGTTATTGAGTCGGCTGGCGTACTTGGTCCGGCAGCAACAATCAAGTCGCACCACAACGTAGGCGGTCTGCCAGAAAAGATGAACCTGAAGATAGTAGAGCCGTTGCGTCTGCTCTTCAAGGACGAAGTTCGCCGTGTAGGTAAGACTTTGAATGTAAGCAACAACATTCTTGGTCGTCATCCTTTCCCGGGACCGGGACTTGCAATCCGTATAATTGGCGACATCACCGCACAGAAGGTTGAAATATTGCAGAATGTTGACGATATTTTCATCCAGGGACTTCGCGAAGACGGCCTTTACGACCAGATCTGGCAGGCCGGAGCAATTTTGCTTCCAGTGCAGTCGGTAGGCGTTATGGGCGACGAACGTACCTACGAAAATGTAGTTGCTCTCCGAGCAGTGCATTCAACCGACGGCATGACCGCCGACTGGGTTCACCTGCCATACGAGTTCCTTGCAAAAATCTCCAACAAGATAATAAACAAGGTGAAAGGCGTGAACAGAGTTGTTTATGACATCAGCTCCAAGCCGCCTGCAACAATTGAATGGGAGTAAGCATCATTTTGTAAAAACAACATTTCCGATGGCAAAAAACGAAAACATATCATACGCTGCGGCATTGGAAGAATTGGAAAAGATTCTTGCCGACATGGAAAGCAACGAGCTCGACCTCGACACGCTTAGCGAAAAGGTAAAACGAGCGGCTTTCCTCACGAAATTGTGCAAGACAAAACTGAGAAGCACGACAGAGGAAATCGACAAGATATTGGAGGACTGGCAGCAGTAGCAACGTTGCGTGCAACGTTGTCTCTGCGTGCAATGCACCACGACAAACAAAAAAGTAAATGACTGGGAAATACAAAATATTATTATTAGCGATGCTATTGATGATTGTATCAATCGCATCTGCCCAGCGTATTCGCCCTTCTACTACCATAATCGACAAGGATAAATATGCTGGTCCTACGAAGTGGTCGTGTATCGACAAACACTACGGATACTATTTTCTAAGCTACGCCATGCCAATTCCTATCGAAAAGAACAATATTGAGAAAGAAGGCATATCGGGCAAATTCCGCGTCGGATATATGTACCGCTACAAAATAGCAAAACCTTTCGATATTGGCGTTCAGCTAAACTATTTGCGCCAAAGCACTGGAATTGACCCTACATTATTCGGAACAATGTCGAAAATCTCAGTGATAGAACATTCCATTGACTGTGGGGCTTTTATGCGCTTCAACTTTGGCAAGAGCGACTTCCGCCACCTTGGCTGGCACATAGACTTGGGAGCAGACTACAGCTACGACTTTGTATTTTTAAACAAATATGTCAGCTTCTACGATAACCCATCCCGACATAGCAAAATAAAACGCAAAGACCGCATCAAGGATGCCAAATACCGCCACGACTACGGAGTGTTTATGCGCATCGGATGGAATTACATCGCGTTTACTTGCGAATACAATTTCGGTGATTGGGATGCATACGGCTACAGACGTTCGCCACTTATGTTAGGACTGCAAATAAATATGTACACAAGGTAGAAACATGAAGAGAGTATTTGTAATATTATTGACTTTTGCAATTTCGGTGACGACGTTCGCGCAAGTCAGAATAGCCCTCGGCAAATACAGCGGTGGCGGCGACTGGTACGCTAACCCGACTTCACTGCCAAACCTCATCAAGTTCTGCAACGAAAACCTTGGCACCAACATCGACCCAGAGCCGGCAACCGTGGAATTCGGAAGTCCCGACCTGTACAACTATCCGTTTGTACATATCACTGGACACGGCAATATCATTCTCAGCGATTTTGAGGTAGAAAACCTTCGCAACTACCTCATCGGTGGAGGGTTCCTACATATCGACGACAACTACGGTCTCGACGCCTACGTCCGCGACCAGATGAAAAAGGTATTTCCCGAACTCGAATTCGTGGAACTCCCCTACACTCACGAGATTTACCATCAGAAATACGACTTCCCTAACGGTTTGCCCAAAGTCCACGAGCACGACAACAAGCCGCCGCAAGGATTCGGCATAATTTACCAGGGACGTCTGGTTGTATTCTATAGCTACGAGTGCGACCTCGGCGACGGCTGGGAATCGCAGTCTGTCCACCACGACTCGGAGGAAATCCGCACTAAAGCCTTGAAGATGGGTGCCAATATAATTAACTATGTATTTGAAAACTAATAAACAATTATAATCATGAGGAAATTAGTAGTCATTATCGCATTATTGTCGGCAACAATATGCTGCAATGCACAAAAGTACACAACTGCAACAGTAAAGAACATTACCAACAGTTTCATTGCAACACTTATGCAAGGTAATTTGCAAGGGACGCTGAATTTTTTCGATCCAGACTACGTTGCCGAACAGCACGACAGTTTTCTTGAAGGACGCACAGAACAGTTTGTATCTGAGTTTCTAGCAGGAAGCTACAAGAAAGGCTTTTACTTCGTTACTCCGCAGCTCAACAGAATCAAGTCTATGAAGGTAAAGAAAACTTGCTGCAACCTTGAAAAAGACGAAATCTACGCCGATGTCGAGATCCTTATGGACTATGGTGTAAAATACACTGTACGTCTCGAAATGCGAATTACCGAATACGGTGATCTGCGTTTTATCGGTGCCGTAGGATAAAAAAGTATTTACGATTGCTCTTCACTGTCATGCTGAATTTATTTCAGCATCTGTTACTATCAGATCCTGAAACAAGTTCAGTATGACTATTAAGGATGCCCCCTTTGTGTTTCAGCATCTGATGATGCATATTAACAAATCAATCCTTCCTTTCGACTGACGCACAAAGGGCGGATACCAAATGTCATCGGCACAATATTTGATGTAAGTGACGATAATAAACAATTAACGGTCATTCTGAACCGTATCCAGAGCTTCGCTTGCTGAGCCAGTGGTTACTGAGCGCAGTCGAAGTATCGAAGGACAGAATCCGTTACTAAATTTATTGACTATGAAACGATTAATATTCATACTTACAATTCTGGCGACATTATCATTTGCCGCTAACACAGAATCGCTTGCACAGGATGTCCGCAACTCGAGCTACAGCACCATTGGCCACATCGACAGCGACGGAACAGTCCGTAATTCCAGCTACTCGGCTATTGGGCACATCGACAGCGACGGAACCGTTCGCAACTCGAGCTACAGCGCCATCGGGCATATCGACAGCGACGGAACCATCCGCAACTCGAGCTACTCGGCTATTGGCCACGTCGACAAGGACGGTACAGTACGCAATTCGAGCTATTCGGCTATTGGGCATATCGACAGCGATGGCACAGTGCGCAACTCGAGCTACTCAACCATAGGCCATGCCAAAGGCATAAAGCGCGAATGGGCAGCCGTATTCTTCTTTTTCAACTTCTTCTAGAATTGCAAAACATCCTAACACTGACAACTCGCAAAGAATTGCGAAGCTGGTTTCTTGCCAATGCTTCCACCGAAACCGAAATGTATCTTCGTGTGAACCGTTCGTGGACTCCAAAGGAAAACATAATATTGTACGTCGATGCCGTCGAGGAAGCCTTGTGTTTCGGATGGATAGACTCTACAAATCGTAAAATAGACGGTGTGGCATACTCTCGCTTTTCGCCACGACGAAAAAACAGCAACTGGACAGAACTAAACAAGGCACGATGCCGCAGGCTTATAAACCTTGGACTAATGACAGAGGCAGGAATGACCGTTCTCCCCGACCTCGACATAACTCATTTCAAGATTGACGACTGGATACTTTCGCAACTGCAAGCCGATGCAAAAGCATGGAAGTTTTTGCTGGCATGTCCACAGCTCTTTGTCCGCGTGCGCATCGACAACATCCGTTTCTACGAAAAAATGAAACGCCACGAAGATGCGCAACGCCAACTTGACAAATTAATATCATCGGCGCGCGATGGCAAGATTTATGGCGAGTGGAACGACCGCGAACGTTTGGACGACAATGGATGAAATACCTGATAAATAATTATTTATCAGAATTTTTAAATATATTTTAAAAAATTATATATTTGCAAAAAAATATTTTTGATTTTATAAAAACACTAGGATTATGAGAAATTTATTATTTGTAGCAACAGCAATTTTACTTGTATTTGCTTTTACATCGTGTGAAAAGGACGGACAATACAAGCCGAAGGAGAGAATTAGCAAAGTATATAGGTCATACAGTTCCGAAAAGCGATTGGCTTGTACATGGACTTGGAATGACGACAAACTATCCAGAATTGACTATTATACACCCAACGGAGAGCAGATTTGGTCAGAAAATTTTTATTATGACAATAAAAATCGCATAGAAAGGGTTGAAGTTCCTGAAACTAATGAGATTGTCGAATACAAATATGATGGCAACAAGCTGGCAGGTCTGTCTTATTATTGTGAAGAAGACCTTGTACAGACGGCTTCTATTTCATACGGAAAGGGTAAAATTAGTAAAATGGACATGATTGTTTACGACACACGCTACCCAGAAAAGTCAAGACTTAGTCTGATTCCAAAGGAAATTAAGAATGCTATTTCTCCAAAGAATAGCAATATAGATTACGCTGTAACCGTAGAACTGACATGGGACGGCGACAATATTTCGCAAAATAAGATAACTAGCACCACGAGCGGTACAGGTGCAGGTTTTAACGGCGATTATTACACATACGAATATTCGCGCACAGCAACGGTAGAATATAATTACACTTACGACAACAAGATAAATCCATTGAAAGGATTATGGAATTTAAACAGCATGATTGACGAAGAATATGTCATATCCGTGCATCTCTTTTCAAAGAATAACATGACATCCTCCACTTACACTTTTACAGAAACAGAAACTAATATTACAACTGGCGAAACAGAAACCGACTCATATACAGATGGCATAAATTACAGCATTGCATACGATGGTAAGTACCCTACCGAAATTATGGAAACGGAACAGGGTGAGTCGTTCACAATTACGACTTACTACGAGTATGAATAGATAAAACCAATAGACAGAAACCAAAAGGCATCCGAACGTGATGCCTTTTTTGTTTCAACTTTCCGCTTTCCCAAATAATTATTATTTTTGCCTCTCAATTGTTAGGAACAAAAAAATTAAAATATAATGGAAGAAATAATCACAAAATTACCTTACAAGGTAGCCGACATGTCCCTCGCAGAATGGGGACGCAAGGAAATCGAGATGGCAGAAAAGGAAATGCCGGGACTTATGAGCATACGTCGCAAATACGCAGCCGAAAAGCCTCTGAAGGGCGCAAGAATCTCCGGCTCATTGCACATGACAATCCAGACTGCCGTTCTTATTGAAACTTTAGTTGAACTTGGTGCCGATGTACGCTGGGCAAGCTGCAATATCTTCTCAACCCAGGACCACGCAGCAGCAGCAATAGCAAAGGCTGGTGTTCCAGTATTCGCATGGAAAGGTGAAACCCTCGAAGAATATTGGTGGTGCACTTTGCAGGCTCTTTCGTTCCCGGGCGGACTCGGTCCGAATCTGATTGTTGACGATGGTGGCGACGCTACCTTATTGGTACACAAAGGTTATGCTGCAGAAAACGATGCCAAGACCTTGGATTTCGTTCCATCGTGCCACGAAGAAAAGGCAATCCAGGAAACCTTGAAGGCTATGCTTGCTGCCGACAACCAGAAATGGCACCGCACAGTAGCCGAACTCAAGGGCGTTTCGGAAGAAACAACCACTGGCGTTCACCGTCTGTACCAGATGATGGCAAAGGGCGAACTGTTGATTCCTGCAATCAATGTAAACGACTCGGTTACTAAGTCGAAGTTCGACAACCTCTACGGCTGCCGCGAATCGTTGGCCGACGGTATCAAGCGTGCTACCGACGTTATGATTGCCGGCAAGACTGTCGTTGTTCTCGGCTACGGTGACGTTGGCAAGGGCTGCGCACGCTCTATGCACACATACGGTGCAAGGGTTCTCATCACCGAAATCGACCCGATATGCGCACTGCAGGCCGCTATGGAAGGCTACGAAGTTACAACAATGGAAGAAGCAGTTAAGGAAGGTAACATTTTCGTTACAACAACCGGCAACTGCGATGTTGTTACTCTCGAACACATGAAGCAGATGAAAGACCAGGCAATAGTTTGCAACATCGGTCACTTCGACAACGAAATTCAGGTCGACCGTCTCGAAAACTGCCCGGGCGTTGTAAAGACCAACATCAAGCCACAGGTCGACAAGTACACCTTCCCGACTGGAAATTCAATCTTCCTGCTTGCTGAAGGCCGTCTCGTAAACCTTGGCTGCGCAACTGGTCACTCGTCGTTCGTAATGAGCAACTCATTCTCTAACCAGACTTTGGCTCAGCTCGACCTCTGGAAGAACAGCTACAAGGTTGACGTTTACCGTCTGCCGAAGTACTTGGATGAGGAAGTTGCCCGTCTCCACCTCGACCAGCTTGGTGTTAAGCTCACAAAGCTCACACAGAAGCAAGCCGACTACATTGGAGTTCCGGTTGAAGGACCTTTCAAGGCCGACCACTACAGATATTAATAAGGCCAACAGGCTTAAAGGCTAAAAGGCTGAAAGCTATCGTATTGTACAGACGCAAAATATTGCGTCTCAACAACGAAGCAAAAACGGTGCAGCCATTCAAACGCGAAGCATAGAAACTTAGAAACGGCGTTAGCCATAGAAACTTAGAAACTAAAAAAAGATTAACTATGAGACTATTATTAATTAGCAACTCTACGAATGCCGGTGAAGCATATCTCGACTATCCGAAGCACAACATCCACGATTTCCTTGGCGAAAAGTGCATAAAGTGCTTGTTCATTCCTTACGCAGGCGTAACTGTAACTTGGGACGACTACGAGAAGAAGGTTAAGAACCGTTTCAATGAGGTAGGACACGACATCGTTTCAATCCACCATTTCGACGATCCGGTAAAGGCTGTCGAAGAGGCCGACTGCATTGTAATCGGCGGCGGCAACACTTGGAAGCTTCTGCACGACATGCACGCCAACAAGCTCATAGAGCCTATCCGCAAGAAAGTGCTTGGCGGAACTCCTTACATAGGCTGGAGCGCAGGTTCAAATGTAACTTGCCCTACCCTTATGACAACCAACGACATGCCAATCATCGACCCGCTTGGATTCGATGCCTTGAACCTGATTCCGTTCCAGATTAACCCTCACTACCTCGACAAGAAGGTCGAAGGTCACGGAGGCGAATCGCGTGAAGACAGGATTTTGGAATTCATCGAAGTGAACCGCGATGTCTATGTTGCAGGTCTTCGTGAAGGCTGCATGTTCGTAGTCGAAGGCGACAAGATGAAAATTATCGGTAAGCGCAATCTCCGCCTCTTCAAGTATGGTGAGGAAACCCGCGAAATTGAACCGACTGCCGATTTTACATTCCTTCTGAAGAAATAATTGGAATACAACGCATTAAAAAGCGGACCCGAAAATCGAGGTCCGCTTTTTGTTTTGTCTTGGCATCTATCACTCAGCCATTAATATTTTGTTAAACTCCTTTTTTAATTTGCTCACAAAAAAATGACAGCATATTTTTGCACCGAATTTGAAAATTGGTACAAAGATTTAGATTGCCATGCAGAAAACATTGGGAGTAAAAGACGATATAATGAACGTTGCAGAAAGGCTCTTCTGCCGCTTCGGGTTCAACAAGATTTCGATGGACCGGATAGCCAAGGAGTCGAAGCACGCCAAGGGAAGCGTCTATTACCACTTTTCGAGCAAGATAAACCTGATGAACTCAATCCTTGAGAGCGAACTTGAGAAAATCCGCACCGACCTGCTTGCAATAATAAACGACAGCACCTTGTCTGAACCAGAAAAGATAAAAAGGTATGCTCTGGTTAGAATGGAAAGCATGAACAATAGGTATTCGTACCATAATGTACTCAAAAACAGGGTACTGGAAAGCGGAGACAAGCAACTTATGGAATGTTTTTCGAAAGTTCACGACGCATTGGTGACATGGGAGAAGGAACAGCTTACAGCAATCATAGTCTCTGGGAAAAACAAAGGCGTTTTCCGTCAGGAAATCGATGCATCAAAGTACGTCAACTCGCTTATCATGATGCTGTCGTCGCTCGAGTTTCCGTTTTTCATTTTCAACCTTTACGACAAGTACAAGAACTCGTTTGACTATATGATAGATGAGATAATATTCAGACCATTAGAAACAATTTAGACCAAAATTATAAATTAGTACAAAATGAAAGCAAGTGTTATAAGTGCAATATTGGTATTCGGAATTCTCGCAGGTTGCTTTTCTTCGTGCAAGGACAGTCCTCGCCAGTATATCGGTGAATATACCTACCAGAGCGACGGAACTATTACAATAGGTATGCTTGTCGAGGATATTGACGTGCCGGTTACCGACAAGATGGGACAGATGCAGATAATGAAAGGCGACGAAAAGGGCAAGGTCACCATATTGAAATCTTCGATAACTGGCGAGATTAAGCGTCTGAGCGGCGAAGTTTCGGATGGCGAACTAAAAATTGACGAATACACTTACGAAAAGGAGATTGAACTGGATACTATCATCAACGGCAAGGCAAAAATTACCTATACCGCTAAGGGAAATCTACGCGACAATACTATAGTGCTCGACGACAACTATTCGGGATTCTTTACCGAAAAGGAAAGCGGTGCTGTAGGCACAATCAGAAGCAATAATGCAATAACCATAGCAAAACTTAACGACTAATGAGACAGATTGCAGTTTTTTTCACGATAATGATGCTTACCCTTGCTTCGTTTGCTCAGGGCAATGCCGAGAAAATATGCGGCACATACCTTGTAATCGAAAAGAGCGAAGTTTCGAAAGTAAAGGTTTCGCGAATGTCGAACGGCAATTTCGAAGGCAAGATAATATGGATGCAGAATCCTAATTTCGAAGACGGTTCGCCGAAGACCGATGTCAAGAATCCAGATCCTAGCAAGCGCAATACTCCTGCCGACAAGATTGTGCTTCTGCACAACTTCAAGTACAATGCAAGCGACGACGAGTGGAGTGGCGAAATCTACAATCCCGTCGAAGGCGACATGTACAAGGCATACGCCAAGTTCGAAACCTCAAAGAAACTGAAAGTGCGCGGATATGTTGGCCTTCCGATTTTCGGCCGCAGCATGTACTGGATAAAACTTGATGAATAACGATGAAAAAACTGGCATACATACTGATAGTTGCAGTTGTCCTGCTTGTCGGATGCAAGGGTAAGGAGCAGAATGACGACGAGCGCGTAATTTTGGTCAACGCCAAGGTAATCGAAGAGGAAACCTTTGGCGAAAAGCGCAACTATGTCGGCACTATCGAGGCTTCGGAAGCCATAACGCTCAGCTTCGAGGCTGGCGGAAATGTGAAGGATGTGTTTGTGAAGGTTGGCGACAACGTTCACGCTGGTCAACTTCTTGCACGACTCGACAAGACTTCGGCACAAAGTTCCTACGACGCTGCCAAATCGACCCTCGAGCAGGCTGAGGACGGTTATCGCCGTGCCAAGCAACTGCACGACAACGGAAGCCTCCCGGAAGTGCGCTGGGTCGAAATCCAGACCAAACTTGCCCAGGCTCAGTCGATGGAAAATATTTCGCGCCAGACACTCGAGCATTGCGACCTCTATTCGCCTGCATCTGGTGTTATCGGCAGCAAGATGATTGAGCAGGGAACAAATGTTTCTCCTCTGCAACAGGTTTTCAAACTAATGAACATCAGACAGTTGAAGGTAAAGACTTCTATTCCCGAAAACGAAATCTCAAAGATAAAGATTGGCAAGAAAGCCATTGTCACAGTTCCTGCTGCCGACGACGAGACTTTCGAGGTCGAGGTTATCGAAAAGGGTATCGAAGCCAATGTATTGTCGCACAGCTACGAAGTGAAGTGCATTTTTACTGGCGACCACGAAAAATTGCTTCCTGGAATGGTGTGCAAGGTTACGATGGACGAACCCGAAAACACCGGCTATGTAATTCCTTCGCGTGCCGTGCAGACAATGTCCGACGGCATTGGCGTGTGGAAGATTAAGAACGGACGCGCAGAACGTTGTATTGTGAAGTCGAACAAGTATGTGGCTGACGGAGTGCTGGTTATGGAAGGTATCGAAAAGGGCGACACCATTGTCACCGAGGGTTACCAGAAGTTGTTCGACAACGCCAAAGTTGAAATAAACAAGATAACGAAATAAGGTTTGGGGGGATGATAAAGAAGCGTAATCACATAGAATCGGCAATGCAGTACCACAACATAATTTTTGTTGTGTGCGCCGCTCTTGTGGCTTTCGGAATCTATAGCCTGCCAAACCTTAATAAGGACGAGTTTCCTCAATTTACTATCCGTCAAGGTGTTGTAGCTGCAATTTATCCTGGTGCATCGGCACAGGAAGTGGAACAGCAGGTTGCAAAACCACTAGAAAGATTCCTTTTTACATATCAGGAAATCGACAAGGACGGCACCTACTCCATTTCCGAAAACGGAATCGTGTACGTTTTTGTTGAGCTGAAGCCTACAATAAACGACAAGGATGCCGTATGGTCGAAAATCCGACACGGCTTGAAACTGTTCAAGACGACCTCGTTGCCTGCGGGCGTGCTTGAAGTTGTTGTTGTCGATGACTTCGGCAACACCTCGTCGATGCTTCTGGCAGTGGAATCGGAACAGCGTACGCCACGCGAACTCGAAAGCTATTCGGAACAGATCTGCGACCGCCTGCGTTCAATCCCAGAAATGGGAAATCTGAAGACTTTCGGTCTGCAGAAGGAAGAAATTGCAGTTACCATCGATGCAGAAAAACTTTCGGCATACGGCATCGACCAGAAGATCCTGCTTACCGAACTTGCTACGCAAGGATTCCGCACCATAGGCGGGAATGTCGAGGAAGCATCGGGCAACACACAGATACACATTGCAATACCTTACGATTCGGAATACGCCATCGGCGAGCAAATCGTTTATGCCGACCCCGAGGGACATTCAATCCGTCTGCGCGATATTGCCGAAATCGAACGTCGCTACGCTGAGCCGTCGAACTACATCGAGTACAACGGAAAGAGTTGCGTGATCGTGTCGATGGAAATGTGCGCAGGCAACAACATCGTGGCTTTCGGCGAAAAGGTTGAAAACATCCTCGATGAAATGCGCCACGAACTTCCGCCCGATGTAAACATGCAACGCATTACCGACCAGCCGAAAGTTGTTGACAAGTCGGTCATTTCATTCCTGCGCGATTTGGTTGAGTCGATGCTCGTGGTTATCGCCGTAATGCTTCTGCTTTTCCCGCTGCGAACCGCACTTGTGGCAGGCTCGGGCGTACCTATTTGTACTGCTATTACACTTGGCTTGATGTACCTATTTGGTATTGAGCTTAATACCGTTACGCTTGCAGCCCTGATAGTTGTACTCGGAATGATTGTCGATAACTCCATAATTGTCATCGACGGGTACACCGACTATCTGCAGAAGGGACATTCGCGCTGGTATTCTGCATCGGTAAGTACCTCAGAACTATTTGTTCCGACACTTCTGGCAACAATTGCCATCTGCGCAATGTTCTACCCGATGCTGAAAATCATCAACGGACCTCTGGGCGACTTCGTGAAACTTTTCCCGTGGACAATTGCTTTTTCGCTGCTGATTTCGCTGTTGTATGCCGTATGGATAACTCCTTACCTATGCACAAAGTTCATACGCAAGGCCGACGACAACATAAATGCTTTCGAGCGCGTACAAAACAAGTTCTTCGACCTGTTGCAAGGCTCGTTCGATAAGCTTTTGGGACTCTGTTTCCGTTTCCCGAAGACGGTGATTCTGATATTCTTTGTGACTTTCGGTCTGGGTATTTTCCTGTTCACGCAGATGAAAATACAGATGCTTCCGAAAGCCGACCGCGACTGCTTTGCTGTCGAGATACACCTTACCGAAGGCAGTAGTCTTGAGCAGACAGCCGTTGTGGTTGATAGTCTGCAACATATTCTCAGCGCCGACAGCCGCGTAAAATCGGTAACATCGTTTGTGGGCTGTGCTTCGCCTCGATTCCACGCCACCTACGCGCCGCAGATGGGAAAGAAGAGCTACGCGCAGTTCATCGTCAACACCGAAAGCGAAAAAGCAACGCTTGCAATCATAAAGGAATACAGCGAAAAGTACGAAAATCATTTCCCTAACGCATACATCCGCTTCAAGCAGATGGATTATCAGGCAGTTAAGAATCCTATCGAAGTGCGCATCAGTGGCGACGACCTTGTTACGATGGAGAAATTCGCCGATTCGCTCAAGGTGTATATGAACTCGCTTCCCGAACTCACCTGGGTACATTCCGACTACGACGAGTCGTCACCTAATGTGAAAATCCGTCTCAAACCCGACGAAGCCTCGCAAATGGGAATCACCCAGAGCATGCTTTCAATATACCTTTCGGGAGCACTTGGTGGACAGACGCTTACGTCTGTTTGGGAAGGTGATTACAAGGTACCTGTTGTGCTTTACTCGCAGGTTTCCGACACCAGCAAAATCAAGACTTTGGAGAATCAGCTTGTCCCGACAGCATTGCCAGGCGTATGGGTACCGCTTCGACAGGTTGCCGACATCGAGCCCGACTGGCAGAAGTCGTCGATTACGCGCTACAACAGCATCCGCACAATAACCGTCGGCAGCGACCTTAAATATGGTTGCAGCCAGCCAGTCAGCCAGAAGCAGATTGAAAAGTATGTCGATACTAATATCCGTCCCAATCTGCCCGATGGAATAAACATTGAATATGGCGGTCTTACTGGCGCCAACAATGCTATGATTCCGCAGATTGTACTTACTATTATTGCCGCAGTGCTTGTGTTGTTCATCTTCCTGCTATACCACTTTGCAAAAATCGACATGGCAGTGCTTTCCATCGCATCGAGCCTGATTTGCATATTCGGTGCTTTTACGGGACTTTGGATGTTCGGACTCGACTTCAGCATTACGGCTGTGCTTGGTATTGTGAGCCTTATAGGTGTAATTGTACGAAATGCAATCATCATGTTCGAGTATGCAGAATCACTGCGCCGC
Source organism: Bacteroidales bacterium (assembly GCA_017617125.1). Classification (GTDB taxonomy): domain Bacteria; phylum Bacteroidota; class Bacteroidia; order Bacteroidales; family ML635J-15; genus Bact-19. The sequence continues at coordinate 23,530 of JAFZWY010000056.1, forward strand.
GACAAGCACAAGACCGCCAAGGAAGCTGCATTTGAAGCAGGCAAGCGCCGTATGCGACCAATATTCCTAACATCGGCAACAACAGCTCTCGGAGTTATACCTATGATTATCGCTCACACATCGTTGTGGATGCCAATGGGCGTTGTAATCTGCTTCGGTACAATATTCTCGCTGCCGCTGATAGTAACCGTACTTCCTGTGGCTTACTGGCAAATTTACAAACGCAAAGGAGAATGAAACGATTGACCGCCATATTATCCGCATTGTTGTTCTGCCTCAATCTGTTGGCACAAAATGAGTTCACGACAACCGACACCGACAAGACCGAAGTGGCTGTGCAATACCTTTCGCTTGATGAGTGCAAACGCCTTGCCATTGAGAACAACGCAAAGATAAAGAACGCAGAACTCGACATAAAGGCGGCTGAACTTACCAAGAAAGGCGTTTTCACAAAATATTTCCCGCAGGTAAGCGTCAAGGGCGGAGCATTTAAGGCTACCGACCCGCTTCTCGACATGGAAATTGGGAAGGGCAATGCAAATGTTGACTTTGGCAATCTGGCGATGAACAATGTATTTACGACCTTGTACAATGTCTATGGTCCATACATTGACGCCAGTGCGAATGTAAAAGGCCTCGACGACGGAATTGTAGGCGGTGTGATGGCGGTTCAGCCAGTATTTGTAGGCGGACGAATCGTAAACGGCAACAAATTGGCGGGACTTGGCGTTGAGGCGGCAAAACTGCAAACCCAGATGGCCCGCGACGAAACAGACCTTAAAACAGTGGAACTTTACTGGACAATTATTTCATTGCAGGAAAAGAAAAAGATTATCGCTTCGGTAAACCAGCTTCTCGACACGCTTTACCGCGATGCATCGGGAGCAGTAGAGGCAGGTGTCATCCACAAAAACGATATGCTGAAAGTAACCTTGAAGCAATCGGAAATGAAGTCGAACGAAATGAAGCTTAACAACGGCATCCGTCTTGCAAAATCGGCTTTGTGCCAGCATATAGGCATTCCTTACGACGAAAACTTGGTGCTTTCCGACAGCATAGGTGAGATTCCAAACCCGAACATATACCATGTCAACCACACCGAAGCCGTAAAAGGTCGTATCGAGTACCAACTACTTGATTTGAGTACCGATGCCGAGCGCCTGAAAAAGAAACTGATCGTCGGTGAGGCTCTGCCTCAGATTGCTGTTGGCGCAGGTTATACTTGCAACACGCTAATGGACAAGTTCAAGACCAACGGACTGGTTTTCGCAACTCTCTCGATTCCGATTTCCGACTGGTGGGAAAAGTCGTACGACTTGAAGAAGCAGGAACTCAACTGCACCAAGGCCGAAAACCAGCGCCGCGACCTCGACGAGCAGATGCTTCTGCAAATGCAGATGGCTTGGAACGACCTCAGCGAATCGTATGCACAAGTGCTTTTGTCGCAGCAAACGGCCGAAACCGCCACAGAAAACCTCAACCTTAGCACCGACAACTACAATGCCGGTATGATAAGCATGTCGGAACTACTCGAAGCGCAGACCTTACTGCAACAGGCTCACAGCCAGCTTGCCGACGACAAGGTTGACTATATGAAAAAACTCACAAAATATAAACAGTTGACTAGGCAATAAACCTACGACAAAAGTTCATCGAACAATTTTCTCCAAAGTCCGATTACCACTTCTTTAGAAAACTTAGCGGAAACAATTTCTTTTGATTTTAAGCCGAATTTTTGTCTTAATGATTCGTCGTGCATAAGGCATTTAAGTTTTTCGGCATAAGCCTCCAAGTCGTTGTCTTCGACAAGGAAACCGCTCTCACCATTGGAAATTATATCGCTTGGTCCCGCATTGATGTCGAATGCCACCCCAGGAAGACCAAAAGCAGCCGATTCGGCAAGCACCATACCAAAACCTTCGAATTTGCTTGTCATCGCGTATATGCTTGCCTGCATATATTCATCGGCGATTCTTTCCGAAAACGGCTTGACAAACACCGAATCCTGAAGGTTCAAAGCTTTCACTTTGGCTTCTATCTCCAATTTCAATGCTCCACTACCTATTATATGTAGTTTCCAATCGTCAAGGTTTTTATCCTCTTTTACCACTTTCCAGATATCAATAAGGCGGAAAAATCCCTTTTGGTCGCCTGCATCCATACGTCCAACCGAAACAACAACTTTCTGACTATAATCGGTTATTATATCCTCTATTTGCGGAAGAAAATTAGGTATCACCTTTATATTGCCATGATATTGTTTCCAAACATCCATCTGCTTATTTGATAGCACCACTAGCGAATCGTACTTACCAAACACTCTCTTCTTTTTTCGGGGTGCATTCAAATGCCAAAGCCTTATGTATTTCGAAGCCTTAGACTTGAAGATTGGCATAAAAGTACCATCGTTAGAAAATACAATATCCGGCTTTTGCTTTTTTATTATGCGAGCAGTACGCAAACTAAAAAAAATACGCTTGAAAATTTTATTGTAGAACTTTTTGAGAGGATTGGAAGAATTTTGTGCTCCCACAGACAAGTATTCTACCGAAATTCCAGGATTAAGACTATAAGTAATGTGGTCCTCTTTTTTAAAAAAGCTTATGATTTTAATTTCATAAAATTCCGACAATGCATTCGACAGATTGGCGCAAACCCTTTCGCCTCCGCCAGTCTCGGTAATATCCCGAAGCGTTATCAGAATCTTTTTCATCTGTCGTTCTTGTTCAGTTCGTAAAGTTTCATGTGCCTGTAGAACGAGCCGCTGGCATTCAGCAAAGAAACTACGAAACCTTTGTATCCATAGAATATGCCACGGCGGAAGAAATAGTTCATATTGAAAGTGTGTATGAACCTGAAAATTGCGCCGATCACACTTGCTTTTTTGCCCTTTTTGTGCTTCTCTTGTGCCGACAAGGTCGTGTATCGGTTCATTTTCTGGATTATCGACTCCATACTGTCGGCTGCATAGTGCTTTATGGCATCCTTTATGTAAACCTTTTGGGTATCTGGCTTGGTTTCCACTCCCTCATGTACAATATTTTCGTTGAAACGAGTATATTTCCGGTTGAAAATGCGCCACACATAGTCGGGATACCATCCGCAGCATTTCATGCAACGGTTGCCGTAGTAGTTGAGCCGCGAAAGAGCAACAACTGTATTGTCGTTCAGCCGCATTGCATTTATCTGGGAAACAATTTCGGGCATAATCACCTCATCGGAATCGATGCTTAGAATCCAGTCGTTGGTTGCCTTGCTCAAGGCAATGTTTTTCATCTTTCCAAAGCCGCAGAAGTTGGGTTCGTGAAAAATCTTCACGTTGGGGTATTTTGCAGCAATATCGACAGTTGCATCGGTGCTTCCGTTGTCTAACAGAACAACCTCGCCAAAAGCGCCGAGCGACTCAAGGCATTCCGCGATTGTCTTCTCTGCATTCTTGACGAGTATTACTGCGCTTATCTTTTCAACGTTCTGCATAAGAAATACAATTTATTGATGCAAAAATAATAAAGTTTCACGTTTAACGTTGTTGAGGGCTTCGCCGTTCTGGTTCAACGTTCAAGGTTCAACGATTTCTCGCAACGACCACACATCAACTATTAACTCCCAACTTTCAACTTTTAACTTTTAACTTTCAACTGGCATTCATGCGTTTCTAAATTTTATCGCTGCTGTCTTGTCGAGTTTGCTTTCGGCATATTCCTTTGTCACGACAAAAGTCTTTTTCTTTTCCGAAGGCATCTCAAACATAGCTTCAAGCATTATCGACTCGCAAATCGAACGCAGTCCGCGAGCGCCAAGCTTGAACGAAATTGCCTGATCGACAATATAATCCAATGCTTCATTCTCGAACTTGATATCGATTCCGTCAATCTTGAACAACTTGATATACTGGTTCACAATTGAATTCTTCGGTTCTGTAAGGATCATCCTCAGGGTTTCGCGGTCAAGCGGATTGAGGTAGGCAAGCACAGGCAGACGACCGACAATCTCGGGGATAAGGCCGAACTTGCGTATATCTTCGGGGATAACGTACTGCAGCATGTTCTTGCTGTCGATTTTCTCGATGTTCTTTTGAGTGCCATAACCCACTACCTGGGTATTCATACGACGGGCGATGATTTTGTCGAGACCTTCGAAGGCGCCACCGCAGATAAACAATATGTTTTTGGTATCTACGGCAATCATCTTCTGCTCGGGGTGCTTGCGTCCGCCCTGCGGAGGAACATTCACTATAGAACCTTCGAGGAGTTTCAGAAGACCCTGCTGCACGCCCTCGCCCGACACATCACGGGTGATGCTTGGGTTGTCGCCTTTGCGGGCAATCTTGTCAATCTCGTCGATGAATACAATACCCTGCTCGGCCGATGCAACATCGTAGTCGGCAGCCTGCAAAAGTCGAGTAAGAAGGCTCTCGATGTCCTCGCCCACATAACCGGCTTCGGTGAGAACAGTTGCATCAACAATAGCGAACGGAACGTTCAGCATTTTTGCGATAGTCTTAGCCAACAAAGTCTTGCCGGTTCCGGTTTCACCGACCATTATTATGTTCGACTTCTCGATATCGACATCGTTTTTCTCCTGGCTAATACGTTTGTAGTGGTTGTAAACGGCCACCGACAGCACCTTCTTTGCATAGTCCTGACCTATCACATAGTCGTCGAGGAAAGCCTTTATCTCTTTCGGCTTCTTGAGCTTAATAGCCTTAGTCGGCTTTTCTTTCTTAAACTGCTCCTCTTCTTTCAATATTTCGTATCCGCGTCTTATACAGTCGTCGCAAATATTTCCGTTGACACCCTGAAACAAGATTCCAACATCCTTGCGCGGACGACCGCATAGTGAGCATCTATCGTTTTTATCCATAAAGTTAAGTTTCTGTGGCTTCGCTGTTGAGACGCAAAATTTTGCGTCTGTACTTTCGCTTCGCCTGTTTCTATGTTTTAGGCTAACAGGCTTGCAGGCTAACAGCCTAAATATCAAGCTTGTAGCTGGTTAGTTGCCTTACTGATAAGCTTTCAGCCTGTTCGTCTTTTAGTATTCGATTTCTCTAAATAGTATTTCGTCAATCATTCCATATTCCTTTGCTTCCTCGGCAATCATCCAGTGGTCGCGGTCGGAATCGGTGCGAACTCTTTCGATTGGCTGGTGCGAGTGGTTGGCGATAATTTCGTACAGTTCCTCACGAAGCTTCAAAATTTCCTTAGCGGTGATTTCGATATCGGAAGCCTGACCTTCGGCGCCACCCATAGGCTGGTGAATCATCACGCGCGAATGCTTCAAAGCGGAGCGTTTTCCGTGTGCGCCTGCGCAGAGCAGAACAGCAGCCATCGAAGCAGCCATACCTGTGCAGATGGTGGCAACGTCGGAACGGATGTATTGCATTGTGTCGTAAATTCCAAGACCTGCGTAAACCGAACCGCCCGGCGAGTTGAAGTAAATCTGTATGTCCTTGCTCGGATCGCTGCTTTCGAGGAAAAGGAGCTGAGCCTGGATTATGTTTGCAACATCGTCGTTGATAGGAGTTCCAAGGAAGATGATTCTATCCATCATCAGGCGTGAGAACACGTCCATCTGAGCAACGTTCAAAGTTCTTTCCTCTATGATTGTAGGATTGATATATCCGTTGTATATGCTTGTATATTGGTCGAATACAAGACCGTTTACGCCTCTGTGTTTTACAGCGTACTTGCGAAAATCGTTGTTAAAGTTCATACCTATTATTTTTAAAAATGCAAAAATACAAGATTTTCCCGTATGGCATCGGATTTTGCGCAAATAAAATTAACAAGAATGATATTTATCTCTATTTTCCGCTCAAGCCGCGGAGGCTTTTACTTTTTATTCGCCCCTATAATTGATTTTCAGCGGTGCTCATGATTGTCTTCGACAATTATTGGTAAAAATAAACAAAAACCATGTCCGCTGCGTCTGCTTCGCTAAAAATCGGCTGCTCTTCGCTAAAACGCAGGAACTCGTCTCCGTTCCACTCCGCCATCTAACAGCCTGCCTTTTTACGCTCCGCTTCACCGATTTTCTTAACGCTCACCAGCCGAGGCGGCAATCAAGGTATTGCCGAAGGCAATGGTTTAATTAATAATTTTGCTTCGGGAGATTACGTAATTTATTTATCTTTGTCCCACTTATGGACTACGAAAAATATATGAGAATTGCGCTTTCCGAGGCTATGGATGCCGAAATGGAGGGCGAAGTGCCTATTGGCGCAGTGATAGTATGCAAAGACAAGGTGATAGCCCGTGCGCACAACCGCACCGAGCATCTGCACGACGTTACCGCCCACGCCGAGATTATGGCCATTACCGCCGCCGAGGACTATCTTGGGGCAAAATACCTTACCGACTGCACGCTTTTTGTAACCGTAGAGCCATGCGTAATGTGCGCCGGCGCAATTGCCTGGGCACAACTTGCCGAGGTGGTTTATGGCGCAAAAGACGAAAAACGCGGATTTTCGAAATATTCCAACAATATCATGCACCCAAAAACCAAAATTGTATCTGGAATTTTGTCGGACGACTGCGAAAAAATTATGAAGGATTTCTTCGCAAAAAAAAGATAAGGACAATTTTTTCTTTGCATATACAAATTATTGCCTTATTTTTGGTGCAAATTAGAAGTTTACATTATGAGGAACGCCTTTTTGTACATATTGCTGACAATTGCCTTGGGAACTGGTTGTTATTGCCAGACCAGATTTAATAAGATTATAGATTGTGAACATCGAACCATGAATATCCTAGTATCTGTATTACCTATGCACGACGGCTATTTACTCACAGTAGGGTCTGGTGATGTAGATGGTTATGAAAACAATAGATGTTCTATGCTTGTAAAAACAGATACTGAAGGGAATGTGCTATATAGAAATTTCATTTGTGACAGCACTTTCGATGTTTATGAAGGATCTTTCTCTGCATGTTCTCCTTTTTACACAGAAGCAGGCACATATAAATCCGTATTTAGTATAGGACCAGGCTTACAATTATTTTCATACGAACTTAACGATAGCCTTCAAATCCTTGATAAGACAAGAATAAATACAGATTCAACATATAGGCTTGAAATGTTATGTAATATTTATACAGAAGATAATATATACATAGGTGGCGCTTACAGGAATTTTCGTGAATATTTAGCAAAATATGACACAAATGGGAATCTTATTGCAGAAGCCGAAAGGATGGATTATGTTGCAATATACAATTTGATATTACAAGCAAATGGGAATATTATGGCCGTTGGCATTAAAACACATAATAATCACAACTGGGTTGTACAGAAGTTAGATACATCTCTTAACCTCATCTGGCAAAAAACATACGGGCGAACCGACATGGTAAATGGAGTACAACTATTCATATCCCCCTCCCCCGACTCCTGCTATGTAATGAGTGGAATATACCCCGTGTGCTATGAAGACCGCTACGAGGATAGGACCTGTGATGCAGCATGCATACGCAAGATAAACGACAATGGCAACCTGTTGTGGGAAAAAGTAATAAAGAACTATGGTCCTTCTCCCTTATTCTACCTGAATGACGAAAGTTACGACTTATATGTAGATGATAACGGATACATATATGTGGCAAGCACAATAATGTACAATAACTTTTCAAGAACAGGCGCGCTCACAAAACTTTCGCCACAAGGTGATATTATGTACATTAGGCATTATGAGCCGACAGGCAGAGGTGAACATCAGTCTGCTATCACCTACCTCAACAGTGTAAAGCCAACCCCCGATGGCGGGCTTATTATGGGCGGATACACATACGACAGCTACTATACGCCAACCGAATTCGGCGACTACTTCCAGCAGCCATGGCTTGTAAAAACCGATATGGACGGATTGGACGGGCTATGCTATACAGAATTGCCAGAACTTGATTTCGACATTTTTATTCCTGATACGGTATGCAACTTGGATACAATAGATTGTGTTGTAAACATCAGTGGCCCGTCGGCCCCATATACCTTGGAGTTCAGCACAGGACAGGTAATCGATAGTATTTACTATCCAGACACGTATGTTCCGTATGATTTCGGCATAGACAGGCCTCTATCATCAGATTATCTATACGAATACAGCGATTACATTTCCGAAGCAACCCTGAAAAAGAACACTACGTGGGAAGATATAATCGCCCGCCACTACAATATCCGCACACCCATGCACTCAGGCGAGCAGCAGCTTACAATCACTCTCACCGATTTCTACGGCAATACCAAGACCATAACCAAGGACTTGTATGTAAACCATTGCAACGATTTGGAAGTGGACGAGAACGAAAATATTGTATTATCGGTTTATCCAAATCCAGCCACAGAATGCATAAATATCGCAGGCGAGAATATTGCAAGCATAGAAATCTGCAATCTGCTAGGTGAGGTAGTACATTACATTAGTGTCGCGCCAAGGCACGAACACACTAATGTAATATCAACGGAAAACATGCCAGCAGGAAGTTATTATGTAAGGGTTAGATTGGAAGACGGGAAAGTGATAACGAAAAAAATCATCGTGCTGTAACCCCGTATTGCTATCACCATTAGCATGATGATAACTTTCGAAAAATGGCTTAGCCGTATTTCGATTATTTTTTTATGTTTGCATTTTATTACTGGTAAATTTTATTCAGATGAAAGGCTTTATTCTGACATTTTCACTAATTGTGGCGACATTCTTGAATGTTTTTTGCCAAACTTCAACGATATATTCATTTGAAGGCGCGCTTCCTTCCGACACCGTAAACTGCATGGCTATGGATGCCGAAGGCAACATACTTATCGGCACTGCAAAAGGTCTTGTTTCGTACAACGGCACAAGTTTCAACACCAGCACAACAGCCAACGGTCTTGCCGGAAATTCAATAAACGACATTTCGGTAGCCCCTAACGGCACAATTTATGTCGCAACATCCAATGGCGTTTCGGTAAGCAACGGCAATACCTGGCAAAACGACATAACAGGAGGCGAGATTAGAAAAATCGCGGCCAGAAGCGATGGAAGATTCTGGTATTCGACAACCCACAATTCGGTAATCGAATACTATGCAGGAAACACAACGCCTGTAAACGACAACTACGGCTTCTCGAACGGAGTTACGGGCATATACATCGACCGCTCGGGGAACGTGTGGATAAGTTGCAACGGAAACCTTGTGGAACTTTGCGCAAATGGAAAAAACAAGTCGTTTGCCGATATATTCAACGGCAAAATAGTATACAAAGTTTACCAGCGTTTCAACGGTGACCTCATCGCTGCAACAAGCACGGGAATAATGTCGTACGACTACAACACATGGACCGCCATCGACGGCATTGACGGCGGAGTGGCTGCTGTATGCGAAGACTACGCTCAAAACATTATCTACGGAAACCTAAACGGCATTTACCGCTACGACGGAACATCAAGCACTCTGCTGAACAACAAGTTTTCGACCAACGTACTCATGGTAAGCAATGCCGATGACAAAAAAATATGGGCCAACGATGCGCAAAACGGAATTGCAGTACTCGACTTCGACGGCAAAGCCGAAACATTCCACACCAACCGCACACTCATTGACCACACAACAAACTTCATCTGGGGCGACAACGCAGGCAATGTTTGTATCGCAGGAAACAAAGGCATAAACATGGTGTCGGATTTCACATGGCTGTCGTACAAGCGTAATCTGCAGAATCTTACAATAAATGCAACATGCCTGCACAACGATACTCTCTGGATTGGAACAGGCAGTTCGCTTTTGCGCAAAGCTGGACGAAACGTTGTAGTAGTGGCCGAAACAAATGTAAACACAATCGTAGAAGATGCTAATTTTGTTTATGTTGCAACAAATTCCGGAATACTGGAAATACGCAACGGTGCAATAGTGGATACTATTGAAAGTGCATCGGCAGTAAAGGACATCGTTTGTCAAAACGGTGTTTTCGCAATAGCAGGAAACTCATTGTACAAAATAGAAAACGATGCATTGGTGCAAATGCCTTTAGAAGTTAGTCTCAACGATAACTCACGTTTTGTAAAAACAGCTTCGGGAAATATTTTCATTACTTTGGGCAATGGAATCGCAAGTTTTAATCCGTCGGGATCGCCTGTTGCAGAACCTATAGAACCGGGGTTGCCACAAAACATAGTATCGTCGGCCGCCTGCGACGAAAATGTATATGTGCTTCTCTCAAACGGCGACATTTACGAATATTCTACCACTTGGAACAATATCACTACCGGAAACTATACCGACATTGCCTCGGCAGGAAACGGAACTCTTTGGGCAATATGCAACAACGGCAATGTGGCAAAAATCTGCATCGACTGCAACACAACATTTACTATTACATCGCAAGCAGAAACCTGCGACGGCAGCCACGATGCAAGCCTCACTGTTTCGGCAAGCGGAGCAGCCTCCTACTCTATCGACAACGGCCAAAGCTGGCAGTCGGGAGGAAGTTTTGCAAACATTTCGGGCGGATACAAGCATATTTTAGCCAAAAACTCAGCAAATAAAATAATTGCAGATTCAGTTTTCTATGTCGAATATGGCAACGCTCTTCAGAATCAAAGTCTTACTTACATTCAACCAGATTGCTTCGGTGAAACAGGAAGCCTTTCGCTTTCAAATCTTGGAGCATCGACTTTTGTTTGGGAAAACTCCAACACATCGGCAACCGAACGCACAAACCTCGGAGCAGGCTCATACGCAGTAACAATAACCTCAGGAACCTGCACCAGAATACTATCGACAACAATTGTCGCAAAGGAACAAATTATTCCAAGCGCAACCTCCGACAACCTTCTATGCAACGGCGACAATTCAGGAAGAATCGCGCTTAATGTTTCGGGAGGCACATCGCCATACACTTACACATGGAACAACAATGCAGAAACTGCAATAATAGAAAATCTTGCCGCAGGAGAATATTCCTGCAGTGTTTCCGACAAAAATTCATGCACGGCTTCGATGTCATCAACCATAACTCAGCCCGATTTGCTGTCGGTACAAGCCGAAGCCACCGACATAACATGTTTCGGTGCCAACAACGGCTCAATAGCAGTTTCGGTAAGCGGTGGAACACAGCAATACCAATACTTGTGGAACGACAATACCACAACTGAAGACAGGACAAACCTTGCTCCAGGCAACTATTCGCTTACAGTAAGCGATGCAAACGGTTGTACTGCAAGCATTTCGGATAGCATAGTCCAACCAGAGGTTCTCTCTATTTCGTCAACCAAAACCGACATAAACTGCTTTGGAGCAAATAATGGAGCCATCACCACTACGGTAAGCGGCGGAACAGAAGCATACAGCTACGCTTGGTCCAATGGAGCCACCACTTCCAGCATAACAAATCTCTCCGCCAGCGAATATTACCTCACAGTTACAGATGCAAATTTGTGCATTGCAACATTGTCGACAATCATATCCGAACCAGCAGAACTTATAGCGTCGGCACAAATCACTCCGACCTCTTGTCCAGGAGCCGACGACGCTCAGCTTTCGGCATCGGCAACCGGCGGAACTGGCACCTATGCCCAATACTTCTGGCTGAACGAAAACCACACGCCAGTATGGTTGCAACAGCAATATTCTAACGTTGCCGCCGGCACTTACTACTTGGTAGTAAAGGACAGCCACAATTGCACCGACACCATAGAGGTGGTTGTCGAAGATGGAGCAGCACACCATTTTGCAGTAGCCGTGACAGATGCCACTTGCAACGGAGCAGACAACGGAGCAATATCAATAACGCCCGAAGGCGAAAACATCAGCAATTTCGCTTTTGCATGGAACAACAGCATTTCGAGCAGCAACAGCGCCAACTCACTTGCCGCAGGCGATTATTCGGTTACAATAACCGATGCGAACAACTGTACTACCGTAATCGACACCACAATAACCGAACCCGAAATGCAGTTGGCTGGCGACCTTGGCGACATAATGATATGCGAAGGCTCAGAATTTTTGTTCGATGTAGGCAGTTACGCTTCGTACCAATGGAGCAACGGAGCTACAACACAAAGCATCAGCATAAGCGAAGAAGGCACTTACTCGGTAACAGTTACCGACAACCAGAACTGCCGCTCCTACTATGTGGCAAACATTTCGTATCGTCATCCATATACCGGCGACAAACTTGCAATGGCGAGCGTTACAGAGACAAACTCTGTAGTTTTGCGCTGGAACAAAACCGAAAACCAAGGAACAGCGCAATATAGAATATACCGCGACTCGGGCGAGGGTTTCTCGCGCATAGCATCAGTGAACTTCGATGCCGAAGCAATGTACGAAGACACTACAGCCAGCACTTCGGAAATATACTATAAATATAAGGTGACAACCGTAAGCAACTGCGGCGAAGAGAGTGAAACCGACGAATTCCACCGCACAATAATCCTTGCCGCCATTTGCGATCCCAACAATGTATGCAACCTGAACTGGAGTCCATACATGGGCATAACCGAAACTTTCACTTACATACTTGCCGGCGATTCGCCCGAAACATTGGCAGTTGTGGATTCGGTACTTTTCAGCACCTACAATTTTATCCAGATGAACCAATACGAAAACGGAACCTATTACCGCATAATGATAAAGATGAGCCATCCGCTCGAGTCCAACGGAATTATTTACGACAGAATATATTCCAACATTGTACGTTGCGGAGGAAACGACGAACCGCCAATTGATCCGCCAGTAGCAATAGACGTTGACAAGATAAGCGGCATTTCGGCCTTCCCGAATCCTTTTGGCGATGAGATTACAATAGAATTCAGCACAAACGAATACGAAAATGTCAGCTTCGAAGTGGTAAACACTTTGGGACAAATTGTAATTGAAGGCAAGGACGCAACAAGCCCGATAAGCCTAGGTACCGAACTCAAGACGGGAATGTATTTTGTAAGGCTTCGTGCAGGAGAAGAAGTTCACACAATAAAGATAAGCAAGCAATAGAAATATGCGCTACAGAATAGATTTATCGTATGTTGGAAAACGCTACCACGGCTGGCAGTCGCAGCCTAACGCCACATCGGTGCAGGAAACGCTGGAAGATGCCTTGGGGAAAGTTCTTCGTGAAAAAATCTCGGTGACAGGATGCGGGCGCACCGACACAGGAGTACATGCCGAATACTATGTAGCGCACTTCGACGCCAATGCCGAAATAGACGACAAAACCACCGACCGCATCAACGGACTGCTTCCCGACGACATTTCAATTTTTTCAATAGCCAAAGCCGACGATAGTTTTCACGCACGCTTCGATGCTACAAAACGCTCGTACAAGTATGTAATAACGCAGCGAAAAAATCCTTTTTTGAAAGGTTTTTCGTGGCATGTGCGCTATCCGCTCAACATTGAAAAGATGCAAGAAGCGGCAGATAAGTTGTTCAACTACACCGACTTTACAAGTTTTAGCAAACTGCATACCGATGTAAAGACAAACAACTGTAAAATTTATCGTGCCGAGTTTGAAAAAGATGGAGATTTAGTAGTGTTTCGTATTTCAGCCGACCGCTTCCTGCGCAATATGGTACGCGCCATTGTGGGGACACTTGTCGAAGTTGGCAAAGACAAACTTTCAATCGATGACTTCTGCCGCATAATCGAAAGCAAAGACCGTTGCGAAGCAGGTCAATCGGTACCAGCCGAAGGACTGTTTTTGACGGAAGTGGAATACAGTTAAGAGTTAAAAGTTGAGAGTTAAAAGTTGAAAGTTTGTTTAGTCGTTGCGGGCAACGACTAAACATAAATCAAACAGTTTCCTCTGGTTCTACAACAATTTTGTCTTTGGGCAATCTGAAGCGTAAATATTTTATTATTCGGCCTTCTTTGTTCCACATTTTCTCGTAGTGAGTTTTAAGAGTAAGGAAACCTGTATAGTGTTCCGACTCGTACAAGTTGTCGGTATCGATTTCGAGCGGAAGATTGTTTTGTGCAATTACAGCTTTGGTGTATTCGTACAAGGTACCGTCATCGGTTTTGAGGTTTACATATCCATTGTCGACAAGGAAGTTTTGGTAGTAGGTTAGGAAACGCGACGAAGTCAGACGTTTCTTGTGGGTGCTTTTTGCGCCCAGATGCGGGTCGGGGAAAGTAATCCAAACTTCCGAAACTTCGTTTTCGGCGAAGCATTTTGGCGTAAATTCGACCCTTGTGCGCAGAAAAGCAATGTTTTTCATGCCCATTTCGAGAGAATCGGAAGCGCCACGCCACATGCGTGCGCCCTTTATGTCAACACCAATGAAATTTCCAGTCGGGATTTCCTTTGCCATTGCGACAGAATATTCGCCCTTGCCACAGCCTAACTCTACCGTTATGGGATTGTCGTTGTGGAAAAAATCGGAATTCCACTTGCCCTTCAACTCAAAATCATCGGGACTGCCATACATTAGTTTTGGCTGAAACAAATGCGGAAATGTCTCATTCTGCGCAAATTTGAATAGTTTGTTCTTGTTCGACATGCGATATTATATTTTCGGATGCAAACTTACAAAAAAATAGCATTACACCGAAATAAAGAAAAGCAGCAACAAAATGTAAAAACCACTTATCTTTGCATTACAAAAAACGACTAAAAATGATACGCATACCACTACTAAAAGATAGGCACAACCACATGTTTTCGTATGGTTCGCTTGCTGCCGCTACCGATTTGTTCAAGGTAAGAACCGAGGACGAAGCCATAAAAATGCTCTCTAGCCTTCCCCACGACCGCATAAATGTAGCCATGGGCTGGTTCGACTCCTACTTCACATTCTCGAAGGAAAACCTCGACAAACTGCCTCCGATAATAATTTGCAACAACTCGCTACACAACTACATATTCAACACCGAAGCCGGCAAGGTAATAGAGGAGCAGTACAACGAATGGTTCACCAACTGCAAGAATCAGGAATGGATAGAGCGCCACACCATGCAGGTATTGACGTTCATAGCAGGTATTTTTGGTTTCAACCGCGAAATATTTGACTACAACATAAAGAAAAACCTTTCGCTTGGCGTATGCTTTGCTGCCGACATGTACGTATGCAACAACGAAATTTTCGAATTTCTTGCCACAAACGACTGCAGCGAGTTAACCGAAGTATGGACATCGCCGCAAAACTATCCGCTACTGTCCGAACGCTACAAAAAGGTGTGTCGTGGCGTTAAGTTGTTTGCCGACGGTGCCTGCGGAGCATCTACCGCAGCAATATCGGAGTACCGCAACGGCGGAAATCCTTTCATGACCTACACCGACAGCGAACTTATCGAACTGCTGGAACAGATTTTCGGCTACCGCACCGCAATGGCAATACACTGCATAGGCGAAAATGCAATAGAGCAGGTGCTACGCTGCCTCGAAAATGTCATGCGACACTCTCCCGACAGGTTTATCCGTCTGGAACACACGCAGTTCATCACCGAAAAGCAGGCGAAGAAAGCTCGTGACCTCAACCTCACACTTAGCATGCAACCAAATTTTAATATGGACAGCATAGACTATGCAGACCGTCTTACAAAAGCCTACTGCGAGCGCAACGACCCGTTCCGTATGCTGATTGACAAGGCTGGATTCAAGCCTGGCGAAAATCTTGTGCTTGGTTCCGACGGAATGCCGACAGGAGTATTCGGTTCGTTGCAGGCAAGTCTTTTCCCGCCAGTGCCTGGGCAACGCCTTACCCTCGACGAATATGTTGCCGGATATTGCACCGACAACTTCGACAAGGGCCACATTGAGGTAGAAATAGATAATGCGAACAAAAAAGTGGATTTAAAGGTCGTTTGCAAATAATATTTTTAGCATACACCAACAAAATCTTTTATAAATTTGCACCCGATTAAATTTTTCAGAAAATGCTCACATTAAAGTTAATACGCGACGACAAAGATTTCGTCATCAATCGTCTGAAAATTAAGAATTTCGACGCAACAGAACTTGTAGAAAAAATAATAGCATGCGACGACCGCCGCAAGGAATGCCAGTTCGCAAAGGACAACATCCTGAAGGATCTAAACAACATAGCAAAGCAAGTCGGTCAACTTTTTGCACAGGGCAAGAAGGAAGAAGCAGAACAGGCAAAGTCGAAGACTGCAGAACTCAAGGAGCAAGTAAAGGAACTCGAGGCAAAGCAAGCCGAAGCCGAAAAAGAACTCAACGGCTATATGGTACTGCTTCCCAACACACCACACGAATCGGTTCCGCTAGGCAAAGGCGAGGACGACAACGTAGTTGAAAAAATGGGTGGTACTATTCCTGAACTCAAGTTCAAGAAACCGCATTGGGAGATTATCAAGGACTTGAACATCATCAACTTCGACCTTGGCACAAAGATCACAGGCGCAGGATTCCCGGTATATTTAGGAAAGGGAGCAAAGTTGCAGCGCGCACTCATCACCTTCTTCCTCGACGAAGCCGAAAAGGCAGGTTATGCCGAAGTGCTTCCTCCGTTGATGGTGAACGAGGACAGCGGTTACGGAACAGGCCAGCTTCCCGACAAGGAAGGACAGATGTACCATGCAACCGTTGACAACTACTACCTTATTCCAACTGCAGAAGTTCCTGTAACCAACCTTTACCGCGACGTTATCCTCAACGAAAAGGATTTCCCGATAAAGAACGTTGCTTACTCGGCATGTTTCCGTCGCGAGGCAGGTTCGTGGGGTGCAAATGTACGCGGTCTTAACCGTCTGCACGAATTCGACAAAGTGGAAATCGTTCAGATTCGCAAGCCGGAAGATTCATACCAGGCATTGGAAGAAATGAAGGCTCACGTAGAAGGTCTGCTCATTAAGTTGGGACTTCCCTACCGTGTATTGCGTCTCTGCGGTGGCGACATAAGCTTCACATCGTCGCTCACATTCGATTTCGAAGTTTTCTCGGCAGCACAGGAAAAGTGGCTCGAAGTAAGCTCGGTTTCCAACTTCGAAGATTTCCAGGCAAACCGTCTGAAACTTAGATACCGCACCGCCGACAAGAAAACCCAGCTTTGCCACACTCTCAACGGAAGCGCATTGGCATTGCCGAGAATCATGGCTGCAATAATCGAAAACTACCAGACCGAAGACGGAATCATAGTTCCCGAAGTTCTGAGAAAATATACAGGATTTGATAAGATTTAAAATAGTGTTTCCAGTTTCTAATTTATAATTTCTGGTTGTGCAAACCAGAAACCTAGAAACACAGAAACTTAGAAACTATTTATATGCCTGTTCACAAAAAAGTCGGAAATATTGCCGACTTTTTTTATTTTTAATATTATTTTTACCGCCTAAAAATAAAATACGATGACGGAAAAGCTTTGGACGGTTAAGGAATGTGACGACAAGGAATCGGTGGAAAGGCTGATGAAGGATGTTGGTGTTGACAAACTGGTGGCAACATTGCTGGTTCAACGAGGGATTCACAACTACGACGAGGCCAAGCGTTTTTTCCGTCCGCAGCTCGCCGATCTCTACGACCCTTTCCTGATGAAAGACATGGACAAGGCAGTCGACCGTCTCACCCGTGCAATCGACAATAAAGAGAAGATTTTGATTTTCGGCGATTATGATGTCGACGGCACAACAGCAACCGCACTCATGCTGCGCTACTTGAAAAGCCGCAACGCAAATGTCGACTTCTACATTCCAGACCGCTACCTTGAAGGTTATGGACTATCGACGCAAGGAATCGATTACGCAGCCGAAAACGGCACTACCTTGCTCATCACCGTAGATTGCGGCATCAAGGGCAACGAGAAAATCGACTACGCCAACAGCAAGGGCATCGATGTGATTGTTTGCGACCACCACACCGTAGGCGAAGAACTTCCAAAGGCATTCGCAGTGCTTGATCCCAAGCGTCCCGACTGTGGATATCCGTTCAACGAACTTTCGGGCTGCGGCGTAGCATTCAAGCTTTTGCAAGGATACATACAGAAGCATGGTCTCGACCTCGAGGATATCACACGCTACCTCGACCTTGTTGCCGTAAGCATAGGCTCCGACATTGTGCCGATAATCGACGAAAACCGCATCTTGGCATACTACGGCCTGCAGGAACTGAACACCTCGCCATGCACTGGCCTCGAAAGTATAATAGACCTTACAGACCTAAGCAACAAGGAGATACAGATAAACGACATCGTTTTCAAAATTGGTCCGCGTATAAATGCGGCAGGCCGTATCGACACTGGCAAGACCGCCGTCGAGCTCCTTACCACCACCGACCGCGACTTTGCCCTGCAAATCGGCAACTCTATCGACGGGATGAACAGCTACCGCAAGGAAATTGACCGCAACATCACCGAGGAGGCAATCGCACAGATAGAATCCGACGAAAACCTGAAGAATGCATATTCGACGGTAGTTTTCTCGCCAAACTGGCACAAGGGTGTCGTGGGAATAGTTGCATCGCGACTTACCGAATCGTACTACAGGCCTACTATAGTGCTTACAGAAAACAACGGGCTCGTTGTTGGCTCGGCACGTTCGGTCGAGGGCTTCGACCTGTACAGCGCAGTTACTGCCTGCGGTGACCTGCTCGAAAGCTTTGGCGGACACACATACGCGGCGGGTCTTACAATGAAAAAAGAAAACTTTGAACCTTTCAAGAAAAGATTCGAGGAATATGTAAGAGCCAACATTACCGAAGACCAGCGTCGTCCCGTAATCCGCATAGACACCGAAATACTGATAAAGGAAATCACGCCGAAGACTTTCCGCATACTGAAGCAGTTTGCTCCGTTCGGACCGGGCAACATGTCACCGGTGTTCGCATCACGACAAATCTACGACAATGGCATGGGACGCCAGATTGGCAAGAACCTTGAGCACCTGAAACTGAAAATCGTTCAGCAGGTTGGCGACAACAACTGCATCGACGGCGTGGGATTCGGGTTCGGCAACTGTTACGAGAAAATTTCAGACTACAAGCCGTTCGACATCTGCTACCACCTGGTAGAGAACAACTTCATGAACCAGACTACGCTGCAGATACAGTTGCTGGATTTGAAGGGCTAACGCCCGTTTAACTTCGTTGAGGGCTGCGCCGTTCAAGTTTCTGGTTCAAGGTTCAACGTTCAAAGTTCAATTCCGCTCCCTGAGCCTGTCGAAGGGTCGAAGTGCTGGTTTAATGATTCAACAATTCAATAATTTAATCATTGTTTAGCGCAAGCAATAGGTTATCTACACAGAACTGCAGGTTCGATGATTGTAGCGGTGCAATGCATTGAATCGTGGTTCAATGGTTTGTATCATATAGGTAAAAACACCTATAAAAAAATTATTGAAAATCCTTTGTCGGTACGAATATATATATTACATTTGCCGAGAATGAGAATTGTTTTTATTTATACATCTTAATATAAAAGAAGTATGAGACCTATATTAGTACCGCACGATTTTACAGAAGTAGGCGCGTATGCACTAGAACACGCCTTTATGATTGGTAAAACACACAACAATCCGATTAATGTAATTCATATTGTTTCGAAGAGTGATGAAATAGAACCCGCTAAGGCAAAGTTGCAGGGTATAATCGACGAATTCAAGAAGGACAAGCCAAATCTTGACGTTACAGTTGAAGTAAGAAAAGGCGACATCGACAAGGAAATCTACAAGTACGGAACCGAAATCAACGCACTACTTGCTGTAATGGGAACTCACGGAATAAAGAACCTGAAGAAGGCAATGAAGATTGTCGAAAAGTTCGTTACAATACCGTTCGTACTCGTTCAGAACCCACCAATCTACGGTGAATACGACCGCATCCTCATCCCTATTGATGCCGACAAGTCGTCGAGAATCAGAGTAAACTGGGTAAGATTCCTGAATACCTTGTTCGAAAGCAAGGTATACATCATATCCTACAAGGACAGCGACGGTTTCAGCAAGAAATCAATCAACAACACCATAACTTTCGCAGAAAACATGTTCAACGACAACCTTATCGACTACGATATCAAGTATCTCGAAAGCAAGAAGAACTTCTCGGACGAAATGTACAAGTACGCAAACGAAGCCGAATGCGACCTTGTTATTTTCATGACCGACCAGTACAAGTCGTACATCAAGGACATCAAGAATCCTGAAAACGAGGCTCTGGCCGCTAAGATTCCTGTAATGTGCGTAAACAAGCGCATCGACATCATCAAACTTGGAGGTTTCAATTAAATTTTGATAATAATATTTGGAAACAGCGGAGAAATTCCGCTGTTTCTTTAATTATACACAATATTTTTACAATATTTCAGTTTGCATTATGATGAAAAAATTCACTATCATATTGCTCATGCTTGTATCTGCTCTTGCCGGATTCGCACAAGTAGAGCCTAACGAATACCAGCAGGGAGGGTTCTGCTCGTTCAGCGGACAATTCTATCCTGTGGAAAAGGGAATGTCGGTTTCGCTTGGCGGCAACTGCGGTTTCATAATAAAGGACTTCAGACTTGGCGCATACTACGAAGGCATGGCAAATTCTGTAAAAATCGTTGGAACCGATTCCGAACCGCACAACATGAGGCAAAGCCACGGCGGTATATATTTCGGATATCCGTTTTTCAACAGCCACGACTTCCATCTTGTTACCGACATAAAGATAGGATATGGAGCTTCGTTGCTTATAAACTCAGTAAGCCGCAAAGGATACGACAAGGCTGGATTTGTAGCGATAGTTCCGTCGGCTGCCCTGGAATACTCGATAACCGACATTCTGAAAATATCGCTGGGCATCAACTACCAGTTCCACATCAACGTAAAGAAGCCAGAATTTTACAACCAGTCTATACTGAACGCCCCTGGCGTATACCTAGCACTTACATTAGGACTTTTCTAATCAGAATTTCAGATAATAATCGCGCGTAAGCGACCTATACTTGTCGCTGAAATCGTGTCGCTCGCCATTTTCGATATACAGAGAATCGCACTCGGGCTCACATTGCTTTCGACTTAATTCCACAATTGTCCGTATCGGAGGCACATCAGGACGCGACGACACATACAGCCTGCGCAACACAAACAATCCATATTTCGACGCTTCGTCCTCGAACAACCTGCATTGCTCGGTAGGATAAATTACATAGCAACGTCCGTCTGGCGACAAAAGCCTGCAAATAGAAGCCGCCAATTCCGAAATGTTGAGACTTAGGTCGTGACGCGCCAATGCCCTGCCCTTCTCGGGAGCAACGACATCGGTAGTATAAAATGGCGGATTCGAGACAATAAGGTCATATTTTCCCTCCGACACAAAATCCTGCACTGACGACTGGAAAACCGTTATTCTATCACTCCACTTGCTCTGCTCGACATTGAACTTAGCAACTTCTACTGCCTCGTCGTTTATGTCGATTCCGTGAATCAGCGCATCGCATTTCTGCGCCAACATAAGGCAAAGCAAGCCTGTGCCAGTGCCAATGTCAAGAATTCGTTTTGCGTTTTTGCAATCGACATACGCGCCAAGCAGCACGCCGTCGGTACCGACTTTCATAATCGACTTGCGGTGCATTACGCGGAACTGCTTGAATGTGAAGAAGTCGTCACGCATTAGGCCATTGGATTTTGGTTTACTCCCGAACCGAAAAGTGCAAAGTCGTACTTTATAGGATCGGCCGGGTCGAATTTGCGAAGGTTTTCGGTAAGTTCAAGCACAGCTTTCCAATCGTTTTGGTTACGTGTTAGCAAGCCAAGGTCGCGAGCGCATCGTCCACAATGCACGTCGAGCGGAATAAGCAAAGCGGCGGGACTTATGCCTTTCCACAACCCGAAGTCGACACCACGTCCATCATCGCGCACCATCCAGCGCAGAAACATATTCAGTCGTTTTGCTGCCGAGCCTTTGGTAATGTCGGAAATGTGACGCATATTGCGAGCCTCGTGCGGAATTTCGAACAAGACAGCATGGACGTTCATCAGGTTTTTGTCCATCTCTGGAAACTTGCAGAAAACAGCTTCTAGGCCTCCGTGATTACGGTAGATATTGGCAAGCGAACGCACGAAAAAACGCATATCGTCGCCATTGAAAGTGCGATGTACAGCGGCGTCGAGGGATTTTAGGTCGCGCTCCTCGAAGTTCATCACAAAATCGTATGGAGCATTGTCCATGAGCCGCATGAAACGTTTTGCGTTGTTTATTATCATCTTGCGGTTGCCCCAGGCAATCATCGAAGCGAAAAAACCGCTAATCTCTATGTCCTCCTTGCGCGAAAAAGAATGCGGAATCTGTATGGGGTCGTTTTCCACGAAATTTGCTACTGCAAACTTTTCGTACCGCTCGTCGAGCAAAGCCTTTGTCGATTGGAAGTCCATTATGAAAAATTTTGTCTCAAAAATAACGTTTTTCGAAACACTATTTTTGAAAAAAAGTTTGTTTCTTTGCAACATGATTTCAGAGATATGTGACGGGGCAATGGTAGGGCTTACGGCTTCCATAACTGTGGGGCCAGTAGCGGTACTATGCATACAGCGCGCGCTCACGCGTCCGCGTATATCGTCGTTCATTTCGGGTGTGGGCGTTGTGTTTGCCGACACACTTATGGCTGCGCTCTCTTATTTCCTTTATTCGCTTATTTTCAACACAATACAGGAATACAAGCCCATACTTGGTGTTATAGGTGGAATCATTGTCATCATTTTCGGTGTGTTCATGTTCAAGCGCAATGCAGTAAAAGACATCCGACAAAGCAAGGACAACCGCAATTCGTTATGGCAGGATTTTATATCGGTGGTTGGACTCACGCTTTCGAACTTCATCGGGGCTATGACCTACATTTTTGCATTCTTTGCAATGTTTAATGTTGGAGTTGGCGATGGTGTTTCCGACAGCAACGAACTGATAAAAGGCATATTCATAATGCTTGGCTTCATCCTTGGTTCGTTCTCGTGGTGGACCTTCCTCACAATGTCGCTCAGCTTCTTCCGCAAGAAGATTAGACCACGCCATTTCCTGGTAATCAACCGTGTAGGTGGCTCGATAATAATACTGCTAGGTATTTATACAATAATTTCCACGTTTGTGGAAATCATATAACGTATTCTGCAATTATCAAGGCACTAAGAAATCGGCAATATTCTCTGGAGTAACAACTTGAAATTCGGCATTTTGATAGGCATCTGCAAAAGTCTTTGGAAATCTTGCTTTAGCTTTTGGATTCCATTTTACTTCGTAAGCATATAGTTTTCCATCGCATTCTTCCACATAATCAATTTCTTGTTGCTGTTTTGTGCGCCAGAAATAGCGGTTTGCCCATTTTCTGTTGTATTCATTGCTTTTCATTCGCTCTGACACCACAAAATTTTCCCACAAAGCACCAATGTCCTGCCTAATTTCTGGAGCAGTATAGTCGGCAATTAAGGCATTCCTTATGCCGTTGTCGTAAAAGTAAATTTTACGGCTAGTCTTTAGTTCATTGCGATGATTGCGGGCATACGAGGGCAACCGGAATATGATATAGCATTGCTCCAACAGAGTAATATATCGTTCTACAGTCTTGGCATCGAGTGAACAAATTTGTGCGAGTTCATTGAACGACACTTGCGACCCCACCTGATAGGCAAGCGCACGCAAAAGTATCTGCAACTTTTCGGGATGCTTAATGCTTTCCCACGACAATATATCCTTGTATAAATATGCATCGGTAAGCAACTTCAGAATTTCCATCTCGTTACCCTCGTTCATTACAACTTCTGGATAATAGCCGTAAACAATACGCAAAGGCAACATCCTCATTTCCTTTAGTTTCCCATGATGAGCCACCATCTCGCCAAATGACAACGGAAACATTTGGTACTCCCATTTGCGACCGGTAAGCGGTTCATTTACTTTGTTGGCCAGTTCAAAAGCAGAACTGCCAGTTGCAATAACCTGTATGTCGCTGTCAGAATCGGCAATAAGTTTCAGACGCATACCTATGTCTTTTATGCGCTGAGCCTCATCCAATATCACTATGCTGTTGCCCTTGAATTCGGAAAGCAACCTGTCCGCAGAAGCATTGTCAAACAAATTCTGAATCTGCAATTCATCACCGTTCAACCAAAGGCAATCAGTTCTTCCTTTGACCATTTGCCGAAGCAATGTCGTTTTTCCAACCTGACGCGCACCTGTTAGAATAATTATCTTTCCCTTAAACAGCTTATTCGCAAGCGTTTTATTTAAAAATCTATCAATCATAACCCAATTGTTTTCAACTGCAAATATATAACTTTTTTGGAATCAACTCCGCAAAAGTTATAACTTTTTTGGAATCAATTCCTAAAAAGTTGCAAAAAAAAAGGGTCGCGCAAAACATTGCGACGTTATATTATTGGATATTTTTTCATTATTATAATTGTGAGACGTTGCGAGCAACGTCTCTACTGTATGATTCGCAACTTACTACAAATCTTCGTCACCTCAACAGCCTCCTTCACATCGTGGACTCGAAGAATATCTGCACCTTTTTGCAAAGCAATTGTATTTAGAACTGTAGTGCCGTTAAGCGCGTTTTCGACAGTAATGTCCAGATATTTCCAAAGCATCGACTTGCGCGAAATACCGACCAGCAATGGCAGTTCAAACAAAGCAAAGTCTTCAAGATGCTCCATCAGCTCGTAGTTCTGGTCAATGGTTTTCGAAAAGCCAAAGCCCGGGTCGATGATGATGTCGGAAACACCCAGAGAATGCAACTTGTTGACTTTCTCGGAAAAGAAGCGCAGAATGTCACCAGGGAAAGAGGTATATTCCGTGCCATTGTGCATTGTCAGCGGATTGGATGCTCCGTGCATAATAATATAAGGTACGTGCAGAGAGGCAACCGTCTCGAACATCTTCGGGTCGGCATCGCCAGCGCTGATGTCGTTTACTATTGATATGCCATAGTCGGACACAGCACGGCGAGCAATCTCTGCGCGAAAAGTGTCGAGCGAGAAAATCCTGTCGGGAAAATGCTTTGCCACAATCTCCAACGCTGGCAACAACCTACTCCATTCCTCGTCAGCATCGATGATTCTGCTTCCTGGGCGAGTCGACATTCCACCGATGTCAACCATATCGGCACCATCGGCAAACATCTTTTCTATGCGCTCTTTAATTTCACCATTGTCGGTAACCCTGCTTGCCGGGTTGAACGAGTCTGGCGTAAAATTCAAAATCCCCATAATGCGGGGATTTGAAAGGTCGTAAAGCGACCCTTTAATGTTTATGTGATCCAACCTCATCGCTATCGCATGTCAATAAGTTCGGCACCCGGATACGAGGCCTTGTTGAACTTAACTTCGGCATCAGTGATTGTCGGATTTTCAAGCATCTTGTCGATTTCAACAAGATAGTTTACGCCGTCCTTGCCGACATAGCGAACCGAGAAAATCTGCTTCTTGGTCTTGTCGATGCGAATTGTAATCTTCGAGTACTTCTTGTTCTCGATTTGTTTCGGATAGAAGTCGAACTCCATCAAGGCACGATTTTTCTCGAACTTGTCGGAAATGTAGTTTACCTTGAATTTCGACTTGTAGTCCTTGAGGATAGCCTGAGGATTTGTCATGAAAGCCTCGTTTTCGCTGTTGTTGGTAATGTTAATCTCGTCAGCGTCCTTCAGGTAGGTCCAGTTTGTCTTTCCATCGGAATATACGACCTGGCCCATTATGTCCATTTTGTAGAGGCCCTGCTTGTAAATTGCATTGCCCTTGTACGAATCACGCTTTGCATTGTGCAAATTTTCTACGTACATGGTAAAATCAATCTTCAGTCCGACGTATTTTTCGGTCTTTACAGCAACCTGGTCGAGGATTTCCATCTGAGGTGTAGAACCCTGTGCCGACATCATTAACGATGCTATCGAAGCGATTATCAACAATATAACTCTTTTCATATTCAAAAATTTTTACATTCAACTATTTAATTTCACGCAATGACTCCAAATATCGTTCCAAAGATGTTTCATCGTACAAAACTTGTCGTGCCTTGCTACCTTCGTATGGTCCGACAATGCCCATTGCCTCGAGCTGGTCGACAATTCTTCCTGCCCTGTTGTACCCAATTCCAAACTTACGCTGCAACATCGATGTAGAGCCCTGCTGGGTACTGCACACAAGACGTGCGGCTTCCTCGAACAGCGGATCGCGGTTATTTGGGTCGAGGCTTGCTCCACCATCGCCACCTTCACCGCCTTCGGTCTTAACCTCTGGCAGTTCGTATACCAACGGATAGCCCTGCTGTTCGCTTATAAAATCGACAAGTTTCTGAACTTCGGGAGTATCGATAAACGCACACTGGACACGAGTAATATCGCCTCCGTACGAAATAAGCAGGTCGCCTCGTCCGATAAGCTGGTTTGCACCAGTCTGGTCGAGAATAGTCTTGGAATCGATGTAGTTGGTAACCTTGAAAGCAATTCGCGACGGGAAGTTTGCCTTGATAACACCAGTAATTACGTTGGTCGAAGGACGCTGTGTAGCAACAATAAGGTGTATGCCTATTGCACGGGCCTTAGCTGCCAGACGCGATATTGGAGTTTCGACCTGACGGCCTTCCTGCACAATAATGTCGGCGAACTCGTCGATTACAACCACGATGTAGAACATATAGTAATGTCCCTTCTCGGGATTGAGCTGACGTTTTATGAACTTTTCGTTGTACTCGTTGATGTTTCTGCAGCCAGCCTTGGTAAGAAGTTCGTAGCGCTCGTCCATGAGTATGCAGAGCGAATTCATGGCCTCGGTAACCTTCGACACGTCGGTAATAATTGACGGATTGTTGCCCGGAAGTTTTGCAAGGTAATGCTTTTCGATGGCCCTATAGATAGAAAGTTCCACCATCTTGGGATCGACAAGCACGAACTTAAGCTGCGACGGATGCTTCTTGTATAGCAACGAAGCAATAATTGCATTAATACCAACCGACTTACCTTGACCAGTTGCACCAGCCACTAGCAAATGCGGCGTCTTGGCAAGATTGAAAACGTAGGTTTCGTTGGTAATTGTCTTTCCGAGAGCAACTGGCAAGTCGTAGGTAGATTCCTGGAATTTCTTGGAGCTTATCACCGACTTCATCGAGACGGTCTCTGGATTTGGATTAGGCACCTCTATACCTATTGTTCCCTTGCCAGGAATCGGTGCAATGATACGGATACCGAGAGCAGCAAGGCTCAATGCGATATCGTCCTCGAGGTTCTTTATCTTCGAAATCCTTACGCCCGGAGCGGGGACTATTTCGTACAAAGTAACCGTAGGACCAACCGTTGCCGAAATCTTCGAAATTTCGATGTTATAGTTGCTGAGCGTCTGTACAATCTGATTCTTGTGAGCATTGAGCTGAGCCTTTAGCTCATCGTCCGACATCTGGTTCTTCGATTGGAAATCGGGAAGCAGGTCGGCAGTCGGGAACTTGTAGAACTCGAGGTCCTTGGTAGGGTCGTAGTCGGGAAGATGAGTCCAGTCTTCGGGGTCGACCTGCGGTTCTTCCTCCGCCTTTGTCACGTCAAGCTCGACTTCGTCGCTTTCGGGTTCCTGCTGTCCGTCGAGTGGCATTTCGCCTTCATCGGCAGCAACTTCGTCAACCGGCTGTGCTTCTATGGTTTCTTCTCCGCTCGGATTTATCTCGAGGGCAAGACCGTCGTCTGGCACCTGCGGAGCGGGCTCTTCTGTAGTTTCTCCATCAAGGTCGATAGGTGTCGACGGCTCATCGTCATTTATAGGTTGTGCTCCGTCGGTAGGTTCAGGTGAAGGTTCAATCGGCAAGATAGGATCGATGGGCTTTTCGGGGCTACCGTCCACCTCTGGGTCGGCTGGCTTGTCTTCTTCATCTTCAAGCTTTTTCTTTAGGTCCTTAACCCTGAATACGGCAATACGTTCGAGCAGCTTCTTTATTCCTACAACAGAATTTTCGAAGCAGAAGACAATTATTATCAGCGCGAGCACCACTATTATGGAATATGCGCCAATTGCACCTACAAGATTACGCAGGCTTTCGAATATGAATAGTCCGTGCTTTCCGCCGAGCCAGAACAAGTTTTCGCTAGCGCCGAATATCGAAGCCAAAGCAATGCTGAACCACAGCATTATGAACATGCTCTTGATGACGAACGACACTACGCGCACCTTCCTTATACGGAGCAGTCTCAGACTGATGACCACCAGCATTGCCACGATAGCAAACGAAGCGATGCCGAATGTATCGCGGATAAAGAAGTTTGCGACAACAGCACCGAGTTTGCCGGCCTTATTGTCGACCTGTATGTCGGATTTGAACAGAGCCTCGAAGAAACCGTAGTTCGACAACGACTGGTCGCTCTTCCATGTAAAGAAATAGGATATAAACGACACGACCATTATTATGACAAAAGCAAGAAGCAAAACGCCGATACAGATTTTTATCTGGTCGGAACGTTTTACCTTAGATTCGTCGTCGATAGCCTCGTTTTCGCCTTTCTTTGCATCGCCTTCCTTCTTCTTCGATTTTGTTTCCGGCGATTTCTTTGGCTTAGCTTCCGCTTTTTCTTCTTTTCCCTTGCCGAATATTTTTCTCACTTTTCACCCATTAAAATTAGAAAAAATCCCCTTGCGAGGATTTTTTCCATCTGTAAGAATATTTTTTACATACCACCGCCGAGCATTCTAGCGAAGTCTTCTGTAGAAAGCTTCTGGTAGTCGTCGGTAATCATGAACATCGAGTTGTTTACGCCGCCTTTCTTAACTTCCTTTGCAGTCATGGTCATGTTCATGCCGTTAGCCGACATTGAGTATTCCATCGGAACACCCTTTACACCCTTAACCTGCGAATTTTCATAGTAGCTTGCCGGCATAGGAATGTCTTCTGTTACGAAAACCTCCATTGTTTCACCATCGGTGGTAACGTTGTACTTTGTGCACTTGTAACCAGCAATCATCTTGGTTTCGTCTGTTTTCTCAACTACCGGTTCAGAGTCTTTCAAATCACCAGACGCCTTTGCTTCCGCCTTAGTCTTTTCTATGTCTTCCTTTGACTGCTGTGTAGCAAGTTTCTGGCCCATAACATCAATAAGAACGATTGCGCTACCATCTTCAAGGACTATTGACCCCATAGTGCAAATTGGAGATACCTGATCCATTCTAAACTTGCCGTCCTTAACATATGTTATCATCTCGGTAGGAACCTGACCTTTGTACTGAGGATCCAAATCTTCGTATGAGATTGCATACTTGATAATTCCTGCGAAAGCCTTTTCTTTCTTCTGTGCGCTTACCGAAAAAGACACCAACAATGCCATTGCCACGCATAATACTTTAACTATAGTCTTCATTTTCAAAAAAATTTATGTATTACTAAATCAAATTAAACCTATTATAATTAATTGTTCGCAAAGATAGTCATTATATTTTTACCGCTGCCATCAAAACTGATAAAAAAAACTTAATCTTTTGAACAACGCAAGGTATAAAACAAAAATGATGCCGAAGAAGAAAAGCTAATAGTCTCGCAGGCTCACCGTCTGGCTGTCTGGCTGTCTGCAAGACTGGTCGTCTGCTTGCCTGCACGACTGGTCGTCTGTTAGTCTGTTGGACTAGTCGTCTCAAAAAAAATCATGCTATAAAACACTATTGGCATTTGATAAAAAAAATATAGTTTTGCGGTTTCAAATTTAAAAAGGATACAAACATTATGTCAAACAAGAAATTGGCTGTTGTGGCCTTTGGTGGAAACGCATTGCTGAGAGCCGGACAGAAAGGCACAATAGAAGAACAGGAATCTAACGTTTACAAGACTTGCGAGAGCCTTCTCGACCTCGTAAAGCGCGATTACAATATAGTTATAGGTCACGGCAACGGACCGCAGGTAGGCAACATCCTTCTGCAGAACAATGCCGGCGAAAAGGTCTACGGACTTCCCGAAATGCCACTGGCAGTGTGCGGTGCATACTCGCAGGGATTCATCGGATACGTTATCGAACAGCAGTTCAAGAACGTACTCACAAGCAACAAGCTCAACAAGAACATCGTTACCCTGGTAACACAGGTTGTTGTCGACAAGAACGACAAAGGATTCTCAAATCCGACCAAGCCTATCGGTCCATACTACACCGAAGACGAAATGACCGCACTGAAGGCAAAGAATCCGCAGGACTCCTACGCAAAAGACCCGAAAGGTAAAGGATGGAGAAAGGTTGTGGCATCGCCTAAGCCTATCGAAATCAACAACAAGGACATTGTAAAGGACCTTGCAGAAAAGGGTAACATCGTTGTAACCGTCGGTGGTGGCGGAATCCCGGTTTATGTAAACGACAAGGGCGAATACCACGGAATAGACGCAGTAATCGACAAGGACTTGGCTTCGTCGCTGCTGGCAATACAGATTGGTGCAGACGAGTTCTACATCCTCACCGACGTTCCGAAGGTTTGCCTCAACTTCCACACTCCGGAAGAGAAGCAGTTGGACACTATCACCGTCGAAGAAGCAAAGAAGTACCTCGCCGAAGGTCACTTTACCGAAGGAAGCATGGCACCGAAGATTCGCGCAGCATTGTACTTCGTCGAAAACGGCGGTAAGTCGTGCATCATCACCGAAGCAGGTCAGCTCGGCAACCCGAATGCAGGAACAAGAATCGTGAAATAAATTTTTTAAAGTACTTTAAATAAATTAGTTATGGCTTTTAATTTAAGAAACAGAAGTTTCCTGAAGTTATTGGACTTCACACCAAAAGAGATTCAGTATATGCTCGACTTGGCTCGCGACCTTAAGAGAGCAAAATATGCTGGTACAGAACAACCGACAATGAAGGGCAAGAACATCGCTCTTATTTTCGAAAAGACCTCGACTCGTACTCGTTGCGCATTCGAAACCGCAGCTTACGACCAGGGTGCACACGTTACCTACCTCGGACCTACAGGTTCGCAGATTGGCGTTAAGGAATCGATGAAGGATACAGCTCGCGTTCTCGGTAGAATGTATGATGGTATCGAATACCGTGGTTTCAAGCAGGAAACTGTTGAAGAACTTGCTAAGTACGCTGGTGTTCCAGTATGGAACGGTTTGACCAACGAATTCCACCCGACACAGATACTTGCCGACTTCCTCACTATGAGCGAACACGTTGACAAGCCTCTCAACCAGGTTACTTTCGCATACCTCGGCGATGCTCGTTTCAATATGGGTAACTCGTTGATGGTTGGTGGTGCAAAGATGGGTATGGACGTTCGTATCGTTGCTCCTAAGAAACTGCAGCCGAGCAAGGAACTTATCGACACCTGCAAGAAGATTGCAAAGGAAACCGGCGCTAAGGTAACTGTTACCGACGACGTTGCAAAGGGTGTTAAGGGTTGCGACTTCCTCTATACCGATGTTTGGGTATCGATGGGCGAACCAGTTGAAGTATGGAAAGAACGTATCAAATTGTTGAAACCTTACCAGGTTAACAAGGAAACAATGAAGATGACAGGTAATCCAAAGTGTAAGTTCATGCACTGCTTGCCAGCTTACCACAACCTCGAAACTCAGGTTGGCCGCGATGTTAACAAGCAGTTCGGTCTTGACGGCATCGAAGTTACCGAAGATGTATTCGAATCAGAAGCATCAATCGTATTCGACGAAGCTGAAAACCGTATGCATACCATCAAGGCTGTTATGGTAGCAACCTTGGGTGACTAATTAGACCTCCTTTTTATTATTATAGTGGTCATGCCCTCGGGTGTGACCATTTTTTATGTGGCTTCGCCCGTTTAAAAGTTTGATGGGCTGACGCCCGTTTGAATGGCTACGCTTTGAATGCCTGCAGCGTTTAACTTCGTTGAGGGCCTCGCCGTTCAATGGCTGACGCCGTTTCTATGGGCTAGCGCCCGTTTCAAGTTTCACGTTTCTAAGTTTATATGGCTAAAGCCGTTTCTGAGTTTAATGTTGTTTATAACAACTTCAAACAACCAGAAACTTAAAAACCCAGAAACTAAGAAACTCATAAACTAAGAAACCCAGAAACAGCGAAGCGAGAAACATAGAAACAGCGAAACGTGAAACATAGAAACCATTTAATATTTTTTTCTACCTTTGCATTTCAAAACAAAAAATTCTACGCAGATGAAAAGGACAATAATCATAATCGCTGCCATAACAGCAATGCTCGCATTCGGCAACACGGCTAAGGCACAGAACACCCCCGAAGACATCATGGCAAAGTTCTTCACGATGTTCAACGACGACGTAAACAAGGCCATCGACTACCTGTTCTCGACCAACGACTGGCTCGAAAGCAACAAGGAAGGCACTACCGCAATGAAGGAAAAGTTCGAAGCATCGCGCAAACTGCTCGGCAATTTCAACGGCTACGAACTTGCTGGAAAATATTACCTCGGCGAATCGTATGCAAAATACGTTTACGTCCTAAAATACGACCGGCAGCCTGTTGAATTCGTCGTCACAATGTACCGTCCCGACAAGGTCTGGAAACTTCAGAACATGAACTTCCACAGCGACTTTGAAAAGGACATGGTAAAGGTGGAATAGATTTACGATTTGCGAAGTACGATTTACGATTTAAACGTTGAACCTTGAACTTTAAACCAGTACAGTCGCTGCGCGCCACGACACAACAAGAACGGCACAGCCATAGAAACTTAGAAACATAGAAACGGGCTTTAGCCCATATAAACTAGAAACCTTCCTATGCTCTCCGATAAAATTACCATAACCGACGCCACCGAAAACAACCTCAAGAACGTTTCGCTGGACATTCCAAAGCATCAGATTACAGTATTCACAGGCGTTTCGGGTTCGGGAAAGTCGTCGCTTTGCCTCGACACCATAGCCGCCGAAAGCCGTCGCGAACTCAACGAGACTTTTCCTAGCTTCGTGCAGCAATACCTACCAAAATATGGTCGTCCCAAAGTCGGGAAAATCGAAAATATGCCCGTGACGATAGTCATCGACCAGAAAAAGCCAGCATCGAATAGTCGCTCCACAGTAGGCACCTACACCGACATACAACCACTGCTACGACTTTTGTTTTCGCGCGTTGGCAAGCCTTTTGTCGGCTATTCCGATTCGTTTTCGTTCAACCACCCGGCAGGAAGCTGTCCGCGCTGTGCCGGGCTGGGCGAAATCCGCGAACTCGACATTCATAAGCTCGTTGACTTCGACAAGTCGCTAAACGACGAGGACACAATACATTACATTGCTTTCGGCAAAGGCGGATGGCGATGGATTCGTTATGCGCACAGCGGACTTTTCGACCTCGACAAGAAAATAAAAGACTACACACCCGAGGAACTTGACCTTTTCCTGTATTCGCCGCAGATAAAACTGAAAAATCCGCCGTCAAACTGGCCAAAAACTGCCAAATACGAAGGCCTTGTCCCGCGAATGTACCGCAGCATCATTAATTCGGAAGAAGGTCTGCTACACGCCGCAGCAATCAACCCGATGCTTACGATGGGCACCTGTCCCGATTGCAAGGGTACGCGACTGAACGAGAAGATTCGCTCGTGCCGCATAAACGGCAAGAACATTGCCGAAGTCGGTGATATGCCGATTTCAGACCTTGTGGAATTCGTTGCTGCCATCGACGACCCGCTGGCAGTTGACATCAAGCGCGAACTTGCCAAGCGTCTGCAAGCACTGATGCAGATTGGTCTGGGCTACCTCTCACTGAGCCGTGGCACAGGAACACTCTCTGGCGGTGAAGCACAGCGCATAAAGATTGCAAAATACATAAACTCGCCGCTTACCGATATGGCGTATGTGCTTGACGAGCCAAGCGTAGGCTTGCATCCGCAGGACATCAGCAAGCTGAAGGATTCGCTCCGCAACCTCCGCGACCACGGCAACACCATCCTTATCGTCGAGCATCACCGCGAAATAATTGCAATGGCCGACCACATTGTCGATATGGGACCGAAAGCTGGCGCACATGGTGGCGAAATAATGTTCGAAGGCACCTACGAAGGACTACTTAATTCCGACACGATTTCTGGCAAAATGCTTCGCAGCAAAAGCCAGTTCAAGACTGAAATACGAAAGCCTACTGGCTTCATCCGCATCGAAAACGCTTCCTTGCACAACCTGAAAAATGTTTCGGTTGACATTCCAACAGGCGTAATGACGGTGATTGCAGGTGTTGCAGGTTCGGGAAAATCGTCGCTGATGGAAGAGTTCCAAAGCCAGTGCAAACTCGAGACCATATTCATCGGACAGAAGAACATAGGCATAAATCTGCGTTCTACACCAGCTACTTACCTTGAAATTTCGGACCCGATACGCAAACTTTTTGCTCAGGCAAGCCACAGCAACATGCAATTGTTTTCGTTCAACTCGAAGGGTGCTTGCCCCGCTTGTGGCGGCAAGGGCGTGATCGTTTCCGACATGGCCTTTATGGAGTCGATTGAGACCGTCTGCGATGCCTGCCACGGCACAAGGTACAACGATGAAGCACTTTCGCACCGTTACAAAGGCAAAAACATAGCCGAAGTGATGGCTTTGAGTGTTGAAGAAGCCGTAGAATTCTTTGCCGACCAGCCGTTTTTACCAAAACTGAAAGCTTTGGAAAAGGTCGGACTAGGCTACCTGCACCTCGACCAGTCGATGACAACGCTTTCGGGCGGAGAACTGCAACGTATAAAACTTGCCGACCAACTTCACCGAAGCGGAGAAATTTTCATCCTCGACGAACCAACCGACGGCTTGCACTTGGATGATATTCACAAACTTCTGCATCTTTTCAACGAGATGACCGACAGTGGCAATACTCTCATACTCATCGAACACAGCCTCGATGTAATGAAGCAAGCCGACTACCTCATCGAAGTCGGTCCCGAAGGCGGTGAAGCCGGCGGACGACTGCTCTACGCAGGAAAACCAACCGAAATACTTGGAAGCAAGGAATCGGTGACTGCAAAATATCTGAAAGAGTAGATTTATCCGTTTATAACCTCAAACAATTCCGCAACAATCATAGATGTTGCGCCCCAGACAACGGATTTTCCGCATATATAGCCAGGCACTTCGCGCTCTTCGCCAGCAACTGTAATTTTATAGGTTGACAAGGTTTCGTACAAGTCAGACAAATCAACTTCCATCACACGTTTAACCTCATTTTCGGAACGCACGAAGTCGCCAGCATCATCAACAAAGGCCACCACCGGAAAAATCTCGAACTTACTTACAGGCACCTTCACTGGTGGCAAATCGCCAATCACATCTTCGCGTCGTACCCGAACACCGATTTCTTCCATTGTCTCACGGATAGCCGTCTCAATACTGTCGGCATCCGAAGGCTCGGCTTTGCCACCGGGAAACGAAATCTGCCCCGCATGCACACCAATGTCGGTTCGCTCTATCATTATGGTTTTAAGTCTGCCATCGCTGACAAAAAGCAATATCATCACAGCCGACTTGCGCAACGGGAATGGATTGGCATAATATCTTGCAAAATGCATGTGCTGAAAATCGGAAAGCATCTTTTCTGCGCTTTCTTGCACCACCTCTCGACTATAATCCACAAACTTCGACGACAAAGTTGACCTATCCATTGCGATACTTTTGTGCAAAGATACGAAAATTAAAGAATCTGAAATACAATTAAAACGTAGTGGTGCAATGCATTGCGCCATTACAAAAATCCAATACATGACATTGAAAAAAATATTTCAAATATTCCTTTGCCGTAATAAAAAAAGGCATTACCTTTGCGCCCGTGTTTGCCCAGGTGGTGAAATTGGTAGACACGCCAGCTTGAGGGGCTGGTGCTCACAAAGGGCGTGCAGGTTCAAGTCCTGTCCTGGGCACGAAAAAGCGAACTTCGGTTCGCTTTTTTTGTGAGCAGATTTATTTACAGCAACTGTAATTTATTTATTTTTCTCTTGTATATTTCCATCATATACATATCTTTGCATAAAAATATATTAGCACTTTATGAGAAAAACTATCCTCCTTTTTGCATCCGTTATAATATGCTTGCAATCGTTTTCACAAATTGAAAATACCCTGCAAAAAGCCAACTCACTTGCTTCAAAATGTCTTTCGAGCAATGCCGACATATATGCCGAATGCCTCGGCGAAGCCAACGATATGTACAAGGCTGCATACAGCGAGTTCATTGCCGACGCACGCTCACGCGAAAAAATCAGCGACCTCGACTATGCACGAATGATGTTCCACGTTGGATATTACATTTATTTAAACGAAAACATCTATAAAAACATCCCGTACTACGATTCGGCGATGAACGTCTATGCAAAAGCCGACAAACTCGACAACAATGACGTCTGGCGATGCTTCGAGATGCTTGATGTGCTGAATGCCTACTACAGTTACGACAATATTGATTACAAAAAACATCTGCAATATGCGCTGCTGAATGCCGATTTCACAAAGAAATACCACAAGATGCAATACTACGAACTTGCTTCTGCTATGGAAATGGTTTCTGATGCTTATTTATCGGTAAAAGACTACGACAACGCAGAAAAAGCAATCGACGAGGCTATAATGTATGCCAAGAAAGGCAGCGAACCCGGAACATACGAAAATCTTCAGCAAAAAAAAGACCTCATCGGGTGGGAAAAGGAATACGAAATTCCAGAAACCTACAGACCTGCCGTCCACACTTTGATAGAAAATCCTGCCTCTCGCCGCGATTCTCTATACAACTATATAATAGATGGCGACTACGGCTATGGTGAAAATTTATTTGCCCTGTTCGATACGCTTCAAACTATGTTCGAGAAAGGCGGCATGAAAAATTCCTCCGACAGCCTTCTGTATGCCAATGCGCTCTACAATATGGGCGACTTCAGCAAACAGCAACTATTATACGAAGACGGCGACGAAGGTCGTAACCTTATGAAAGCCCGTGCTCTGCATTATTTCAAGCTTGCCGATGCAGCCTGCTCATCTCCTCAAAATGCAATTACCGAAAACCACGCCGATATACTTTACGAACTTGCAATAACGTACAACAACCTATACAACGACCAGCAAACAGCAATGAAGTACGCCGAAGCCGCACTCGACATCTTCACAAAGCTGCCAGGCAACGACTATCGCCACCAAAGCATCATTAACATTTTAACAGCCCTCGGCGACCATTATAGCAGCGATGCTCTTCACGACTACGACAAAGCCATCCTGTACTACGAAAAAATGGCAGAACTTAGCCGCGACAACGACATCGACCAGTACATCTACGCACTTACCAACATAGGCGACTGCTACATGTTGAAAGGCAACACCGACAAGGCCATCGAATACTACCTGCAAGCCTACAGCAGCGACGACAGCACAAACGGTGGAAATGCAAATGTAATACTGAAGTTAGCCGATGCCTACGAAACGGCAGGCAACTACAAGGAAGCCGAAGAATACCGCAAGGAATACAACTATATAATTGAAAATGAGGTAAATGATTTTGACGATGCTATTGTTCCGACTTCGTACATGAAAGTGACCGACTATATGGACATTGCCGTTGACGATGACGAAGTGCAACTGCTATACGATGGCACTTTCCACCCGACAAAAGGCACACGCTGCGACTCGCTTCGGTACGATGTCGTTTGCGTCCTGTACAAGTCTGGCGAAAGCAACCCTAGCGAACGCCTTAACAATGCGCGGACACCAATGCTTGCATTACGCGAATACCTAGCAACCGGCAGGGCTACCGCCACCGACAGTCTTTACTACGCATATTCGCTCTACAACGTTGGTAGGTTCTATGGCGAAACCACAGGTGCAAACAAGGCTCTGAATTATCTAGAAGAAGCAAAGTCAATCTTAAAACAACTATCGCAGACAAACACACGCAACTATGCCAACACTCTTTACGAAATGGCAGAGAACAAGAGCAATCTGGGCGAAAATGACGAATCGATAGAATATTGCAAACTTGCATACAATATATACAACAACTTGCCGGTAAACAGCTTCACAACAAACAGATGCGGAAGTTTACTCAACGAACTGATGAACCAATATACCAATTTGAATGATAGCAAATTGATGTTGGAAGTATGTGACGAATATCTGGCACTTATGGACAAGTCGGCCGGTGTTCTCGAAAGCTATGAAATCAGCGAATACAAGGTCTCCATCTACGAAGTGAAAGCAAAAATTTATGCCGACATGGATGATTATCAGAATGCTGCAGTCTGCTACAAAAAGACTTTGTCCGAGATGGAAAAAGACAAGGATACAAAGACATCATATAGGTACTGCCAAACTTTGAAACATCTGTACAAGACATACGAAGCCGCTGGCGACACAAAGAATGCAAAAAAGTACCGCAAGAAATACGAAAAGATGTCGAAAAACTTCATCCTTGACGAAGATGAAGAGATGGCATTGTGGGACGGTCCCGACACCATTGACGGCTATGACGACCTCGATATCTACGGAATGCCGCCGATGAGCGAACTCGACTCGCTGTACCAGACGCTTTACAGCATTTCATCTTACATTGAAACATCTGGCACCAATGATGAAAATGACCGCAATTCGGGCATAAAAGCCTTCGACGAACTTAAAAAATATTTCACAAACAACGGATATTCCGACGAAAACGACAGCATAATTTACAGTGTTTCACTTCTGCACGCAACATTCATCGAAATAGCTTTCGCCAACTACGATTCAGCCGCCAAATATCTTGACGAAATCGACAAATTCATTCGTCTCGGAAGCAAAAATGATGAGAAATATGTTATGCTGTACCTTTATTACCTCGACTACCGAATTTCAATATTCAACGAGAAACAGGATATTGCATCGCTGACAATGACTTACGACCAACTTTTCAAATATTACATGGGCCTGGACAGATACTACCAGTTCTATTATCCGCAATTCGGCAATCTTATCAACGCTGCAAATTATTACACTTTTGCACACGACTACGACAAGGCTTTCAAAATCTACAATAGCCTGCTTTCTCTTTTCGACGAGACCGACAACAGCGACGCTTACTACTACCTTGTAAACTCAATGGCTTCGGCCTACTGCCTTATGGGCGACTACACCTCGGCAATAGGCTGCCTCGAACCCGAAATGGACAGGGTTGTCTGCGGACTGATTGATGCAGAACTGTACGTTGACATATACAACATACTCGGGAATGCGTATCTGCACCTTGGAAACTACGAAAAGTCGGCCCGTTGCTTCAATATGGCGCAGGAATGTGCTAGAACCCAATTAGAAGAAACATCGCCGTCGGTAGCCAATACGCTCAACAACCTCGGCAACCTGTACCGCATGATGAACAACGAAAAGCTTGCCCTCGACTTCTACAACGAATCGCTAGCAATTTACAAGCGTAATTTCGGCGAAGACGACATAAACTGTGCTGCCAGCAACAACAACATCGGCAATGTATACGACGGATTAGGCAAACAGGACGACGCCCTGGCTTCGTACGAAAAATGCCGCACAATAATGGCCGCCAACAAGATGCAAAACACTGGCGACTATGCAAATACCACCGCAAATATTTCGCGCGTATATAACGCAAAAAAGGAATATGCAAAAGCCCTGTCGTATGCCGACGAAGCACTGAAGATTACCGAACAGATATATGGTACCGACCACGCCCGCTACGCCGACATGACCAACAACAAGGGCGATGTCTATTTTGCATCTGGCGACTACCAGAAAGCCTCCGAATGCTATACCAAGGCACTTGCAATAAACCGTAAGCACCTTGTTTCCGACTTTTCGTTCCTAACGGCTTCGGAGCGTGAAATGTACTGGGAAAACAACGGCTCGATGTGCCAGCGCATCCTTCGTTGCGGAAGCAAGTTGCCAAACAACGATTTGATTTCGGGCGGTGCCTACGATGCCGAACTCATCACCAAAGGACTTCTGCTCACTTCCGACATTGAATTCACACGCACAATCTACGAAAGCGGAGATTCTGCCCTCATTGCCGACTATATGAGACTGGTTTCGCTGAACGATGCTCTCAACAAGGCCTACGAAATGCCCGTAGAAGAAAGGTATATCGACACCCGCGAACTGAAGGAAAGGATAAACAACGCCGAACGCGACCTTGTTGCAAGAACTACAAAATACGGCAACACTGCAGGTTCGGTCGAACTCACCTGGAAAGATGTGCAGTCGGCAATGAAAAGCGGTGACGTTGCCGTCGAGTTTACTAAATTCGATGTCGATTCCACACAGACAAGATATGCCGCACTTGTGCTTGCCAAGGATATGAAGTCGCCGGTACTTGTTCCGCTATGCACCGCCAGCGACCTGCAAAAGCTGATGCGCTCAGGCTCGCTGCCCGACAAGCAAGATGACGGCAGAGGTGCAACCGTCCTGCGCGACAAGCGTATGGGCCTATACACTTCCACCGACCTATATAATGCCATCTGGAAACCGATGGAAAAATATTTCGGCAAGAATGCCCGCATATATTTTGCACCTGCAGGCATACTGCATCAAATAGCAATTGAATACGCACCAGTCGATGCAAAGTCAAGCATTTCCGACAAGTACGAAATGTACCGTGTATCCTCTACCCGATTCCTTGCAACCGACTATTCGCCACGTCCATTCGAGGAAGCAGTGCTGTATGGCGGTATAAAATACGATTCCGACACAGCAGCCATGAAGCGCGAGAACGAACGTTTTGGAACACGAGCTGCGTCGTACAACTCGTTTGCCGAAATCAACAAGGACGAAGACCGTTCGTCGCTCAACTATCTGCCGGGAACAAAGTCCGAAGTTGAAGCCATTGCATCGATGATGAAGTCGGGCAAGTGGAATACAGAACTACGCGAAGGCGAACAGGCAAACGAGGAATCGTTCAAGGACTTGTCGGGCAAAAAGGTATCACTGCTACATATCGCCACACACGGTTTCTTCCTGCCTGCCGACACAAAGCTCAACTCGAGCCAGTCGCTCAACCTGTCGGGACTTATGCTTGCAGGCGCCAACAACATCTGGCAGAACCGCAATATTCCCGAAGGCATCGAAGATGGCATCCTCACCGCCAAGGAAATCAGCGGAATGGACTTGCGTAGCACCGACATGGTTGTGCTTTCGGCCTGCCAGACAGGACTTGGCGAAATTACCGATGAAGGTGTTTTCGGACTTCAGCGCGGCTTCAAGAAGGCTGGCGTACATACCATTATAATGAGCCTCTGGTCGGTTGACGACAACGCCACCCAGCTGATGATGACCGAATTCTACTCGAATCTTATAAAAGGTATGACCAAGCGTGAAGCCTTCCTTAAGGCACAGCGCACCTTGAAAACAACCGCTGGCTTCGAAAATCCAAGGTTCTGGGCGGCGTTTATAATGTTGGACGGAAATTAAAGGCTTGAAGGCTAACAGGCCAACAGCTTACAGACTAAGTCTCTAAGACACAAAAAAAAGCATTAAGGATTATCTTAATGCTTTTTTTGTATGAGCCTGCCGACTGTTAGCCTGCAAGACAAAAAAAAGGATGCTTCCGCATCCTTTTTCAATTATAATAGTTTCCTATTATTTCTGGTTCTTTTCCTGCTGGAGAAGTTCTTCCTTCAAAGCAGCGAGGTCAGTAACGTCACCGATAGTGGTCTTTTCCATCTTGTCGGCTGGTTTTGCCTTCTTAGCCTTGCTTTCCTTCTTCTTTTCATCGTCAGCGGGCTTGTTCAAGTCTTCGAAAGTTCTCGAGTGCGAAACAAAGATCTTCTTGTTTTCCTTGTTGAATTCGATAACCTTGAACGGGAGCTTTTCGTCAATCTTAGCAGGAGTACCGTCTTCCTTAATGAGGTGACGTGGAGTTGCGAAACCTTCAACGCCGTAAGGCAATGCGATAATCGAACCCTTGTCGCTCATTTCAACGATAGTACCTTCGTGGATTGAATCAACTGTGAAGATAGTTTCGAATACGTCCCAAGGATTTTCTTCGATCTGCTTGTGGCCGAGGCTCAAACGACGGTTTTCCTTGTCGATTTCCAATACTACTACTTCGAGTTCTGCTCCAACTGAAGTGAATTCTGACGGGTGTTTAATCTTCTTAGTCCATGAAAGGTCTGAAATGTGTACCAAACCGTCAACACCTTCTTCGAGTTCAACGAATACACCGAAATTGGTGAAATTGCGAACCTTAGCCATGTGCTTCGAGCCAACTGGGTACTTCTGTTCGATTTCTTCCCATGGATCTGGGTGAAGCTGCTTGATACCGAGAGACATCTTGCGTTCTTCGCGGTCGAGGGTAAGGATAACTGCCTCAACTTCGTCGCCAACCTTCATGAATTCCTGAGCTGAACGGAGGTGCTGCGACCACGACATTTCTGATACGTGAATCAAACCTTCTACGCCCGGAGCAATTTCGATGAATGCACCGTAGTCGGCAATAACAACAACTTTACCTTTAACCTTGTCACCAACCTTGAGATTTGGATCGAGAGAATCCCATGGATGAGGAGTGAGCTGCTTGAGACCGAGAGC
Organism: Bacteroidales bacterium; assembly: GCA_017617125.1. Lineage (GTDB taxonomy): Bacteria > Bacteroidota > Bacteroidia > Bacteroidales > ML635J-15 > Bact-19. Next base: position 65,872 of record JAFZWY010000056.1, read on the forward strand.
GATACGCTTCTTGTCGTCGTCGAAGTCGAGGATAACAACCTGAATCTTCGAATCCAACTGAACGATTTCTTCCGGATGAGTAACGCGTCCCCACGACAAGTCGGTGATGTGGATGAGACCGTCAACACCGCCCAAGTCGATAAATACACCGTAGCTGGTGATATTCTTAACAGTACCTTCGAGTACCTGACCCTTTTCGAGCTTAGAGATAATCTGCTTCTTCTGTTCTTCGAGTTCTGCCTCGATGAGAGCCTTGTGAGAAACAACTACGTTCTTGAATTCGTCGTTGATCTTCACAACCTTGAGTTCCATAGTCTTACCAACGAATACGTCATAGTCGCGGATTGGCTTAACGTCAATCTGAGAACCTGGCAAGAATGCTTCGATTCCAAATACGTCAACAATCATACCGCCCTTAGTACGGCACTTGATGTAACCCTTAACGATTTCGTCGTTGTTGCAAGCCTCGTTAACTCTATCCCACGACTTGAGCGACTGTGCCTTCTTGTGTGAGAGGAGCAACTGACCGTTTGCAGTTTCCATGCTTTCCACGAAAACTTCTACCTTGTCACCAACCTTAATGTCGGTTTCGTAACGGAATTCTGCTGCGTTGATAACACCTTCCGACTTGTAGCCGATGTTAACTACAACTTCTCTCTTGTTAATAGCAACGATAGTTCCGTCAACTACGGTACCTTCCTGAATCTGGCTAAAGGTTTCACCGTATTTCTTTTCTAATTCTTCGCGGCTAACACCGTCGAAGCTGTTTTCTTTTTTGCCCAGGGCATCCCAATTGAAGTCCTCGATGGGCTGAATGTTCTTAGTTGTCATTTAATTAAATCAATTAATTTGGTTAGACATTATTTATAAAAATTTCGAGCCGCAAAGATACATAAAATTTTAATAGACAAAACACTAAACGAAACTTTTTTGTTCAAAAGTTCGAGTGTAAAAAAAATCAATAATTAGTGAGGTTTTGAAAAACGAATAAAAGCATAGTTTTTAGTAATATTCCGCCAAATGCAGTTGTTAAAAATGCTTAGTTTCGCTTTCTTTCTTTTATATATGCCCACATTATAATCACATTTCACATCCTCCAAAAAATTTCTTGGCGCAAGATTTGCATCAGTACAACATATTTTTATTAACTTTGCTTCTTATTTTTTATTTTGAATGGCTAAACGGCTTTTCATATTGATAGTAATAATCACCTCGGGAATCTTCCGCGGCTACTGCCAGTTTGATAACGAGTTCTGCAACGACATAGACGACAAGAAGCTGATAAAGAGCTTCCAGAAGGGTGTGCAGCTACTCAACGAAGGCAAGATGAACGACGCCGAAGTCGTTTTCGCAAAGATTCTCGACGAGGAACCCGAATTTACCGAGGCGTGGGTGGCAAGTTCCGAAATCAACTACTCGAAGTACAAGAGCGCAAAAGACCCCAAAAGCCAGAACAACTACTACTCGCGCTACGTGAAATGCCTCGAAAGCGTGGCAAAGCTCTGCCCTTCGTACCAGAACTACGAAGTATGCTACACATTGGGAAAGATTTTCTTCAGCCACGACAAGCTCGACGTAGCCAAGACCTACCTGAAAACCTACATCGACAACGGCAAGAAGGGCACAAAGTACTACACCGACGCCGAAAGCACCTATCATTATATAGAGCAGTACCTAAATTTGATTGAAAATCCTGTTCCGTTCGAGCCTGTGATTGTGGAAGGCGTGTCGAGCGCATACGACGACTACCTGCCGCTCATCTCGCCCGACGGTTCGCTGGCTTTGTTTACGAAGGCCTATATGAAAAAGGAAATAAATTCGATTTATGGCGACCGATTTGTCGAAGAGTTTACCGTATCGAAGGCTTCCGACGACAAGGGGCTAATCTTCTCGCCGGGCGAACCGCTGCCTTATCCTTTCAACTCGGGCAAAAACCAAGGTGCAGCCTCAATCTCAATCGACAACAAGACGCTTTTCATCACAATATGCGAATTTGTGAGCCGCGACTACGACAACTGCGACATATATATGTCAACCCGCGTGGGCGACGGCTGGTCGGAACTGAAGTCGCTCGGACCCAACATCAACGGCGTTAAGACATGGGAAAGCCAGCCTTCAATTTCTGCCGACGGCAAAACCCTCTACTTCGCCAGCATACGCGAAAGCAACATCGGCTTCGACCCCGACAATCCAACATCCGACATCTACTATTCGACCAAGGACGAAAAGGGCAACTGGACAAAAGCCAGAAACCTCGGCCCTAAGATCAATACGCCAGGCAACGAAAAATCGCCCTTCATACATTCCGACAGCCAGACGTTGTATTTCTCGTCAGACGGTCATCTCGGAATTGGCGGATACGACATTTTCTTCTCCAAGTTCAGGGACAGCGACTGGACAAAGCCTGTCAACATCGGCTATCCAATCAATACCAAGAACAACGACTTGGGTTTTGTCGTCAACACTCAGGGAACCAAGGCATATTTCGCATCAAACAAGCTTAACGGCAAGGGCGGATGGGACATCTACGCCATTGACCTTTACAAGGAAGCCCGCCCCGAAAAGGTGTTCCTAGTGAAAGGTCAGCTCGTGGATGACAACGGCTACGCGCTCAGCGATGCCAAGCTCGAAGTGAAAAACACCCGTACCGAAGAAGTGTCGGAAGGCGTTGTAGATGCCGAAACCGGACATTACGCAGTAGCTGTAACCGCCAAAAACGAAAACGACGACTTCCTAATGGTAGTGAAGAAGGAAGACTACAGCTTTTCATCGACATTGATTGAACCAACCGAGGAAACTTTTGAAAAGCCTATTGAGGTCAACTTCGAAGTAAAGCCGATAGAAGCAGGAAAGTCGGTACAAATCAACGATATATACTATGCTACGGCATCGTACGAGATAAACACGAAGAGCTATGCCGTGCTGAACGAGTTTGCCGAATTCCTGAAGTCGAATCCGACCGTAAAGGTTGAAATCCGCGGTCACACCGACAACATCGGCAGCGCGCAGACAAACATAACGCTGTCGAACCGCCGTGCACAGGCAGTTTACGACTACCTTTTATCAAAGGGAGTTCCAAAGGCAAACGTAAGCTACAAGGGCTATGGTCCAAACATGCCTATAGCCGACAACCGCACAGAAGCCGGCAGAGCTAAGAACAGAAGAACGGAATTTTACATTCTGTCGAAATAATCAGATTTTGATTCCCTTTTTTGCTGCGTATTCCTTCCAGCTTTTGCAAGGACTTTCGCCAGATACTATACTGCCTTTCTGGTAGTAGTGGCACATTGCTATTGCAATAGCATCGGTGGCATCTAGTTTTTCGGGAAGTTCTTCAATTTTTAGAAGTTTCTGCAGCATCGCAGCCACTTGCTCCTTCGAAGCAGCACCATTGCCTGTAATGGCGAGTTTTACTTTTCGCGGTGCATACTCGAATATTGGTATTGTTCGTTGCAAACCTGCAGCAATGGCCGCACCTTGAGCACGTCCCAATTTCAGCATCGACTGCACGTTTTTGCCTTGGAAAGGTGCTTCGATTGCAATCTCATCGGGATGAAAACCATCGATGAGCTGAGTTGTACGCTCGAAAATATATTTCAGTTTGGTGAAATGGTCGTCCATTTTGCGCATGTCCACAATGCCGAATGCCACAAGTTCGATTTTCTTGCCCAGCTCGTGGATTATTCCGTAGCCCATTATGTTGGACCCCGGGTCGATACCGAGAATTATCCTATCCTTTTCACTCGCCTGTGCCATTGCGCAATGCCCTCATCCTTTTTCGAGCTTCCACGGTGTAAATACTTCCCGCGTAGTCGGAAATTATCTTGAAATATGAATTTTCGGCTTCTTCCTTATTGTTTTGCCTTTCGCAAATCTGTGCATAACGGAAAAGCGCATTGTCGGCAAGCACATCGAAACCATATTTTGTAAACACCTCTTTATACAGCGAAGCCGCCTTTGCAAGGTCGTTCGACAGTTCGTAGATCTGAGCCTTGCGGTAAAGCACATCGTCAATGAGCGAATGGTTAGGATACTTCTGCTCTATAGAATCGAGGCACTGCAGGGCCTTTGTATATTGCTTCGAGAAAGTGAAGAAGTCGGCACGGGCGAAAGTCTGCATGGTACTTTCGGTTGTATCCATGTCGTAGTTTTCGGTGATGAACAGGCTCAGTTCCAATGCATCGTTAGAAATAAGCTTCGAGGTTCCAGCCTTAAGCACATCGAGCTGCGCCTGCGCCCACTCGAACTGACCGGTGTAATAAGCCAGCTTTGCCTTGCGGAAACGCGCCTCGTTGGTAATGTCGGCACTGGCGTTCGACTTTTCGATCTGCGCATACAGCAAAGTAGCATCCCACGGATTGTTATTGAGCATGTATATGTCGCCCAGAAGCATTTTCAGTTCGGGAGTTTTGTTCTTGTAGTAATTGCTCGAAATTGCTTCGTTAATAACGTCTATCGCGTCGTCGTACTTATTTAGGTAGAACGCCTTCAGTTGTGCCGAAGTTATTATTATGTCGTAGGCTTTTGTTATCGCCAGTTCCTTGAGAGCCAAGTTGATTGTAGAATCGAGAGACTTCAATTCGTTTATGTCGGGATTAAGTTTCGACACTGCCTTTTTGTACGAAACGTTGAGCATGCCAATGTATGCCTCGTTGTACAGCGTAGAACGGGTTTTACGCTTCACGAGATACTCGAAGGCCCTTCTAGCAATATCGTATTCACCTATCTGCGCCATTTCGTTTCCGAATTCCACAATTTCCTTATCGTTGCTCTGCTGCACACGCTTGTTGTACGCAATAAGCTGCGTTAAGGCCATTTCGTTACGTCCAGTCTGGGTGTAAAGCCAGATTGTGAGTGCGTTCAGCGATGCGCTGTTTGGTCTTTTCTGAGCCTGCGCGATGAGAGCCTTCTCTATTATTGGTTCGGCCTTGTCTTCACTGTCGTTGGCAAGCACATACGACAGACGCGACTCAATGTTGGCGAGAGTTTCGCTATTCAGATAATTGAGGTAATGCTCCATCATCTGCTCATAGTTTTTTTCCAGGCTGTAAATATTACCTATTTCGAGGCCGTAATTCTTGTTCGGAAACTTCTTTTCTGCCCGTTCGTAAAGGTCGATTGCATGCTGGAACTGACGATACATCTGGAATGCGCTGGCAGCACTAGCCACCGAACTTTCGTTGGCCAGGGCAATTTCCTTTGCTTTTGAGAACTGCTCTTCGCTTTCGGCGGCACGGTTGAGGTTATAGTAAACCATGCCCAAGTCGATAAGCAGGTAGAAGTCGTTCTTTTTCTTCTTTGCCTCTTTTTTCAGGAATTTTTCTGCAGCGTCAAACTGCTTCAGCAACGTGAGACACGACAGGTACATGTCGCGATAGCTCTTGTATTCGGTCTGGGCATAAAGATCCTGATATATAGTAAGAGCCTTCTCGTACTCACCGTTCTGGTAGTACTTGCTGGCGAGCTGCACGTTGTTGGTCTCGGTCTGGGACATTGCCGGCAGCGAGAAAGCCAGTAGTATGGCGGTTAGTATGATGAGCCAAAAGTTTTTCATCGTCGTTACGATTTAGAAACTGCAAAAATATTTCATTGGGCGCACTTTTCAAAGCGGATAGCAGATGATTTTTTGAAAAATAATTTTGCAAGCAAACAAAATATATATATTTTTGCAGTCCCAAAATCAATGGGAAATGATTGTCCCTTTGCATAATGGTAGTGCACCAGATTTTGGTTCTGGTTGTGGAGGTTCGATTCCTCCAGGGACAACCACCTAAAAATGCAAGTGTTTGATTTTAAAATGCTTGCATTTTTGTTTTTGGGTAATCGCACCAAAACTGCACCACGGATTTATTTTATTCCTCTCTCGTTATCTCCTCGGCAATCCTCTCGGCCTGCTTTATGACAGTTTCGGTTGCAAGCAACCGCATGTCGGGCGGATAACCGTATTTGCGCAACAATCGCCTAACCGCAACTTTCATCTTTGAACGAACATTCTCCTTGATAGTCCAGTCGATAGAAGCATTCTTGCGTATGGTTTCTGTCAATACAACAGCCAGTTCGCGAAGCTTGTCCTTGCCCATCAATTCCTTGGCGCTTTCGTTGTCGGCTACGGCAGAATAAAAGGCATATTCGTAAGTTGTCAAGCCCATATTTTCTGCCTCCTTGTCTTTGCCGACCATTATTTTGCTCAATTCAATAAGGTCGTCGATGACTTCGACTGCTGTAATAATCTTATTGTGATAGCGCTTGATAGAATTGTCAAGCATCTCCATCAATGTACGGCCTTCCACCAGATTGAACTTTGAGCGAGCCTTGATTTCGTCTTCCAATAATTTCCGCAAAACTTCCAAGGCGATATTCTTGTGCTCCATGCCTTTCAGTTCCATCAGAAATTCTTCAGAAAGAATTGAAATGTCGGGCTTTTTTATGCCTGCTGCATCGAAAATGTCAATGACTTTTTCCGAAACAAGAGCTTTGTCGATTACCTGACGGATAGTAGTCTCTATTTCCTCGTTGGTTTTGCCAGAATCAGTCTGGTCGAACTTGCAAAGGCGGGCTTTCACAGCCTGGAAAAAGGCGACTTCTTCCTTCACATCCATTGCTGCATCCTGCGGAATTGCTAATGCAAATGCCTTGCCCAAGGCTGTAACCTCGTTGACGAAGCGTTTCTTGCCGTCGTCCAAGCCCAGAATGAAATCTTCGGCTTTCAGAATCCACGAGAGTTTGCCCGAAGTGTCTGCGGTGAAATATTGCTTGTAGTCGAACCCAAAGAACATCTGCTGTACCACTTCCAGTTTCTCCTGCATAAGCTCCACGGCCTGTTCCTGCTGCTGTGTCGGGTCGCCCTTGCCTCCCGAATCGGAATAGAACGCTAAAGCTTTCTTCAGGTCTGATGCAATACCTAGGTAGTCAACGACAAGTCCGCCTGGCTTGTCCTTATATACGCGGTTGACGCGGGCTATTGCCTGCATAAGGTTGTGACCTTGCATAGGCTTGTCGATATAGAGCGTATGAAGGCAAGGAACATCGAAACCTGTGAGCCACATATCGCGCACAATGACAAGTTTCAATTCGTCGTCGGGGTCTTTCATACGTTCGGCCAAAGCGCGGCGCTGCTCCTTGGTGGTGTGATGCTTGGCAATGTTGGCTCCGTCGGAAGCCGAAGAAGTCATAACAACCTTGATTGCGCCCTTTGCCAAATCATCTGAGTGCCACTCAGAACGCAGTTTAATGATTTCGTCGTACAATTCGGCAGCAATACGGCGGCTCATAGCCACAACCATCGCCTTGCCCTCAAACACCTTCTGTCTCTCCTCAAAGTGGGTGACAATATCTTTCGCTATGTTTTTCAGACGGTTCGGACTACCTATCAAGGCTTCGAGCTGTGTCCATTTCGCCTTTGCCTTCTGGACATCGTTCAGGTTTTCTGTTTCCAGCTCCTTATCAAGGTCTTCCACTAGTTGTCGGCCTTCGTCGCTGAGTTCAACCTTGGCGAGACGGCTTTCGTAGAAGATACGCACGGTGGCACCATCCTCAACTGCTTGTGCAATGTCGTAAACATCAATATAGTTGCCAAACACCGCTGGCGTATTCTTATCGGTTGCCTCGATGGGCGTTCCCGTAAAACCGAGATAGGTGGCATTGGGCAAGGCATCGCGAAGATATTTAGCAAAACCGTACTTGATTTCCGAACCGATGACTTCGTCGGCTTCGTTCTTTACATCCACATTCTTGGCTTTGAAACCATATTGCGTGCGGTGAGCCTCGTCGGCCATGACAATTACATTGCTGCGGTCGGTCAGTGTATCGTAAACATTGCCAGTTTCGGGCTGAAATTTTTGTATTGTGGTAAAAATCACACCGCCCGACTGCACCGACAAGAGTTTTTTCAAGTGCTCGCGATTTTCGGCCTGTACTGGCGTTTGCCTAAGCAACTGCTTTGCACCGGTAAATGTATCGAAAAGCTGGTCGTCAAGGTCGTTGCGGTCGGTGATTACGACAATTGTCGGATTGTTGAGCCTCTGCACGATTTTTCCTGTATAGAATACCATCGTCAGCGACTTGCCACTGCCCTGCGTGTGCCATACCACACCGGCGCGATGATCGCCGGGATGCTGTTCCTGCACTGTCTTGAAGCCATAGTTGGCTGGCGATTCCGCCACGGCGGAAAGCTTGTTGATGCCAGTGGCTCGCAAGGTCGATTCAACAGCCTTGTTCACGGCGTAGTACTGATGGTAGGCGGCAATTTTCTTAACCGTCCTTATTGTTGTGAGACCTGTCTTCAAATCCTCCTGCTTCTGCTTCTCGAACACGGTGAACGACTGCACAAGGTCGAGCAAAGTCTCCTTGCTCATCATTCCGTTGACAAGCACCTCGAGTTCGCCTACAAGGTGCGAAGCTATATTTTCGCCATCCTCGCTTTTCCACGCCGTAAAGCGGCTGAAACCTGCCGAAAGCGAACCAGCCCGCGCTTCAAGTCCGTCTGAAATGACAATCAATGCATTGCAGGTGAACAGCGAAGGAATCTGCTGCTTGTAGGTTTCAATCTGGCGGTATGCGCTCTGTATGGTGGCGTTCTCGTCGGCTGCGTTCTTCAACTCGAAGATTACCAACGGCAGACCATTCACGAACAGCAGCACATCGGGGCGGCGGTTGTGTCCGTTCTCGATGATAGTAAACTGGTTTACAACTGTAAATTCGTTGTTGTGCGGATCGTTGAAGTCGATAAGCCAGACGCGTTCGCCTCGCTCTGCACCATCCTTGTGTACCGATACGGGTATGCCTTCGGTAAGCAGACGATGAAACTCCTCGTTGTTGGCAAGTACATTTGGCGCGCCGATACGCAGCACAGTCTTTATGGCTTCGTCGCGTACCGATGAAGGCAGAGCAGGATTGAGCCGCCTTACTGCATTTTCCAGCTTGCTACGAAGCACCACAGTACTGAAACTGTCGCGCAACGGATTTTCGCTGTCGGGTGCAATGTCGGGACCATAAAGGTATTCGTAACCTTTGGCTTTCAACTGCTCGATTAGCATCTGCTCTATGTCGGATTCGTGAAGATGTGCCATAGCGTTATTAATTACAAACAAAAATACAAAAGTTTTCGGAATATAATCCAAAAACTTTACAGTTTTACTACTTTTTTGGAATTGATTCCAAATTGTATTGAGATGTTGCGATAGTACTCCATCTATTTTTGGATGCAGTTTTCAAATAACAATTCCGTGCTTGGGGATTGGATACAGAAAGAATACGGCGTAAGTTTGTTCAAGTAAGATTTTGCACGAGTTTGTGCAAAATCTCCAAATTGTTGAATATCAAAAGTTTTTGGAATCGATTCCAAACTTTGGGCTTGTCATGTCTCAACCGAAGGGATATAACTGGCGATGTCAAATAATGGCTGCCATCAAAACCAAAAGTTTTGCCACGGTTTTTATTATATGTTTTTCAACATTTATTTGTATTGTCGTCACGCCTTACAACAAATCATTTTCCACTTGATTTGTCGGGTGAGTTTGCTGAATACTATAATTGTTAAAATGGACATTCATCAATATCAGTATTTATATCAGGATTCTCTTGACTTTGACAATCTGTTTGCCAATCCACCGATTATATGTTTCTTTATAAATAGAGTCTGTTATTTCTTCATTTCTATTAATCCAATTCTCAACAAATTCAGGATTATGGCTATTTGGTGTTGGATTAACATCGTCAATTCTAACTTGAATAGGTGTTCTAACGCAATCACCAGTAATTATAGCGTGTTGTTGCGGTATAATTGGCAGTTGTTCCAACAAATCTGCGTTTGCACTAGAAATTAATCCTCTAACATACTTCTGATCTTCAGGATTTTGAAGTCGATGGATGATAAACGAGTTACATTGAGACAGAACCGTTTTTGACAATTCTGATGGTCTTTGACTTGACACAACCAATGAAAGACCGTATTTCCGACCTTCCCTTGCAATTCGTTCAAATACCGTTTTCGCAATAGATTCCTTCTCTTCAGCAATGTAGTTTTGTGCTTCTTCAAGAACAATGACGATTGGAAATTTACCCCTTTGCTCAGGAAGAAAGTTGGCGACAAATTCAAGAATTATCCTACCTAAAATTCCCGTAACAGTTTCCAATACTTCGAAAGGCAGCTGAGAAACATCAATAATCGTTATTTGATTAGTATTGCTGTTGTTAGGATTATTAGTTTCGTTGTATTTTTTAATAAAGTTCTGGTCTTCCACTTTCCCAAAGTATCTATTGTAATCACCTAACAACAAAGCAAGAAATTGCGGCAAAATGTTTTTGTTAGCTTCATCGGTATTCTTCAACATAAGGGGAATGGCAATCCTTTTGTCATTCAAAAAACTATTCATCCTTAACCGAAGCGTTGACATGAATTCTGCAATGCGGTTATTGCTAACTCCTTCTTGATTGATTGCTGCATCCAGAAATTTTTTGCACAAATCCTGATACGAAAACCAAATCGGCAGATCTATGTTTTGCTCACTGGTTATTTGTATATCTATATCATCTGCTATAATTTGATTGTAAGCCTCTTCAATATTATCAATCAACGGTTGCTGTTTTGATGCATCATTAAAATTATCCTGATTACCTAAATTACAAATTAATGTTCCTAAGTCATTATTATATTTCTTAATAGCCTCGCCAATACCAATAATTTCATTCCCACTTTTCCACTGCCAATTCCCATAAGATTGTGTTCCTGTTCTCTTCTTGATTTCTTCCGAATTACTTGACAACAATCCTTCAATATCACTTTTTAATTGATTAGGAAGAACACCTTTTGTATTTGCTTCTTGCTCATTCTTTGCTAATCCAATTGCTCTATTTAGAACAGGCGCTTGAACGCCTTCGCCAGGATTAAACAAATACCGAAAATCGTGCCAATTCATCAGCCAATAAGGCACTTTTACTTCCTCATCTCCGCCATAGTAATAAGCATTAATAAGTTTAAGTTCATCATTCACCCCCTGAGCTGGAAGGAATGCATCTTTATACTCTCCGTTTGTATCAAAAATAACAATATGAGCATTCTGCAATTGGGCATCTTTATTGTATTTGAATCTGAAAAGATTACGCAAAATTGACGTTAAGGTACACGATTTTCCAGAACCAGTATTACCCAAGATTGCAGCGTGTTTGACAAAAAACTGATCTGGGCAAATTTTTACCTTATAATTCTGAAAAGCAGGCGATGTTCCAATCGGCAGGTAAAAATCTTTTTTATAGTCTATTTTGTCGCTTTCCTTGTCATCAAAAATATGCTTTAAATCTCCCTCTGTAACATACCAAACAGGATTATCTAAGGAAGGGAAACTATATACTCCTTGGATGAATTGTTCCTTGTCACCATTTTTTGCAATCGTGCCAAGCATCGTTGCAGAAATATATCGAGAAGAAGATGGTAAAACAATACTTGTGGTAGTACTATTCAACTCAACTTCTTCTTTCATTGTAACCCTTGTAATCAACGCCACAATTCTATCTGCACCTACAGGAATAATTAGATACGAATTAATACGTGCGACTTCATAAATATCATTGATGCCGCTTTTGAACGCACCTTTTATATCCTCTTCAATCTTAATGAAGACGCGGAAATTGTCAACTGACAATACTCTTCCTATTACTCTATTCTGACTCATTCCCTTCTTTGTTTAATTCTTCATTTTCAGTTTTCTTTTCTGTTTCTTGTGGGGGATACAGTTTATTCATTGTTTCTGAAACAATAATTTGCTCATTTTCCTCATACAAATCAGGCATTACATTTTTAACAAACTCAACAAATGTTGTCTGTTTTGAATCATCAGGATCTAAAACAATGATTCTTGGATCATTCAAATTTTTTAGTTTCTGTATTTCCTCGTTCGAATTAAAGTTTGCTATAATCAATGTAAACGATGGTATCGATAACGCTTGATATATAATATCGTTTATATGCTCATCAAAAAACGAGTAACCAATGCAGAACAGCACTGATTGGGGCTGCGTTATGGCTTGGGCAAATTGGCGGAACAATTCAGAATATGGCAAATCCAAAGTGAATGTCTTTTTACTTACGCACGGATATATCATAATCTGTTTATCTGCATTTGGCTCAAAAGTTCCATCCAATGCCACTTCTTTTATGCCATACACATTTGACGGGGAAGATTCTGTCGCGACCCAAGAAAGAGAACCATGCATTTTGTAATACCTCAAGACCTTCTCCGCTCTATGAACTTTTCCAGACACACTTTGTCCTGGATAGTAAATGTCATAATCGTAAACTTCGGGACGAAAACAGCGATTGTGAATGCCAGAAAAACCATTTATATAGTGAACACCCAAATTGTCCAATGCATAATCAAAGGCCATATCATAGTTGGTAGTGAACAAGTTCGCTCTTTTGAGATTGTTTGGCCTTTGAAGTAGTTTCTTAACAAAAGCTTCATGATAATAATAACGGTTATTCAACAATTGTGAATCATCCGCGTATTGTTCACGTATTGTTGTCTTTTGAGTATCACAGTTTTTAAAGAGCCATTTCTGCATCTCAACCATGACATTATTTATATCATCAGCATTTTCTCTCTTTTTCTCTTTAAGGTATTTATCTGCTTGCAAACAATTAAACAAATCTTCATAAGAGGGATCTCCATCCTCTCCAAAATAAGTCTTTACAGAAGTTTGACATATAGTTTTCAAACCTTCAAGTTCAAGAACTTTTCTAATAATTGGCGCCCCTAAATGAAAACTAGTTCCAGCACCAACCAAGATGCTTACATTCTCAAGCTCAAGATATTTCTTGATTCGAAGCTTAATTTCTTGAAATTCATTATTCTTAATATCAGCCATATTCAAATGTTTATTTCGTTCGACATCAACCTCGGCAACAATCCGTCACGAGTCTGTATAAGAGTATTTATTTGTTTATTATTACTCTTTATTTTTTCAAAATATGGAGTAACTTTATTCTCGAAGCAAATAATTTCATTTTGATTTTGCGGGATTTTTACACTTACACCATCAAAAGTTTTTGTTGTAATAGTGTCAAATACACTACCGTATGCAGCAGATTGCAATTCGTCAATATGATAAGCTACAAGAAGATATGTAAAGAAATAGCAACCTTCAAAAGTAGGCAATATCCCATAATTTGACTGGCTGAACGCCATCGGCTTGCTCAACAAACAATATTTTCCAACCGTTCCTCTTGCTGAAACAACCATTGCATTTTCTGGCAACAATTTCGCAGAACTATTATTTAGTCCATCTTGGGAAATAGATTTTTCAGAACTAGAAACAAAACTTTTGTGATTATTAGCAATATCTCCGCCAGATAACCAACAAACATTTCCATTCCAAAACCTTTCTTCAGAAGTCTTTGGCGTTCCTCCTCCGATGAGTTTTATGCATTTACCAAGCGGTTTTTCTTCCCACTCCTCCTTTGCCTCTTCCACAAACCACTGCCTAAACATCGTCTCCGCCATCTGCTCCAAGGTGGCGTTCTCGCGGTGCAGAAGGTCTATCTTGTCGTCTATGGAGGTGAGGATTGAAGCGATACGGCGCTGGGTATCTAAAGAAGGAAGTGTTACAACAACATTACTCAGTATGGATGTATTTATTGAAGGCATAGTTGCACCCACAGCAATCCTTCTAATTGTTTCTTTAAAGTCTTCAAGTCCAAAATAATACGAAAGGTATTTTGAATCAACTTCTTGAGATGGTCTTACTCTCAAACAACGGCCTGAGAACATCCACCCATTTTCATTGGCACTTACATAAGCACGTCTATCAACAGAACCGACCCTACTAAAAACAATATCTCCCTCGTTTAATACATACTTTGACAACCTGTTTTTATCTTCATCTCCAACTAACGGCAAGTTATTGTGAATAATTCTATTATCCCCTAAATGTTCAACTGTAATGATCGGCGTCCCTTCATTTTGATAATCACACATATGAAGCTGACTACCAAAAGGTCCAGTTTGCACATCCGCAATCTCTCCCAACTTATATTGTTTCCATTCGGACATAGCAGTCTCTATTTGATATTCTCCTCCAACAACCGTTGCAGTTCTTCCTTGCTCGGCAAAATAGTTTGGTACTTGCTCGCAAAAATTTGCTTGTTGTCCTCGGGCAAGGTGATCTCCACCATGGCATCGCTCTTGTCGGTGCAAAGCAGGATGCCAATGGTAGGATTCTCGTCCTCCAACTTCACGAAACGGTCATAATAGTTGACATACATCTGCATCTGTCCCAAGTCCTGATGCTTCAGCGTGCCTCTCTTTAGGTCTATCAGCACAAATGCCCGTAACAATCGGTTGTAAAACACCAAATCGACCCGGAAATGCTGTTCATCGAAAGTGAATCGCACCTGCCGACCCACAAAAGTAAAGCCTTTGCCCAATTCCAAAAGGAAAGTCTGCAAATGGTCAATCAACTTCTGCTCAAGTTCGCTTTCATTATACTGCGGCAACTCTTGCAAACCAACAAATTCCAGCACATACGGATCCTTAATCATGTCTTCGGGTTTCTCCACGATTTGTCCTTTCTGCGCCAATGCCTTTACGCCCGCCTTGTCGCGGCTAAGAGCCAACCGCTCATAAAGCGAACTATCGAACTGCCGCTGCAATTCACGCAGGCTCCAGTTGTTTTCCGTGGCCTCAATCTCATAAAACCGCCTCTCATCGGGATTGTCAATGCGCATCAGTTTCAGGTAGTGCGACCAACTGAGGGTGAAGTGCAATTCCTCAGACGATGTCTGAGAATTCCGCAACACTGTTGCGGAATTCTCCTTATTATTTGATCTTAAGGATGTTATTTGAGTGTTTTTCAAATTCCGCAACACCTTTGCGGAATTTGAATAGATGAGATAAAACTTCCTCATCCGCTCAAGATTATCTACAGAATAGCCTTTCCCGAAACGCTGTATTAAATAAGAAGAAACCTTCTTTAAAGTCTCTTTTCCATAGGCAGCATACATACCGCCCTGCTGCTCATCCTCTACAATCATCCTGCCTATTTCATAATAGGTGTAAACCATGGCCGTATTGACTGCGGCAACGGTACGCTTTCTCGCTTCTGTAATCAGCCGTTCTATCCGCTCGGCCAAATCTATTTTTGTTATCTCGCTCATTCTTCCTCCCTTTCAATTTTTATCTTACCCAGATTCTCCAAAATCACCTTGTTCAGCCGTTCTTCCTCTTTCAGTTGCTGCTCAAACTCGGCTTTCAGGGCAGTGAAACGCTCGGCAAAGTCGAAGTCGTCTTCCTCCTCGGGCAAACCTACATAACGGCCTGGCGTAAGTACATAGTCCAGTTCCGCCACACGGCTCACTGGTACGGAAGCACAATAGCCAGCAACATCTTGATAGTCGGGGGATTCGTCACGCCACAAATGATAGGTGCGAGCAATTTTCAGAATATCGTCTTCCGAAAGTTCACGCGTACGGCGATTTATGAGATGTCCCTCGTTGCGGGCATCGATAAACAGGATTTCGCCGGCACGCTTGGTGCGGTTGCGGGTAACAAACCACAGGCAAGCCGGAATCTGGGTGTTAAGGAACAACTTGGCAGGCAAGTTCACAATGCAGGCAATCATACCTTTGTCAATAAGCGCCTTGCGAATTTCGCCCTCGCCACCTGTCTTGGAAGTCAGCGAACCTTTAGCCAGCACAAAACCTGCCTGTCCCTGCGGTGCCAAATGGTAGATGAAATGCTGAATCCAAGCGAAATTGGCATTGCCTGCAGGTGGCACTCCGTACTGCCAGCGCGCATCGCTGCGCAACTGGTCGCCGCTCCAGTCGCTGTCGTTGAACGGCGGATTTGCCATCACAAAGTCGGCCTTCACATCACGGTGCGCATCGTTGAGAAACGAACCTTCGGTGTTCCACTTCACCTGCGAAGCATCAATACCACGGATGGCAAGGTTCATCTTGCACAGGCGCCAGGTGGTCTGGTTGCTTTCCTGTCCGTAGATGGAAATATTCTCAATCCGCCCCTGATGCTCCTTCACAAACTTTTCGCTCTGCACAAACATACCGCCCGAACCGCAGCACGGATCAAGCACACGCCCCTTGTACGGCTCCAGCATATTCACAAGAAGTTCTACAACACTGCGAGGCGTGTAGAATTGTCCACCCTTCTTGCCTTCTGCCAATGCAAACTCGCCAAGAAAATATTCGAACACATGCCCCAGCAGGTCGGCGCTTTTGGTACTGGTGTTCTGCAGGGTGGAATTGCCTATAAGGTCGATAAGTTCACCCAAACTTGTAGGATCGAGTTCTGAGCGCGAAAACACTTTAGGTAGAATGCCCTTCAAGGTTCTGTTCTCAAGTTCAATGGCATCCATTGCATCATCGATGTATTTGCCTACTTGCGGACTCTTAGCCACCGAAACCAAATGCGACCAACGCGCATTGGCTGGCACATAGAAAACATTCTCGGCTGCATATTCGTCGCGGTCCTCAGGGTCGGCTCCCTCGTCCTGTTGTTTTATCAGTTCATCGTACAACTGTTCAAACGAAACAGAAATGTATCTCAGGAAAATCAATCCCAGTACAACATCCTTGTATTTTGCCGCGTCAATATTCTTGCGCAGTTTGTCTGCCGCTTTCCAAAGCTGCTTTTCAAGCGGTTCTTCAGTAGTTTGTTTTGTGCTTGCCATAATCTTAAATATGTATGACAAAAGTAATGAAAAAAAATGTTACTCATACGAAGTGTAACGCGTTTTTTCCCTATTTTTGCAGTTGTAATAATCCATTACAATGAACGCAAAAGGCATTCTATATCTCATTCCAAACAAGATAAGCGAGGCACCGCTTGATGAGGTTGTGCCGCAACGGCTTGTAACGCTTGTGCCAACCATAAAGCACTACATTGTGGAGGATGTGCGTACGGTGCGCCGCTATCTGCGACAGCTTAACCGTGAAGTGGATATCGACTCGACAACCTTCTACGAACTCAACAAGCACACCATCGACACCGACATTACAAACTACCTCGACGCAGCCGAACATGGCGAAAACATTGGACTTATCAGCGAGGCTGGACTTCCCTGCGTCGCCGACCCGGGAAATGTGATTGTGGCTATGGCCCATCGCAAGGGAATTAAGGTTGTGCCGCTGGTAGGACCTTGCTCTATGATGATGGCGCTTATGGCTTCGGGGCTCAATGGACAGAACTTCGCCTTCAACGGCTATATTCCAATCGACCAACCCGAGCGCACACGCAAGCTCCGCGATCTAGAGGCACGTTCTCGAAAGGAAGGACAGTCGCAGATATTCATGGATACTCCATACCGCAACAACCGCCTGTTCGACGACCTGAAAGCGACACTTTCTCCGCAAACTATGCTCTGTGTCGCACTAAACATTACTTCCGACGACGAGTTTATCTGCACAAAATCCATCGCCGAGTGGAAAAAGACAAATATCGATCTGAACAAAAAACCTTGCATTTTCATAATATGACAGGGCGATAATTGAAAAAATTATGTAAATTTGCAACAAATAAACTAGGAGAAAAAATATGGCAACGATAACACTTGAATACGATGGAAGAAACAAGTTGATGCGAGACCTCATTGCGCTGCTCGAAAAATATGGGGCGAAACGCAAGACCGTCGAAAAGGAAGATGATTCCATTGATGCCACATTGAAAGCTATTGAGGAAATAGAAAAAGGCAAAGGTGTAAGATGCAAGACTTTTGAGGAATACAAGGACAGCGTAAGGAACTTATGAGAGAAATCGTATATTCCACACAATACAAAAAAGACCTCAAGAAAGCAAGAAAACAAGGTAAAGATGAGGCTGAACTTGACAATGTGATTCGGCTCTTGATTGAGGACACTCCTTTGCCAGAGAAATATCATGACCACGAACTTCAGGGCAGGCTGAAAGGTGTACGCGAATGCCATGTAAATCCCGATTGGCTGCTGTTGTATGCAAAGAAAGACGGAGAATTGCAAATACTACACCTCTATAGACTTGGCTCTCACTCAGAACTACTTGGAAAATAGAATTATAATATGAATCGACTTATAAAAATATCCATCCTTCTCGTCTTTGCCGTGGCTATCTGCCTGACATCGGGCAAGGTGTTCAACTACGAAATAGGAACAAAGCAGCCCGAACGCATTGCCGAACTTGGTGATTCAACAGCCTGCTTCGCCGAAATTGTCGACAATTTCTCGTACTACGAATACGATGCAGCAACCGACTGCTACACACTTTACAACACAAGCGATGCAATGGCCGGCAAGGCTTTGCTGTCGATGCCGTACTGCGCCGACATTAAGGGCTACAACGGAAATATTCCGCTCGTAATACTGCTTTCGCCCGACGGCAAGGTGCAGAAAATCCATCTGCTCGACAATACGGAAACTCCATCGTTCCTCAATCGCGTGGTAGAAAAGGGCTTCCTCGAAAACTGGACAGGCTTGTCGGTTGACGAGGCGAAGGCAAAGCAGGTGGATGCTGTTACTGGTGCCACATATTCAAGTTCGGCAATATCGAAATCGGTAAGAGTTCGTCTCGAAAACTATGCTGGCGCTGGCACTACAGATGTCGATTTCGACCAGAACAACAATCTTGTGGGCTTCATTGCCTCGATGGTGTTCCTGCTTTTCGCAGGATTCTGCTTCTGGGAACCGCAACGGACAAGAAAATTCCGCATTATACTGCTACTTGCTTCGATAGGTGTACTCGGATTCTGGCAGGGACAGTTCATCAGCATAGCAAAACTTTCGGGATGGCTTCTGTCGGGTGTGAACTGGCAGATGGAAATTTTCCTGTTCATTGTGCTTGTGGCTGGAATTATGGCTCCGCTTTTCCTCGGAAAACAATTCTACTGCATGTATGTTTGTCCGTTCGGAGCTTGCCAGGAACTTGTCGGCAAGGTAAATCCCAAGTACAAGCTGAAAATTTCGCCCAAAGTTGCAAAATGGCTGCGATACCTGCGTTATGTTCTGCTTGTCGCACTCGGAGCATTGCTCTGCACTTCGCTCGACATCAGCATCGAGAACTTTGAACCGTTCTCGGCATTCAAGTTCCAGTTTGCTTCGCTGGCAGTGTTGATTTTGGCAGGCGTGATGCTTGTACTTTCGATATTCATAAACCGTCCGTGGTGTACATTCCTCTGTCCGACAGGCGCATTCTTCTCGCTTTTTATGAAGAACACCAAAGGCAAGGAAAATCCAGGAGAAAACAATATAACCGAAAAATAGAATTATGGAGAAATACCGCAAATATATCATAGGACTTATTGGCGCAGCAATTCTTGTGCTGTTCTGCATATATTTTTCCAACATTGTGTGGTGGCTGCTGATTGCCGGTTTCATAGCGGCAATTTCGAGCCCGATTGTAAAACTTTTGGACAAGATTCATTTCGGTCGTTTCCAGATGCCCCGCTGGGTGTCGGCAATGATTACCACCATACTTATATGGGGTGTGCTGGTTCTGTTTGTTGTGCTGACGGTTCCGTTTGTCGGTAAGCAGATCGCACAGTTCCAGAACATCGACATCGAAAGCCTGCAGGCAGGTCTTAGCCAACCTATACAGAAGATCGACGAATTTGTCCGCTCGTACCCTATTTTCGGTATGCCAGAATTTTCGACCGAAGATGTAATTATTGAAAACGTAAAGGATGTCATCAACTTCTCGGCACTTGGCAACATGGCCGAGAACCTTGGCAGCACGGCTATTGCGCTGTTCCTGTCGCTGTTTTCGATTACATTCTTCACCTACTTCTTCCTGAAGGAGACAAAACTTTTCCGCAGCGGCATAATGGCTTTGGTTCCAGTACGCTACGAAGAAAAAGCCACTCGTATCCTCAACAAGCTGCCGAAACTTATCAAGAGTTATCTACATGGAATTTTCTTCGAAATGCTGTCTGTTACTACGCTGATAACCATCGGAATGCTGATATGCGGACAGAATTTCGGACTTTCGCTGCTTATCGGTATGCTCTGCGGATTTCTCAACATAATTCCGTACATCGGTCCTTGGATTGGCGCAGCTATTGGCATTATTTTCATAGGTGCCGCCAATGTAAACCTCGACTTCTACACTTACACTATGCCGCAGATTTACGGCTTACTGATAACGGTTGTCGTGGTAAGGCTGATTGACGATTTTGTTTTCCAGCCGTTCTTCTATTCGCGCAGCGTAAACGCCCATCCTCTCGAGATTTTCATTGTGATAGTTGTGGCAGGAACGCTCTACGGAATCATCGGCATGATGCTTGCGATACCAGTCTACACTGTGATTCGTGTGATTGCCAAGGAGTTCCTTTCGGAATACAAGATTGTCCGCACGCTAACGCGTGGCATCGACGACGAAAAGGCTAAGAACACGAACGAAAGCTCAACGAAGAAGAGTCCGAACAGACGGAGATATAGGAGACGCAGCAAAACCGCTCCGCAGAACGACTCAACAAAGTAAGACGCATCATGGCGTTTTAGAAACATGAAACATAGAAACTTAGAAACGTGAAACAATAAATCGTATGAAGGTATATAAATTCGGCGGTGCATCGGTAAAGACGCCACAGGCAATAGAGAATGTCTATAACATAATAAAGGACGAAAACAAACTGGTAATTGTTGTTTCGGCAATCGACAAGACGACCAATCATTTGGAACGCCTCGTGAATTACTATTTCAATGGTGATGAACAGAAGAATGTCGAGTTCGAGAACATCAAGAAGTTCCATCTTGACTATGTCGACGAAGCCTTTGGCGGCAAGACCGAAACAGTTTGCAAGAAACTGAATTCGCTTTTCGAGGAAATTGCCGAACGCATCGACGGCATTCCTACCGACGACTACGACTTCGAGTACGACTCGATAGTTTCGTACGGAGAACTGCTCAGCACTACCATTTTCTCGGAATACCTGCGCTATCGTGGAAAACAGAACAAGTTCATCGACATACGCCGCTACCTTGTCACAGACTCAAACTTCCGCGATGCGAAAATCGACTGGAAACTATCGGAAAAGAAGGTGCGCAAGGCATTTTCGGATGCAAACAACAGCATTTTCGTAACACAAGGTTTCATAGGCAGCGACAAAAGCCATCACACCACCACACTCGGACGCGAGGGTTCGGACTACTCGGCTTCGTCAATCGCACACATCATTGATGCCGAAAGCGTTACAATATGGAAGGATGTGCCAGGCATTATGAACGCCGACCCGGCATGGTGCGACTTTGCCGAAAAATTGGATGTAATTTCGTTCCACGAAGCTATCGAACTTGCCTTCTACGGAGCCAAGGTCATCCACCCGAAGACCATCAAGCCTATCGAGAACAAGAACATTCCGCTGTATGTGCGCTCGTTCAAGGACCCGTCGGCAAAAGGAACTGTCATCCGCAAGCTGGATTATGCACTCGACCTTGTGCCAGTGTATATCCTGAAGCAGAATCAGGTGCTTATTTCAATTTCGCCGAAGGACTTTTCTTTCATCGTGGAAGAGAATATGAGTAACATTTTCGGACTTTTCGCCAAGTACAAGGTAAAGGTAAACGTGATGCAGAACTCGGCAATCGACTTCTCGGCTTCCATCGATGCCAACAACCGCAACTTCGATGCCCTTGTCGCCGACCTGCAGAAGGAATACTTTGTGAAGTACAACGAAAACCTGCAGCTTATCACCATCCGCTACTACAACGATGAAGCAATTAACCGAATGATTTCGGGACACAAGGTTTATATGACGCAGAAGAGCCGTAAGACGGCAAGATTCGTGATAGAATAGCCTACTTTTTGTCGAGACTTTCGAATACCGAATTGTTGCTGATGAATTCGGGAACAATCTTCTTCATTTCGGCAACTATTTCCATATCGTCGCGCGATGGTGCCACCTCGATAAGATGTTCGATAGGTTTTGCAACCTCATCGTGATTGTATACACGGACTTTTGCAACCATAATCTGCTTATTCTCAGTAGGAATTGTATTTTCCTTTGTAGCAAGGAGTTCTTCGTACAACTTTTCGCCTGGACGCAGTCCTGTATATTTGATTTCGATATCGCTGCCAACCTTGAGACCCGACAACAGAATCATCTTTTCGGCCAATTTTGCAATCTTTACAGGCTGACCCATATCGAAAATGAAGATTTCGCCGCCAGTACCCATATTTCCTGCTATCAGCACAAGCTGGCAGGCTTCTGGAATTGTCATGAAGAAGCGTGTTATTTCGGGGTCGGTAACTGTTATTGGGCCGCCATTCTCGATCTGCTTGCGGAAACGAGGAATTACCGAACCATTTGAACCCAAAACATTACCGAATCGAGTGGTAATGAACTGAGTGGAAACATTTTCACGATTGTTGAGCGACTGGGTGTAGATTTCGGCGATACGCTTGCTTGCGCCCATGACATTGGTGGGATTCACGGCTTTGTCGGTACTTACCATGACAAACTTCCATGCTCCATACTTTACAGCAGTGTCGGCAAGAATCTTAGTTCCCATCACATTGGTTATCACAGCCTCGGCGGGATGGTTTTCCATCATCGGGACATGCTTGTACGCAGCAGCATGATATACAATTTCAGGCTTGTACTTTTCGAATACCTGGTCTACAAGTTGCCTGTCGCGCACATCGCCTATTACAATCTCAATGTTACTGAATTTATAGTCCTCGCGTATTTCGAGTTCAATGTCGTACAAAGGCGACTCGGCGCAGTCGAACAGAATTATCGACTTTGGACTGAACCTTGTAAGCTGCCTTACAATTTCGCTACCTATCGAACCGGCTGCTCCCGTAACCATGATAACCTTACCGCCAATGTTACGGTTCATGTCGTTCTGGTCGATGCGAATTTCGGGACGTTCAAGCAAATCTTCAATTTTAAACTTACGCAACTGATTTACCGACAGTTCGCCATTAACCCATGTAGTAACCTCGGGAATTGTGCGTACATCCACATTGTGCGCCAAGCAAATATCGAGTACAAAGTTCTTGCGAGCCACAGAAAGGCTACGTTCAGATATGATGAGCAACGACACATTCTTCTCCTCGATTATGCCCTTGAGGTCCTTGAGATGGTATATGCGCAGTCCGTCGATTTTATTTCCTGCCACGCGCTGATGATGCTCGACAAAGCCTACAACCTTGTATTGCGACCTGCGGTCACGCTCGATAGCTCGCTTTGTGGTCTGGGCAAGGTTGCTCATACCGTATATAAGCACATTGACATCTGCCTTCTGCTGTATATTGTATTCGAGATATAAAATCTTTATCAGCAGTCTTGAAAAAATAAGCGTTGAAGCAGATATGAAAGTATCGATAATGATAATCGAGAGAGGAATAAAATATTTTCCAAGAATTGCCAGGCCAATTACATCAGCAAGGAGAAGAACAGCGGAACCACATACAATCACGACCACTATTCTTATTATGTCGTGCATACCGGTATACCTTACCATTCCCGAATACGTCTTGCCGATAAGGAACGAAATTGCCCTTACCAATATTACCATCAGTATCGCTATCGGCATTATGGTTCTCTCGGTTTCAACAATATGAAAGTTGAACCTCAGATAGTAGGCAAGAAGTATTGATCCGAAACACATTACAGTGTCGATCAAGAACACGACCCATCGCGGGGTAATTCGCCTTAATATGTTAATGTTTGGTGTCATGATTTCCGTAGTATGATAACCCTGTGGTTGTCGTTATATAATTGCTTGAAATTGTATGTCTGGCAAATATAGTTTATTGTTTCATTGCTATAAAAGCATACATGTGTGGGATCGTTCTTGTAGTACCAGGTGGCGAAATCAGTCGAATCGCCCATCAGTTCGGTCATTAGGCCCAAGATTCCATTGCTGTTGAGCATGGCACATATCTTTTCTACTTCCTTCCTGGGGTTGAAAAAATGTTCGAAGCATTCGGTTGCAAAAACGAAATCGTATTTAGCATCAGCCTTGCACTCGGGAAAGAAAAAAGGATCGTAATAATCGCATTTCAGGCCTTTATCCTCGACCAACTTGGCGAGCACCGGATTTGGTCCGCAACCATAGTCCAAACCATTCATTCCCGCATTAAGGTATTGCATCGAAGGCTCTATTACACGACCAAGGAACGCAACATACCCTTCATCGTCGATGCTGTTTTGGTGGAACGAATAGCGTTTCTTTTCCTCGTCGGCATCCAAATGATCGCTAATATCCATATACAACAGTCCGCACCTGCCACAAACATGGTAGTTTCGTCCACCAGCAGCGAACGTTTTTTCTTCGGGCATATTGCATAACGGACAATTCATAGCTATTCGTCGTTATCGGCAAGTTCAATACGCAAGCCCATATCCATAATACCGACAAGGTTCTCTACACGCATTGCCTGATTGAACTCGACATGGTATTTACCAGGGGCTGCAAAACGTACGTTCTTCTTCCACAATGTCTGATTATCCCAAATATCGCCCAGTCCGCTTCCTTGCCACTTTCCGTGTTCGTCGGCAAGCACGCACTGGATAGTATCCACTGCCTTTTGTCCGCTTGGCGCCCACGAATCAATAAAAAGCCATAGGTTGCTGTATGGATACTGGTTTGCATGCCTTACGTTGATATAAATATCATGCAATGCAGTGGTGTCGGTTATCTCGAACTCAAACCGCAACGGCGAAGAAGCGTTCCATACATAGTCGTCGACTTCGACGTACTCCTCGTACACCTTACGTCCGTCACACGAGGCAAGGCCCGCACATAAAGCAATTGCTGCAAATATCACAATCAGTCTTCTCATAGCTATTCAGTTTTCTCGGGTGCGGGATTATTATTGTTTTCCGGCTTTTGTTGTCCGTTCTGTTTCTTATTGCGGTTACGGTTCTTGTTCTTCGACTTTGGCTTCTTAGCTTTGTCGAAACGCGTAATGCTTTCCGAATTAAGCTCGTCGGTATAAGAAATTGAACGGGAACCAGTCTTTTCCATCTCGAAGACATTCTCTGGCAGAATACCCTTTTTGTTCTGCTCGACAATACTCTTTACTGTATCCACATCGAGAATTTTCACCGTAGGGATGTCGTTTATGCGGACTTCGTAGTACATCTGTCTCTTGAAAATATCGTTCTTGATATGGTGGGCATCGCCTTCCTTTGTCCTGAGAACCGAAGCATTCTCAGGGAAGTCCTTGCGGGCATCGAGATATACGCCAAGTTCGTAGTTGAGGCAGCATTTCAGCTTACTGCACTGTCCGGCCAGTTTCTGCGGATTAAGGGTAAGTTCCTGCAGACGTGCCGAAGTAGTGGAAACCGAATTAAAATCGGACATCCATGTAGTGCAGCAAAGTTCCC
This sequence comes from Bacteroidales bacterium, assembly GCA_017617125.1. Classification (GTDB taxonomy): domain Bacteria; phylum Bacteroidota; class Bacteroidia; order Bacteroidales; family ML635J-15; genus Bact-19. The sequence continues at coordinate 91,183 of JAFZWY010000056.1, forward strand.
TTCCGCACGGACCGATTCCGCCAATTCTGCCGGCTTCCTGACGCGCACCGATCTGCTTCATTTCGATGCGGATATGGAATTCCTCGGCCATACGCTTAATGAGTTCGCGGAAATCGACACGCTCTTCGGCGATATAGTAGAAAATAGCCTTGGTCTTGTCGCCCTGGAATTCGGTGTCGCCGATTTTCATCGACAAGTTCAGTTCCTCTGCGAGTTCGCGTGTGCGAAGCATTGTCGGTCGTTCGAGAGCTATGGCCTCCTGCCATTTCTTGATATCGTTGGCACGGGCTTTGCGATAAATTTTCTTGACGTCGGCGAGCCTCAGATTTTTCTGCTTGCGCATCTGGTAGCAAGCTATCTGTCCTATTGCCGAAACGATTCCGATATCGTGTCCCGGTGACGATTCGACAGCAACAATATCGCCGACCTGCAAAGGCAAGTCCAGGTTGTTCTCGTATATGCCCTTGCGCGTATTCTTGAATCTGACCTCAACATACCGCGACTGTGCCAGCGGATCGTTGATGTCGGACAGCCAGTCGTATACGTCAAGCTTGTTGCAGCAGCCTTTTGCCGAAAACGAGCAGCAGCTATCGTCGCAATTGTCTATCGGGGTGTTTATAATTCTGTCTTCCATCCTATTTACGTATTATTTTCATTATGTTGAACGCAGTATCGGTAAATATTATCTCCGAATTGCCATTGCGCTCAATCTGGTAATATGAGTCGTTAAAAATTGTTGTATATGAATCAATGTTCCTTTCGTTTATGCAACGCGAAAAATTCACCGAAAAGTCTTCTTCCTCCTTCGTCAGATAGGCAACGTCGGCATTGACATTTCTTACGAAGTTCTCCCTTCCCATTATCAGGCAGTAGTTGATAAAACTTTTCTGGCGTTCGCGCGACAATTTCGAAATTGACTTTGCAAAGTCGAATGCCGAAACCACGTCGTACTTGTAGCAGATTCGCATAAGCGACTTGAAGTTATCGAAGTTGAACGCATTCTCCTCGTCCTGTTCAATCTGCTGTCGTGCCTCCAGGAAACTTCCGTTGCTAATCTTCACGACGTCGGCTGCCTCGGCCTCGCTGATGCCGAACTTTTCGACAAGAGCCTGTCTCAAAGGTTCGTCGGCAATACCCAGCACCTTGACAGGCTGCGTACGCGACTGTATTGTCGGCAAAATATCCTCGCGATTGTTGCTTACAAGCATGAAAACTGTATTTAGAGGCGGCTCTTCAAGCACCTTCAGGATCTTGTTGGCGCATTCGGTATTCATTTTCTCGGGCAGCCAGATTATCATTACCTTGTAGTCGGACTCATAGGTTTTCAAGCTGACCTTTTTGATAATTTCCGACGATTCGGCCGCATAAATCTGGCATTGCTTGTTTTCGCTCTGCAAGTTGTTTGTCCAGTCGCGATACGAAAAGTACGGGCTCTTGTTGACCATTGGTCGCCACAAGTCGATATACGTATCGCTCACTGCCTTGTTCTGCGAACTCGACGATGTGATATACGGGAAAACGAAATGCAAGTCGGGATGTATGAGTTTTTCGTACTTGAGGCAACTTGGGCAATGTCCGCAACTGTCGTTTTCCTCCTTGTTTTCGCACGAAAGGTACTGGGCGAACGCTATCGCCAGCGCCATCTTTCCGACTCCAGGCGCTCCATAGAACAAATAGCTGTGGCTTACGCGGTTGTCCTTGTACGCCTGCACGAGCCTGCTCTTTATTTCGTCCTGTCCTATAACGTCCTTGAATCTCATTTTGCCAAATTCGAAAACAAACTGCAAATATAGACAAAAATCCCGACCTATCCGTAATGATTTCTAATTTTTGATTACAAAAAAAAGAGATGAGCAAAAAACTCATCTCTTTGTACCCGGGGCCGGGGTCGAACCGGCACTCCAGTGAAGGAACTGGTGTTTGAGACCAGCGCGTCTACCGATTCCGCCACCCGGGCATTCGGTATGCCTTTTGGGATTGCAAAAGTACTACATTTTTTTGATTTCAAAGCATTTTTTTTGATTTTGTGAGAAAAATTAGACAATACACTCAAAACTAACAAGTTAACCAGTTGCAAATTACTCACTTTTTCAGATCTTGACACAAGTTCAAGATGACAAAAAGGAGAAAAGAAACGATTATAAATTCAAGTATATTATCTTTTTAGTCTCGAAGAATTCCTCGTCGAAGAAGTCGGAAATATTCGTAACCGAATAGTTTTTCATTCCTTTCAGCTCGTCGTCGAAATCACCGCCCTTGAGGTAGATAATCGAACGCTCTGTGGAACGAGGATTCAGCACATTGCGGGTCATCTTAACGAAATCAGGAAAAGCAGTAACAGCACGGCTGACTATGCAGTCGTACTTGGCTGGCAAAAGTTCGGCACGAATCTTCATGGCTTCCACGTTGTCAAGTCCAAGAGCTTCGGAAATACCATTTACCACCTTGATTTTCTTTTCGATGCTATCGACAAGCGTAAACTTTGTCTCGGGGAACATTATTGCCAGAGGAATACCTGGGAATCCACCACCCGTACCGACATCAAGAACAAGTTCGCCTGACTTGAACTGCTTTACTTTCGCTATGGCCATCGAATGCAGTATGTGGTGGACGAAGATATTGTCGGTGTCCTTGCGGCTGATTACATTTATTTTCTCATTCCACTCGCGCACAAGTGATTCCAGCTTTATCAAGCTAGCAACCTGCGTATCACTTAGTTCCGGGAAATATATTTTAATCTTTTCTAACATCTTTCGACAATTCTACAAGTTTTAACTTGGCCTGATGTATCCTGTTCTTCACTATCGACAGCGAAATTCCCAGTTCGTGGGCAATCTCCTCGTATTTCATGCCGGCACCTTTCATCAGCAATATTTTCTGTTCGTATTCCGAAAGCCGTCCCAGCAGAGAATCGAAGTATGCCTGGCGCTCCTTCTCGATGAGCGAAGTTTCGGGTGTACTGTCGTCGGTAATTGTCACCATGCCAGCATTTTGCGGCTGTGGCAGATTATATCTCTTGCACCAGTCGAGGTAGGTATTCTTGGCGATTGTGAACACCCAGGTGCGGAAACTGGCCTCACGTTCCTCGTCGTATGAGTCCATAGACTTCCAGATCTTTTGCAGCGACATGATTGTTACATCGTCGGCATCGTCGCCCTGACATCCACGAGAAACAAGAAAATTCTTTATTTCCGTCTGGTAACGTCTAAACAAACACGAACTTGCCATTTCGTCGCCCGAAATAACCAAATCCTTAAGTTTCAAGTCGTCAAATTCCTCAAGTTCGTGAGTTCTCTTTACCATTCCGTTTTCCGATTAAATATTTTGTACACCAACAATGTGAAATAAAAAAACGGCGCAAAGATATCAAATATCAGCGACATAAATAAATTGAAATCCGTTTTTGTCGTATTGCAGAACTTAGCGTGCGAAAGCAATACAAACAGCAGGCGTACCGCCATAAAAGCAATAGCAAACTGCCAGCTTATAAACAGCATGGCAATAGCCGCAGCAAAAAACAAACTGCGTGAAACAATTTCTCCTCCCGACAAGAATTTGTCGATCAGGCTATACCGCGTCGATGTGCTTACATGTCTTGATTTCTGTCTCAGGAGTTCTCCGAAAGTCCCTTTTGCCGGTGAAATTGTCTTTGCCTCTGGAGAAAAGCAAACGGTTGGACGGATATGCCTTGCTGCTTCCTTGACAAAAAGATCGTCGTCGCCCGAGGCGATATCGGAATGGGTGCCGAAACCGCCGAGTGTGTCCCAAAGTTTCCGTGAATATGCAATGTTTCGCCCCACGGCCATATAGGCGTGCCCTAGCGAGGCAAATCCGAGGTATTGCATGGCAATAAGCGCTGCATCATACGATGAAAAACGAGCAGAGAATGTTCTTCCCGACAGTTCTCCGTAGCCTATCACAAGCGGATTTACCTCATCGAAGCGCGACATCATTCCAGCAAGCCAAAACTCCGAAAAAGGACGGCAATCGGCATCGGTAAAAACCAAATGTCCGTAGGTGGCAGCGCGGATACCGCACGAAAGAGCGTTTTTTTTGCCTTTACCATCATTTTTGACAAGTTTTATGCTACAAGGAGATGTATTCTGCAATTTTGAAACGTATTCGCATGTCCCGTCTGTGGAATTGTCATCGACAATCACGATTTCAAATTCGGGATATTTCTGACTGATTACGTATTGTAAGTTCGATTTTAGGTTTTGCAATTCGTTTCTGCAAGCGATTATTACAGAAACGGGGGGCACGTCATCCTTATGACTCTCTTCATCTTTCCGCACCACAACAGCAGGCAGTATGTAGAATACCGCCTGAATGAGAAGCAGAAGCAATAATATGAAAGAAAGAATGATGAGAGGCATTTCCCCTACTTATACAGTTTCTTCGATTCCTCCCAGATTTCATCCATTTCCGCCAATGTCATATCCTTGAGGTCGCGACCTTGCTGTATGGTCTTTTCCTCGAGGTAGCCGAAACGGTTCTTGAACTTGCGGTTTGTACGTTCGAGTGCAGTATCTGGATTTACACCATAGAGACGGGCGGCATTTATTACCGAAAACAGCAAATCGCCAAATTCGGCTTCTATCTTGTCCTGATTGTCGGAAATAGCCGTTTCGAGAAGCACTTCGTTGTATTCCTCGTTAAGTTTGTCCCACACCTGCTCACGCTTTTCCCAGTCGAAGCCGACACCACGTGCTTTGTCCTGCATTCGGTAAGCCTTTATTATCGACGGCAGCGATTCCGGCACTCCGCCAAGAACGGTCTTCTTGGGAGCTTCCTTCAGTTTTATGCGTTCCCAGTTTTCCTTTACCTGCTCTGCGGTTTCGGCTTTAACGTCGCCAAAAATATGAGGATGACGGAATATCAGTTTCTCACAAATGCCATGAATAACATCGTACAACTCGAACTGTCCCATTTCCTTGCCTATCTTGGCATAAAAAGCAACGTGCAGAAGTACATCGCCGAGTTCTTTTTTCACCTCATCGGCATCATCGTTCAACAATGCATCCGAGAGCTCGTAAACTTCCTCTATCGTCTGTATGCGCAAGCTTTCGTTTGTCTGCTTGCGGTCCCACGGACATTTCTCGCGCAGTTCGTCAAGTATCTCAATTAATCGCTGAAATTCCTTTAAAGTCTTTTCCATCTCGTATAAAATTGTATTTCGCAAAGTTAATGCTAATTTTTATGATTTATCCAGTTATTACACAACCGGTTGCCAGAAATTGTAGTAATTGAACCATTGAAGCGGATGCTTGACAACAGATTCCTCAAGTATTTCAACATACTGCCTAACCAACGATTGTGCCTGTTCCACTTCCGACTTTATCGACGAGTCGAATTTCAGTTCCTTAACAAAACCTTCATACCTTAACCCTCTGTACTTGAATATATGCACAACCAATACAGGAACCTTGAGTTTTGTCGCAATCAAGAAAATTCCAAGCGGGAAAGAGGCTTTTTCGCCAAGGAAATCGATATCGTAATGCTTGGGACTGCCACAAAGCCTGTCACACGAGGTAATAATAGTCTCTCCATTGTCGATAGCCGATTTAATGTCGAAAAGATATGATATATTGTTACCTACTGTTATTATTTTGGCATCGGGATTGACTTTCTTGAACGCTTCGAGACGATGGCTTATCATTTCTTCGCTTTCGCCTCCCCACGAGATAAAGTTAAACTTCTTGCTGTACTGCTGTAATGTACATCCAGCAATCTCAAAGTTTCCCACGTGTGCGCCTACTGCTATGAATCCGCATTCTTTACTAAGCATTTGCGAAAACATGTCCTGATTGCGAACATTAACCTTAAATTGTGCGGTGTTGCCTGCAAACATTGCAAACTTATCGAGTACCACCTTGCCAAACAACAGGAAGTTACGGATAGTTTGAACAAATGCCATTATAGGATTTCTATGCAAGCGTTTCCTTTGCATATAGTATATGGCACGAAATTGCTTCGGACGAAATGCTATACTGAAAGGTATGACCAAATACAATACTACATAGGCGAACCTGACATCTACCGAACGGAGAATCTTAAACATAGCCCTCTGCCCGAAACGACCGCCACCAGTCTTTCCGCTCCAATCTGCTTTTTCCACGCTACTCAATTACATCAATTATATCTTCGGTGTTTTTTCTTGTCTTCTTGCGGATTTCGTAACCGTCGGTAGCATAGCCAACAGCAACAACGAGTCTTATCCTCCGGAAAGAATTGAAATTCATAGCCTTGTTGGCAATCTTATTTCGAAAAGATCCTATCATGCATGTACCAAGGCCCTCTTCTTCGGCCGCCAAGCATATATGTGCCGCCAGAATACCCAAGTCGATTGAATTCAGGTCGTTGTTTGAGAAAAATCCGCCAGTCTTTGACTTCATATTTCCGAAAGTCTGCTCAACTACAATGAAATTCGAAACATTGTCCAGGAAAGGATTCAGTCCGACTGCCTGGCAAGCCTTGCGCAAATCGGCGATTTTTGCATAAGTCGGTCTTACAATGTGCATCTTCCACGGCTGCGAATTGCACGAAGAGGGCGACATGGCTGCCACCTCACATATTCTTTTTATCTTTTCGAGTTCAACTTCCCTGTCGGAAAAACTTCTAGTGCTTTGGCGATTTGAAGCCAACTCCCTGAATGTTAGCATAGTTAACTTTTTTGATTCGACAATGCAAAACTACACAAGTTATCGCTAATATTCAAAAAATATCAGTAATGAAATTTTTATAATGAAGTCATTATTTCTTCCTATTCATCCCTTCCTGCTACGTAACCGCGCCACTTCTCGATGCATTTTGTCATGTCCTCTGGGAGTTCAGATTCGAAGTAGAGCTCCTTTTTGGTAACAGGATGAATGAATCCCAACGACTTGGCGTGCAGTGCCTGACGTGGAAGAATCTTGAAGCAATTCTCGACGAACTGCTTGTATTTTGTAAATGTTGTACCTTTCAAAATCTGGTCGCCTCCATACTCCCAATCGTTGAACAGCGGATGCCCGATGTGCTTGAAATGAACTCTAATCTGATGGGTACGGCCAGTTTCGAGACGGCATTCCACAAGATTCACATAGCCCAGCCGCTCAAGGACACGCCAGTGTGTTATGGCCTCCTTGCCGTAGTCGCCATCTGGAAAAACGTCCATGATCTTACGGTTCTTCAGATTGCGGCCGACATTGCCTATTATCGTACCTTCGTCCTCGGGCATATTGCCCCACACAAGTGCATTGTAGGCTCGTTTACAAGTATGGTAGAAGAACTGGCTTGCAAGTCCTTCGCGGGCGACTTCCGACTTTGCCACGACAAGCAGACCCGAAGTATTCATGTCGATACGGTGTACAAGTCCGGGACGGAACGTCTCGGCGTTGAACATAGGCAAATCCTTGAAACGATATGCAAGAGCATTAACGAGTGTTCCCTCGAAATGTCCGAAGCTGGGATGCACAACCATTCCCGCAGCCTTGTTGACAACAATAAGGTCGTCGTCTTCGTAAACTACATCTAGAGGCAAGTCCTGAGGCACGATGCCAGTTTCGCGCTTTGGGAACGACAACATTATCTTGATGTCGTCGTTGGGTTTTATCTTGTAACTGCTTCGTACTACCTTGCCGTTCACATACACACATCCTCCCTCGGCGGCAGACTGTATGCGGTTGCGCGAAGTATTGGGCAGACGAATAGACAAATATTTGTCAATACGCATAGATTTTTGTCCAGGCTCGACCTCAAGATGCTTATGTTCAAACATCTCGCCACCTTCCTCAACGACTTCAACATCGTCACCAAGTTCAAGTTCGTCTATGTCTTCGAGTTCCTCAAGTTCGTCAAAATCCTTCATACTACTTGACTATCGCATTATCAGTATTTTAACAGTCTCAAACACCTCATTTTCGGAATAGGGACGTACAAAATATGCACCCTCGGGCAGACCGCTAATATTAATTACAGTTTCGTTGCCCGACTGCATTACTACACGACCCAGATTATCATAAATCATCACTCCGCCGAAATCGGCATCGCTTTCGATATTTATCTCGGTCGATGCCGGATTTGGATATATGCTACAATGTGGTACGACATGCTCTATCGGCACATCGGCGTCCTGTCGAAGCTCGTAGCCAAACACTGGACGTATCATAAGTGCTCCCGATATTATCGAGTTCTGCCAAGTTCCCGAAACATTGTAGAAAATCTTGTCGTGAGCATCGTTTTCGGTGTCGAGACCGCAATTTAGCATATCGTTGGTAGTCTTTATCCAGCCGACATAGAATGGGCCATTGATAACTACGGCTGTATCGAGCGGATAATATACATATCCGTTAAGCTCGTTTGCAAACGAGGGACGCACACCTAGACGACTGACGATGGTGTCGCCAGGAATGCCGTTGTTGTCCTCCCATACTGTTAGGTAGAAATATTTAACATTGCCGTCGTTCTGCGTACGATTGAAATATATGTAAACACCATATAGCGTATCAGTCATGTATGGCTCGAACTTGTATGCCAGACTTGCATTTGCTGTTCCCTGTCCCGAAATACCATAGCCTTTCTCGGCTGTTCCGTCGTCGTAAGCATAAAAGTTCTTGAAATCCTGATAGAATCTCACAGTGTCGTTCCAGCGGTAGTACTCGCGAGCCTGTGCCACATCGGTCTTGAGATTGGCCCTTACAAGGAATTTCGCAGAATCTTCGTCCCTGTAGCTCTCCTCGTTGAAAAAGTAGCAGAACTTCTTGGTATAAGTAATCTGCTCGTTTGCTCCTGCATTTTCGCTGTCGTCGCCACAATGATAGTCAACATATGTACGTGCGGGTATAAGCGAAGATGTTTCGTCTTTGTCGAGCACATCGTACTGACGGTTGATGTTGTGGGTTGCGTCCTGTAGGTTAGCATACGTGAAGGTTATGGAATCGTACACAGCCTCACGGCCTTTGGACAAGAAATGGCGCCAAGGCACCTGCCTGTAATTCTTCAAGAACGGGCCTACGTTTTTAACCATAGCTACGTCCTCGATAATTGTATCGTTGCATGAGCGATTTGCATCGAGGATTATGAAATCGAGGTTCCACTGGTCGACATTACTCTGCCAGCTAGGTTCGTAGCTCGAACTTATGCTTACGTAGTTAATAAAGCGGAAGCGGAAACCTTTCTTCAGCCAAACAGAATCGGCAATAGGCACCAGCACCAGCTCGAAGTTTTCCATAACAGAGCCTCCGGCAGCTCTCCATACGCTTCGCCATTCATCGTCGGCAACAGAATAGAACTGCAGCACGAGCGAATCGCGGAATTCGGGCATATTGCCGTTGCCGCCACACTGGTAGAAAAAGCTGAGATATATAGAATCCGAAGCATTACGCTGCAGATTTATCGGCTTGGAGGTAAGGAAATCGGATACATCCGACATACCAAACGGCAAGGTCGGGTAGACATTGCCATGTTCGTCGAGAGCATCGAGTGTTGCCACGCCTATCGAAACAGGATTCTTACCGCACGAGGTGTTTATGAAAGCGTATTTGTCCGACCACTTCGATGAGTCGGGATACATATACGATGACGAAAAGTCGTCGAAAAACGGCAGTTCGAGAGTATCGGAAGTTGCAACTTTGTATCCGTATTTCTCGAAATAACGTGCGCTATAGTCGCTAAGTGCAGGATTACCGCAATCGATGACAACCTCCTGCGAATAAAGATTGATAACACAAAATGCAAATATCAATATGGCGACTATCCTTTTCATACTACTGCTTTTGGTTTATTCATCAAAATTAGTGCCACTGGCTTCAGGAGCAGGCTCATCCAATTTGCTCATTTCTTCGAGAGTGGATACTTTTTCCTCCTCTTCTTCGTCGTCTTCCTCCTTCGAATTTGGATCACGACCTGCAACAACAAAGTCGATGCGCGAACCTTGCTTTATCTCTGTTCCAGGTTCAATAGGACGGCCCTTATACATCTGCTTTAGCACAATATTGACGACTTCGCCGTCACGCTGCCATTTAACAGTTCCTTTCTTCAGCTTGGCATGCTTCAGACGAGCATCGAGCACCTTGTACTGTTCGCCAACGAACGATGGCATTCTGACGAGAATTTCATCCCTGGTATTTACTTTGATATACACTGTGCGTCCGTGTTTTACCAAGGATTCCTTTGCTGGATTCTGTTCAACGACAACACCTTTTGGCAAAGAATCGATAAAAAGCGTATCAACAACCTCATAGCCAAAACCTTCGTCATCGAGCATCGCAATAGCCTCATCGGCATCCATTCCAACAACTGTCGGCACGGTAACCGAATCGCCATGACGCGTACACGACTTAAGACTTACCATCAGCACGACTACGGCGAGGACAAAAAACAATATGATTCCCAGTATGTTGAACCAAAATGCCTTGCTTAATATAAAATTTAAAAACTTCTTCATTTCAACAAAAAAATTGAGCCGTAAAGTTAATACTTTTTATCGAATCTACAGCACTTCATATTAAACATAAAAAAGTACAACCGGCACATTGACCTTATAACGCAAAAATTGGGATAAAATTATAAATAAAAGAATTATTTTTGCGCAAAATTGCAAACAGATGGCAATCCGACCGATACTTATATGCGGACCTTGCAGCGCCGAAAGCGAAGAGATGGTGCTTGAAACGGCAAGAGAACTAAAAAATCTTGTTGCTCCCGACTATTTTCGTGCTGGAATATGGAAGCCACGCACTCGTCCCGACTCTTTCGAGGGAGTAGGCGAAAAAGGGCTGGCATGGATGAAACGGGTACAGGAAGAACTCAACATTCCGGTAATCACCGAAGTCGCCAACGCTAGCCATGTCGAGAAAATTGCTGAATACGGATTCAAGGCATTCTGGATAGGCGCACGTACTGTTGCCAATCCTTTTTCGGTGCAAGAAATTGCCGAAGCAGCTAAAGGCTGTAGCATCAAGGTGTTTGTAAAGAATCCTACCAATCCCGACATTGACTTATGGTGCGGTGCCATAGAACGTTTCCAGAAGCTTGGCTTCGATGAAATTGTAGCCGTAAGCCGAGGTTTCTATCCGTTTGCCGAAACAAAACTGCGCAACATGCCCTGCTGGGAAATTCCGATTGAACTTGCCCGCCGTATGCCCGAGTTGAAAATCATCTGCGATCCCAGCCACATTGCAGGCGACACAAGATACATTGCCGAGATTGCGCAGCAGGCAATAAACCTCAATATGTCAGGTCTGATGATTGAATCGCACTGCTGTCCGTCAAACGCACTGAGCGACAAGAGCCAACAGCTAACGCCAGCAGAAGTCAAAAGCCTCATCGACAACCTGAAGATGAAAACTTCTGCAATCGACGATCGCAATTTCGAGACGAAACTCGAATCGCTCCGTAGCAAAATTGACGTACTTGACTATCAACTAATTGACATACTAAAACAAAGATTTGCCATAACCAACGAGATTGGCGAAATAAAAAAGTCGCGCAACGTTGCCGTCCTGCAAATCGACCGCTGGAAGAAAGTTTTGGAATCACGAAGCGAATATGCCGAAAAACTTGGTCTTTCTCGCGAACTCATTGCCGCATTGTTTTCCGAAATACACAAGGAATCGATAAAGGAACAACAATAAGGAGGGACGAAAAGGCTGAAAGGCTTGAAGGCTGAAAGGCTGAAAGCCGTTTGTACAGGCGCAATTCATTGCGTCTCAAAAACACCAAAGCCATTAAACATTAGTACTGTCGCGGCACGCCACGACACAACAACAAAAAACTTAGAAACAGCGAAGCGAGAACGGCGAAGCCCTCAACGAAGTTAAACGGCGAAGCCATAGAAACGCCGAAGGCATTCAAACGTTAAACTTGAAACGGCTTTAGCCTTTTACCTTCCCCATCTACGGCACGAGAACCCTATTCCGCTCTCAATGTACTGTGCCTTGAAACCATGTGCTTTCAGAGAAAGATTCAAGAAAATATAATCGGTCAGGTAATAACGCCCACCTATTCGGAAATAAACCCAATCGTAGGCCCATACCTTATTATAGACATACGCACCTATATACGTCATCAGTTCGAACCTGCGATACACAAGCTGATGTCCGACAGCTACACCGAACTTCACTATATCCGAAAATTTGTCGTAAAACTGAACCAGTCCCCTGGCATCGTCGAAATAATAATATTTCATGTTTTCGTTGTAGAACATGTCGAACGAAGCGCCAATCTTTCCTATCTTTCCATACTGATAAGTATATCCGGCCGCTACCGTGCTGCATATGAATCCTCCACCACGGCCTTCATACCCTACCGAATACTCGTCGGCAGTAGCACAAGTACCCATAATCCATGCCTCGTGAGGCGACAAGCCGTCCTGATAGTCTCGACGGCTCTGCGCATAATTCTTTGTTGCAAGATCCTTCGACAACAGAAGCGACACAGCAAACTGGTTAAGCCCGAGATTTGGTTTCAGCACAGCCCCATTCGAATAGTGCGCCAACATCGGCATTAGCTTAAGCTCGAATCCATGAGGAAGACGGAACGCGAAATTTGCGCCCATATTGAAATAAAAGCATAGGTTTGTGCTTACAGCCAGATTTTCAGGATTTTCCTGCTTGTTATACTTCTCGGTCATATAGGCAAGTCCGGCATTGACACGCAGTCCGAACCTAAAAACGCCTTTGTCGGCCAATGCAAAATCCATGAACGTATACGCCGAAACTGCAGAACCAAGCACCTTAGGATAACCGAGATAATTGTAACTGACACCAAATCCATGTTGCGGCGAACGGTATTTCCTGTCGTAGAAATTACCCGACCTTGTACTGAAATAATAGTTTAGCTCTCCTCCTGCGATTGTTCGCGCAAGCGATTCCATTCCTGCGCGATGTGGGACATTGCGTCCGCACCAGCCCTTCAGCTCGATACTATGGGTCCGCTGTGCCGACAAGCTGCAGCACACCGCCAACAACATTAGCTGTATCAGGATTTTTTTCATTGTCTTGCAGCTGTAAAGTATACAATTACGGCTATTATCGCAAAGATAAAGTTAGGTACCCATACCGCCAGCATAGGGCTCAAGAAACCGCTGAGCGCAAATGTCGTGGAAAAACGCTGGAACAATATGTACGAAAAACTAAGCAGCAGGCCGAACAATATATTTACGCCAAGGCCGCCCCTGCGCTTTTTTACCGACAGTGAGAAACCAATGATTGTAAGTATGAATATCGAAAACGGCACAGCACCTCGGTTGTGAAGCTCTATCTCACTTGATATGACAGCCGAGGTCCCCGACAACTTCTGTTCTGCAATATATGCTCTAAGTTCTTTGTCGTTAAGCGCTTCCACAGTCGTAGTCTTCTTGAAGAAATCGTCGGGGCATATGCGTATGGCAGTATCTTTCTGCACTCCTGTCTCTATGTGCTCAATGCCTTTGTCGAAGGTACGTATGCAATAGTTTTTTGCCTTCCACAGTTCCTTTTTGCTGTCCCACTGTATCATGTCGGCAGTCATCTTCGACTTCAATTCAACGCCATCAAACTTTTCTAGCGACAAACGAAGTCCGACGCCATGGTCTCTGTTGAAACTCTCAATGTAGAAATACACACCTGGTTCCAGTTGTCGATGAACGTTGAACGAACTTATCCTCGGGCCTCCCTTCGAAACATACTTCTCCTCGAATGCAAGCCTGGTCTTGTTACAGTCAGGAATTACATAGTTGCCGAGCATAAACGAGAAGGCCGTAATTATCAAGCCGCCGACAAAATATGGGCGTAATAGGCGAAACTTACTTATTCCACTGGCAAACATGGCTATAAATTCCGACTTGCTTGCCATCTTCGAAGTAAAGAATATTACCGAGATAAACACAAACAAGGCACAGAACAAGTTCGCAAAATTAGGAATGAAATTGAGGTAGTACTGGAATATAATATCTGACACCGAGGCTCCACGGTCGATAAAATTGTCAATTTTTTCGGAAATGTCGAACACCACCGCCACGCAGACAATGAGGAAGAGGGCAAGGAAAAACGTGCCCATAAATTTCCGTAATATATACCAGTCAAGTTTTCTCAACTATAGTCTCCTTCCTAGTTTTTCAATCATCATGTTCTTCCACTCGGAGAATGTTCCGTCGGCAATGTGCTGACGCGCCAAATCGACCAGATGCAAGTAGAATCCCAAGTTGTGAATGCTTGCAATCTGAGCCGCCAGCATTTCACCGGCAATGACCAAATGTCGCAGATATGCCTTCGAGTAGAACGAGTCGACAATCGTCGTACCGTTTTCGTCGAGCGGAGAGAAATCGTCCTTCCATTTCTCGTTGCGCATGTTCATTGTACCTTCCATTGTGAAAAGCATTCCGTTGCGGGCGTTGCGCGTAGGCATTACGCAGTCGAACATGTCGATACCGCGGGCTATACCCTCGAGAATATTTGCAGGAGTACCCACTCCCATAAGATAGCGAGGCTTGTCTTGCGGCAGGTGCTCGTTTACGATTTCGATCATGTCATACATCTGCTGTGTAGGTTCACCAACCGACAATCCGCCAATAGCATTGCCTTCGGCTCCTATGTCGGCGACATATTTTGCCGATTCTACGCGCAAGTCCTCGTAGGTGGAACCCTGCACTATCGGGAAGAATGCCTGCTTGTAACCATACAAGCCTTCGGTTTCGTTGAAGTGCTTCCAACCACGCGAAAGCCACGAGTTCGTAAGTTTCAACGACTTGGCAGCATATCTGTAGTCGCATGGATAAGGCGTACACTCGTCGAAAGCCATCATGATGTCGGCACCGATGTTACGCTGAATATCAACAACACGCTCGGGTGTAAAAATATGCTTCGACCCGTCGATATGACTTCTGAAGATAGCACCGTCGGCGGTAAGTTTACGGCAGTCGGCCATCGAAAACACCTGAAATCCTCCACTGTCGGTAAGTATAGGCCTGTCCCATCCGTTGAACTTATGCAAACCGCCAGCCTTGTTTATGATTTCGATTCCAGGACGCAGATAAAGATGATAAGTGTTGCCAAGTATTATCTGTGCATCTATTTCGTTCTTAATTTCGTATGTATGAACACCCTTTACCGTTCCACAGGTACCTACAGGCATGAAAATCGGCGTTTGGATGTCGCCATGGTCAGTGGTAATCACACCACGACGGGCGTTAGTCTTGTCGTCTTTATGTAAAATTGTAAAATTCATGGTGCAAAGATAATTCAATTTTGGATTTTATAATGTGCATGCAATGCATTATATCACGACAAATAAAAAGCACCGACTAAATAATAGTCAGTGCTTTATTGTAAATGATAATAATCTTACTTCTTCATTGCTTCCTCTACCGATACGGCTACAGCGACTGTTGCGCCAACCATAGGGTTGTTGCCCATTCCGAGGAATCCCATCATCTCGACATGTGCCGGAACCGATGACGAACCTGCAAACTGAGCATCGGAGTGCATACGTCCCATGGTATCGGTCATACCGTACGAAGCAGGACCAGCAGCCATATTGTCGGGATGAAGAGTACGGCCAGTTCCACCGCCCGAAGCAACCGAGAAATACTTCTTACCTGCAAGTATTCTTTCCTTCTTGTATGTACCTGCAACCGGGTGCTGGAAACGTGTTGGGTTGGTCGAGTTACCAGTAATCGATACGTCAACGTCTTCCTTCCACATTATTGCAACACCTTCGCGAACATCGTCGGCACCATAGCAGTTGACCTTTGCACGCGGACCGTTGGAATATGCCTTGCGACGTACTTCCTTAAGTTCTCCAGTGTAGTAGTCGAACTCGGTCTGCACATATGTGAAACCGTTGATACGCGAAATTATCATTGCAGCATCCTTTCCGAGTCCGTTGAGGATTACACGGAGAGGATTTTTACGCACCTTGTTTGCCATTTCGGCAATCTTAATTGCACCTTCGGCAGCAGCGAACGATTCGTGACCTGCGAGGAAAGCAAAGCACTGTGTTTCTTCGCTTAGCAGACGAGCAGCCAAGTTACCATGTCCGCGGCCAACCTTGCGGTCGTCGGCTACAGAACCTTTTATGCAGAATGCCTGCAGACCTTCTCCGATTGCCTCTGCAGCTTCGGCAGCAGTCTTGCATCCTTTCTTGATTGCTATTGCAGCACCAACAACGTAAGCCCATTTTGCATTCTCGAAACAAATATTTTGTGTCTGTTCGCATTCGAGGTATGGGTCGATTCCGTACTGGTCGCATATCTTATTTGCTTCTTCAATAGAAGCTATGCCGTATGAGTTGAGGACCTTGGTGATGTTCTCCATGCGGCGCTCTTGACTTTCAAATTTTATATCTCGTATCATAGTTGATAATCATTTAGGTTTGTTATTCAATTCTTGGATCTATGAATTTTACTGCGCCCTGTTCCTTTGAGAAACGACCATAGCTTGCAGTTGCCTTCTTGAGTGCTTCGTTTGCATCGGTACCCTTCTTTATAAGGTCCATCATAACGCCAAGGCGAACAAATTCGTAACCGCAAACTTCATCGTCTTCGTCGAGAGCAATCTTAGTTACATAACCTTCGGCCATTTCGAGGTAACGAACGCCTTTTTCCTTGGTAGCAAACATTGTTGCAATCTGCGAACGGAGGCCCTTGCCTAAGTCTTCGAGTCCGGCACCAATTACAAGACCGCCTTCGGAGAATGCCGATTGGGTACGACCATAGACAATCTGCAGGAAAAGTTCGCGCATTGCGGTATTGATAGCATCGCATACGAGGTCGGTGTTGAGGGCTTCGAGCAAAGTCTTTCCGACAAGGATTTCGCCAGCCATTGCTGCAGAATGTGTCATTCCCGAGCATCCGATAGTTTCAACCAGTGCTTCCTCGATAATACCATCCTTTACATTAAGCGTAAGCTTGCAGGCTCCCTGCTGAGGTGCACACCAGCCAATGCCGTGTGTCAAACCAGATATATCTTTTACTTCCTTTACCTTTACCCATTTGCCTTCTTCGGGGATAGGCGCTGGACCATGGTTAGGACCTTTTTTCACGCAACACATGTGCTGCACTTCGTGTGAATAAATCATAAATCGTAATATTTTAGTTGTTAGCTATTTGTGTTAAAACATAAAAAAAATTAATAGTCTTCCGACCATTGCAAAAATATGTAAAAGTTTGACACAAAATATTATATAGCAGGGGTTTGTATGTGTTTTTTTTAACAGCAAAATGTTAATGAGCAAAAAAAAGAATAAGGGGCAAGTTTTAGAAACCCGCCCCTTACTTTGCTTTAATTAGTAACTTATATCTAATAAATTACTTTACAACGTTGATCTTAATTACGCTTTCGTTAACCTTTACGAAGTAGGTTCCGTTTGCGAAGCTGCTAGCGTCGATAGTCTGGTTCGAAGCTGCATTTTCGATGTTTGCAACAACCTGACCAAGTGAGTTAACAACTACGATAGTAGCACCTTCAGCGTTAGCAACGGTGAACATGTCGTTTGCTGGGTTTGGATATACAGAAACTGCTTCTGCAACGTTTTCTTCAACTGAAGCGGTTACTCTTGTAACAGCAATGCAAGTTTCGTTGTCACTAAGATCAGGATCTGTTCCTGCATAAGTTACATTTAAGCAAATGTTCATTGTTCCCGAAAGACCTAACTGATCCATTTCTTCAGCAGTAAATTGCATTGGAGCATACTGACCTTCAGTTTGAGAGAAGTTGATAGGCATAAAGTAACCATTTCCAAGGTTATCTGATTCAGAAAGTTCGTATGTATACGAAAATGCTTCAGCACCGTCTACAGTAATAGCAAAAGTAATATTCTGAGTTGCTGCATCTGGACCATTGTTCTGGATTGCTGGGTAAAGAGTCAAATTGTCAGTTGGCTGCAAAGTCATAGTTGTTGCAGCATAATTTGTTGGGTTAGGATATGTATTCAAGAACATAGCTTCGAGGTTTGATGTTGGAACATATGCGCCCGAACCTTGAACATAAATCTGGAAGCAAGGTAACTGGTAGAAGAATGCAACATTAGGCTGAGTTGTATAGTCTAAGCCATACCATGCATCAATATCAAGATATGAATCATTTTCATAAATCAAGTACGGAGCACCTGACCAATCAGTTATGGTCAATTCAGGTTCTGCCGTCTGTGCTTGATATGCAGAATAGTCAACAGCTGTAGAAATCTGATCGCCCCGTGCACCAACAAGCAACGACTGTCCGTTGCATTGAAGTACAACCCAGTAGTTTGCACTTGTAATAGTGTAAGGAGTAGTAAGGTCTACAATCTGCTCACCATAAGTTGTAGCTGTGAAATCCTGAGTATATGCAAGAGTTCCAAGAAGAGCATCGTTATCATTAGCATAACCCTGAGAAATAAATGCATCGTCCAATCCTGAACCCTGGTAAATCTTGATTGTGAAACTCATGCTTGTGTATGCAGCATAGGATGCATTTTGATAGTTGTAGAATTTAATTTTTGTAACCTGTTCGCCAGCAGTTGTTGCTCCAGCATACAATTCTGGACGCAAAATAACATACTCACCAGCCTCTCTCTTCCAATAAGAAGATGCTCCTGCAGAACCATACCAACCAGTTTCCCTAGCTTGGTTAATCTGTGTATCCAATGTATTATTCGACAAAGGCATAGCCTTCTGTGCGAAGCACACACTACCTAATAATAAGGCAGCTAAAATCATGTAAAATTTCTTCATAACATTTAAATTTAAATTAATAATAAGTTTGCTTTTATGAATTGCAATTGCAAATATAATAAATTTTTCAATCCGTGCAAACTTTTTTTGAATTTTTATTTTTCAACATGCTGATAATATGGGCAATTTATTGCACATTGGAACCAATAAAAGGACAATGATACCTAAAAACATTCGGTAGATATAAAAACCACAGCACAGCTCAGCATCGAATCGTTGAACCCTTTAATACAGAAACGGCGAAGTCATTGAATGGCTTACTTCGACCTCGCTCAGCACATCGCAGTACAAGTAGCCCTCAACGAAGTTAACATTTAGCTCGGCGCAAGCCAAAAACAAAAACAAAAAAAGCGGAATCAGATGCTGAAACAAGTTCAGCATGACATTCCGCTTTTTTAGAAACGCGAAGCATTGAAACGGCGTAGCCACTGAAACCTAGAAACAATTTCAAACGCCGAAGGCATAGAAACGGCGTCAGCCATTGAAACCTTGAAACGGCGAAGCCTAAAAATACGCTCTCACTTCCACGCTTGCCGTATGTATCACTGGCGAAGCCTCGCTCTTGCGACCATTGTACGATAGGTTGATTTGTAATCCGTTGGCTAGCTGACGCTGGAAATTAATGCCCCACGTAAAATTCATGCCCGGCTGCAGTCCTTGAAGCATCTCATAGTCGATGGCAGAATTGCCACTGCTGGCATACTTATAATATATAAAGTTGAAATTGGCGTTGAGAGAACCTTTTTTCACAGAATTGAGGCGGTATTCAAGTCCGACATTGTTGCTGGTAAGTTTTTCGGTGCCCGATGTATTTTCCTTCTGCTCGAAATTGTAGGTTAGCGAAATGCGGTTGTTTATGTTCGGCTGCACATTGAACTGGAAATCGTCCTTGATACTGGCAATTTTGTAGTCCTTGGCGGTGAAAAACTGCGATTCGTAACCTTTCCTGCCGAAAATTGTCGAGTTCTGCATTCCCACCTTGGGCGAAATGTTGTACCTGATAAGAATATTCTGTGTGAAATTTGTTCGTAAGTCAAATCCAGTGGTTAGCAGACTCTTACCCTTCACCGACTGCACAATGTAGTCGATGCCGAACTTTGGTTTTCCTCGGTTGAACGACAAGCTGTTGCGGATGGTCGAGTTCATCGAGACAAGCTCGTCGAGGCTGATGTTCTGCGCAAACGGATTTGCAAATTCGGCAATCTTGTCCGAGGTGTTTTTCTGCGAAATGCTATATGCAAACTGGTCGGAGAAACGGCTAAGGAACTTGAGGAAACCTTTCTTCGACTTCCAGCGCACTGCAGGATTTATGTTGAGGCTCTGGTTGAATTTGTTGGCATACACCTTTATATATTCTGTGGATGGCATCTGCACGCGGATGAAGTTGGCTTGGTCGGCAAAGAATGCGACCTCGAACTCGTCGATTTCCTGCACACCATTGCCGTTGTAGTCGGTCCAAGTGTAAACGCCTTGTCCGGGAGCAACTTCAATGTAAGTATATTCAATCTTGTTTTCCAATCCCGAACCTATTTCGTACAAGGTCGATGATGTTATTGCTCCCTTCCACAACTTGAAGTTGTATTCGAGTTTGCCAGTGAGGTTGTCTTCGGGTTCGGCGCTATAAAGCAGAGTGTCACGCACTTGCAACAATCGGTAGTTGATGGTCGCTTTCAGGCGGTGGTTGTTCTTTCCGCCGACTTCCGACGACAACGAAAAGTCGTGTGCGCGGGTGGCATCCTTCAAGATGTCGAGGCTCTGCTTGCGGTCGTTGCGGAACTTGTACGACAGCATAAACTTTTGCCTTGCCGAGTCTGACGTACCGGCAAATCCTTCGTACTGGCTGTACGAATAGCTGTTTGCCAGCAAGGTACCTTCGGCGTTGTGCCAAACATTACGCTCGCCTTCTTCGCGTGCACCGACCATTATCTTGCCAAAAGTCTTGGAAATGTCGAGCTTGTGTCGCAAAAACTGTGTTTTGTTGAGCGAATCGGCACTTGCAAGCAACGAGGCGTTTCCGCTGATATGCCATGTGCCAAGCCTGTAGTCGGACGAAAGGTCATTTTTCCAGCCCGAATATTCGATGCCACGATTTATGTATGATGTTGTGTAGAGCGAATTTCCGTGCTTGCGGTTGGCGTATCGGATATGTCCGCCAGCAACATTCTCGCAGTGCGAATCGGCATAGTAAGAACCTATGTTCCAGTCCCTTGTGAATTCGGTTTCGCGGAAATATTCTACGGCTTCGAAGTTGCGGTTCAGAAATTCGTAGTTGACATCGAAACTAAGGCTGTTCTTTTCGGTTTTCACAAGGTATTGCTCGACAGTTGTCTTTACCGCCACGCCGAAGTTGTCGCCACGGTCGAGTTTCGAGAAGGTATTACGGTCGTTGTTCGACAATGCCACTTCGACCGATGCGCTTGTCTTTTCGCCGAACTTAGACTTTGCGCCGAATGTCGCCATTTGCTTTTTCTGAGGCGCAACTATCTTGGTATAAGGGATATAGTTTCCCTGCGGCACACCATTTACAGGTGCAACCCACTCGTACACCCTGCCGTTTGCCGACGACACTCCGCGCACATAGTCGCCCTTGTTTTCGCCCACAAGCGAAAACGAAACCCTATAGAAAGCGTCCTGCTCGTTGGTACTGTACACAAAAACCGAATCGTATTGCACGCCATCGACAATGGTATCGACAACCTTGTAGCGCACCTCGTCGATGTTGAAGCCGAGGCTGTCGTAACCGGGGATAATGGCTTGGTCGAGATTGTCGCCGATGCCTGCCATCAGTCGCTTGTCGGAATCGCGCAGGTCCATATTGATGGGCTGGTTCTTGCTGTCGCCTTCGTGGTAGAGGTTGAGCCAGACCTCAGTGTTGTCGATTTTCAAGCTATTTGACGAGGTGACGAGGAATCGCGTGTAGTTCTGGTCGGTGTACTCAAATTCTACGATTATACGCTTGTCCTTGTTGATGGGCTGGTGCGCCGTGAAGGTAATCTCACCGAGGTTGTAGTCGATGACATAGTCGCGGTCGCTTCCGCGCGACATCAGGATTCCGTCGATGTAAACCTTTTCGGTTCCAGCGAGCACCACCACATACGCCTCGTTGTTGGCACCAGTAAGTCGGTACGGACCTTGGTTGCCCTCCACGCCCGAAATCTGCATCTTATGGTACTTGCCCTTCGCAACAGCCGCGCCAATCGAAGCGTTCAGTTCGCCAGCATTATGCTTTGCCGTCTCGAAAGTCTTTTTGCCCGAAAGGTGTATTCCCTGCGACTTCTTGTAGTAGTTGAGGAAATATCCCTGCGGTTTCTTCTGCTCGAAATCGCCGGCAATAAGCGCAAACTTGGAGTTGTAAATCTTGATGAAAACCTTATCGAACTCCTGCAGGTTCTGCGAGTTGCCGTCGGGCTGGATGGGGATGTTGTTGTCGCTTATGACTGCCGAAATGAAAAGGTTGTCGCCTATTCTCCCGTCGAGTTGCAGGTCGAGGTTTGAGTTCATAATTACATTCTGGCTGTTGCCGAAGCTCACGCCACGCGAAATGCTTCCCTTGCGCGAAAGTTCGGTCTGCGAGAAGAAATCATCGTAGTTTTCCTTGGTCAGAATGAGGTCGTAGCCTGTGCGTTCGTGCTCGTGGTCGGAAAGCATATACTTGCTACGGTCGAATTTCTGTGCCGGCTTCGAGAAGTTTACGGGGAAGGTCTTGAAGCTGACTTTTGTCCCTGCTGGTGGCTTTTCGTCGAACACTATGGTCGAGGTCTCAAAGTCGAAATGGTATTTTGCATCGACAGGATTTCCGTCGGCATCAACGAATTTTATGGAACTTTGCACCACGCTCATCGAGTCGAGCACCAGCGTATCGCCCTGCACCGACAGATTTTTCAGGCTTATCAGCGACTGTGCCGACAAATTCAATGCTGGCAACGTGGCAAGCATAAAAATTATGCACGCCAAGCGAATCCACAAGGTGGAAAGCCGTTTGTCGCCGTTGCCGTTGCAAAGAATCATCCGAATTGCAAATACAATAAAACGGCAAATTTAAGCATTTATGTTGTGAGAGGGGCAAAAAATCAAAAGTTCCAGGTTCAAAAGTTCAAAGATTCAAAGTTTAATTTGCTAGAACACATTCAATTTTCATATTCGCTACATCGTTATAGCTGCACAAACACCAGTCGTCACTGCATATATCAAAAGATAGAAAATCGGTCGCTGAACAGGAATTTCCTTTGTTATTACTACAGTAATAAGATATCCGACAAGGATTCCTGCCATACTGATATTTATATAATCCCTTTGCGCCCAAAACTCGACACTGGCAAAAAGCATAATCTTTATAACAAGATCGCCAATAAATAGAGGCACGCTTTCCTTGTATATTCTACTTTTTACACTTGTTGTAACAAAAACACCGATAGACAACACCCATAACACTATGAAACAAATAACCGCGTACGGAATATTAGCAGCAGTCAGAATTGCACTTATCGAAAGCAATCCCAGAGTGGTGTAATCGATGATATTCTGTTTTCTAGTATAAGTATTCATATCGTACAAACTTTATTAACATTGCAAATATAAGACTTTGAGTATTTTCCCTACATCGTTATCGCTGCGCAAACGCCAGCTATTACCGCATATATCAGCAGGTACGATAATGGACGGTAAACGGGGACTTTCTTTGTCATTATAGCGTCAATAAGATAGATGACGAATATCAATGTCATACCAATACTAATATAATTTCTGTCAAAGTCGAAAGTCCAGAACTTAATACCAGAAAATATGTTAATCTTGCAGAATAGGTCAAGTATATATATCGGAACACTTACCTTGTACAATTTGCTATTTACACTGGTCCCCATAAATACGCCTATAGACAAACACCACACAATCATAAAACATATAACAGCATACGGAATATTTAACACTGTCAATATTACGCTTATTGCGAGCAGTCCCATTGCGGTGTAGTCAATGATATTCTCAGTTTTGGTGTATGTCTTCATATTGTACAATCTTTATTAAAAACTGTGCAAATATAAACAAAAAATGTAGAATACAATGTTTTTTTGTAGCTACGTGCCATGGCGCGCAGCTACAAATCCTCAAATCTTCAACCTTTAGCTCAACGAAGTTAAATCCTCAAATCTTCAAATCAATAATTTTTCCCATCTTTGCATCGCGAAAAAAATTACATCAATGAAGATTATCTGCATAGGAATGAACTACAAGGCTCACATTGCCGAGCTGAACCTCCCCTATCCCGAGGCTCCAATATTCTTTATGAAGCCCGACTCGTCGATACTTAAGGGCAACAAGGTATTCTTTATCCCCGACTGGACAGACAATCTGCAGTACGAACTCGAGGTTGTATATCGCATCAGCCGTCTGGGCAAGCACATTCAGAAGAAATTTGCCTACCGCTACTACGATGCCGTAGCTCTCGGTCTCGACCTTACCGCCCGCGACCTTCAGGAGGATTGCCGCCGACGTGGTCTGCCATGGGAAATATGCAAGTCGTTCGACGGCTCGGCGGTGCTGTCGGAATTTGTTCCGCTCGACGAACTGCCCGACAAAAACAGCATCGACTTCCGTCTGCTGCGCAACGAAGTCGAGGTGCAACATGGAAACACCTCCGATATGCTTTTCACAATTGATGACATTATCGAGCACGTGTCGAAATACATGACTCTAAAAATCGGTGACCTTATATATACTGGCACCCCGCTAGGCGTCGGTAAACTCGAAATCGGTGACAAGCTCAAGGCATACATGGGCGAACAGAAGCTGATTGACATGAAGGTGAAATAAAAGGGCTAAAAGTCCGTCAGAAGGCCAGTCAAGCAGTCTGGCTGTCAGCCTGTGAGACTGCAAGCCCAAAATCTAGAAACTCAGAAACGGCGTCAGCCACAGAACGGCGAAGCCCTCAACGAAGTTAAACCTGAAACGGGCGCAGCCCATTGAAACGCCGCAGGCATAGAAACGTGAAACCAAAAACGGGCTTTAGCCCATGAAACGTGCGCCAGCACAAGAAACTCACAAACGGCGTCAGCCACAGAACGGCGAAGCCCTCAACGAAGTTAAACCTGAAACGGGCGCAGCCCATTGAAACGCCGCAGGCATAGAAACGTGAAACCTAAAACATTGAACTTTAAACTTTTTTCATCCCTCAGGCAACGAAATTAGACTTTCAGTTGTCATATATGTAAAATTTATATAATTTTGGCTCAAAATTAAAGAGGAAAAGCTATGAGAAAATTTATTGTGATTATTATGACACTTGTGTCTGTGTCCTTATATGGACAGGAACAAGTTCATGTAGGCGATATATTGTGCACCGACAATACTGTGATTTCGCACGATGCTTTTGCTTCAAGCGGAAGAACCGCGCTGGGCATTGTATTTTTTGTTGACAACACTCAGCAGCATGGCTGGGCTCTTGCACTTAACGATGCAAGTGCGACAACTATGCCCTGGGGCGACAACACAGTCATGTGCTACCTTGACAGCTATAGCAACTATACGCAGCTTACCATGAACGACACTATCGGTTCGATACGTTGCGACTCCATAGCCCGCAAGGCTCAGCACGACGGCATGACACTATCGGCATACTCGATTGCTGTAAATACTGCGATACAATACGGAGAAGGCTGGTATCTGCCAGCCATAGGACAACTTGCCATCATGTATGCGAATATGCCCGAAATCAATGCAGCATTAGATGTTGTACAAGGTAGCTCAAAGATGAACGGACAGCGATACTGGTCGTGTACAGAAGAAAACACAGGAGTTACTAGCGCTTGGCTGCTTTTATTTAATGGAGCATCGACATATTCACCCAAAGGTGATTATGCAAGCGTAAGAGCAATTAGAAACTTTTAAAACCTATGATTATGAAAAAAATATTACTTGCAATATTATTCTTGATGCCTACTTTGGCATTCGCACAGAGATATCACATTGGCGACACGGTATATTCGCCAACAAACGAACCTGCTGTCGTGTTTTATGTCTTCGACGATGGAAACCACGGATGGGCCGTTTCTCTCAACGACTATCCGACAACATATTACTGGTCGGTGGCTGGAGGACTCGAATCCGAGATGATTCCTTCATTTTGCCCGCGAGTTGATGTAACGAACAATACTGTTTCGGACTATGCCGCATATATGTCCGATGTGGAAGGCTGGATATATGCCGATAAATTTCATAATTTGTCTGCTACTCATTACCCTGCCATGTTTGCCATAAACTTCGACAACGGCTGGTACCTTCCAACAGCCGGACAGATGAGAAAACTTCATTCATCAAAAATATATATTCAAAACATAGTCCAGAATCTCAACGGCGGACATTGGCTGTATGCAAAGAAATACTGGACATCGACAGTGGCAAACGACTCGTGCCCGATTACTCTCAACGGCAAAGACGGTCGCCTCGAAGCTACATATCTCGACCGTGGATATTACATTCGTCCTATCCGAAACTTTGGGTTTGTAAGCAACGTTGTAAAGGACAAATACTACTGCCGTGGCGACAAAATCGTCGACCTCGGATACGATTTGTATGCCGAAAACGACACATTGCTGTCGCGCACATATCGGTCATATCAAGGATTCGACAGCATAGTAGGTGTAAACATACATGTACTGGAGCCACAATACGAAATAGCTGGCAACATGCTGGTATGTATGGGGGCAAATGCCGAAATAAGTGTTGTCCATGATAATGGCACTTTTACATATTCGTGGAAAGACGAACAAAACGCAGGTGCAACTATAGGAACTGGCAGTTCTATGGTTTTGAACAATGTTACCGAATCGCACCAGTATTCGGTGTCGGTAGGTCAGTATTTTGATATTATCGAAAGGTATTGTACCGACAACAGGCCATTCGACATTTCTGTAATCGAAACCGACGTGCCTATAAGCGGAGATGGCGTTGTGTGCTACAATACTTCTGGCATTTTGTCGGTTCCCGAATCGGAAGGCCTGCAATACACATGGTATCAAGGCAACACAAGCAATGTTGTTGGAACAGGATATAGTTTTACGACCCCTAACCTTACCTCTCCTGCGACATACAATGTAAGTGTCAGCGGTGGCGCTTGCACAGGAACAGGAAGCATAACCATTGGTGTCGCCCCCGATTTTACAGTTTCGGTATCTGGCGACAACTCGGTATGCTACGGCGAAAATGCTTCGATTATAGCTACGCCAAGTAACACCGAAAGAGTTATCTACCAATGGTACAATACCAACACCGACGAATACGTTGGAGGAGAAAATACGTTGGAAACGCCAAACCTGTACAACGATTCTCAATTTGCTGTAATAGCTATAAAGACATCGGGGTTGTCGCCTGCTGTAGACGACATTCATGTCGGCGATATTGTTACAAGCAACAACATTGTAGTACGCCCGTCGCAGTGGCCAAATGCAGCAATGCACAACCTCGAAGCTAAAGGTGTAGTTTACCACACAAGCAATGATTCCATCCGTATAGTCGGTCTCGACGAGTACAATAACATCCCATGGGGCACATCAAGCTTCACAACCGGACAATATTCGGCCGACATTACCGATGCTCGCACAAAAATGAACGGCAAGGCTATGACCGATATTCTAGTTGCTCACAATAATTCGCTAACCTATCCAATAAGCCCGAACTATATTGCAGCATTGAAGGCACGCGAAAACGGAGAAGACTGGTATCTACCGGCTGCAGGCGAGATGTACAACATAGGACTCAACCTCGGCAATATAAACTACGGACTGTCGGTTGTCGATGGTGCAGAAATCGACGTCAACTCATATTACTGGACCGTAACAGAAAAGACTGCCGACAGGGCATGGTGCGCTGTAGGCTCGGCAACACCTGATGACGCAAAATCTTATTCGCACAAGGTTCGCCCAGTCACAGCAATAAACATTTCAAATCTTATCCTTTTCCAAAACTCTACAACCTGCAGGGCTACCGACACTCATAGCGTAACAGTAATGCCTCCACATACAGCCGACATTACCGATACAATAATGCTTGGTGATATATACTCGTATCGCGACAGTACAATAAGTTTCGACGAGATCGGCGACTTCTTCTTGCAATGGTCATTCCACAACAACGGCAGCTGCGACAGCATACTAAACATTTCGCTCCATGTAAAACCGAGAATCGTTATAGTGACACCTGCTGCCGGACAATACAAGAATTGCGGACAGAACGATCCATACTTTGAATATACTCTTTCAGAAAACATCAACGTAATAGGAGAATTGTCGCGTGAAGAAGGCGAGGACGTAGGGACATACGCATACACAACCGGCAATATCCATGCTATCGGCAATTACGAATTTGTCTTAGCCGAAAATGCTCCTATGTTCGAGATATTGCCCTTGCATTCGGAATTTTCAAGATACATGTGCAACTCCTTCGTATGGAACGGAACAACCTACACCGAAAACGGTGATTACACACAGACATTCACGACCGTCAATGGTTGCGACAGTACTGTAACTTTGCATCTTACCATAAGACACTCACCCGACACCACTTTCATCGACACCACCGTATGCTATAGTTTCAGATGGACCAACGCATATGGACAAACAACAACATACTACGAGTCAGGAACTTACACAAACAGATTCTACGCTACAAACGGATGCGACAGCATAGTCACATTGCGGCTTGTTGTCGCTGGCGATGCACGAGAAGACATTTATGCCGAAGCTTGCGGATACTATGCAATTAATGGTCTCTACTACTTTGAATCTGGCAACTACCAAATAGTCCATACACTATCGCAATATGGTTGCGACAGCGTTGTGTATCTGCATCTTACAGTCACCGAAAATCCTGGCGAGTTGCAGATTTCAACAGAACCGAATACATTATGCTCCGGCGGATACAATGGAAGCATCGAAGTTACGTCGCCACTAAATGCCGACTACGAATACTCTATCGATGGCGTCAACTTCCAGTCGTCGCCAATGTTTACCGGTCTTATGGAAGGCGACTACACTGTTACTGTTAGGAATGGAATATGCACAAATTCGTCTGACGTAACCGTCGAAACTTTGGCAAATAGACCGACAGTGACAATTACTCCACAATCGGCATCTATATGCCAGGGCGAAACTATCAGCATAAGTTCGCAGGGGTCATCGACGGGAAGCAACTACACGTACTCGTGGTACGGTCCTAGCAATTTCTATTCCTTTGCAACTAATGTAAACATTTCAGATGCAGTTCCTGGAAATTCGGGAGAATATAGCCTTACTATACAAAACACAACAACTGGCTGCAACCGCACCGAAAGTGTCACAATTACTGTGAACGAAACTACCTACGGAGCAGACTATGTATCGGCATGCGATTCGTACACATGGATAAATGGAATTACATATACAGAATCGACCAATACTCCAACCCACACTATTGCCAATGCAAACGGCTGCGATAGCATCGTAACCCTGCACCTTACATTGTCGCACTCGGTATCATCGACAGACGGAACAACCATCTGCCCGAGCGAACTGCCATACGAGTACAACGGACATGTTTTCAACGAAGCTGGAACATACGACGTTTCGCTCTCGGCCGCAAACGGATGCGACAGCATAGTGGCATTCACTCTGAACGTATATGAAGGATTCGCCGAAACCATCAACATCGATGTCTGCGAATACGACATGCCGTATACCTATGGCGGCAATCTGCTCACCCAAGCCGGAACATACACATATACATATCCGGGAACACCTTGCGACAGCGTAGTGACTGTAAACCTTGCAGTACACGAGCAGCCGACTGTTACGGTATCGCAGACTGCAAACGGCAACGAAATAACACTTACGGCATCAGGAGCATCATCATACGAATGGGAGAATGGAGAAACAACCTCCAGCATTACCGTGGGTATAACCAACGATACCATTATGCTTGTTGGATACAGCGAATATCAATGTGCAGACACAATTTACATTGCAATAGATGACCTTTCTCCGATTGACGACGTACAGGCTAACATCAGCGTATATCCGGTACCTTCGAACGGAACCATATTCGTCGAAGGCGACAACATCGAGGCGATAGAAATTGTAGATATGGTCGGACGCATTATTCACAGAACCGAAACCTCTGGTTCGAGAACAGAACTCAAGATTGACGTTCCAAACGGAGAATACATTCTTCGAATAAATGTCGGAGGAAACATATTGCAAAAGAAAATACTAATTGCAAACTAAAGGTTAATTCGCATAACACAAAAAGGCGCGTGCAATTGCATGTGCCTTTTTTTATCTAAATCAATATGCTTATTACAAAGCTGATAGCCATTAAAATTAGGTAATAGGCAAATATTCTAGTGTCGATGTATTCGCTCAATCTTATTCCGTAAAGCGACTTCACCACCGAAACAAGTGTCACCTTCTCGATTATATTGCCCAGCAAAAAAGCTACGGCAATACCGGCAATACCAATGAATTTCATCAGTACAAGTCCGAGCACGACATTCACAAGTATGTTTATTGACGCGGCGGCAAGAATTGGCCGGCTTTGTCTTTTGCCCACAAGTATGCTTTCGGGGACTATAAACCTGAACATGGCGGCAAAGCAATACACGTTGAATATCAGCGCACTTTCGTAGAAATCGCTATTGAAAACCAACGGATACAAATATTTGCTTGTAATTATGACAACCATTGCCAAAGGTATACAAACGTTCATCATGCGCTTGCTTTCCTGCTTGATATTCTCGAGGATTTCGGGCGTACTGCTGTTGCTGGCTATACGTGCCGACATTGCTTCCGACAATGCTATCGCCGGCAAAAGTATCAGTGGGAACTCCTTGGCTCCGTAACGGAATTGGGCATATGTACTTTCGTCGAACTTGTAGGCGACCAGAAAACTATCGACATATTGTATTCCTTTAACTATCAGCACGCTGAGTATAAACGGAGCCGACAACTTAAAAAACATCCCGATGTATTTCCACGATATTTTAATCCGCGAAAACTTTAACACGATTATTGCAAGCCAGGCAAATTTTATTGCTGTCACAAACAGAAGTCCGTATAGTCCGTAACCGAGGTCGTTGGTAATTACCACAGGAATTGTCACAGCCAATATCTGCAATGTGAACACTGTAGCACCATAGATTGCAATTCTGCAAGGCTTATTTTCGATAAGATATATGTATTCCACCAGATTTGCAGGACACGAAAGCACTATGTATGCCAGCAAAATCTTAAAATATGGTATGCGCCCGCCACTGAAACCAACCAGATATGCAATCTGCGACTGAAGCAAAAACACACCGAGTGCAGTTATTACAGACAATGCGGTAAAAACCAACAATATATTGAAATAAGCCTCCGACTTTTCGCTCTGCTGTTCCCTCTTTTTCGAGAGAATTGTCTGCAACATTCCGCCTGTCCAGAAGAAACACGATGCCCCAGATATGAGCAGGAAAGTCTCGTAGGTTCCAATCTGGCTAATACCTATGCTGGTCTTCGACAGTACGATACCGATGAGCAGCAGCGCAACAAAGCGGAACAACTGCAGAAACTGCAGTGCCCTTACGCTGGTTAGGTATTTGGCTATTACCGACACTTTCTATTTGCCAAGATTTTCGAGGTAGCCTGCCATAATCTTCTGTATGTACTTTCCGATTATGTCGAACTCGAGATTTACAATTGTTCCTACCTTGAAGCAGTGGAAATTTGTAACCTGATATGTGTACGGTATTATCGATACAGAGAAAGTATTTGCCTTCGAGTTTACAACCGTGAGGCTCACACCATTGACCGACACCGAACCTTTTTCTACCGTGATGTTTCCCTTCGACTTGTCGTACTCGAAGGTGTAGTACCAGCTGCCACCGTTTTCGGTAACATCGATGCACTTGGCTGTCTGGTCAACATGACCTTGTACCATGTGGCCGTCGAGTAGCTTGTCCATAGTCATGCTACGTTCGATGTTCACCTCGTCGCCAATGTTGAGCAGTCCGAGGTTCGACTTGTCGAGGGTTTCCTTCATTGCCGTAACCTTGTAGGTCTTGGTCGGCTTGTCGATTTCGACTACGGTAAGACAAACGCCGTTGTGTGCTACGCTCTGGTCGATGCGAAGCTGGTCGCCAAACGAGCAGGTGAAATAAAAATGTATGTTACTCTGCTCCTTTTCTATTCTGACCAACTTTGCGGTTTCTTCTACTATTCCTGAAAACATAATTCGAATTATTTTTTTTGCAAAAGTACAATATTATTTACGATTTTCCTCTTCATTGTCATGCTGAATTTATTTCAGCATCCGTTACGAATGACGGTTTTCGATTTGATAATTCGATTAATTTCCAGTTTTGCTTGCTCCATTTAGCCTTTCAGTCTTCTATTCTTTAATTAATTTCAATTCTTCCGTTTCGCCATCTATTTTCACAACTTTTACTATGTACTCGCCTGGGCGGAGACCGCTGATGTCGAGTTGCATTGCGGTGGTACGGAGAAGGGTGCGGCCGCTGATGTCGATTACAGTGGCACTGACGAAGCCATCACCGAAGATGGAAACAATATCGGTGGCGGGATTCGGGTAGAGCGACATTGCCGTAGCAGTAGGCTCGGTGATGCCATCGCAGACCTGAGCGGTAATGCTGATGGTACGGGTGGCTGAACATTCGCCACGGGTGACGGTAAGTGAGACGCTTTGCGTACAGGCATTGTCGAACTGAAGCATTTCGGTGCAGCCGGCACCGCCTGTGCTCCACTGGTACGAATCGAACTCGCCACAGGCATCCAAGTAGAACTGCTGTGCGGTGCAAACGGTGGTATCATTAAGCCCGATAGTGAGCGGTGGCAGTACGGTGGCGTGGACAAGCACAATGCTATCGAACTCCTGACTGCCCTCGGGATATGCAAATGTGTAATCGCCCGAAGCGGTAAGGGCTACGCCCTGCACAACCTCTCCATAGCAGTAGGTGGCAGTATCGTACACGTAGGTTTGGCAAGGCAGACCGAACTTGGCTATGAACATATCACTTTCGCTATAGGCAAAAAGAGTATCTGTACCAAAGGCTATGGTATTTTCAAATCTGCCTGCGGTATATATTTCTCCTAACGTATTTATTCTAGTGTCATAAGGTTCGTTATTTGATGCTCCTGTGCAATAAATCTGCATTACATTGGTCATATTTCCTTGCAAGTCCCATTCACAAATGGAATATCCAGCAGGGAAGGTTGTCCCGACTTGTTGTACACTTGGATAGTATGTATTTCCTCCAAAAATAAGACCAAATCTTGCCCACCTATTTGCCGCATATAACTTGTTGTCGTGAAATGCGAGTTCTCCAATATTAGATGCTAATGACAATGGACAACTATACCATTTATAATTTCCAGCAGTATCGTAGCATGCAATTATATCTGTATAATCTTCCCATTCTACATGCTCTCCATCATAAAGATTTATAACAGTATCATTATCGCCAAAAACGCTAAAACATTCAGGACTATTATAAGTTCCTTTCGGCATTGCATGTCCTGATATATATATATTGCCTGAAGCTTCATCCAGGCAAATTGACCTAAAATCACTATGCGCGAAATAATCTCCATAGTTTCTTGTTTGGCTTACCCATAATATTTGGCTTTCGCTATTCATTTTCATGACAAAACCGTGAGATTCTTTATTATATGAATATATATGCTTATCATCAGCCAGTTCGACATCGTATGGATAACTTGGATTGCTTGTCGTATCGTTTACTTTAATATAACCACATAGATATATATTATCTTCTGAGTCACATTTCATATCATAAATATGGGCAACTAGTGACCAGTATTGATTATGCACACAATCAACAAGTGGTTTTATATACTGAAAGTTGAAATCGGAATCAAATTTTAGTACATAATATCCCAAGTATGTATTAGACGTCATTGAATCTGTAATAGGGATATCATTATGCTTAATAATAAATCTTTGTGTTGCATCATCTCTACTAGGATTGTACTTCATAAGCAAATAATAGTTTCCATCGCTGTCAATTGTGAACGGCACTTGTTCGTTTGCTCCATCCCATAAAATCCAGCGATGGATATGGTTTGTTTGCAGCAGATTATAGTCGATTATGTTTCCTTCAAGGTCGAGTTCCATTATGTAAGTATAGTTGGAATAAGGAATCCAAGGGAAAACAAGGCTATCTGGATAATGGTTTTGATAGTATTCCAGAAGACTGCCATAAACCGTAGTGTCAAGAAAATAGGTATTATAATAATTATCAATATGCACAGTCCCTTGAAGGTAAAGGTGATTGTTTTTTAGTATCATATATTGAGCGTGGCAGTTTTTTTGTCCAGAACGCGCTATAGCCTTGTGCCATACCACATTGCCGCCACAGTCGAACTTGGCGACAAATGCACCGCAATTATTGTCTGTGAAAATTGGCAAGTCTTCTCCATTGATTTGTGTTCCGCTGCCGTAGGTGCCAAACAAATATGAGTTTCCTTCTGCATCAAGCACAAGATTGTGTGGCTGGTTAGTGTAAAAATTAAGAGATCCACTACCATTGGAGTAGTTTGATCCGCCAAAACGATGCGCCCACTGCCAATCCATATTTTGTGCAAAAACTATAGAATGTAAAGTGGCTGATAATAATATGTATAAGATTAATTTTTTCATAATAATAAAATTTAATTATTTAAAAAATCAACAATTCAAATATTTTACTATTAAAATCCGCCCCTTCGACTACGCTCAAGGAGCGTCTCTGGAGGCAGTTCAAGGAACGGAGTCAGAAGTTGGTTGTAAATCATCGCTTTATTAGTTTTAGGTATTGGACATTACCATCAAGACTGATAATCTTTACAATGTATTCACCATTGCTGAGAGTTTCAATACCGAATGTGTTGTCGTAAACATCCATTACAATTCTGCCGTTAGTGTCAATTACTGTTGCACGACTGAAATTGTCGCCAGAAATACTAACCGAAGATGCCGCAGGGTTAGGGTATAGACAAAAGTCTTCTGAGAAAGATTCGTTCATATCTGGAACCGTCTCTGTTCCTGAACTATTATCGTCGACGGCTATCAATTTGCCTTTAAATGCTAGTGCATTTGCCGACACACATATTTCTACACTACAAATTATATTGTTTGTACACCCATAAAGCCTGAAACACACCTGACCGTTACTATTGAGAAGCTGCTGAAGCTGTGCCCATGTTATGAACATTAATCCACTTATGTTTCCAGTCGCAGAATTGTAGTTAAAGTCTATAATATTGACATCGTCGCTGTACAATTGTACATTACTCATACCTGTAGAGGTGGAAAAATAATAATCAAAGTAAGATATTCCATTAGGCGACAATGCATCATTATAATCAAAATAGCCAAAAGTAATATTACACTCTTCTGTTATGCAGTTGCTTAGAATATCGGATAAGTCAACATTAAAATGCGAAATGCATGGTCTTCCGTTTTCATCGAAAAAGAATTCAAAATACATATCAGAAGGTTCATAGCTAGATAGTCCAATTTCAAAGAGATAAGACGAGGATGTTCCCGGATTTATAGTTTGGGACAATGATGGATAATACAAAGTGTTAATCATCGGAGAATATACATTATATAATGTAGCTGCATTTGTACCTGCATTGTATATACTTAATACAAATCTCACCCGAAGTTCACAGTTTATAACATCACATTCAGGTTCTTTAAGCAGACTAATAATTATGTTGCATGAGTCACACTCTTTTTTTTGAGAGACGACAAGATTGTCGGATGTAGATTGGCAAACAGTGGGGTAGCTTACGCCAAGGAAATACGTCCCGAAAGAAGGGACATTTAGGTTGGAAATATATCCCGTACCTCCTTGTATGATAATGTTGTCTAAATTCCATTTCCACGTATCATAGCTTCCCAATGGACCCAATACAGTTCTTGGCAGATCCTGTTCACAGAACTCAAAACAACCTGTCATAAGTTCGTTGAAATCGGGTGGCTTTGGAACATCAATTTCCGCGTTTTCCGAACGACATCCAGTGGTAGGGTCGGTATAATATGCAGTATGGATGCCAGCGTTGAATGTTTCTGTCGAAGAACCAAATGTGCCAGTACTCCAGTGTAAGTTTTGGCTTGCCGTGCTGATTAGGTTTACAGGCGGAATGTGCAGGCATCTGTTTGTGCCGAAACCTATTGAAGGAGCTAATGGTGCCGATAGTATGGTAAGTGATTTTGAGTCGGAACTGCTACAACCATCTTTAGTAACAGTTAAAGTTACCGTATAGTTGCCAACCGACAGCCCGTTTGAAGTAATGTCATAGGACAAATTGGGAGTTGTAATCGGAAGAGGGCCTATGCCTGTCCACTCATAGGTGTTGTTGCCAGAATCTCCGATAAGGTTTATCACACCATCGGGACAATAGTTCGCCTCACCAGAAATTTCGGCAATAGGGATAGACTTAAAGCAAATGTTTGCCCAGTCGCTTTGCGTTGCACAACCGTTATTGTCGGTTACTCGCACATAATATGAACCAGTTTCGTAAAAATCATTGTGATAGACCGACGTCGTTTGATTTGTCTCGTGCCAGTTGTAGAC
The DNA here is from genome assembly GCA_017617125.1 of Bacteroidales bacterium. Classification (GTDB taxonomy): domain Bacteria; phylum Bacteroidota; class Bacteroidia; order Bacteroidales; family ML635J-15; genus Bact-19. The sequence goes on from JAFZWY010000056.1 coordinate 127,458, forward strand.
AGGGTTGGTGGTCGGTGTGCCAAGAGAATGCGCAAAATCTATTGTCCACGGATTGCCATAGCAGACTGCTGGTTGACGAGCGACAATGTCACCTAATAATGTATTAGGATTAATCATCAATGTTGTTGATGCCTGAGAGGTACAACCTATATTATCATTAGTAGTTAAGTTTATAGTATATTGCAAAGCGTTTGTTGAATTGATGATAAAACTTTGTTCGGGGCTCTGTGTCATATTTTCAGCATAGTACGAAGTAGGAAAGTTACTAAATTGCCAACTCCACGATACAGCATTTGTGGAATTGTCGGTGAACTGTATTCCTGTTTCGCTGCAATACGGTCCGGATGATACCGTAAAGGCAGCAGAGCCTCTGGCATATGTTACAGTTTTTGATGTGGAACAAGATCCAGAACCTACACTGCCAGAGTAACTTACTGTCAAGGTAATGGTATGTGTTCCTGATGAGACAACACAGTTGCTTGGATTACTAACAGGAAGTCCATCCACATACCATGTTTCGGAATTTATTGTAGTTCCAACCATAAAGTCGCTGGTATTTTCCAGTACAAGGCAAATATCAGTTCCTGAGGCACATAAGTAGTTTATATTCATTCTGGCGATAAGCGGTATGCAGAACTCCAAGTCTCTATAATGAGCACAGTTGTTGTCCATATAATAAGAAGATACCCTATAGTAGCCTGCATCGGTAAATGTTGCGTCACAAGTGTTATTGTTTGCTCCAGATGTGGTGAATTGTGGTGAAGAAGCGTTCTGATCGAATGTCCAAAAAATATTGCCTGAGCTATTATTCACAAATGTACGGCTTGCACAACTGCCAGACATATAAACATCGCCTTCTCTAATAATACATCCAATAGGCTGTGGACGTGATACCGTTTTAGAGTTAGTACAGCCAGTAGTATTGTCAACTACAGTGCAACTATAGGAGAATGTTGGTCCATTATGCTGAAACTGCTGTACTTGCAGTCCATTGCTCCACGAATATGAGTATCCTACTGCATTGGGTTCAAGGATTGTCGCATTAAGTTCATATAATGTATCTTGTGTAATTTCATGGTAACTGAGAGAAAATTGTGGAGCTGCAATGACATTTACAGTTTCAATGGTTTCGTATGTATGTGTACATCCGTCAGCAGAAAAACTTAGAGACACAGGTATTGTTCCTGAATTGTTGAATGTGTAGTTCCATGTGGCACCCGATGGGAGACCTGTATAAGTGTATGTATGCCCTTCTATTTCGAGCGTCCAAGTACCCTGTATCTGCTCGGTATTACCTGCACTTATTGCAATTGTCGAATACTGGCAGATATTTTTTTGCATTGAGATTTCTGGAACAATGTAAGGTTTTATGGTTACTGGTACTGTGTCGTATATATGCGAACTGCAAAATGTTCGTTTCAACACAACTTGGAAAGTGCCAGAAGTTCCGTTTGTCTGTATGGTTACCGTATTTGCAAACCTGTTGCTCACAATACTTGCCTTATTTGTTGGAACCAGACTCCATTCTAATAGCACTCCGTCTTCGGGTGTAACCGACATTGTAAATTCTTCATTTGCACATTCATTGTATGTCGGCCATGTTATTGTTTGGGGAACAAATTGTGTCAGTGGGTAGTTATATACTGGCGATGGACAATTAGTCCTTCTGTCGATTTGTTGTAGGTTTATGCTGCACAATGGACTTTGAAGTACCACATTGTATTCGTTTCCATCGAACTGCGAAGGCTGTCCACAACTAGCACTCCAGTGTAGATAGTATTGAGGTAAATCTGGAATTGCATTGAAAGTATAGCCGTTGCCAATACATACGCGATTAATCCAGTCGGAAACGTCTGGATCTGGTGTCGACGGACTTTCGTTTATTTTTATCGAGGAGTATGCTGATAAATTGCAAAAATTTGAATTCGATGCTTCAATTATATAGGAACCCGCAGTACTAAAAGTATAACTTATGCTACTTGCAGTCTGCGTATAAATTGCTGTTCCATTGCTGTATATAGTCCAGTCGCAAATTACGTTGGAGTTTTCAGTTGAGAATGTAACCATATCGTTTTCACATGCCTCATTTGGAGAAACTATTACAAGCGGCTTTTTCACAATAACGGTTTTTGTTTGCGCCGCGCCTCCGCACTCAAGAAAAGCACAATTATAGTTGCAATTAATGGTGTATGTGCCTTGAGATTGGAAATTCAGCAAAAATTTATGAGGATGTCCCGAAAACAATTGTTCCACACCGCTTGTTGGTGTAATACTCCAAGTATATGCAGTAGAAGCCCACTGCGGAAGTTCGAAATATACAATGTCGTCAACACAAACAATATCGGGGCCTTGTATTTCTGCATTGTCAGATATTACTGGTATGGGCAGATATGTAAGGTATGGGCATGCCTGCTGTTCGCATGCTGGACCGTTAAGCGCAATGTAACCATAACCGTTATCAATGTCGTCCCACATTACGGTAAGCGAATTTGTCCCTTGACCGTCTTGGATGTGTCCGCCTTCTACGTGCCAGAAATAGTTATTACATATATTTATGGCATTATATGTTGCTGATGTGTTTTCGCAAGCCGTTCCGAAACAATCGACTCTGAGTATCGGGTATCTTGAAATGTTTACCACGTACATTGTTGAATCTTCGCAGCCACACTCGTTCACAACCTTGTGAACTATGGTTGCTGAACTTCCATAGGTGTTGTAGTCGGCTATAAATGTGTAGTTTTGGGAAGATGCCCTTTCGCTTCCAACGCTCCAATAGTAACCAACAATCGGCGAATCCGATGAAGAAGTTGAGTTGTCGTAGAATTGGATTTCCTGACCATCGCATACATCGATGTACTGGATGCCCGATGGCGTGTAGCCAGTTTCGGTAGGATTTGAGGCAATTCCAGCAACAGGCCTTTCTATGAGGACAACGCAGAGCTGTTTTTCGCAGAACTCGTCGTTAGGTCCAGAAACCGAAAGGATGAGCATTCCGATTCCAGCATTTTCGGACCAGTTGACCGTGATGGTATGGTCGTTGGTGTTTACTGTGTATGAATTTGCACCAGATACAGCCCAGTCGTAGGTTGACCCAGATGGAAGTCCGACAATGCTATAGATTACTTGTGAACCGCGACAAGCGACTAGGCACTGGTGATCATCGTAGCTCGGCTGAGGACTGGTGTTTGGTTTGTAACTAGTGATGATACATTCGGAGTCGAAACCGCTCCTGATGTAAAAATTACAGAAATCGCTGCTTTGAGCGAGAATACAACTAACAATCGCGAGTTGTAATAACATTATAATTAATAACCGTTTCATAATAAAGATTTTTTATATTTATATTATCACATCGCAACAAAGATATAATTTATATTGAGAATTAAAATAGTTCAGGAACTAATATTAGACAAAAAAAACTGTTTGATATATTATAATGCAATATAATGTTACAAAAATGATATCTGTGATGTTTATTAATGCGAGATTCATGCATTAAGGTAATAAAATTGAGTATTAATGTGGCATTTATATGGGCGAAAGTAATAGAAGGATGGGGGAATGTGGTTGAGAACAACAAAAAGAAGTAGAATATTTGTTCAGCACTTGCTATTGCTTAGGGGCCGGCTTGGGGGGCGACTAATTATCAATTGTTAATTGTCATTTACACATTGTCATTTGATTCACAATCGATACAATATCGCAAGCCACCAGCGCCGCAGTTTCGGTACGCAGACGGCTGTTGCCCAAAGTCACTGGCGTATATTTCTGCAGGGCGGCCTCAATTTCGTCATGTGAAAAATCGCCTTCGGGACCAATAAGCACAGTCACCGATGTTTTCGGCTTCACGACATCCGCAAGATATATGCGCTTGCCATCGTCCTCGCAATGGGCGACAAATTTCTGCTCCGAGCAGTCGTTTTTGACAAAATCGGAAAACTTCACAGCCTCGTTAACTATCGGATGATAAGCCTTGTACGACTGCTTCATGGCAGCCTCCACTATGCGGTTCATGCGATCGGTCTTTATAACCTTGCGTTCCGAATTGTGGCAGATTATAGGCGTGATTTCCGAAATTCCTATCTCTGTGGCTTTTTCTAGAAACCATTCCATGCGGTCCATATTTTTAGTCGGTGCAATGGCAATATGCAGACGATACGGTAGTTTGTTGTATTCGGCTATTGTTTCCACAACTTGTACAGTAGTGCGCTTATGGTCAATGGTTTCAATCTGCGAACGGTGCAAATTTCCTTGTCCGTCGGCAATGAAGATTTCGTCGCCAGGCTTTAGCCTGAGCACACGCGCACAATGGTTCGATTCCTCCTCGCTGAGAGTGTGAAACTGACCTGATATTGTATTGTCGTAAAAGAATCTCATCAGCGTATCTCCCCGTCCGAAATGGTGAACATGCGGTCGGTAAGACGGGCATGCTCCTCGTTGTGCGTTACTATGACAAATGTCTGCTTGAAATTCTCGCGAAGGTCGAAAATAATCTTGTACAAGTCGCGGGCATTCTGCGAGTCGAGGTTACCCGAAGGCTCGTCGGCAAGCACCACCGATGGATTGTTTATCAATGCCCGGGCAATGGCCACACGCTGTTTTTCGCCTCCTGATAGTTCCGAAGGCTTGTGTTCGCTGCGTTCGCGAACGTTAAGTGCCTCGAGCAGTTCGAGTGCACGCGCACGAGTTTCCTTCTTGCCCTTGCCACCTATGAATGCAGGTATGCACACATTTTCCAATGCGGTAAATTCGGGCAGAAGCTGGTGAAACTGGAACACAAATCCAATGTGCGAATTGCGGAACGCCGAAAGTTTCTTTTCGCCGAGCGCGAAGGTGTCGATGCCGTCGATTAGCACCTTCCCCGAATCGGGCTTCAGCAGCGTGCCGACAATCTGCAGCAAGGTGGTCTTTCCTGCCCCGCTGGCACCTAGTATCGACACAATCTCCGACTTTCCGATGTGCAGGTCGATGCCCTTCAGCACACGTAGCGAGCCGTACGATTTGGTTATGTTTTGTACTTCAATCATCAGTGCAAAATTTTGCCGTAAAATTACAAAAATATTTACGATTCTAGATTGACGATTTTAGATTGTCTGCCTCTTGCAATAAATCACAATATTCTCCGTTATCGTACAAAGATTTTTTATTAAAAAATTAAGTATTTTGAATTTGTAAATTGTATATCTTTGCAAGATGTTTAATTGGAAAGGTGCATATTATCTTTTTGTAGGCTTAATTGCTTTATTTTCAGTATCTTGTGGTGAATATTCCAAGATAATGAAAAGCCCCGACAGCGATCTGAAATACCGCAAGGTTTTCGAATATTACGAAGACGAGGACTACTACAAGGCTCTCGGACTCATCGAAGACATTAAAGCCGTGTACAAGGGAACCGACAAATACGAGACCCTCTGCTTCTACAACGCATACTGCAACTACCAGCAGAAGGAATACTCGCTCGCCGGCTATCTGTTCAAGGAATATGCACGCCTCTACTCCAACACCGAACGCACCGAGGAGGCCGAATACATGGCGGCATACTGCCACTACCTGATTTCGCCAAACACATCGCTCGAACAGACCTACACCGAGATTGCACTCAAGGACATGCAAGGTTTTATCGAGAAGTATCCCGAGTCGAAATACATGGAGCAGGCCCAAAAGTGCATCGACGAACTAAACTTCAAGCTCGAGACCAAGGCTTACAACAACGCCATGCTCTACTACAAGATCAGCGACTATAAGGCCGCACTTGTAGCATTTAAGAACGTGTTGTACGACTATCCAACAACATCGTACCGCGAAGAGATTATGTTCACCATGGTGAAGGCTTCGTACACCCTGGCAACCAAAAGCGTCGAAAGCAAAAAGCTCGAACGCCACAAGAACACCGTACAAGCCTACTACGCATTCCTGGACAAGTTCCCGAACTCGAAGAAACTTAAAGAAGCAGAAAGATATTTTACAAATTCACATAATTATATAGAAAGTAAAAATGGATTACAAAAAGACTAAAGCACCAACAACTTGCATTACACGCGACGTGGTTGAAATGGCCGACAAGACCGGAAACGTTTACGAATCAGTAGTCATCTGCTCTAAGATGGCCGACCAGGTTAATGCCGACATCAGAAAGGAACTCTACAAGAAACTTGAAGAATTCGCAACCTTGAACGACAATCTGGAAGAAATTCACGAGAACCGCGAACAAATTGAGGTGTCGAAGTATTACGAAAAACTTCCGAAGCCGACAAACATCGCCATCGAAGAATTCATGGACGACAACGTTTACTACACCAACCAGGACATCAACATCAAGAAGGTTGAGGCCGAAGAAGAAGCAGCTCCGGTTGCTGTTGCTGTAGAAGAACCGCAGGAAGAAACACAAGAATAAACCTATGCTAAGCGAAAAACACATATTGCTCGGCGTTACAGGAAGTATCGCTGCCTACAAGGCTGCGAACATCATCCGCCTGCTCGCAACGCAGGGCGCCGAAGTCAAGATTGTGATGACTCCGCTGGCAAAACAGTTTATTACTCCGCTGACTCTTGCAACTCTTGCCAAGAATCCTATCTACGTCGATTTCTTCAATCCCGAAAACGGCGAGTGGAATTCGCACGTGAGCCTTGGAATGTGGGCCGATGCCTACCTCATCGCTCCCGCAACAGCCAACACTATCGGAAAGATGGCAAACGGAATAGCCGACAACCTGCTGCTCACATCATACCTTTCGGCAAAATGCCCAGTCTTCGTTGCTCCGGCAATGGACCTTGACATGTATGCCCACCCAGCTGTGCAGAAAAACATAGAGACGCTGAAGTCATTCGGTGTGCATTTTATCGATGCCGAGGACGGAGAACTGGCAAGCGGACTTGTCGGGAAAGGTCGTCTGGCAGCACCTGAACGCATTGTTGAAAGCCTCGATGCATTCTTCAACGGACAAATGTCGCTGGCAGGAAAAAAGGTAATGGTGACCGCCGGTCCTACCTACGAAAAAATTGATGCCGTACGCTTTATCGGCAACTACTCGTCGGGAAAGATGGGCTACGCCATAGCCGAGGAATGTGCCGCACGCGGCGCAGAGGTAGTACTGGTGTCGGGACCGACATCTCTTACCACCAACAACGCCAACATAAAGTTGGTTAAGGTTAACTCAGCACGTGAAATGTACGAGGCTTGCAACAGCGAATTTCCGCAATGCAACGCCGCCGTGCTTTCGGCTGCCGTGGCCGATTTTACACCGCAGAACGTTTCGGACACCAAAATCAAGCGCAAGGACAACAACCTTGAAATCACACTCAAGCCTACCGACGACATCGCAGCAAGCCTCGGCAAGCAAAAGGGCGACCGCGTTTTGGTTGGGTTCGCACTCGAGAAGGAAAACGAACTCGAAAACGCCATCGGCAAACTCGAACGCAAGAACTTCGACTTCATAGTCCTCAACTCGATGAACGATAAGGGCGCAGGATTCAACCACGACACCAACAAGATTACAATAATAAACAGGAATAAGGAAGTGAAAAACTTTGAACTGAAACCAAAGGTTTTGGTTGCAAAGGATATTGTAAACGAGATTGAAAACCTATTAAACTCTTAATTATGAAAAAATTACTTCCGATAATCCTTGTATTGCTGCTGAGTTGCACGGCTATGGCTCAGGAATTTGAATGCCAGATTCAGATTTCGCATTCCCAGCTTCAGGGAACCAACTACGAGAAGATTTTCCAGAGCATGCGCAAGGACTTGTACGAGTTCATCAACAATACCAAATGGACCAACAACGTATTCTCGAAAAACGAGCGCATAGAGTGCAACATTTCCATCACCGTTGAAAAGGAAGTCGCTTCCGACGAGTATTCCGGCAAGATACAGGTAACATCGTCGCGACCAGTTTACGGCACTTCGTACATGTCGCCGCTTTTCAACTACCTCGACGACAAGTTCCAGTTCAAATACGTCGAAATGGAACCAATAGAGTTTAACCCGAACATTTTCTCGAGCAACCTCTCGGCGGTAATTGCATACTACTGCTATATAATGCTCGGCCTCGACTACGACAGTTTCGGTTCGCAGGCTGGCACACAATACTACCAACTGGCAGAAAAGATTGTGCAGAACGCACAAAGTGCCGTTGAACCAGGCTGGAAACAGTACGAAAGCACCAAGAACCGTTACTGGCTCACCGAAAATCTTCTCAACGACCAATATTCGGGCTTCCGCGACTTTATGTACACCTACCACCGCCAAGGTCTCGACCGTCTTGCCGACAAGCCCAGCGATGCACGCGCTTCGGTCGAAGAATCGCTCGAAAGCCTTAGGTCGATGCACCGCCGCCGCCCAGGTTCGTTCCTGATGTCGATTGTTAGCACCGTCAAGGGCGACGAAATCATAAATATTTTCTCCGACGGCTTCTCCGATGAGAAGGCGCGCGTTGCAAACCTCATGAAGGAAATCGACGCTGCAAACTCAAGCAAGTACGACAAAATAACACGTTCGGACGAATGATTAGGAACCTTTCAGTCAGAAATTATATTCTAATTGAAAAACTCGACATTGACTTCAATTCGGGTTTTTCCGTTATTACTGGCGAGACTGGTTCTGGTAAATCAATGATTATAGGTGCAATTTCGCTCCTTCTGGGCAAACGCGCCGACACCGACGTACTTCTTTTCAAGGACAAGAAATGCGTTATAGAAGCCACTTTCGACATTAAAAACCTCGGATTGAAAGACTTGTTTGCCGAAAACGAGGTCGACTATTCCGACGAAACCATTGTAAGGCGCGAGATAATGCCCGAAGGCAAGTCGCGGGCTTTCGTGAACGATATGCCTGTGACATTGACCGTTCTAAAGGCACTTACCGATAATTTCCTTGACTTGCACTCTCAGCACGAAAACCTATCGCTCACTACCCTGCCCTACCGTCTGCGCATTGTCGATTCGGCTGCTGGAACATTGGCACTTTTTGAGGAATACAAGGAGAAATATGCAGAGTACCAGTTGGTTGCGCAATTACTAAAAAGCAAGAAAGACGCGCTAGCAAATGCTCAGAAGGACTTAGATTATTATAGGTATCAGGCATTGGAGATTGAAAATGCAAAACTTTCGTCTGACGATGAACTTGAAGAACTTGAAGCCCGTGCCTCGATGCTCGAAAATGCCGAGGAGATAAAATCGGCCTTATACGAGACTTCAAACCTGTACGACGGAGGTGAATATTCGGCATCTACTTTGCTCAAGCAGATGCGCAGCAACCTTGCAAAAATCGGCAAGAACTACAAGCCTGCGCAGGAATTGGAACAAAGGCTGGAATCCTCAATCATAGAACTAACGGACATAAACGATACCATTTCGCAGCAATTGTCGCAGGTGGAAGTAAACCCGCAGCAACTGCAGCTTACCAACGAGCGCATCGACTTGCTGATGAGCCTATTGGCAAAGCACCGCGCAGCCGACATAGCCGAACTCAAGCAGAAGTACGAGGAGTACAAGGGCTATGTTGACAACAGCGGAAACCTTGAGGACGAAATTGCCGACCTCGAGAAGCAACATTCAGCCAAGGCGAAGGAAGTGAAAGCCGCTGCCGAGAATCTGAGCAAGAAACGTTCGGCTTCGTTCAAGAAGACGCAGGAATACATAAATTCTATGCTTCACGACTTGGGAATGCCTCACGGAGTGTTTGAGATTGGCAACGAAATCACGGAAATTTCGGCAAACGGCATCGACAATATTTCCTTCCTTTTCAGTGCCAACAAGGCGGTAGCGGTGGAGCCGATTGAGAAGGTTGCTTCGGGAGGTGAGTTGTCGCGCCTTATGCTTGCATTGAAGTCGCTTATGGCCAACTCGATGAATATTCCTACCATACTTTTCGATGAGATTGACACTGGCGTTTCGGGCGAAATTGCAGCCCGTATGGGCAAGATTATGCAGCGCATTGCCGAGAATGTGCAGGTGTTGAGCATTACGCATCTTCCGCAGGTTGCGGCCATGGGAAGCGAGCATTTCAAGGTTTACAAGCATACCGACGACCAGCGCACAATTTCAAGCATCAAGAAACTCACTGCCGACGAGCGCATTACCGAAATAGCCTCGATGATGAGCGGTGAAAAGCTTACGCCAGAGGCACTGGAGAATGCGAAGGTGTTGCTAGGGAAGTAATTACACCCTATCGGGTATAAAATTACAAAAACATAGCATAATTATACCTTATCGGGTATAAAATGAAACACTATAGGGATTTAATTTTTCGGCTGATGTTCCTTTCTCAGCAAATCGTTCAGTTCCTTTACAGGATTGAATGTTATCAGTGGAACTTCGACGAAAATTGTCAGCCAATCGGCCATGGAGCCGTTCCAAAGTCCAGGATGCTCCAGAACCTTGATAGGCTTGCCGTTGTAGGTTTTCTCGGAAATGAAGCAGGTTGAAGAATCCACAAACTTGTTGAGGTCGAACTTGTTACCCTTGCAGTCCTTGGTGTAGCAAACCAAATCTACAGGATTGAAATGCGTCGAATTGTTGAAATGAGCCTTCTGTCTTTCGTCGGCAAGGTTTATCTGCGCCTTTTCGACTATCTGCAGCGAAATGCTTCCGTCTTTCCTCACAAGGAAAGGACCGCCACCGGGTTCTCCAGTGTTCTTTACCATTCCGCATACGCGGATTGGGCGGTTCATGAAGCGGACAAGCGCATTGCAAAGGTTTTCGTCACGCTCGAAAGTTGTGCAGAAAGTCTTTTCGAGGCTGTCGGCAATGCGGTTGCAGTTGTCTGCCGACTTGTCGCTTTCGAGGCTCAGCATGTACGACTTTATGTTTTCGGCAGTTTCAATAAGCACACCGCCAAGCAACTTCTTATAAGGCAAAGTTTCAGCCATATAGTCCTGATGCACAATATTATCGATGTTCTTAATAAAGATAATGTCGGCATCTATCTGATTGAGGTTCTGCAACAGCGAGCCATGTCCGCCCGGACGGGTGAAAAGTTCACCCGAATCGGTGGTTACGAGAGTACCATTGTTATATATTGCAACAGTGTTTGTCGATTTTTCCTGAAACGAGAATTTCACGTCAACATTTAGTTTGTTCTTCTGCAAAATCTTATCCAACAGCGACTTGAACATCTCGTGATGTTCCTCCGAAACCGTGAATTCGAGTTTTGCAGGCTGGTCGGAGTTGTTCATTGCAACACCTTCGAAAATTTGTTCCTCGAAAGCGGTGCGTGAAAAACCGTTGTACTTGTGGAACTCGACCAGACCTTTTGGCAATCCTGCATAGTTAAGCGGTTCGTGCAGAATTTTGTCGGAAACTTCCTCAAGGTTTTCCACATCCTTGATGCTGTCCTTCAGCGTATCGAAGAAAGCAAAACGTGGCAAAGCATCAATTGTAGCCTTTACCGAATAGTCGCCGCCATCGTGCAGATTTTTCAGGTTTGGCTCATTGTTGAACGCGATGAGTCGCTTGAACATTCGTGTTGCCGCCCCCGATGCAGGGACAAACTTCTCGATGGAATAGTTCCTGCTTTTTTCGTCGTAGCAGTCGATGTAGTGCTGCTGGTCGCCGATTATGGTTATGCCCTTTTCTGGTGTTGCTGGCGCGGCAATGTCAACAAAGTTGCCTTCGCTCTCGAGCAGGCTTTTCTGACGTGATATTTCGGTTTCGCTTAACATAACGGGTTGTTTTTGTTTGTGACTGCTAATATAATGCTTTTTCTTTTCAGATTGTCTTGATAATTTTATTTCTTACGGCTTCGATGTCATCTGCTAATGTCTGCGAATGTGCGCCACGGCTTTCGATGCCTGAAAAATCGGACTTGAGGCTTGCAATTATGTCGACATCCGACAACTGCGACAGCAGTTCGTTGATGGAATGCAGCACGTTAAAATGATTTTCGAGGGAATTTTCATTCGCCTCGCTAGATTCCGATTCCTGTGCAAGTCCCAGATGGGTGGTTTCAACCCAGAAACCGCAGATGAACATGGCTGTAATTCCGTATTTTTCATTCTCAGCAGGCACTATAGTGTTTGTGTCGAGAAGACTGTCGATTGTGGTGAAAATAACCTGCTCGTCGTTGAGGTTTTCTTCGACCTTTGGCACATATTCCTCGAAAATGTCGTTATCGACAGCCAATTTTTCGGCCATCATCTTTGTTGCATCCAGAATGTCGGTGCAAACTTGCACTCGTTCAAAATAGCGTGCATATCCAAGGTCGGCGACGAGCATTCCCATTGCCATGGCGGTTTCCTTCGAGTTCTGGTAGAGGCCGGCAGTACGCACGTCGAGCAGCAAGTCCTTGTCGAACTTTACCTTGTTGAGGCGTATGTTCTTGCAGATTTCGGAATACTTGGGCAACTGGTTCAGGATGCTGTCGATATGGCTTTTATCGGCGGTGGATTCAACGTTGGAAAAGTCCTCTTTTACCTGCTTATAGTGGATACCGTTGCTGCAGGAAGAAAATGCCAACGCAATAAGCAACAAAAAGCAATATGACTTAACACTATCCATTAATTTTTGAATACCTGTCAATCATTTCTCTCAGCGAATCTGTCCAATAAGGTATGTTGATACCGAAAGTTTCCGAAATCTTTCTGGTGTTCAGCACGCTGTAAGTCGGACGGGTTGCCTTGGTGGGATATTCGCTTGTGAGCAAAGGCTTTACCTCGGCGTCAATCTTCGTAAGCCTGAAAATGTGCATTGTGAAGTCGTACCACGAGCAAACTCCTCGGTTGGTGAAATGATATATTCCGCCGTGCCATTCGCCAGCATTGAGGTACAAGTCCGTGATTTTCAGCAAGGCTTTTGCAAGGTCGCCAGCGTATGTCGGCGTGCCAACCTGGTCAAACACAACGCCTTTTATCTTGCCTTCGCTACCGAGGCGAATCATTGTTTTCACATAATTGTTGCCGTATTCGCTGTAGAGCCAAGCCGTACGAACAATCACAGCATCGCAGTTCTCGGCAATAATGTTCTGCTCGCCTTCGAGCTTTGTCCTGCCGTATGCAGACTGCGGATTTGTCGGTGCATCCTCGCAATAAGGTGTGTTTGCCTTACCATCGAAAACATAGTCGGTAGAAACGTGTATCAGTTTGAAACCAAAGTTGTTGGCACATTTTGCGAGGTTGCGCGGAGCAACGGCATTTGCCAAAGTCGCATTTTCGAGGTCGTCCTCAGCCTTTTCAACTGCTGTATAAGCTGCGCAGTTTATTACTACGTCGAACTTGTTGTTTGCAAAAAAGGCGGTTGTTGCGTCAAGATTTGATATGTCAAGTTTGTCAATGTCAACGTATTCGAATTCGGCATTGGCAAGCATTTCGTGGTTGTCGCAAATTTTGCTGCCGAGCTGTCCGTTGCATCCTATGACGAGTATTCTTTTCATTGTCAGAAGTTTAGAATTGCATTTTTCAAAGTGGGGTGCTTGGTATCCTTGTCGGAAAGAATCATCTTGTCCTGCGGAATTTTCCAGTCGATGCCAAGATCAGGGTCGTTGAAAATGATTCCGCCTTCGCTTTCCTTGTTGTAGGCATTGTCGCAGAGATATGCAAACACGGCATAGTCCGACAATACCGAAAATCCGTGTGCAAATCCGCGTGGAATCAAGAACTGACGCTTGTTTTCCTCGGAAAGCTCAACCGAAATATGCTTGCCGAAAGTTGGCGAACCCTTGCGTACATCAACGGCGACATCGAGCACCTTGCCTACCACACAGCGTACAAGCTTTGCCTGCGAATATGGATTCAGCTGGAAATGCAATCCGCGCACAACGCCGTAAGTCGAACTTGATTCGTTCTGCTGCACAGGATTGAAATCTATTCCCGCAGCCTCGAAGTCGGACTTTTTCCAAGTCTCGAAGAAATAGCCGCGCTGGTCGCCAAAAACCTTTGGCTCGATGATTTTCAAATCCTTTATGAAGGTATCTGTTACTGTCATTTCAGTTATTTTTCGTTTACGATTCGAAGCAAATATTTTCCGTAGTTGCTCTTTGCAAGTTTTTCGGCGAGAACAGCAAGCTGTTCCTTGTTAATGAAACCTTTGCGGTAAGCAATTTCCTCGATGCACGAAGCCTTCAAGCCTTGACGATGCTCGATAGTCTCGATGAAATTTGATGCCTGCAAAAGGCTGTCTGGTGTTCCTGTGTCGAGCCATGCAAAACCACGGCCGAGAAGCTTAATTTGCAGACGGTCTTCCTTGAGGTACAAGTTGTTGAGGTCGGTAATTTCGAGTTCACCGCGCTTCGATGGTTTCAAACTTTTTGCCTTTTCAACCACATCGTTCGAGTAGAAGTAAAGTCCTGTAACTGCGTAATTTGACTTCGGATGTTCGGGCTTTTCCTCGATGGAAATAACTTTGCCTTCTTTATCAAATTCGGCCACACCATAGCGCTCGGGGTCGTTGACGTAATATCCGAAGATTATTGCTCCGTCTTCGATGCTAGCGGCATCGGTCAACTGCTGTCCGAAACTCTGACCGTAGAAAATATTGTCACCGAGAACGAGACAAACCTTGTCGTCGCCGATGAATTCCTCGCCGAGAATAAATGCTTGTGCAAGTCCATCTGGCGAAGGCTGAATCTTGTAGTGGATGTCCATTCCGAGTTGCGAGCCGTCGCCGATAAGCTTTTCGTACAGACCAATGTCCTGTGGTGTTGAGATTATCAGCACTTCGCGGATTCCTGCCAGCATAAGTGTTGAAAGCGGGTAGTAAATCATCGGCTTGTCGTAAACCGGAATTATCTGTTTCGAGATGCTTATTGTCATCGGATGCAGGCGCGTACCTGCGCCACCTGCCAAAATTATGCCTTTCATTACGTTTGTATTTTTTGCAAATTTACAATTTTAATGCAAGTTGGCAAGGCTACATAAAAAAAAAGCCCCTGAGTGGGGCATTTTTTTATTTCTTCGATTCCATTTTGTATTTCATGTATTCGTCGGCAAGTACCTTCTTGGTATAGAGAGGGAAATCGCCTTTCATCATCCAGTCGTAGTAGGCTGGATCCTTTTTGAATACTTCGGTGAGCAACTGTCCTTTGTACTTGCCAAAATTTACGACTACATTGTTGTCTGCATCGTAAACGAACCTGCCCATAAAGTCGGCATTGCTGCCATACGACGAAAACTTTGAGATTTCGGCTATGTCGTTGCCGATGTCGCTGTAGCGATCCACCTGGGCCTTAAAAACTTCGTATGTGGCTTCGGTGTCGGCGTTTGCCGAATGTGCATTTTCTAAATCGGCATTGCAGTAGAACTTGTAGGCAGCCGACAAGTTGCGAGGTTCCTTCTTCATAAAGATGCTCATAACGTCAACGAAATGACGCTTCTTAAGGTCGAAGTCGACGCCTGCGCGTATAAATTCCTCGGCAAGCAGAGGCACATCGAACTTATTGGAGTTGTACCCAGCAATGTCGGAATCCTTGAATATTTCGACCATTTCCTTTGCAATCTGCTTGAAGGTCGGGCAGTTTGCAACATCGGCATCGCTAATTCCATGCACTGCTGTCGATTGCGGAGGAATTGGCATTTCGGGATTTATGCGATACGTCTTCTTCTGCTCGTTTCCATTGGGATGTACCTTTATTATGGAAATCTCTACAATCCTGTCTGTGGCAATATTTATACCAGTAGTTTCGAGGTCGAAAAAAACTATCGGTTTACGAAGTTGAATTCTCATATCCTATAAAAAAAGATTACCCGAAAAATCGGGTAATCGGTATTGTGTTACATTTTGTTTATCATCATTGGCATCAGCAGCATCAGAACTTCCTCATCGGGGTTTTCGTTGTCCTTCGGAAGGATGATTCCTGCACGAGTCGGATCCGAAAGCTTTATAGTGACTTCGGGAGTCTGGATGTTGTTGAGTATTTCGACGAGGAAATTCGACTTGAATCCGATTTCCATTTCATCGCCTTCGTACTGGCAACCGATGTGTTCGCGTGCTGAAATCGAGAAGTCCATATCCTGTGCCGACATTTCGAGTGATGCACCCGAAATCTTAAGTCCAACAAGGTTGCTCGATTGGCTTGCGAACATACCTACACGGCGCAACGATGTCGAGAGAGCAACTCTGTCGACTACGAGCGTATTAGGATTCTCGCGAGGAATTACCGAGTTGTAGTTTGGATATACGCCTTCGAGGAGACGGCAAACGAGACGTATCGAACCGAATGAAAATACTGCGTTCTTTTCGTCGAATTCGAGAAGTACGTCTTCGGCAGCCTTCGGCAATATGCTCTTAAGTATGTTGGCTGGTTTCTTAGGCAGGATGAAAGAGCTTTCGGTCTGCACCTGTACGTCCTTACGGGTGTACTTTACAAGCTTGTGAGCATCGGTAGCAACGAAGTTTATTCCCGATTCCTGGAGTTCGATGAAGATACCGTTCATTATTGGACGGAGTTCGTCGTCGCCAGTTGCGAAAATTGTTGAGTTGATACCGTTGTACAGTACGTCGTGGTTGATGCTTGTGCTAATGGTCTTGTCGGCTTTCAGCTGTGTAGCCTGCGGGAAATCTGCACCATCGATGCCAACGAGCGTATATTTTCCGTCCGCCGACTCCATGTCGATTCTGTTGTCTTCGGTGTTGATGTTGAATGTAAGCGGCTGCTCCGAAAATTCCTTGAGGATTTCAAGGATTTTCTTTGTGTCGGTAGCAATAACACCATTGCCGTCGCAATTTTCGAGAGGCAAGGTGGTGCTGATAGTGCTTTCGAGGTCGCTTGCAGTGATTTTTAAAATTCCGTCCTCGACAGAAAGCAGTACGTTGTCGAGAATTGGAAGTGCATTCTTTGAATTAACAACCCTGCTTACTATTTGCAGGTGCGACAGAAGTTGTGAACTTGAAATTACAAAATTCATATATTGATATTTTTTAAGTTTAAAAATTAATTAGGGCGTAAAATTACAAATTTTATTGATATTGGTATCTAATTATTTTATTGTTTTTTCAACATCACGGAGTTTCGACGTCCTTTATAATTGTTGTGGATCGGTGCATACCCTTTGTGAAATCCGACTTGTAGAATGTTATCGGATCGATGATGGGGTACTGCAGGATTACGACTTCGCCGTTGCCAAGTATGCCGTATAGGTTGTCGACATCATATTCGAACAGGTTTCCTTCGGGATCGAAAAGACCTGTGCTGTTTGGATGCCTGTATGTTACAAGCTTGTTCTTGGCACCGGTCTTGTCTTCTATTGTAAACGATGCGAGCATCTGCGTCGTTTGCAGGCTGTCGCGCTTTTGTGCCTGCAAGCTGTCGAGAATGAATGTCTCGAAACCTACGAACTTAATGCGGCTTACAAATTCCTTCACGCGCAGCGTGTCGAACGGCTCTTCAATCTTTGACCCATCGATATTCCTGAGGTTGTAGCTGTTTTCGCCGAGGCGTTCGGCGATAAACGATTCGTCGCGGTCGGGATATTCAACGTAAACCTTGGCAATGTCCTCGATGCTGTAGTTGAAGGCAATGCGCTCGCGCCATTCCGAAAGTTCTGGCAGGTAATGAACGGTGAGGTAGCCTGTGAATCCAGGACGCGACACAATGAACGGCAGGTCGGAATTCTCGAGGATCATGTATGCTCCGTTGTTGTCTTCGGTCACACCGCCTACATAGTAAACCTTCACGCATTCGTCGCCTTGATAAATCTCGACCTTGATTCCTTGGACAGCAAGATCTTTCATTACTCTTTCGAGCTTTGCCGATGAAACTGGCGAACTCACTTCCACCTTCTTTATAGTCGTGAGCAGGTTGTTGACAAAGTCGCGGCGCGCGGTATATTGCTGGTTTACTGTCCAGTGGTCATCAACTCGTTCTAGAGTGACTGCCGAGCCTTGCTTGTTGGCAAGGAATATCTTTGTGATTGATGCTGTATCCTCGACTGCAAAGTCGCGCAAGGTGCGCTGCGGGTCGTAGTTGCGTACAAAGAATATCGCAATCGAAACTCCGATGAGTATCACGATTACTATAAGTAGCAATAGGTTGGTTTTCTTCATATTATGTTATTTTTCCTTTTTCGAGTATTTTATCTTGCGCATTACTATCATTGCAAAACCAATGAGCAATACTATCAGTACCGGTGCAATCGAATTGATGCAAATCCACATTATCTTTTCTGCCCGCACCTTAGTTGCGTTTAGTGTGCGGCTCTTGAGCTCTCTCATTCTCAACGAAATGAGACCCTCGTCGGCACAAAGGTAGTTTACGCAGTTGATAATGAACTGGGTGTTGCCAGGGGTGTACTGTGCATCGTAGTACTTGTCGTAGCCCAGCGGATATGGCTGTACCTTGTCGCCCATACGCTTGATTTCGTTGCGGATAAAGTCGCCGTCTGATATAACAATCATCTGCGTCTTCTTGCTTTTCTCCTTGAACTTGAAGTCCTTGTTGTCGGCAAGTTCTGGCGGAAGCCTGTTGGCAAAGTTCGACTTGAATTCACCGTCGAGCAAAACAGCCACAGGTATGTTTGGCTTGTTGAATGTGAGCATCTCCGGCTTTTCGCGAAGTATGTCGAGGCTTATCTCGACAGGGTGCGACAGCGCCTTCGAATATGGCGACGTGCGAAGCAGTATTGTCTTCTTCACATTGGGGTCTTCGCCAACGGTATCGATCGAACTTACGAAGTTGGTTCGCATCACGTCGAGGTTCTTTACAAGCTGGTGGTCGAGCAGAGTGTCGGGAACTATCAGCGGGAAGTAATACCACGGCTTAGGCTCGAACTGCGGCTTACCCTCAACGGTGTTGACGCATACTGGAATCTGCAGGCAGCGCAAGTCCTGGATAAGGTCTGGATTGATGCGCACGCCGTAGTTGAACAGCTGGTCGCTCAGGTTGATGTCGTTCATCAGTGCCATGGAGGTCGGATGGCTGTTGAGGCTGTCCATGTCGAAGTTCATCCATTCGACAAGCCAGATAACCTTTCCTCCGTTCATTATGTACTGGTCGATTATGTACTTGTCGCGCTCGTTGAACCTTTTCTGCGGCTTTGCAATTACCACGCATCCGTATTCGTCGAGTGCGGTAAGGCTGCCGTTCATGTCGACACGCTCTATGCGGTAGTATTTCGACAGCGACGACATGATGTCGTAGGTGCGGTTCTCGTCGAGCTCGTCGTGGCCTTCGAGGAAGGCCACCTTATGGATCTGGCGGCTCGAAAGCATCCATATGGCATGTACGAACTCGCGTTCCAGTTCGGTGGTGCTGAGCATGGTGTATGGATTATTGCCCGACACGCTATTTGTAAGCAGGTTTACGGGGAAGTCCTTTTCCTTGTATTTTACCAGTGCTCCGGCGAAAATTATCTTTTCGGATCCGCCCATGCCTTCTTCCTGCACAATGTATGTAGGATTCAGGCCTTTATTGTACAGTTGGGCAAAAATCTTCTTCTTCTCGAGAGGCTCGACCTCCTCCTTGTCCGAAAGGAATCCGAACCATTTCTGTACAAAGCTCTGTTCGTCGCTATTGTTTTCGACAAACGGATTCTTGAATTCGTATCTTATCTTGTTTGAATAGCGGCAAAGGTTCTTCATGAAATCGTCGACTGTACGCTGATAGCGGACAAGTTCTGCGGGAAGTTCCTTGTCGTCGAGGAATATTTCGATATAGATGTCGTCGTCGATGCTGTCGAGCACTTCCTTCGAAAAGTCCGATATGGAGAATCGTTTCTCCTTGGTAAGGTCGGCACGGAAAAATACTTGCGACGACAAAATGTTGAGTATCACTATAAGCGCTAAAATCAGCACTGCCTGGAATATGTTCTGGTTGCGGTTCTGACGACGCATCTGGGAAAAGGATTTCTTATTTTCTGTTTCGTTTGTCATGCTGTTGTCCTCCTACCATTTGCGACTTTCGAGTCTGAGTTTAGAAAAGAATACGAACATTGCTATCACGCTTAGGAAATACACGATGTCGCGAGAATCGACAACGCCACGGCTTATAGAGCTGTAGTGGTCGTTGATGCCAAGCGATTTTATGAAATCGGTTGTTGTGCCCAGCGACACGAGGTCAGATAGCAGTTCGAAACCGAGGTAAAACAGGAAGCAGAACACTATCCCGAGCAGGAACGATACAATTACGTTCTTCGATAGTGAGCTGGCGAAGATTCCGATGGCAGCGTATACGGCACCGAGGAAGAAAAGTCCGATGTAGGAACCTGCTATTGCGCCGTAATCGACATTCCCGACAGGATCGGCCAGTGAATTGATCGAGATAAGGAACAGCAATGTGGGCAGCAGGGCTATGAGAACAAGCACCACGGCAGCCAGATACTTTGCCATTACAATCTTGAATTCGGAAATGGGACGGGTAAGCAGAAGTTCCATGTTTCCTGTGCGCAGTTCGTCGGCAAACATGTTCATTGTTATTGCCGGTACGAGGAACAAAAATACCCACGGCGAAATCAGGAACAGCGTGTCGATGTTGGCTGCATTTACCTGAAAAATATTGAAATTGGTGGGAAAAACCCACATAAAAAGACTGACAATCAGCAGGAATACAGCAATCACCAGATAGCCGATTACCGAACTGAAGAAGCCTTTTATTTCCTTTAAGAATAAAGTGTACATTTTTGTGTGTATAAGACAAACTGCAAAGGTAATTCATAATTGTGAAATGGAGAAAAAAAATTTGGATGGTGCCGTTTCAGTGGCTGCTGCCGTTTATGGGCTGACAGGCTCACAGGCTGACAGGCTTGCAGTCTTGCGGCCTTATAGCCTTTAGCCTTTTAGCCCCATTTGCCTCTTGTCGCCTAACCAGAAACCTTATTTAGGCATTGACACATTGTCAATTATCAATTGTCAATTATTAATTATCCATTGTCCATTATCAATTAAATTTTAAATCTTACTTCGCAAACCGTAAATATTTTTTATATTTGCAGTTTGTTGTTTGCAGTTTCCGCAAGCGGACTTCACGGAATTTGCAAGTTGTTAAATATGAGGTCCTTAACAGGAGTTTATTAAATGATGAAAAAATTATTTTTATGGGCATTGTTGGTGATTTTTACGTTGCCAATATTTGCAAAGCACGTCGATGTCGAGACTGCTAAAACAGTAGCCAGATGTTTCTGGGTGCAGAATCTTGGAAAATCGACACGCGCAGCGTTCAGCGATGTAACATCGCAGACAGAGTTTACTAAATTTTACATTTTAAACACCGACGGTGGTTTCGTAATTGTGTCGGCCGACGACATTGCAACACCAATTCTCGGATATTCGGACAATGGCGCATTCTCGCCCGAAAATATCCCAGTAAACATGTACGAATGGCTTCTCGGATACGAGAACGACATTAGCCGTGGTATTAGCAATGGTATTTCCACATCTGCCGAAAACGCAGAAAGCTGGAGAAAACTGAGCAACGGACAGGGCATTTCGCCAAAGCGCAGCAGATCGGTAGAAGCACTTGTTTCGACAAAGTGGAACCAGAGTGCACCGTTCAACAACCTTTGCCCATACGACAATAATTATAGCGAGCGCACTGTAACTGGTTGTGTGGCAACAGCCATGGCGCAGATTATGAAATACTGGAATTACCCCACACAAGGCAATGGTTCTCAAACATATACCCACGAAACATATGGTCAGCAAAGTGTAAACTTCGGTAACACAACCTATGACTGGAACAATATGCTTAACACGTATTCAAACTCGGCAACACAAGCACAAAAGACAGCAGTGGCAACACTTATGTACCATTGCGGTGTGGCAGTAATGATGGACTATGGTGTGAGTAGCACTGGCGGTAGCGGTGCAGTGACTGTAGGTTCAAGCAATGGAACTGCCGAGTATGCGCTCAAGAACTACTTCCTCTACAAAAACACTCTTAATGGTTGTCGCAGAAGCGATTACACAGAGCAAGCATGGAAAAATATGTTAATCACGGACCTTGATGCCAGCAGGCCTGTTATTTATACTGGTAGAGGTGAAGGTGGCGGACACTGCTTCATTTGCGACGGATACAACAGCAACGACCAGTTCCATTTCAACTGGGGATGGGGCGGATATTGCGACGGCTTCTATGCAATTACAAGTTTGGAACCTGGTACTGGCGGTATCGGTAGCGGAAACGGAACTTACAACGAGAGCCAGTCGGCAATATTCGGAATCGAACCGAATGCCGGTCTTTTTGCAATTCCAAATGCACTTACATTCTCGGGCCTAGGCGAAAGCAAGACATTTATGGTTCGCTCCAGCACAGCATCGAGCCAGTCGTGGACAGCTACTTCAAACCAGTCGTGGCTGACTGTAAACCCGACAACTGGAGCAGGTAGCGGAGCAAACACTACAGTTACTGCTATTGCAACCCGCAACACTACGGCTTCGGAACGCACCGCAACCGTAACAATACGCCAGGGAAGTGCAACAACAACGGTAACAGTTGTTCAGCCTAGCGGTATTGCCAACGATCCCGGATGCTTCGGATACGATGGCAGTTTTGATACCTACAAACCCTTTGAACAAGGAAACATGATAGTTTTATGTAGTGAGGGTTATGGCTATTATACTACTGGACATGCAGTTACAAAGGTTAGATTCACAACATACGATGGCGGATTGACATCGGGTTATACGGATTACACCAACAATAGCTTTACTATAAAGATTTACGAAGGCGGAAGCACCGAATCTCTCAGCAGCGGATATACGTCTAATGTTGCAGGAGCTATGGGCACCCAGGTGTATTCACAGAATTTTACCCAAACTTATTATGGAGAACAGGAAGTAACCCTCAATACTCCTTATACAATAAACGAGAACACAAACTTCTGGATTGCAGTTGTTGCAAACGGCAAGACTTTGTTCGGTCTTAAGAGGATTACCTACGGTTCTCCTATTGCTTCTGCAAACTACGAAGGAAGTTCCGAGGCTTTCGATGGCAAATACCTATATTCCGATACAGAAAATGGCACTGATTATCTTAATCTGAATACGACAGCATATTATACTGACGACACTCATAGTTCATTACAGTTATATACACTCGACTTTGTATTTTCTTTCTGCACCATCGACCCATCGTTGCTTGCAGTAACACCTGAGACTCTTGATTTTGGTTCTGCAGGTGGAAACATGAACTTTACCGTAAAGTCGAATGCAAATGTTTCGTCAAACTGGTCGGCAGTTTCGAGTGCCTCATGGCTTACTCTTTCGGCAACATCGGGAAGCGGCAACGGAGCAACAACAACAGTTACTGCAACTGCTGCTGAAAATGTAAGCGGTTCCGACAGGACTGCTACTATAACCGTCACCCATGGTTCCGAAACAAAGGTAGTAACCGTATCGCAGCCCGACGGCTCATTCGCCGATCCTAACAGATGGTACGGCAATACTGAAACTAGTAGCTATACACGTTTCACGAGCGGCTATCAGGTAATAATCAGACCAGAAAACTATGGTAATTATGAAGCTGGAAGCAAAATTTTGAAAGTAAAGTTTTCTACATATAACGGTTTGCAGACAAGTTACACCGACTATGTCAACACGAACTTTACAATCAAGATTTACGAGGGCAGCAGTATGGATGCCAGCCTTACAAACAATGGTTCAACTACGGCTGTAAATGCTTGTCTTGGTCAAGAAGTTTATTCGCAGAACTATACTGCAGAAAGTTTCAGCAGTAGCGAATATTCCAGAGACCATATCGTAGATCTTGAAACTCCATATACTATACGTGCAGGCGTTAATTTCTGGATTGCAGTGGTGGTAAATGGAAATACATTAGTCCTCTTTGACAGGGTAAATGTAGGCGATCCAATTGATTTATCCAACTATACAACAAGTATGGGTGTGGCTGCTGCATCAGGAAATTATCTGTATACAGCAGCTAGCGGCAATACAGATGTTTTGAAATTGAATTATTCGGCATACTATGTAAATAATCAAACAGCTGCACAGACGGCAACTAATGAATATGCTCTTTCATATTACATTTCCGATGGTAATACCCCTTATGTGGAATCATCTGACGTGGAAGCATGGTTGCTTGATGATGGCGTATCGCCACATTATGATGCAGAAACAAACATATCAATCGGTGCAACCGACGACATTGTAATATATCCTGTTGTCCACAACCAGGGACCTGAAACAACAACAGAAACCATATCGACAGCAATAAAAGTAGGATCAGAAACAATTGATGAAGAGTCGTTCAATGTAGCATTGGGAGAAGGTTATTTCGCATGGATATACGGATCGGCACACTCATATACAATTACCGCAGAAACTCTTAATCAAATGGTTATAACTGGAACTTTCGATGTTTGCTTGCATGTAAATTATTCTGGTTTTGACCCGAACTTATCAAACAATGTTTCTTGTATAACCGTAACACGAGCAACTCCAAGCTTTACAATTTCGGCAAGTGCAACTCCAACAGCAGGCGGAACTGTTACAGGTGCAGGAACCTACGATTTGGGCGAAGGTGTAAACCTTGTGGCAACACCGAATGCAGGTTATAGATTTACTAGCTGGACTGAAAACGGAACCGTAGTTTCGTCAAATGCAAGATACCAGTTTACAGTCAATTCAAACCGCACGCTAGTTGCAAACTTCTCGCCGATAACCTATAACGTTACTGCAACAGTCGATCCGGCAAACAGCGGTACAATCAGCGGCAACAACAGTCCATATAATTATGGTGCAAATGTTTCGCTCACAGCAAATGCAAATACCGGTTATACATTCGTAAACTGGACCGATGAAGATGCCAACGTTGTATCGACAACAGCAAACTACCAGTTTGCAATTGATGGTAACAGGACATTTGTCGCTCACTTCGAGATTGAACATTACCAGATAAGCGCAACTGCAAATCCAACTGCAGGCGGAACCGTGAGCGGTGCAGGCACATTCGAACACGGACAGACAGTAACGCTTACTGCAACAGCAAACACTGGTTATACATTTACCAACTGGACCGAAAACGGTACTGTGGTTTCATCCAATGCACAATACTCGTTTACTGCAACACAGGCTCGCAACTTGGTTGCTAATTTCCAAATCAATACCTATAATATTTTAGCAACAGCAAACCCAGTTGCTGGTGGTACGATTAATGGCGCAGGAAATTACACTCACGGACAATCTGTTACCCTTTCTGCAGTAGCAAATCCCGGTTACAATTTCATAAACTGGACAGAAAATGGCTCGGTTGTTTCAACAGATGCAGAATATTCGTTTACTGCAACGGCAAACAGAACCTTGGTTGCCAACTTCGAAGCAATCACATACACCATCACTGCCAACGCAAATCCTGTTGACGGTGGAACAATCAGTGGTGCCAACAACTTCACTTATGGCGCACCTTGTACCCTCACTGCTTCGGCTAATACAGATTACCAGTTTGTCAACTGGACGGATAGCGAAGGCTCAGTGGTTTCATACGACGCAAGCTATAGTTTCACAGTTACTGGTGATTTCACCTATCAGGCCAACTTTACCAAGACTACCGCTACTCCATTGCCTTGGACCGAAAACTTCGACGGATATTCATGTAGCAGTTGGACTTACTTGCATGGCGAATGGGCTACGCCATTGAGATGGGAAAAGGGAGCATGTGTCACCAATTATTATAATGCAGCAACTAGCGGCTACTATTCTTTGGAACTGAGAGCAGGCAATAGCAACAATATTGTAGTTCTGCCACAATTCGACGAGCCACTAAACAACCTTAAGATTAAATTCGATGTTAGTAGAGGCAATGCGTCTTCGGGATACAATGTGCAGCTTGGCTATGTAACTAACCCAAGTGACGCAAGCACATTCACTGCACTTACCACTATTGGTACTCCGTCTTCTGCAGTTCCTTCACACACCACATATTCCTACGATTTGACAAGGGATACCATTGCTCCTAGCAATTCTTCGTACCGCCTGGCTATCAAATATACTACTAATGGTATAGAAGATTCGTGGTATCTGGACAATTTTGAGGTGTGGGTTCCTTCATACACAATTACTGCTTCTGCAAACCCGACAGAGGGTGGTAATATAAATGGAACAGGTGAATACAATCATGGACAAACTTGCACATTGACTGCTATTGCAGAAGAAGGCTATCACTTTGTAAACTGGACAGAGAACGGCACTTCCGTATCTACTGATGCTGAATACTCGTTTACAGCAACAGGAAACAGGGCTTTGGTTGCTAATTTTGCAATCAACACCTACACCATTTCTGCAAGTGTAAACCCAGCAGAAAGTGGAACCGTTAATGGTACTGGAGAATATGATCATGGTCAGACCGCAACTCTAACGGCAACAGCAAATACAGGCTACACATTTGCAAACTGGACCGAAAATGGTACTGTTGTCTCGTCAAATGCTCAGTACACGTTTACCGTATCTGGCAACAGGACCTTGGTTGCTAACTTTGAACCAATTGTATACACAATCGCAGCAAGCGCAAGCCCAGTCGAAGGCGGAAGTGTTTCGGGTGCTGGAGATTATCCATTCGGACAGACAGTAACCCTCGCAGCAACAGCAAATACTGGCTACACATTTGCAAATTGGACTGATGGCACTACCGTTGTTTCTACCGATGCAAATTATTCGTTTACAGTATCTGGCAACAGAACTTTGGTTGCAAACTTCACACTCAATACTTATACGGTTACCGCAATTGCCAACCCGACAGAAGGCGGAACTGTTGTAATTGATGTTGCTTCGCAAAATGGTGTTTATAGCTATGGAACAAACCTTGTTATCACTGCAACGGCAAACGAAGGATATCATTTTGTTCAGTGGCACGACGGTGTCGCCGAAACACAAAGGAGCTACACAGTAACTGCAAATGCCGAATTTATAGCTTACTTTGCACAGGACGGTGTTACCGAATACTCGATAGCAGCAATAGCAAGTCCTGCAGAGGGCGGTTCGGTCAGCGGTGCTGGCATGTACGAAGAAAATGCCCAGGTGGTTCTCACAGCAACAGCAAATACAGGCTATACGTTTACAAATTGGACCGAAAACGGCACTGTTGTTTCTACAGAAGCACAATATTCGTTTACGGCAACAGCCGACAGAACTTTGGTTGCAAACTTCGAAGCTATTTCCTACACAATTTCTGCAAGTGCAAACCCAACAGAAGGCGGATCTATTGAAGGTGCAGGCGATTACTCATTCGGACAAACCGCTACTCTTACAGCTGTCGCAAACACAGGCTACAATTTTGTAAATTGGACCGAGAACGGTGAGGCTGTTTCCTCCAATGCTGAGTATTCGTTTACTGTAACAGCCGACAGAACTTTGGTTGCAAACTTCGAAGCTATCACATACACAATTTCTGCAAGTGCAAACCCGACTGAAGGCGGATCTATTGAAGGCGCAGGCGATTACTCATTTGGACAAACCGCTACTCTCACAGCAGTTGCAAATGCAAACTACAACTTTATAAACTGGACCGAAAACGGTGAGGTAGTTTCGACAGATGCTGAGTATTCGTTTACTGTAAATGCCGACAGGACTTTGGTTGCTAACTTTGAATTGGAATCCGGTTTGACCGAAGAAAATATCATAAACATCTCAGTTTATCCTAACCCGACAAGCGGAATGTTTACGGTAGGTCTCGGTACAATAGAAGGCGATGTTATCTGCCAGATTGTAACCGCAAACGGCTCTTTGGTTGAAACAAGAGAAATCAAAGCAGACAAAAATTCTGAAATAGTATTCGACTGCAATGTTGCTCCGGGAGTTTACTTTGTTAGAGTAATTTCTGGCGACAATACATGGACAGAACGCATTGTTATTGAATAGTAATTCTGTTTGACTAGTCCTAAATAACCGTTACAGGTTTTTACGGGACAAAGATACAATTAAATACACTGTCGGATATCCGACAGTGTATTTTTATTTTCCTTTTTATAAGTTTTCATTTTCACTTCGCGCTGATTGTGCATAAATTC
>JAFZWY010000057.1 GCA_017617125.1 Bacteroidales bacterium
ACTCAATTTGAAAAAAAGTTTTACCTTTGCAATCAATGCAACCAATAAGGTCGCTACAAATGGAAAAGAATATTAATAAAAATACAATGAAAAATAAGGGAAAAACGGTCA
The DNA here is from genome assembly GCA_017617125.1 of Bacteroidales bacterium. Lineage (GTDB taxonomy): Bacteria > Bacteroidota > Bacteroidia > Bacteroidales > ML635J-15 > Bact-19. The sequence continues at coordinate 112 of JAFZWY010000057.1, forward strand.
ACCTTATTTAGGCATTGACAAACTTTAAACGTTGAACTTTGAACCAGAAACTAGAAACCATAAACTAGAAACTTGCGCTAGCCCTAGAACGGATATCCTATACCAAAGTTGAGTGTGAACTTGTTAACCTTAAACGGCCTGAACGATTCGAACCATTGCGGATTGTCGCTGATTGACGGGTTGTAGACCGGAATTCCAATGTCGAACCTGAGGACAAGGAACTTAAGGTCGAATCTGAAACCGAAGCCGGTGCCCAGGGCAATCTGCTTGTAGAAATCGGTGAATTTGAACAATGCGCCTGCGCGATTATCTTTCCTGTCGATTGCCCAGATGTTTCCAGCATCGGCAAATAGAGCTCCCTGCAGAATCGAGAAAATCGGGAATCGGTATTCGATGTTGAACATTAGCTTCATATCGGCAATCTGGTCGTAGTTGCGGTAAATGTTTGAGTAGGAGCCAGGGCCTATTGTTCGTACCTGCCATGCTCTGATGTCGTTGGCTCCACCGATGAAATAACGCTTGACGAATGGCATACCAGTCTTAGAATTTCCGTATGCATATCCGATTCCGAAGAACGCGCGGTAAACAATGCTGTTCTTCTCATCAATGACATTGTAGAACCTGTAGTCGAAGTCGGCCTTGACGTACTGTGCAAATTCAACGCCTAGGAATTTGTACGTATCCTCGTTCTTCTGTATTTTGCTGGCAGCGTATATTCCATCGAGGAGGTTTCCGCAGGTCTCGAGGTTTATCCAGAAGTAGGTAAAGTTTCGTTTCAGGTTTACATTCTGGTTGTTGAATACCATGTCGTAGCTGAAAACCCATAGGAACTGGTCTTCGTACGAATATTTTATGTAGAGGTTCTGTATTCTTCGCCTGAAGTCTTCGCTGAAGTCGAGAATCTTTACCCAGTACAGCTCAATTGGGTTTATATAGTGTGTGATGTTTTTGTTTTTGTAATCTATCCAGCTGTAACCGAAGTTGATGTTGGCGATGGTTCGGGTGTAGTCGGGTCGGTTCTGGTAGTTGTACGACAAGCTTAGTTGGGTTTTGGGATCGTGGCGCTTGATAAATTCTATATTGTTGAAGAATGGTAGCAGCAGTTTCGGGAATATTATCTTTAATTCACCTCCGTATTCCAGTGTGTTGAAAAATTTCGACTTTATCTCTTCGTTGGTTACCGTGTCGAGCAGGGCGGAGGTCTGAAACGAGATGTTGGCTTTTGCTGAGAAAATCTGTGCGCCACGGAAAATGTTACGGTTCTTGTACGACAGTACGCCCGACATACCCATGTTTCCCGAGGTGTTGCTACCTTCGAGCTCAACGTTGAACGACTGTCGTTTCATTGGTGCGAGGTATATGTTTGCGTCGAGGTAGCGCTTGCTGATACTTTCTAGCAGGGTTTCTTCGACACTTGGTGGCACAAGCTTGATGTTGATAAGGCGGAACTGCTTCAGGCTCGACAGGTGACTGTAGGTGTCCTCCACGTTACGGATGCTGTATTTGTCGTCGGGCTTGAAGAAGCACGACTGCAGCAGTACCGATGTGCGGTGAGTCATCTTGCCGTCGTAGGTGAACTTTATGCCATCCTTGATGAACATGTTTGTCTTCTTGCCGACAGTGTCGTTCTTTTTTGTAAGATCGTAGTTGGTGTATATGTTTACAGTTCTTATGGTCTGGCTTTGGAAGGCATCGTTGGCGTCGTCGGTCTTCTGCAGGCTTATTGTGATGTCGGCGGTGCAGTCGCCACGTAGGGTGTCGGCAAAGAAGTGTACGTTGTTTACCGAGAAATAGTAGTAGCCGTTCAACTTGAAGAACCTTGCTATGCGTTCGCGTTCGGCCTTCAGTGTGTCGGTGTTGAAGCTATGCCCGCGTTTGACAAGCGAGTTTATGGTGTCGGTAAAGAAAAGTTCCTTTATTTCTTCGTTGCTGATGTTGTAGTCGATAGATGCAATCTTGTACGACGGGCCCGACTCGATTGTGTATTTTACCTTTGCCTTCTTTTTGTGCGAGAATCGTTCGTTTACGCTAATGTTTGCGCGGTAGTACGACTGGCTTGCCATATACGATTTCAAATTCTCGATGCTCTTGAGTTTTGCTTCAGTGGCATATATGACAGGTTCTTCGCCTATCGAGTTGGCAAGCTTGTTTTTCCAGTTGCGCTCCTTTCCGCTCTTCATGAAGTTGTACACGTAGAGGTTGAACGGGACAAGTCCGAGGATTTTCTTGTTGCTTTTCTGGCTCAGGGTGAGTATAAGTTCTTCTTCGTCTATCGATTTTTCGTCGCAGCTTATCTTGTTTTTGACAAGAAGATATTCGTCGTCGCCGACAAATTTTGTCGATTTGCATGAACCGAACACGAGCATTGCTGCCGATGCAAGCATTATAATAATAAAGGTGTGCGATATGTCGGTTATGCGTTTCATTATTCGTGCAAAGGTAATATAAAAAACGGTATGATATGTTTATGCAAAAAAAAGCGGCCGAAATTCGGTCGCTTTAGTTATAATGCGGTAAATCATATTAGAATTTGCATCCGATAGTGAACGAAATCTGGTGGCGAGAGAATTTTATCTTGCTCGGATCGCTTGTTACAAGGCCTTCGTACATATAGTATACGTATTTGTTAGCCATGTACGAGTATGCGATGTCGAAGAAGAAATAGTTGGTGCGGAAGCCCAATCCAGCGCTTGCCAGCCAGGTGTCGGCATTACTATTTGGCGATGAGCTCTTGTAAGGACTTGTGTAGTAAGCACCGCCAAGTCGCATGTTTAATGCGCCAAGTCGGTATTCGGCACCGAGTTTTACGCAATGTCCAACCTTGTAGTTATTAATTATGTTATTGGTTTCTGTTGCGAAGTCGTAGTCCTCGCTTCTCATCTTTATTGCATTGTAGTTTGCAAGGTCGTAGTCTACATTTATGAGGATGTGCTCGTTAGGAATGAAGCAGATGCTTGCATTTGCCCTGAACGGCGACAGTATGTTGTATTCGAATTCGCCTTCGGGAGAGTTCTGCGATGCCGATGAATCGGCCAATGTGTTATCGGTTCTCGGTATCCATCCCTTCATGCTGCACGAAGTTGAATATTTGTCTCTCATGCTAATAGAAGTAGGCGTATGTATTGCAGCACCGAATCTTAATTGTTCGATTGGCTGGTACAAAATTCCTAACTTAAAGTTTACGCCAGATCCGGTGGAGCGTACATAATCTTCGAATGTAAAAGACTTGGGACCTGAGGTTGCGCCTTCGCGGCTCTCGTATGAGATGATATTCTGCCTGTAGTTTACGCTTTGTATGCCGAGGTCGGCTCCGATATATAGCTTGTGCATGAAGTTGAATGCGATAGCTATGTTGTATTCGCCAAGCGAACCTTTCTTTGTTATTCTCTGGCTCTGCTTCTCTCCGTATGAGTCGTATGCGCTTACGTAGTGTTCGTTGTCGCCAGGGGCTGCCGGGTCGATGAGGTAGGTTTCCCATGCAGGATGACAATAGAACGGGTCGTTGCTTTCGAGATTCAGGTAGTTGATACCGTTGGCTCTTGCTGCAAACCAGTCGGTAAGCGAACCATGGTCGTTTATGCCGCTGATGCTGATGTTTTCGGAGAATTTGTTAAGCTTGTTGTACGAAAATCCCCAGATGAAGTATGTGAGTCCAACGTTGTCGTTCTTGCGTTCGATTGCCTGAACGAACGAAGCCTCGTTGATGTCGAAGTAGTTGGCGCTGAAGTCGCGGTTACTACTTCCGAGGTACGACGATTCGGTATTGTTTATCTTGAAGCTTGGCGAGAACGAAATCTGTGTCGACTTGTATACGCCCATGCCTGCAGGATTGAAACCTATAGTCGACGGGTCGGCGCCTATTGCACCGAACGAACCTGCCATTCCGTTGGCGCGGGCTGTGCCGTTAGGCATGTAGAATGAATACCTTAGTGCGTCTGATTCGCTCTGTGCGATTGCTGTTGCGCAAAGCAATACTGCAAATATATTTACTAAAATCTTTTTCATGACTTATCTCCTTCCTGAACTTGAGTGTGATGATGAACTGCTCGAGTGCGATGTGCTTGAGCTGTGTGATGAACTTGAGTGAGATGACGAGCTGCTCGAATGTGAGCTGCCGCTATAACTGCTGCCCGAACGTGAACTGCTGCTGCTGCTCGATGATGGAGAGTAGCAGCGGCTGCTTGAACTGCTTGATGAGTTGTAGCTGCTGCTCGACGATGGTCTGCTGCTCGACGAACTGCTGTTGTATGACCTTGAACTCGAACTGCTGGAGCTGCTGCTTGATGGCTTTGACGACGAACTGCTCGACGAGCTGCTGTTGTACGACCTTGAACTGCTTGTGCTGCTCGAACTGCTTGATGGTTTTGACGATGAATTATGGCTGCTCGAACTTGAACTGCTGGAATTACCATTGGTTCTCGACGATGAGTTGTAGCTGCTCGAACTCGAACTGCTCGGCTTGTTGTAGCTGCGGTTGCTGCTCGGTGAGTTTACGCGGGCGTTAGATTCGCTGTTGCTTGCAGGCTCCTTTGTAGCGCTGGAACCATCGACTCTCGAGGTTGTCGGTTCTTTTGTTGCACTGGAACCATTGTCGACTCTTGAGTTAGTAGGCTCCTTTGTAGCGCTGGAACCATTAGCATCGGTTCTCGAAATGCTGCTGTTGGGATTTGTGTTTAATGTGTTGCCGTCGTTGACAATTCTTGATGGGTTATCATTTGCGCTGTTGTCTACAGTTCTTTCGCTTGACGATGAACCGGAGGCAACCCTGCCGGCTGCATTCGCTGTGGAAGGAGCCTTGCTTACCGACGAGCCTCCGTTGTCGCCGTTACCATTGGTAATTATGCGGCCGCTGCCAACTCCGTTGCCATATCCGCTCATCGTGCCATGGTGTCCGTAGTAGGTCGAGCCGAAGACGTTGTCATCGGTTGGCTTGTGTCCGTGACCGTTGCCATGTCCATGTCCATGATTGTGGTGGTGCCAGTACGAATAGTTGTAGTAATGGCTGTAGTAAGGACTATAGTAGCCGTAACCATATCCGTAGTGGTGGTAATACGGAGTGTAGTAGTATGGCGAGTAGTACCACGAGTAGAAATATGGGTCGTAGTAGTAGCTGTACGAATAGTATGGCGTGTACCACGGATCCCAGAACGGGTCGTAGTAGTACACAGGCGTGTAGTAAGTACCAAACCTGCGGAAGTGCGAGGTGTAATAGTAGTCGTCGCCTATGTAGTAATAGTTGTTTTCGATGTAATTGCCATTGCCGTCGTAGTAGCTGTCGCTACCGCCATAGCTGTTTTCGCTGTAATTATCGTTCGAATTATAATAATCGTTGTCTGAATAGTATGTGACAGTGCCGTCGTCGTTGTGGTAGTATCCGTCGTCGGCGTTATATTCTCCCGTCGGCGTCTCCGAATAGCTGTCGTTGTTGTTGATGGTAATAGTCTTCGAAGGTATCACCTCTTCCTTGCTTTTTGCATAGTAGGCATCATCATAAACCTTTGTAGTATAAAGGCTTGCGTCGCAAGATGCTAGGGTGAGGAGCACTGGGATCAATATGTAAAACAAATGTTTCATAGTGAAAAATTTTTGCTAATTTTGTAACTCCAAAAATAATAACAATTTTAATACATTTATTAACGTAATAGCAAATTTTATACCAAGATAAAATGGCAAAGTTGACAAAGAGATCGGAGAATTATTCTCAGTGGTACAACGAGCTTGTTGTTCAGGCAGATTTGGCGGAACAGTCCGCAGTTAGAGGATGTATGGTTATCAAGCCTTACGGTTATTCGATATGGGAAAAAATGCACGACATTCTTGACAAAATGTTCAAGGAAACTGGTCACACAAACGCATATTTCCCGCTGTTTATTCCAAAGTCGTTTTTCAGCCGCGAAGCCGACCATGTTGAAGGTTTTGCAAAGGAGTGCGCAGTTGTAACTCATTACCGTCTTCGCACCAATGCCGACAAGACGGCTGTCGAAGTAGATCCCGAGGCAAAGCTCGAGGAAGAACTCATTGTTCGCCCGACCTCCGAAACTATAATTTGGAACACCTACCGCAACTGGGTAAAGTCGTACCGCGACCTGCCTATCCTTGTGAACCAGTGGGCGAACGTAGTGCGTTGGGAAATGCGTACCCGTTTGTTCCTGCGTACTGCCGAATTCTTGTGGCAGGAAGGTCATACCGCTCACGCAACCAAGGAGGAAGCAATGGAAGAAGCCGACAAGATGGTTCATGTATATGCCGATTTTGTTGAAAATTACCTTGGCGTTCCCGTTGTTATTGGCCGCAAGACCGACAGCGAGCGCTTTGCCGGTGCCGAGGAAACTTTCTGTATTGAGGCTCTCATGCAGGACGGAAAGGCATTGCAGGCAGGTACTTCGCACTTCCTTGCACAGAATTTCGCAAAGGCATTCGATGTTACCTTCCTTAACAAGGAAAACAAGCCCGAATATGTATGGGCAACTTCGTGGGGCGTTTCTACCCGTCTGATGGGTGCGCTCATTATGGCTCACTCCGACGACAACGGACTTGTATTGCCTCCGCATCTGGCTCCAATTCAGGTAGTTATCGTTCCTATTTACAAGACTGATGAGCAACTCAATATGATTTCGGAACGTGTACACGAACTTTGCGCTAAGCTTAAGGCTGCAGGCATAAGCTACAAGTACGACGACCGCGACACTCAGCGCCCGGGATTCAAGTTTGCCGAATGGGAAATGAAGGGAGTTCCTGTTCGTCTCGCCATTGGTCCTAACGACTACGAAAACCACACTTGGGAAGTTGCCCGCCGCGATACTCTCACCAAGGAAAATGTTGCAGATGAAGGCATTATCGACCACATCAAGAACTTGCTCGAGGATATTCAGAAGAACATCTACAAGAAGGCATACGACTACAGGGCTGCACATACCTATAAGGTTGATACTTGGGACGAGTTCAAGCGCGTAATCGAGGAAACTCCGGGCTTCATTTCTGCACACTGGGACGGCACTGCCGAGACCGAGGCAAAAATCAAGGAGGAAACCAAGGCTACTATCCGCTGCATTCCACTCGATGCCGAGGAAGAAGAAGGCGTTTGCGTTTACTCTGGAAAGCCATCGAAGAGAAGAGTGCTGTTTGCAAAGGCATACTAAAAAACAATTGATAATTGATAATGTTATAATTGCTTACGCGAGCTAAAGGTTGGCAATTAACGATAAGATGCAAAAAAAAGGGATTGAAGGCTCAAAGGCTAAAAGTCTTCGAGCCTTCAAGCTTTTGAACCCAGAATCAGTCCTCTGTCCTCCTCATCCTTCTGGATTTGCAACTTTTAGCTCCATACGCAAGGTGCTAACTTATCGGACACATATATAAATTTGAAAACATTTGACAATAGATAGGAAATTTGTTTATCTTTGCATCAATAAATATCATAAAAATGGATAGTGTTTTGACTTCACAAAAGATACAGCCAAAATCCCAAATGGGTTATGGTGATGGACAGGTGCAACGCACTTCTCCTGAAAGACTACATTCTGTAGAGGAGTTTATAACAAAGTTAGAGCAGGCTATTGCGGAAAAGATATGAAGGAATACAAAGTAAAAATCTTGGATTCCGTTTTTGTTGACATTGATAGTATCGCCAATTTCATACTTAGTGTAAGTACACCAGAACATGCATTGTCATATACACGGCAATTGGGTGCGGAAATTATGACATTGTCATACCTTGCAGACGTTATTCCTGAAAGTAGATGGCTGTCGGTAAAGAAATATCATCCACATGCAAAGCAGATGAGAACACGCAATCGTCGTTTGACAATAATATTTCATATAGAAGGAGACACTGTCATCGTAGATAAAATAATTGCATCATCAAATATTGTATCTTAAAATTATAAAACAACTTTAAAAACAATTATAAACAGGCGCAGCCCATCAAACGGCGCAGCCACATAAACTTAGAAACTAAAATTGTAATGGAACGACATACAGAAGTACGCGACGGAATAATAAAGACAATGCTTGAGAAGTCGCAACTGAAACAGGTTGTGTACGACAATACCAAGGAAGCATTTACTATACTGAAAAAGGTGTTGCACGACATTGTAATCGAATACAATGGAATCCTGAAGGATGCCGACGAGAGAATAAAGCTCGAATACCGCGACCGCGGTCTGTTCGAGACCGAAATCAAGGTTGCAGGCGACCTGCTGATATTCAATATGCACTCCAACATTTTCGAATTTCCGCGTAACCACGAAATTTGGAAGGATAGCTACTACATTGACCGTCCGTTGGTTACATATTCGGGAATAATCAACATGTACAACTTCCTCGCCGATTCGTTCAAGTACAACAGGGACGAGGACCTTGGCTACTTGATTGGACGTATGTTCATCAACAACGAGAGCACTTTCTTTGTTGAAGGTCGTCGCGAACTGGGCTTTGGCTATCCGGCTTTCGGCAAGAACAAGGTTGACTACGAAAGCTTGCACCAGCTTGTTGAGTCGGCTATAGCGTATGTACTCAAGTTCGACCTGCTGGTTCCTCCGTACAACGATGTGAAGATTGTAAACGTTGACTACATGAAGGAGCGCATCAACAAGTCGAAGATGCAGACAGGCAAGCGCATGGGCTTCGAGTACAATGCGATTAAGGGACTGTCGCAGGTTGACACGGAGATAAAGTAACCTTGGCTTCGACTGACGCTCAGCCAGCGGAAAAAATTCAGCTCCCTGAGCGTTAACCGAAGGGGCGATATATTAGAAACAAAAAGTTGATTAATGATTGAAAAATTGAGTATATCGTAACCTTGGCTTCGACTGACGCTCAGCCAGCGGAAAAAATTCAGCTCCCTGAGCGTTAACCGAAGGGGCGATATATTAGAAACAAAAAGTTGATTAATGATTGAAAAATTGAGTATATCGTAATCTTGGCTTCGACTGACGCTCAGCCAGCGGAAAAGCAGCACCATGAACCGCCCCCTGAGCGTTAGCCGAAGGGTCGGTTTTTGATTATTATATTTTTGCCAATGGCAGGATATGTTTACATATTACTTTGTGACGATGGCAGCTATTATACAGGTAGTACAATCGACTTAGAGCAGCGGCTTGAAGATCATTTTAATGGAGTCGGTGCAAATTATACTCGAAAGCACAAACCAGTAAAATTAATGTACTTTGAAGAGTTTGACAGAATTGATGAGGCATATTATCGCGAAAGACAAATTCATGGTTGGTCGAAAAAAAAGAAAGAAGCATTAATAAACGATATGCCTGAAAAAATTCACGAATATGCCAGATGTATTAATGATACATATTACAAAATAAGTATGGAAAAAAAGAATGGAGATAACGTTACCTTGGCTTCGACTGACGCTCAGCCAGCGGAATTTTCTAAATCTTAAAGTACTGTAATCTATCCGCCCCCTGAGCGTTAGCCGAAGGGTCGGATTTAATGTATATAAAAAGATACAAATGATTAATTTAAATATGAACATATCGTTACCTTGGCTTCGACTGACGCTCAGCCAGCGGAAAAGCAGCACCCTGAGTGTAGTCGAAGGAGCGATCCTGAATCTAATAGCACTATAACTATGACCACATTTCCAAAACTTATACTCAAGCGCGACAAGGAGAAGTCGCTGATGCGCCGCCATCCGTGGGTGTTCTCGGGTGCAATTGCCAAAATGCAAGGCGACCCGCAAGAAGGCGACCTTGTGGAAATATTCTCGTCAGATGGTAACTATCTGGCTACCGCGCATTATCAGGATGATAGCATAATTGCAAAAGTCTTTGATTTTGAACGTAGTGCAATCGATGAGGCATTCTGGACAAAAAGATTCGAATCGGCAATAAACTACCGCCGCAATTTTGGTTTTTTCGATTCGCCCGACACCAATGTTTTCCGCCTTGTGAACGGCGAGGGCGACTTTATGCCCGGATTGATTGTCGATTACTACAATGGTGTCGTTGTGTTCCAAGCTCATTCGGTTGGAATGTACAGGTTGTTTCCACAGTTTGCCAAAATTGTTTGCAAGTTATTGGGCGACAAAGTGATATCCATCTTCGACAAGAGTAGCGCAACAATTCCGCACGCAACAACTACCGATTCGTTCATCTGGGGTGAGCCTTTCGATGAACGCGAAATCTGCGAGAACGGCAACCGTATGATAATCAACTTCTACGAAGGACAAAAGACAGGTTTTTTTGTTGACCAGCGCGAAAATCGCAAACTAGTTGGCGAACTATCGTCGGGCAAGCGAGTACTGAACACCTTTGGATATACTGGCGGATTCTCGTTGTCGGCATTGCGTGGCGGTGCTACATACGTCGAGACGGTTGACATATCAAAGAAGGCAATCGCATTGTGTGAACGAAATGTAGAACTGAATTTTACCAATGCACCGCACAAGGGCGTAGCAAAGGATGTCCTTGATTATCTGGGAACTATCGATAATAATTTTGACATTATAATACTCGACCCGCCGGCATTCGCCAAGAATCACCGCAATTTGCAGCAGGGATTGAAAGGCTACAAGAGCATAAATCAGCGTGCTATTGAAAAGATAAAGCCGGGTGGACTTATTTTCACATTCTCATGCTCGCAGGCGGTTAGCAAGGACGATTTCAAGACTATGGTTTTCACCGCTGCTGCAAATGCGCATCGCAATGTGCGTATAGTCAAGCAGTTGCCTCACGCAATAGACCATCCCGTAAGCATTTACCATCCCGAAGGAGAATATCTGAAAGGGTTGATGATTGAAGTGGAGTAGTGGAAAGTTGAAAGTTGAGAGTTGAAAGTTGTCTTTCGACAAGCTCACTTCGACACCCTTCGACAGGCTCAGGGAGTGTCTCAGGGAGCGTCTCAGGGAGCGAAGCATGCTTCGACAGGCTCAGGACGCAGTTTAGGTTCAGAAGTTAAATGTTGCGCATAGCCTTTTTCTTTGCTATTCCGATGTTTTTTGTAAATTTGTACCTCTCTAAATTGAATTACCATGAAGTGTAAACTTTTAATACTTACTTTGGCGGCAGCATTGTTGATGTCGTCGTGTGCGAAGAACTACGAGGAAAAACCATACAACAATGGTGTGAACATTATTCCTGTTCCCAAGGAAATGTCGGTTGATACGACCAAGCATTTTGTCATCGACAATAAAACCACCATTGTCCCCAATTGCGATTCCGCAAGGAATGTGGCCGAGTTTTTTGCAAAAAAGTTGAGAGTTTCAACAGGATACAATCTAAATATTGGTGATGTTGCTGAAACAAATTCTATTCGTCTTGACCTTGACCCTTCTTTTATGATTGCTAATGAGGGTTACGGGCTTTCGATAGGTAATGGTGGCGTTTTAATTGTTGCATCGACGGCCGCTGGATTGTTCTATGGAATGCAAACCTTGATGCAACTTCTTCCTGCCGAGGTGGAATCTCCCGAAGTCGTGAAGAATATCGAATGGAGTATGCCTTACGTTGAAATTTCCGACGAACCGCGTTTCGCATATCGTGGCGTACATCTCGATCCGTCGAGGCATTTTGTTGATATAGAGTTTGTTAAGAAACAAATCGACGTGTGGGCGATGTTCAAAATCAACACTATGCATTGGCATCTTACCGACGACCAAGGCTGGCGAATCGAGATAAAGAAATATCCCGAACTTACAACTGTAGGTGCAAAACGCATCGAAGGCGAGGGTTACGAATACGGAGGTTTCTATACTCAGGAGCAGGCAAAAGAACTTGTTGCCTATGCTGCCGAAAGATTCATAACCATAATCCCCGAACTCGAAGTGCCGGGCCATGAACTTGCTGCTATATCGGCATATCCGTGGCTGTCGTGCAACAACGACACCGTAAGTCCGCGCATTGTGTGGGGTGTAGAAGATATAGTGATGTGCCCTGGAAAGGAATCGACTTTCGAATTCCTGCAAGATGTCATTGATGAGCTTGTAGAAATTTTCCCAAGCGAATATTTCCACATTGGTGGCGACGAATGCCCGAAGGTTTTCTGGAAGGAATGTCCTTTGTGCCAGGCACGAATAAAGGCTGAGCACCTTGACCAAAATCCGCATCATTCGCCAGAGGACTGTCTGCAGAGCTATGTCGTGAAGCGTGTTGAGGCTATGCTTGCAAAGCACGGACGCAAGATTATCGGTTGGGACGAAATCCTTGACGGAGAGATAAATCCATCTGCAACGGTGATGTCGTGGCGTGGCGAGGATGGTGGAATTGCCGCTGCCCAGAAAGGTCACGATGTGATAATGACACCATACAATGGTGGAATGTATATCGATTATTATCAAGGTGATAGTAAGATAGAGCCTGTGACTATCGGTGGCAATTCGCGACTGGAAATCACCTATGCTTACAATCCAATACCCGATACTTTGGCTAAGTTGGGGCAGGGCGGACACGTGCGTGGTGTTCAGTGCAACCTTTGGGCTGAGTACCTATATAATGATACTCTGCGCGAATATCGTTACTATCCGCGTTCGTTGGCTCTTGCCGAGGTTGCTTGGTCGCCACTGGAGAAAAAGGATTATGCCGATTTCTGCCGTCGCTTGGACAATGCTTTCGTACGCCTTGACATGCACAATATCACCTACCATATTCCGTTGCCCGAGCAGCCAAACGGATCGTGCAACTTTGTGGCATTTGTCGATTCGGCAGTGATAGAGTTCACAACTTCGCGACCAGTGAAGATGGTTTATTCAATCGATGGTTCCGACCTTACGCCCAGTTCGAAGGAATACACCGAACCTATTGTGCTTAAGGAGAATACCTTGGTGAAGATTGCTTCGGTATTGCCATCGGGAAAGATGAGCAAGGTGCGTGAAATTACTGTCGAGAAGCAGCAGTATGCAACAGCTGTTGAGGTAGAAAATGCTGTAGAAGGACTGAAAATGCACAATGTTGCAGGAATGTTCCTCAATGTTGCCGAATTGGAAAAGGCAACTGGCAAGGCCGAACGTGATACTGTGATTTCCAAACTCAGCGACATCCGCAGTGTGGAGAATTTTGGTGAGCCGCTCAACGGTTATGACAACTATGCTTCGATTGCCGAGGGATATCTGCGTATTGATGAGGATGGAGTTTACTATTTCTCCACCGACAACGAGGAATTCTGGATTGACGGAGTTAAGCTGATTGACAACTCGGGAGAGGTAAAGCGTTTCTCGCGCAACGACAAGTCGGTGGCATTGGCAAAAGGTCTGCATCCGATAAAGGTTGTCTATTTGGGACATATCATTGGCGGCTGGCCGTCGGTATGGAACGATGGAAAGGTGGAAATGAGAAAGTCCGACGCAGAGAAATTTGAAAAGATTGACGGAAAAATAATGAGAGTTGAGAGTTGAAAGTTGAGAGTTGAAAGTTGAAAGTTGAGAGTTCACTGTTCTCTCTTATCTCCTTACCTCTATCTTATACGTTATCGTTTCATCCTTAGTGGTTACGCGGATGAAGTAAACTCCCGACGGGAGGTGCGAAACATCGCCAGTGTACTTGTAGTATCCCTTGTGCAACTTTATTTCCTGTTGCATTACGAGTTCTCCGAAGGTGTTGAAGAACGAAATGTTTATGTCGGTGGCGATTTTTGTGTAGATGTCGCAGGTTACAAGCTCTGATGCTGGAATCGGGTAGGGCGAGCCGACATAGAGATTATTGGCATCGGTGGAGCAAATAATGTTGTTGCTGAGATCCATATCGCCGTAGCCTTCGGTTACAGGGACTTGTGCCTCAATGCAAATTGTGTTTCCATCCGAAATGCTCTTGTCGTGAACCGACATCATGGTTCCGAAGGTGTGCGGTACAACTCCGCCCTGAACAATATAGTCAATTGTTTCGTGGTATATCTGTCCGTTTACCTTTAGTTCGAGAACAAGGTCATATACCGGCAGAGTTCCGAGATTTACCACCACAAGCGATATTTTTGCAAACGAATTTACAATTTCGGTTTTGAGGTTCATCAGCATAATATCGACTATAGGCTCTACTACCGTAATGCTTTCGGTAGTGTAGCGGGCAAAACATCCATGTTCGTTGGTGCCTGTCAATGTTACCTCGTAGGTGCCGGGTTCTGTGAATATGAAGTAGGGGTTAGGCTGCGAACTTTCGCCCATGCCGCCAAAGTCCCAGTGGAAGGAAGTTGCACCTTCGGAAGTGTTTTCAAATTCCACGAACATTGGATTGCCGCCCCAGTTGCGCGACTGTGTGAACGAAACATCGGGTGAGGTATATATGTTCATGGTGTTGGATGCGTGAGCGAAGCACGAATGTTCGGTCTGTATTGTAATGCTTACATCCAGAGTGCCCGAGGTGTCGGCGGTGAAGATTGGATTCGGCTCGTGCGATTCAAAATTGTCGCCTATGCGCCAGGTGTATTCGGTAATGCTGTCGCTGGAAGAAATGTCGGCCTCCATGGTATTGCTGCCGCCTATGCAAAGGACGCTGTTCGAAATTGAAACTTCGGGATTCGGGTGTATTGTGAGCGTTGTGTCTAGTTTTGACGTGCAGTGGTTTGCGTAGGTTATTGACAGCGAGGCGTTGTAGATGCCTTCGGTATCGTAGTGGTGGCTGGTGTTTCTGCCTGATGCGAGAGTGCTGTCACCGAAGTTCCATTCCCACGAAACTTGTGGATTTATGTTGTTGAATGGCGTTTTGTTGAGGAAGGAGGTTTCGTGACCGAGGCAGGTGCCTGCAAATTCCATTGAAGGCTTTTGGGCAGGGTTGACATTTACATTTATTGTGCGTGTTCCGGAGCATCCTGCCGAGCTTTCGGCTGTGATGATTACGGGTATAGTTCCTGCCTCACTGAAACTTGCGCTTATATGGTCGCTGTAGTAGGTTTGATCCTGAAGCAGCCATTGGTTGCCTATGATTTCGCCTTCCGCTATAGTGCCTGTAGCCTCGATTTCTGCGTTTGTGTTCTGGCAGAAGAACTTAGGCGTGAAATCGGGCTGTGGCTCGGGGTCTATTTCTATGTATATTGTTGTATCGTTGAAGCATTGGTCGGAAGTTTCTAGGTATAGGCGCAGCGACTGTGTGCCGTGCTGGTCGAAGCTGTGGCTAATGTTTTCGGTAGTGCCGATGAGGCTGTCGTTGGCGAACCATTTGTAGAGTGTTATGTCGCCCATTGCCGAGGTGCTGAGGTTTGTTGTGATAACCTCTGCGTTCTGGCAGTGTCCTTCGATGCTGAAATCGGGTGTAGGCACCTGACCGCGCAGGTTGACGTTTATGCTATTTGTTGCAGTACAACCGCGTGTGTTTGTTGTGGTTACGCTGTATGTTCCAGGTTGTGTGAGGTAATGCTCTATGTCGGTACTGCCGTCGCTCCAAATTGCCGAGGTGGTTTCTGGGTAGCCTGTGGCAATGTGCAGGCGGTTGCCGTAGCATAGGGTAGTGTCGTTAGCATCGAAGCTTGCCGAGATAGGATAATTGTCTATTGCAAGGTGCATTGTGTCCGTTTGGAAACTGCACCCGAGGCTATCTGTTATTATGCATGAGTATGCACCTATTTCCGATATCTCGATTTGGTTGCTTGCATTGGCAAGTTGGGCGCCATCCTTGTACCATTGGAAGCTATAGTCTTCCTGTGGCAGTTTGAGGTTCCAATTTATTGTATCTCCAGCGCAGATTGTTGTATCCTGCAACTGGTATATCTCTGGGAAATATACATTTATATCGTCTGTGCTAGTAACTCCGAAACTATTGGTTACTGTTACTGTGTATCTGCCGCTACGGTTTACATGTATAACCGAGTCCGTTTCTCCCGTACTCCACTGATAGGATACGAAGTCGGGCATATATGCAGAGATAGTAGTGTCGCAGAAACTGGTGGTATGGATGTCGAGACCGAGGGTGACGGGTGCTACATATTTTGAGTATAGGTAGTCGTAAACTTGATTTCTAAGAGTACTATCAATTGTATTGAAGGCGATAATTTCTGCTATTTGACCAGCGAACCTCCTGTCTGAATATAGAGCTCCGCTGTATGCTGGAGAAATATATCCGCCTATAACAAAATTACAATTGTAGTCCATGTTATATTCAGGAGCAGAAATATTTGCTTCGTGATCAATGACGTTGTTTATGTATATCTTGTTTTTGGCTATCTGTCTATCGTTTTCCCATGTTATTATATCAAAAATTTTTTTTGAGTTGTAGTCAATTCTTCCGTCTCCATTTGCTGCAGCAGTATGTGCCCATACCATA
>JAFZWY010000003.1 GCA_017617125.1 Bacteroidales bacterium
ACATGTGTCTCTTCATACTCGCGTACAACTGACAATTTAAAAGCCATTGTGTAGTCCTTTTGTGTACGCCTAACATACTTACTTTCTTTATTTTCCATTTCGTTACTATTTTTATTGTAACGCTATTTCAGGACGAGACAAGATATAAAAAAAAGAAGGTCGCTAGAAAATGGCGGCCTTTTTTGTTACCTTATATGCAGAACAAACAAACTATTCTGCATAAAGCATGACCTTTACGATTTTTGTGCCTTTTATTTCAAGGATTCTGAAGCGGTACGAAACATCATTATCCATGATAGTAACAATTTCTCCCATCTTTGGAAAGTTGCCGGAAAAATACATGATGTAGCCGGCAATAGTTTCATATTCGTCAGATTCGGTAAGAGAATAGCCATATTCTTCGTTGAAAGTCTCGACGTCGAGCAACCCCGACATGATATAGTTGCCGTCCTTGTTGACTACCACCGATAATTCTGGAGAATCGTGCTCGTCCTCGAACTCACCGAAAATCTCCTCGAGAATATCTTCGACTGTAACAATTCCACAGGTGCTTCCGAACTCATCTACCACAACGGCAATGCTTCGGTTGTTCTTAATGAGGCGGCCAAAAAGTTTCTTTGCCGACATAGTTTCGGGCACCACCAGTATCTGACGCATGATGTTGCGCAACTTTTGCGGATTCTTGAAGATGTCCTTTATGTTTACATATCCGATTATGTCGTCGACGTTTTCTTTATAAATAAGCAAATTGGAATGACCTGTTTCGACAAACATCTTGCGTACGTTCTCCACCGATTCGTTTACTGGCACGGCAAGAATCTTGTTTCGCGGTACAATGCATTCGCGCAACTTGATGGACGAAAAGTCCATTGCATTCTGGAAAATCTTGAGCTCCTGCGACGACTTTGCCGAGGTGGAAAGTTCGGTTCCATTGCCGATAATGTCCTCGATGTCGACCTTACTGAACATATTGTCCTTCTGATGGTCGTCGATCTTCACTCCGAAGATTCTGGTGATTAGCCGAGCTATCCACACCGATACTACTACTACCGGATAGAACAGGAAGTAGAAAAATGCTACTGGCACGGCAAATGTCGTGAGTGCCGAGTCGCTAAGGATGCGGAACAAGGTCTTCGGCAGAAATTCGGCAACAAAAAGCACAATTACAGTAGCAATAACCGTCTGCAGAAGAAGGATAAGCAATTCGTTGTTAAGAGGAGCTAGAGGTGCGGCGAGAACTTTTGCCAGAAAGATACTGTAGATAACGTTGACAAGGTTGTTGCCCACAAGCATCGTCGAAATGTACTGCGACGAATTCTTAGTTATAAGCGCCAGCACCTTCGAGTTGAAACTGTCCTTCTTGGTGGCAATTTCAAGTTTAAGTTTGTTGGATGTGACAAATGCAATCTCCATTCCCGAAAAGAAGGCGGAGAGCACAAGCGCCAGTACTATGATTATCCAGTTTAGCATTACTTATCTCCGTTTCGTCTTTGCTCGCGACGTTCCTCATTGCGGCGCTGCATGAAGCGCATAATGAACATTCCTGCACTTATTACAGCCATAGCGTAAAAAATCCAAACATTCGACACGCTATCGAACTTGGTCTGGTAATATATGCCGGCGGCGAGGCAGAAAATTGCCATAACCACCCATAAGCACTCAACTACAATCCTAAAAATCTTCTTGCTATTCATCCTTTATACTTATTACTCCTGCTGGTTTCAGTATTTTCCATTCCGAGAAATCCTGGTTCGACTCGAAGCCATCGCCGGTTAAAATTTCATCTTCGGTGGTAATTCTCACATACTTGTCGGAATAAACAAGTTCCTTGTTCATGTCCCAGTATAGCAGTTCTGTGTTAATTCTTTCGTTTCTACTAATATTGTCAATCTCGACATCCGACTTTATCTCCCAAAGTTCCTTTTCGATCAAGAATCGCGCATATGAGCAACGCAGAGTTGCATTAACAGAACCGTATCCGTCGAAAAACCTTACATTCAAGCCGTATCTGTATTCGTCGTATTTTATGTTCTTGCCTTCGAACCGTGCCATTTCCTTCGCTTTCAGCTCAATCATTATTCGTCCCGAATCACTGTATATGGTTTCGAATCCGAATACCGAAAACGTAGGCATATTTGTGCGTGTTGTAAGAAGGTTAACCTTGTCGATATCGTTCTTGCAAGAAACAAATATCGTACTTGCAACAATTGCAAGCACGATACCTGTCTTAAAAAATATTTTCTTTAAATCTGACACTATTGAATAAACCTTGCAGTAGTGGTCTCGTTAATCCAGCAACCTACAGTTACTGTTGCTCCAGCCTTCATATCGGCCCAGAATGCATCCGATTCCTTCGGGAAATATGCAGAGTAGGTTGAGATAAGCTTGTTTGCTTCTTCGGTTACCGATGGATCAACGCTCTTTGCCTTCTGGAACTGGTCAACAACTACCCAGTATACCCATTTGTTCTCGAAAGCATCGTTACCACAGCCCTTGCCACCTGCAGCATAAACCCTACCAATCAAGATATATGCCTTACCGTAGTTCGGGTCAACTGCCAATGCATTGCGGGCAGCCTGACGAGCCTTGGCGTAATTGTTCATGCCTGTGAAGTAGAGCAGACCAAGTTCGTAGTACATGTCGGCCTTCTTCGAGTTGTTTTCCTCGAGCGATATTGCCTCGTTGTAGTACTGTTCGGCCTTGCCCGACTCACCGCGCTTGAAGTAAGCCTGTCCGATTGCGTGAGCAGAGGAAGAACTCTTTTCGTTTTCGTACATTACGATTGCGGCACGCATGTAGAGGTCGGAAAGCTTGCACTCGTCGCTGTTGCCGTTTCTCAGAAGCTTTACAATCTTAGTTGCCAGTTCGACGTTGGTCGGATCGGCATCGAACTTAGGCGAGAACACGTCGATTATCGACTTGCAGTCGGCAGCGCTACTGTTGACGAACAATTCTTCAACGGCTGTTGCTGCATCAGCAATCTTAGCTTTCTTGTCTTCCTTGGTTTCCTTTTCCACCTGCTCTGCAAGTGCATCAGAAATCGAAGAATAAACGTTTACCATAGTCTCCTTGCTGATTTCTTCCTTGTCGTAGCGGTTCAAAGCAACAACCATATACAACTTGAGTACACCGTAGTTTGCAGAGTTGCCGGCAAGCTCGTATACACGTGTACACATGTCGTAAACCTCAGCCTGATTCTGCGGACGATACTTGTTAAGCATAATTGCCTTCGAACCAAGATAGGTTGCCTCCTGACCATACAGCTTTATTCTCTTGTCGTAAATCATGAGCAAGGTATCAATTGCTGCTTCGCGGGATTCACCTTCCCTTGTTGCAATTATATTTTCGAGGATCGTAGGACCCTGGATGAAAACATTCTTGGTAGTTTTGCGGTCAGCCTTGTCGTCGCTATTATCGAAACACCATTTCCAGGTATGATATGCGTCCCTATAGTTCTTCTGATTATAGAACTCGGTATAGGTCGACATGTTAACAGTGAAGTCGTCAACCTCACCATCCTGAGCAAACGATACTGTTGTGAATAGCATTCCTACAGTCACCATCAATAATAAAACTTTCGCTTTCATAACTATAAATTTTAATCTATTCTACTTTTTACAAACCAACGGTCAACCAAATTGAAGTTGACACCTATAATGAAATAATCTTCTTTTACCATATTGTTCTTCAAAGAGCCTCTTTCACCGAACTGCAAAGTTACGTTAAATACCGTTTTTGCATATCTCGGTTTAAATCCTACTCCAAAAGTAATGCCATAATCTGGAACCGACAGTTTTCCACCGTTCATATTTATGTATGACTTGTTGAAATACAAGCCCATACGATACGAAGACGACTGCCATAAATTTTTTGGAGACAGGCTGTTCGGGGTGTATTCGGCACCCAAAGCAGCACCCAAACTATTGTTGAGAGAGTCGCAAACTCCGAAGAACTTGCTATTCTTCCAGCTCTGCATAGTAAAGTCGGCTGCAATCGAAAGTTTCGACTTATATGTGTAGCACAAGCCGAATCCTATAGTATGCGGCAAACCAATCTTGCCTTTAATATCGCTGTCCTGATAAATTGTGTCGATGACTGTTGTCGCCGCGCTTGCCAGTGTGTTGTAAACCAAGGTCGACTGCTTGGCATTCATATCGCGATTATATGCGTAGTATGCGCCAAGTCGCAAATTGTCTTCGCCGATATGGATGTTGTACTTCAAGCCGACATCGAAAGTAACATCAGAAATCTTGAAAGTCTTCTGGCAAAACGAATTCACATAAGTGCCTGTAGAATCGTCGGTAAAAACAATGGCGTTCGAATGGTAGATTTTTCCGAATAGGTAAGATACGCCGACACCTATGCTCAAGTCCTTTATCGGATTGAAAGCATTGTTGAAGAACACCCTATTGAGACCGCCATCGCCAGCATAAACATAATTTTTGTCGATGCCGTACGCGCTGTCGGGTGAGTATATCGAGTATCCCACATTGCTGTAAGGTGTGATTCCGAGAGCCATCTTCCACCACTTTGCACAGGCAAATCCGACGGCAATCTGCGACAGTTCGGCATCGGACTTAAGTTTCGACGTGCGAGGATTCGCAATTGAATAATTCCTGAGTCCTGCGTCGAAGCCAAAGTTGAAAATGAAGGTGAGCGTATCTATTTCACCGATGCTTGCCGGGCTTTTGTAGTTTATATCGTACATGTACGGAGTGGCATAACCCACACCGCCCATCGATGAGTTGCGGGCCTGCGCGTTGGTATTCACGTCGCCGATACCGTAGCGTGAATACGGCGAACCGACCTGTCCCTGCGAGAAGGAAAGTACGGTAACCGCCAGTAAGCAAGCCAACAAGAATATCCGTCTAAACATTATATTCCAATATTTCATTCAATCCAAAAGCCACCAAATATGGCTCTGCAAAATTATTATATTTTATTCGTTTTTCAAAGAAAAAGCTATCACCACCTGTAAAAACAACAAGCAGGTCGTCAAAATGGTGGCTAAACTCATCAATTGTTGCTTCCACTTCGTAGGTCATACCGTTCTGAACGCCAAGGGTTATAGCCTCCGTAGTGTTTTTTCCGAACAAGTTGTCGATAGTCTTATCCACGTTCAATAACGGAAGTTTTCCTGTAAAATTGTGTAGGGCGCGAAACCTTGTTTTCAGTCCGGGCGAAATATTTCCGCCTAGATATTCGCCTTTTGCAGTTACAATGTCGTAGGTTATTGCAGTACCGGAGTCGATTACAAGCACATTGCGATTGGGATAGCGCATAACGGCCCCCACTACGGCGGCAACTCTGTCGCTGCCGAGGGTTTCTGGCGTGTCGTACTTTATTATTATAGGTAACCTAAGAGAAATGCCATATACCATCACAGGAAAATACGGACGAAAAACGGCTGCTATTTCCTCCGCATCGATGCTTACCGACGAAACAATGCACCTTGCGATGCTATCGACAGGCACATTTTTCTCAAGCGCAGGCAAGAGCTCCGCCACTTCGGTGCATTTCAGGCAGTCCACTATCTTTCCGCTATCAAACAGGAACATCTTAATCGACGAGTTCCCGGCATCAACAACAAGATTGTACATTGAAAATTAATTTTGCACAAAGGTAATGCAAATTGATTTACGAATTACGATTTTAGATTTACGATTTTAGCTTCGCTGAGCTAAAGGTTGCTGACAAGATGCAAAGGGATCGTTTCTAAGTTTCTAGGTTTCTATATTTCAGGTTGCTGACAAGATGCAAATTGATTTACGAATTACGATTGCTCTGACATTATGCAGAAAGGGCTGGCTGGCTAACAGAAATGCAATTGTCCCCACATGCCTTAAGGGCCTTAAAGATGGGGACAAGTCTGTTAGCCTTTCTGCCTGCAAGCCCATAAACCTAAAAACGGCGCCAGCCATAGAAACATAGAAACCTGAACGGCGAAGCCCTCAACGAAGTTAAACGTGCGAAGCACAAGAAACGCCGAAGGCATTGAACGGCGTCGCCCTCACCCAAAAATCATTTTTTGATTTTTTTTGATTGTACCGAATAATAATTATTACTATCTTTGCACCCCAAAAAATATTTTTATTATTATAGACTAATTTTAAACATTTAAGGTAATGGCAGTATTACAGAACATTAGAGAGAAATGTGGAGTTTTAGTTATCGTTATCGTCGGCATAGCATTGTTGGCGTTCCTGTTGGGCGACTTCCTTAGCTCTGGACGTATCGGTCATGGTGACGACTCCGTTGTAGCAAAGATAAACGGAAAGAAGGTTGACTACAGCGAATGGACGGCCAACTACAACACCCACAGGTTATTCTACGAGGTTGCACAGCAAGGTAGAAACGTTGATGCCAACACTGAAAGAAGCTTCCGTGAAAGCGCATGGAACGACATTCTCAATACATACGTATGGAACAAGTACTACGATGAGGTAGGCTTGGGCATAAGCGACGAGGAACTCGAAGATCTCCTCTACGGTCCTAAGCATGCTCACAATATCATCGTTCAGAATTTCGGACTGCAGAAAAATGCAGAAACCGGTGAATACGACACCAAGGCTCCGAAGAATTTCTTCGACAATGCCGAGGAAAATCCAGACTACAAGGTAATCGCCGACTACTGGAAGAAAGCAATTGTTGAAGACCAGATCAGCTCGAAGTACGGCAACATGGTTTCGAAGGGTTTCTACACTCCGACTGCCCTTGCAAAGATGTACTACGAAGATCAGGCAAACACAGTTGACTTCATATATGCTTTCAGGGACTATAGTTCAATAAAGGACGAGGACATTACCGTAACCGATAAGGACATGGAAGCTTACTACAACGAGCACAAGAACAGATTCGTTGAGGACCAGGCTAACAGGGATATCGAATACGTAGTTTTCGACATCGTTCCTTCAGAAACCGACATCGCTGAAATTAAGAAGAACACTGAGGACCTTCGTACCGAAATGGGTTCGCTCGAAGACAACTATCTCTCGTTTGCACAGGCAAACAGCAGCAACAGCCGTCCCGAAGACAGATACAACCGCATGTACAAGGACGATGTATACATGAACGAAAAGGAAGCTGGAAACCTTGGTTTCAGCACCGAATTCTTCAACTCCGAAGTAGGCACAATGTCGGAAGTAACAAGACAGGGCGACTATTTCTTGTTCGGTAGAATACTCGACGTGGCCAACAGACCCGACTCGGTAAATGCATCACACATACTGCTCGTTCCGAACGACAGCGTAACTAAGGAAATGTGCAAGGCAACTGCCGACAGCCTCGCCAACGTACTCAGAAGCACCAAGGCCGATTCTGCAGCTTTCGCAGCAATGGCAGTACAGTACTCTCAGGATCCGGGTTCGAAGAACAACGGTGGAAACCTTGGCGACTTTACCGAAGGAACCATGATTTCCGAATTCAACGATGCATGCTTTGCAAATGCAGCAGGAACAATCCAGGTTGTTGAATCACAGTTTGGCGTTCATGTAATAAAGATTAACTCGCAGACCAAACCTGTCAAGAAAGCAAAGATCGCTGTTCTCGACCAGGAAATCAAGTTCTCCGACGACACCTACGAAGCAGCATTCCAGGCTTCGAATACTTTCTACGCAAAGAGCATCACTGCTGCTGATTTCGACAAGAATGCAACCGATCAGAAGCTCAACGTAAGAATGGCTAACAAACTTACCGACATGAGCGACAATGTAATCCCCGGTATCGACAATGGCCGTGAAATAGTTCGCTGGGCATTCAACGAAGACAGAAAAGTTGGCGATGTATCGAACGTATTCGAAAGTTCGGCTCGCGACAAGTTCCTCGTTGTAAAACTCTCGAAGATTCGTGAAAAAGGTTTCACTCCTTTCGAGGACACCAAGGAAGTAATCGAACCAGAAGTAAGAAAGCAGATGAAGGCAGAAAAGATGATGGCAGAAATGAAGGGTATGACTGTTGATGCAGTTGCTCAGAAGTTCGACGCAAAGACCGACACCCTCACCAACATCAACTTCTCAAGCTTCTCGCTCCCAGGTCTCGGACTTATCGAGCCTAAGGTAAATGCAGTAGCAACAGCAACTGAAGTTAACGCAGTTTCTGATCCTATCGACGGCAACAACGGCGTTTATGTAATCAAGGTTATCAATAAGACCGCAGCTCCCGAAAAGCAGGATTTCGAAAACGACAAGCTCGCCAAGATGCAGGAATACATGAGAGGCTACTCTTACCGCATGAACAATGCAGTAAAGAAAATCATAAAGATGGACGACAGAAGAGCTAAGTTCTTCTAATCGATACATAATAACTACAAAAAAAGAACCTTGAACGAGGTTCTTTTTTTGTTTATTCAAACTAAAACATTTACCTTTGACAGACAATTCATATCACATGAAAAGAACTCTTGCTATATTGGTAATATTAATATCATTCCTAACAAACTGCAACAAACCTGATTTCAACTATCCTCAGTCGAAGGTATGGGCGCACAAAGTGAATGATACGATAAGCGCTAGAGAGAAAAGCAAGAAGTTCGCAGGATTGGAATTCGATGCTCTGTATTCCGAATATCAAGAAAAAATATTTGTCGGGCATAATCCCGAAGACACCGCCAACAACCTGCAAATTGACGAATGGTTCGCCCATGTGGAAAATCCATCGCAGAAATGCTTCTGGATTGATCTGAAAAACCTCGACCGCCACAATGCCAAAGCAATATCGGAAAAGCTACGCGACATAAAGGACAAGTACAACATGAACGACAACATATTTGTTGAAAGTCCTGACGTAAAGGCATTGAAAACAATCAAAAAATCGGGATTGCGGATAATCTTGTGGACAGAAAATCCAGTATGGAACGACATCGACACCGCAACATGGATTGAACACACAAAGAAAAAGATAAAAGAACTTAGTCCCGATGCCATAAGCAACGAAGCCAATATGTATGGACTGCTTACCGAAAATTTTCCGGAACAGAACATACATCTATGGCAAACTCCTGCAAATTTCACAGAAACCAACGTCCAGTTTACCAAAAAGCTATGCAACATCGCTTCGGTAAAAGTGGTGCTTGTGGATTATGACGAACCCATAGAAACCGAACAAAACAATCTGAAATGAAATTTCAAATGTCATTCAAGCAGTACTCTACCAACGACACCCTAATCATCAAAGGTGCCGCCATAATCTTGATATGCCTGCACAATTTCTTTCACTGGCTTCCACCATCTCCAGGAGAAAACGAATTCCTTTTCTTCGAAGAAAATGTCGGCAACCTATTTTCTCTGCTAGGAGAAAAACCTCTGGAATTTATAAATATACTTTTCAGCTACTTCGGTCATTTCGGTGTACAAATGTTCCTGCTAATCAGCGGATACGGTCTTGCCATGTCGATGGCAAAAAAAGAAAGGGGCTGGCTACCGTTCTTCTGGGAACGAATAAAAAAACTATATCCTCTACTTCTTGTCGGGCTGCTATTCCTGTTCCTTACCACAATAATTACCTACGGAAGACTATTTACCGACACCGAACAAACCGAGATGTGGTACAAAATATTTTTCGTTCACACCCTGGTTCCAGGTTCAGCGCTGACTCTTAACGGTCCGTGGTGGTTCTTCGCTCTGATACTACAGCTTTATATTCTGTTCCCCATTCTATACAAACTAACACAAAAATTCGGATGGAAAACATTCGTTGCAGTATGCCTTGTTTCATATACAGCAATATTTATCTACAAGTTCCACTTCGACCTATTCCACGGCGAAATGATGATGCAAAACGCTATAGGCCACCTGCCAGAGTTCTGTCTTGGAATACTAATTGCAACAAACAATCGCCCCAAACTGAACTATATTTGGCTTATTGCAGCAATAGCCGTCTTCTGCATAGGCAATTACAACATATACCTCTACCCGTTTACATTCCTTGCCGCCACGGTAATAATGATATTTATATACCAAGGCCTTAAATCCATACCTGTAAAGAAACACATACTTAAGAAACCGCTTATATACTTCGGAGAACTGTCGATGGCGATATTTGTAGTTCATGGAGCATTGAGAAAGCCGATTCTTAGTATTGGCAACATTTACGACAACGCAATGTGGCATCTGTTGGCCGGACTGATATTCTTTGTAGTAGTATGGCTGTCGGCAATAGCAGCTAAGCAAGCATACGAATTGCTACTTAAACCGATAAACAATATTCACATACGCGACTGCCGTGCATCGCGCATAATTGGTGGTATTGTACAAACTGGAATGATTTTGTTTCTTGCAATGGTAATGGCATATTACACATACACTGCAATAGACATAAAACATAGCGACTACATTTCGTCAGGAGAAATTACAGAAGCCGCCGTAATCGGGACCGACAATACATACACGCGAATTACATACTTCGACATCGACAAGCGCTACTCAAATATTCAAATAGAAGGTTCCCTTGAATACAAAACTACTGACATTACCGGAAATACAATTCCAATAGTCATAGAAATGCCTGGCGTACTATGGGAAAAGATAGACCTACCAGCAGAATATGCTACCAATGAATATAAGGAGTTCCACTTTTCGCACAGGTACATAGCACCTTTTGTCACCAACCTGAACAAGATTCCGATAAAAATATACTTCTGGAACCACAATAATGAAAGCGGAGAATTTAGAAACGCAAAGGTATCAATCTCTCATTAACAATGGAAACAAAGGAACTCGCATTAAAAATAAAAGAATCGATATGTCAATGGGCAAGACTAAACATTCTACTTCTTGCCTGCATGATTCTTATTAGGATAGCCTTTCTTGCTGCAACCTATTTCCGCATCGACATAGAAACATCAAAGTGTGCCATTATTTTATCAGGTTGTATATTCGACCTGATAACCATATCTCATATAATAGCCTACGGTCTTGTTCCATTTATTATACTACACCATTTCCTACCTAAGACATCGCGAGTAATTTGCATGATATTAATAAGTATATATTGCATTTTTTCGCTACTACTTACCGAATATTTCTGCAATACGACAATGCCGCTCGACCACGTTGTTTTTGCCTATTCGCCAGAAGAAATACAAGGTATTATAAAGACATCGGTATCGATAGGAGTTCCAACTATCGCCTGCTTTGTAATTCCTGCAATTGCAATTACAATATTAATGTTTGTGTGGAAGAAGGTAAAATTCAACATTATAATATCTGGAGCAATTATAATAGCAAGTGTAGCAACCGCCATTGCAATAAACTACACAAAGACAATAGAATACGAAAAATTATACAGCAACCACAAGGATTTTTGCCTCGCTACAAACCAGCCTTCGTACTCAATAATAAAAATTGCAACCCACATCAACGATTTCCAAAGCGAAAGCAGCCTTGAAACAATAAAGACAGCATCGGCAGAATACCAGAATCTGTTCCCCGACAAAGAATTTGTAAACGACGGATACCCCCTCTACCATAAGAACAAGTATAATGACGTGCTTGGTAACTTCATCTCAAAAACTAGCGACGGCAACCCTCCTAACTTCGTGTTTATCATTGTAGAAAGTCTTGGGCAAAGGCTTACAGGCGTGCAAAATGAGTCAATATCATTCACCCCATTCATCGATAGTCTCAAACACGAAGGTCTGTACTGGAAC
The DNA here is from genome assembly GCA_017617125.1 of Bacteroidales bacterium. Taxonomy (GTDB): domain Bacteria; phylum Bacteroidota; class Bacteroidia; order Bacteroidales; family ML635J-15; genus Bact-19. Next base: position 11,645 of record JAFZWY010000003.1, read on the forward strand.
AACTGCCTGGCAGCATCGGAACGAACTTTTGGCGTACTTCCAGCCATTTTTGCCTCGGCGCCATACGGACAATACGGATTCGTACAGATATGGGATCCCATGCCTAACCACAATTCCCTACTAAAGGACATGACCGCCAACGGATACCAGTCGTCGTACTTTTACGGAGGCGTTCACGAATTCGACAGATACGACATTTTCTTAAAGACTAACAACGTTGAATATATATATGTGCCTAAAATAGATGACATTGACTCTAGCATATACAAAACTCTAAATGATTATCACCGCTGGGGAATAGACGATAAAAATCTTGTGGAAAACGCCATTAAGTACAAGAAAAACAATCCTTCTACCCAACCATACATCGACATATACATGACATTGTCCACCCACGAACCATTTATATTCGACGACATTGAAACATACAAAGCCAAGGTGAAGGAAATGGTTGGCAAACAAAACATCAGCAACAAAGAAGAGAAAAACAACATACTTAACAATTTAGACATTTTCGCCTGCTTTGCCTACACCGACGATTGTATAAAAGAACTGATGGATTATTACAAAACATTGCCGGAGTATGAAAATACCATATTCGTCATAACAGGCGACCATAGAATGGGAATGCTGACCCTACCTCTTGGCGTTACTTTATCAGCATGCAATGTCCCGCTTATAATATACTCTCCACTTATAAAAACTCCGCGTGAGATGAAAGCAGTAGTCGCACACGAAGACATTACCCCTTCTCTAAACGCATACCTGTCGCACAACTACGAATACACAACAAGCGATTACTGCCATTGGATAGGCAACGAGCTAGACACGGCAAAAGAATACAGGTGCAACAAAAAAATTGCCTTTATGAAAAACAACCGCGATGTTGTCGATTACCTAAACGGCGACTACTACATAAGCAGAGGCAAAATATTAAGCGTGGGGAAAGATTTCGATCTTAGCATAATAACCGATGATGACAAATATTCAACTTACGCCGAACAACTTAACAACTTTAACATTATCAGTCAGTACACAGTAAAACACAACCGACTTAAACCACTTGAAAATATTGAAGTGCTATACGAACATTTCTTCGATTTTGACATGGTAGCAGACAATACATTAATTGAGCACATGATAACGAACAATATTTTCATTGGTTATATCAGCGGCGATGAAAACAAACACATACATATCGACGGCAATGTCGAATTTGCTCCTATTTGTCCAACTCTAACGATAAACAATGAGTATAGAGCCATAAACAACGACATCGAGTTTGATATAAAAAACAACGACACAAAACTTGAGCTTCCCGAACTGGTGATTTCGATGGACGGTTACTACATGTCGATACAACTTGTTTCGGAAAATGGGGAATCGCTAAATACTGGCAATACGGAACATTTCAGGACGAGACTTACAATTCCCGCAGGCAAAAACAACAAAGGCAAAACAATAAAATACTACCTTTTCAACAAGCATAAGGCATCGGTTGACTACGACAATATTTCCTTAAAGATTACAGGAGAAAAATAAAAGTCAATATCTTACTAGGATTTTAGGTCTCTTTTTGTGACTTAAGCCCAAATTTGTTCTGTCTTCGTCTTTAAAAACATTCTAACTTGCGGAACCTTTAGCTCGCGCAGTGAAACAAGCAATGACTGTTAAGAGAGTTAAACTATATCTGTTTATAGTCAATTATATAGTTTCCTACCGACCCAAATCTTCCGGTTCAAGCCTCAGCATATAGGTATAAGCGGCATTATCATTTATTGATTCCTCGACAGTGATGCCTTTCTCTATTGCCTGCGACTTCACATTATCGAGCCATTCAGGATTTGAAACGATTTCGTTCTTTATGCCATCAAGTACCGACTGCTTGTACGCAGCGTATAAACAATCAGCCGCATCGTAGTCGGACGGCGACTTTGCAACAAACGAATAGTCATAAGAGGCAAGATATCGCCTGCAAAAGTTGAACGGAAACAAATGATTAGTCGCTTCGGTGCAAACAAGGAGAACAAATTCCTGATCCTCAATCTCGCGACGGTAATCAATTTCATCTATCGACTGCACTGGATTTCGCTCTGGATAAATTGTGGTATTGTAGAACCAGAACCCGCCATCGGAAAATATATTCTGCGGAATAGCCACATTCCACGCCCAAACCGTCCACCAGTATGAATCCGAAATAGCAAGCACCTTGGGTTTGTAGCCGTCGTGGAAACCGAGAATAGGATTGTCGATACGATTATGCTTGATCGGGAACATAAGATTCATCGACTTATATATGTCGTCGTCTTGATTGATAAGCGAGTCGGAATCGACAAAACCGTCAATTGTAAAGTAAGCATGTTCCCTGCCTGTTTTTGCCTCCATATACCTTGCGAGCGAATCCATTGCCAGCGATGCTGCATATATTGTCCAATGCGCTCCTAGATTACAATATATTGCCCTGTCGAAACCTCCCTTATTGTCGCAGAAATATTTGTTAAAATCGATAAGATTCACACTATCGCGGGCAAACTCATCGACATATTCTCTGTAATTGTTCGTGGTATCAGCCTTTTTAAAATAATAATCGGGAATCATTTCCGGATAATACGAAGCCTTTCCCGGAGCAAAAACAGTAAGCAAAGTCACATTATGCACTGCAAGCATATCCTGTATCAGACGTATCTGCTGTGCATTTCTACGAATCTTGTCCATTCCCACAAATGTTTCGCCAGTATAGCTTATTATATACGACTCCTCGAATAGCATCTTGTCCTTTCCCGTAACAAATCCCTTTGTAGCATCTTTGCCATAAAGAGAATAAAGATACTGATGGTAAAGCCTTATAAAAGATTCTCGGAATCCAAAATTTTCTTTGCTATATCGCTCAATACCAGCCTGATATTCGCCACTTTTGCAACTTGCAAACGAAAATTTAGGTCTTTCTATCTTTTCCTCCGCCCCATTCAATTTTTTTATGTCAACAAAATGTAATTTCCCTTGCAGGAATATCGCCACGAAAACCAGCAATGTAATTATGCATAATATTTTGTGAATCCAGTTTTTCATCAATAAAATACTACTCCGGTTTATGTTGATTGTAATACCATATTGCATTGCGAGTAACCGCCGAATCTAGAGAAACACTCCATTCCTCCGCCTTCCGCTTTACATCATTGAGCCACTCAGGAGAACCATATATCTTGCTTTTTATTTCCTTTATGTATATATCCTTATTTCTTACCGACGGCACTCCTTCTTCTTTCAACTCCTCGAAATATGCCTCCGGATTATTGTAAAGAAGATACTTTGCGTCACCGAGCATCACATCTTCGAGTTCGCGACCTTGCGAACTGGCCTTTTCCGAAAGCGAAGCCATCCATTTTTCATCATTCTTCATAATTGCGAGAATGCCATTAAGCACAGAATTTATTTCGCTATCGCTGTAGCACAGACGTACAAGTGCCTTCGAAATAAATCCATTGCCTAAATCATATATCATTGCTGTACAATACGAAAGCATTACATAATCGGCTCCGAGCAATTCTGTTATCAAGTCAATTTCTGACGTTGATGTGTAATTGGGAGAAAAATATATAGTGCTGTTGTAATACCAATATTGGTAATCAGAAAATATCGAATCCAAAGGAACCTCATTGACAAAATTCCAAAAGAAGGAATCGCCTATCACTATCAACTTCGGCTTTTCTGCTGCAGTATCATTATCTACCGACACTGGAGCATACATACTGGGGGACTTGGGAATTTCCCTTACCAGGTTCATCATCTTCTCAAGGTCATCGTCGGGTTTGTGCGTTTTATCGCAATATGCCGGACCTACTTCTATATTGTGGATATTCTTTTTGCCAATATGCTCCATGTATCTGAAAAGCGTGTCGGCACTATGCACCGCTGCAATATTCGACCAGTGCGTGCCAGTTTGCGGGAAAAGAGGATAGTCAACCTTGGACTTCTGCTCGACAAAATATTTGGAAAAATCCACATAGTTTACGCCGAGACTATCGAATAAATCTGGATAATAATCGGCTGCCTTCACTCCCATCGGTTTTGTGTATTTGTCGCCATTGGGAAGATGCTCAGGATATACGCGGTCTTTACCTGGTTCGAGCATCACAAACATAGTGACACCAAATTCTTCGAGTATTTTCTGTATCTTGAACAACCGGCTTGCCTCGGTTTTGAAATTTTTCTTTATCACTTCGGGATCATCAGTGTATTTGTACATTCGACTCTGATAATAGTCATCTACAAACCATGTCTCGTACAACCAGTTATCCTGTCCTACCGAGACACCCCACGCATTGGTCTTATCATAAAAATCCCACAAATACTGATTGTAGCATCTTATCGCCCACTCTCTAAAACCGAAATTCTGTTTTGAATAATTTTCAAGATTATTTTGATATTCCCTGTCAATATAATCCTTCATAGTAAATTTAGGAAATGCAACTTCCTCGACAACGCCGTCAAGTTTTTTCATGTGGACAAAATGAGTCTTCTCCTGCAAGAATATCAGTCCGAAAACCAATATCGTCAGTATGCACAATATTCTAAGAACCCACTTCTCCATCAGAACCTGAAATAAATGAAAGGACTAAAACTTGAAACATTGAGTGCGGCAATACTCATCAACAACAAGAACATCGCCACTAACCAAACCACTATGTGCTGCCAAGTGGAATATTCGGTATTGAAGACAAATTTCTGCATCTTTTTTCCGAAACCGAACAGCACGACAAACGAAAATGCAAGTGCTACCACAAGTGTTGTCACAAACTGTGCATCGTGAATACTTACTGCAGCAAAGTCGAACGAGAACAGGCGCGAAATGAAAGTCCAGCACTGACCGATATCCTCGATTCGGAATATTGCCCAGCCCACCATCACGAGGATGAAAGTAATAATTACGCTCGGTACTTTGCCAATCCGTTTATACACATTGCCGAGGAACAGTCTTTCCATCACAAGGAAAAAACCGTGGTACGCACCCCAGATTACAAAGTTCCAGCTTGCGCCGTGCCACAGTCCCGACAGCAGGAACACAATCCATAGGTTGAAATACATACGTGGCTTTGAACAGCGGTTTCCACCTAGCGGAATGTAAAGGTAGTTTTTCATGAATGCACCGAGTGTGATATGCCACCGCCTCCAGAACTCGCTTATGCTTGCCGAATTGTACGGATTGTCGAAGTTTTCGGGGAAGGAGAAGCCCATCATCCTGCCAAGACCTATTGCCATGTCGGAATAACCCGAGAAGTCGAAGTACAATTGCATGGTGTATGCCGCTATCACTATCCACGAAGTGCCTGTGTCGAGCAATGCAATGTCACCACCAAGTTGCACATCGACCCAGCGGCCAAGCACATCGGCGACAAGAATCTTCTTGCTCAAGCCGATTACAAAGCGGTAGAATCCTTGCAAGCATTCCGACCAGCTATGCGTACGATTTGTAATTTGACCTGCTATCTCGTTGTAGCGGACAATAGGTCCGGCAATCAACTGCGGAAACATCATTATATACACAATGTAGTCCGACAACTTGCGCATTGGCTCGTTTACACCGCGGTATGTATCAATGGTATAGGTTATGCTCTGGAATGTAAAGAACGAAATTCCTATCGGCAACAGAATCTTAATCCACTCGATTGGTTCGCTGCCAAACATTCCGCGAATGGCATTTATGTTTTCCATCGTAAAGTTGCCATATTTGTAGTAGGCGAGCAATCCGAGGCTTACAAAAATGGAAATTCCACAGAAAAGTTTTCGTATCGACTGTTTTTCAGCCTTGCACATAAACTTCACGAGGAAGAAATTCAATATTGTTGATGCTGTAAGCTGTATTATGAAGTCGGGGGCTCCGTATGCGTAGAACACCAGCGAAGCCAAAAGTAAAGTGTAATTGCGGAACCTATTGGGGGTAACAAAATACAGCACCAGAAATGCTGGTAAAAAATACAATAGGAATATGTTGCTGCTAAAAACCATTTCTCTTATTTTACTCTATTACAATTTCGTACACACGTCCTTCGATGTCGGACTTGTTGAAAGGAATAAGCCCCTGCTCGAACACTATCGGCGGCCACCATTCCGAATAATGGTATTCCTGTGTTATGATGCAAAGCATCTGGTTGTTTGGAATGGAAGTCACCTTGTCGTTCATATAACCCACAACCTTCATCTTGTCGGGAGAACTTCCCAGTCGCCAGATTATTTCGGTGGGACGCCATTCTATCTCGTAGTAATAGTATTCTTCGCCGAATACATCGTTCAACATCGGACTCTTGATTGTCAAAGCCTTATACAAGTCTGACCAACGCATAGCCTCGTATGTTTTTCCTTCGTAGTTTATGTAGTTTATGCCCGATGCAAAGTTCACCGGCTGTGGACAAGCCAAGTCCCAATTGGTACAGCAGTACATGATTTCGTTGTTGTGCATGGCATCGTCCTTTGCTGCAGGCTTATTCCTGTAATATTGCTCTGGCCAGTACATCGAAGCCTTAACAATCTCAATATCAATCTCCGAATACTTGTTAAAAGTCTCGCGCACAGGATTTTCCGAGTCATCACCCTTGTCGATGTAGCCGCAGTTGTAGCAGCCGCGACGGTTGTTCCACGGATGGTTGTCCTGATATATCAACCAGAATGCGTATGTGAGTCCGTTCCAAATATTATTTTCGTTAAGCATCGACGGGAACTTTATCTTGCCACGATATTTTCCGTACGTAAAGCCGAGACGAGTCTTTATGCCCGTCGATTCCTTCCTCATGTTGTTGGCATCGGAACCTGGGTTTACAATGCTTATATATTCGCCATTTTCGGCGACTTTCACTGTAGAACAAGGCTTGTCGGTTATCTGCGGATAGTCCTGCAAACGTTGCGAAGCAGAATATTTCTTCTCGCCTTTTGCGTATTCTTCCAATGTAAAATCGGGATTGCCAACAACATCGCGGATTTCTGGAATATTGCGCAAGGTATATTGCTGACTTACAGCAGGGAAAAACTGCTGGTACAATGCCTTGCGGTACAACGAATCGTTTGAACCGCATTCATCGCAACCATTTTCCATCGTATATTCGGGAGTGCGGATATTTAGCTCGTCAACAAAAATTCCATCCTTTGGTGTAATAACAGCCCTTGTCTTGAGCACTTTTTTGCTTTTTTCCACTACAATGTTATCCGACTTGTTAGCGGAAAACCACTCGAACGGGTTAACAAACTTGCCATTTTCATCCGTCAGCGATATGTTCTTCACATAGTCGGGAATTTCGGCAAGACCTTTCTCGTTGCATACGACAAGCATAAACGAATAGCAGCCGACGCGAGGATTACGTTTCCAGCGATGGTTTATGTCCCCGTCAGCATGACGGTTGTTGCCAATAACCCATTGCGCATCAAGAAACAATTGCTTTTCGACAGAATAACCGTTGTTTTTGGCTTTTTCGACAATGGATGCATACCAATCAGGCTGCCGCCTTATGCCATCGGCCACTTTTTGTATATTCTCATAACTTGCGGTATTCTCCGAAATATCACTGCCATAATATATTTTCTCGTCACGCGGATTTCCTACTATGCGGAAAAAATCCTCAACATTCTCATCTCCAGCAACTTCCTTAAATCCAACGGAAACATCTTCCCAACTTCCGTAGAAATTCTCGTCACACAACGAGTCGCCTTCCGAAAACTTATAGGTTTCGTTCTGATAATAAACCTTGTAGAAAAGTTTTTCTCCTTCCAACGACGGCACATCGAACGAAAACTTGAAGCCCTCGTCGCTTGTCTGTCGCACCGACGGCAGCACAATGCCATTAAGCACCACATCCTCCAAATCCATATCCAACACAACAGTATCGTTTGTCGAATCGAAATTTTCAATTGGATTGAAATTAAGAGTCCGACTGCTACACGATAACAATACTGCCGAAACGGCAAATGATGCGAAAACAATCCAAAATTTCATTACTCCATCAATTTTCTGTACTTAATTCTATGCGGGTCGATGTCGCCCAAACGCTTGCGCTTGTTCTCCTCGTATTCTGAATATGATCCTTCGAAGAATACAACCTGCGAATCGCCCTCGAATGCCAGAATGTGAGTTGCAACACGGTCGAGGAACCAACGGTCGTGGGTGATAACTACGGCGCAGCCTGCAAAATCTTCCAAACCATCTTCCAAAGCACGCAAAGTGTTGACATCAATGTCGTTGGTAGGCTCATCGAGCAAAAGCACATTGGCTTCCGACTTCAAGGTCAATGCCAGATGCAGACGGTTGCGCTCGCCACCCGACAGCACTCCGCACTTCTTTTCCTGGTCGGCACCGCTGAAATTGAATCGGCCTACGTATGCACGGGCGTTCACCAGTTTTCCGCCCAACTGAACAAATTCAGCACCGCCCGAAATAACCTCGAAGACGGTCTTTTCGGGGTCGATAGCCTCGTGTGCCTGGTCAACATAACCGATTTTTACAGTATCGCCAATCTCGAAGCTACCGCTGTCGGGCTGCACAAGTCCCATCATCAGGCGGAAAAGCGTAGTCTTTCCTGCTCCGTTGGGACCAATGATACCGACGATTCCTGCTGGCGGAAGCGAGAAACTGAGGTTCTCGAACAGCAACTTGTCGCCGAATGCCTTGGTGATATTGTTGGCAACCAAGACTTTGTCGCCCAAACGCGGACCGTTCGGAATGAATATTTCGAGTTTTTCTTCTTTCTGCTTTACATCTTCGTTGAGCATCCTATCGTAAGCCGACAGACGGGCTTTCGACTTGGTACCACGTGCCTTTGGCGACATGCGCACCCACTCGAGCTCGCGTTCCAAAGTCTTGCGGCGTTTCGAAGCAACTTTTTCCTCCATAGCCATTCGGGCGGTCTTCTGCTCCAGCCACGACGAATAGTTGCCCTTCCACGGAATGCCTTCGCCACGGTCGAGTTCAAGAATCCAGCCTGCAACATTGTCGAGGAAGTAGCGGTCGTGAGTAACGCAGATTACCGTACCCTTGTACTGCTGCAAGTGCTGCTCGAGCCAATGAATCGACTCGGCATCCAAGTGGTTGGTAGGCTCGTCGAGCAACAGAATGTCGGGTTCGGTGAGCAGCAGACGGCACAATGCCACGCGACGGCGTTCGCCTCCCGAAAGGTGAGCCACCGACTCGTCGCCATCGGGACAACGCAAAGCGTCCATGGCACGTTCGAGTTTTGAATCGATGTTCCAAGCATCGGCGGCATCAATCTTGTCCTGCAACTCGGCCTGACGGTTCATAAGTTTGTCCATCTTGTCTGGGTCCTCGTAGTACTCTGGCAAACCGAACAAATCGTTTATCTCCTCGTACTCCTTGAGCATCGAAACTATTTCGTGTACGCCTTCCTCAACTATTTCCTTTACGGTCTTGCTGTTGTCGAGTTCGGGTTCCTGAGGCAGATAGCCTACGGTGTATCCCGGCGAGAATGCCACTTCGCCCTCGAAAGCCTTATCGACTCCTGCGATTATCTTCAGCAGGGTTGACTTTCCCGAACCGTTTAGACCTATGATTCCTATTTTTGCACCGTAGAAGAACGACAGGTAAATATCTTTCAATATCTGCCTCTGCGGCGGTATCTTCTTGCTTACGTTGACCATCGAAAAGATGATCTTGTTGTCTATGTCACTCATGTCTATGATTTACTAATGAGGTGCAAAGATAATGATAATTTACGATTTTAGAATTACGATTTACGATTTCTCTGACAAGATGCAAATGGGGCCAAAAGGCTAACAGGCTCGATGGCTTACTGTCTAACAGTCCCGCAGTCTAACAGCCTGACTGCTCGGCAGGTCTTCTGTTAGACATAAAGACAGGTCTTCTTGTCAATGCCTGAAATAGGTTGACCGTTTTTATTCACTAAAACAGTAAAATAAAAAGAGGTCAACAATGGAAAAATTAACAGTAGAAGAAAGGCAAAGAAGGAGCTTCAGCGAGAGCTTCAAGCGAAAGAAAGTGCAG
>JAFZWY010000007.1 GCA_017617125.1 Bacteroidales bacterium
AGAAGAGATAATTTATTGTCTCCTTGTCTGATATTCCGAGGGAGAAATGCCTGTGTGGGTCTTGAAATATTTGCGGAAAGTAAACTGCTCGGGGAAACCCAGTTCGTCGGCCACCTGCTTGACCATGATGTTTGGCTGGCGGAGGAGGTTCTTCGCCTGATTGATGGTGACCATGTTAATCCATTCCATAGGCGTATAGCCCGATTCGTGCTTGACAATGTCGGCAAAATGGCGTGGCGTGAGGTCTTGCCTGTCCGCATAATAGTTGACAGTGCGGTGCTGGCGGTATTCCTGATTGAGCAAAAGCAAAAAGGACATCAGTATTTGCCGCTTGTGCGAGAGCGGTTTGCACGTTTCCTGCAACTGTGCGCTGAACAGGAAAGCAAATTCGAGCAGTGTTTCCTGCTTGAGTAGGCTGATGGTGGTGGAGAGCAGTTTGTGCCGTACAGGATGTTGCAGATTGTGCAGTTGCTGCTCCTTGCCTCGGATTTGTTCTGCACGGTGCATAAAGAAAGCCTGCTGCTCGTCGTCCAAACGGATATGCGGTGTTATGGAAATGACCTGCCGCGCAGGGAGAAGGTTCTGCGAAAAGATTGAATAGATGTTCTCCAAATCGTCGTGAAGTACAACGGACGAGTAATCGGAGCTGCGACCCAGTTCAAGCATTGGGAATAGCGGCGAATGAATCATCATGATGCCCCTGCTGATAAGGCAGCGACCATCAACAGTCATTTTCTCTGCCGTTCCTGCCGTGCATAATTCCAAACCAACTTGCGTGTCCATATTTATAAGCGTTGATTAACAGGTGCAAAGATACAAAATATACCAATGGCAAAGCAATATTTTGAGTTGATGATTATGTTTTTCGTAAAAATTGCTCAATAAAACCGACATATAACTCTTTTCTATATGATGAAAAAGATGTTGTTTTGCATCGTCAAATTCAAAAAAAACGATTATGTGGAAATTCATGAAACACTACGCATTGGAAATCTATACCGTGATTGCCATGCTGTTGATTGTGCTGGTTGCGGTTTGCATACCTGAACTATCTGTTATTCAAAAGTTTGTCGTCATACTGTCTTTCATTTACATCCTGCATGAGTGGGAAGAAGGTCATTACCCTGGCGGATTCCTGAACCTCATCTCGCAGATGCTGCAACGCGACATTGATGACGAAACCAAACGCGGTAGTCGCTTGGTAACGGGTGTGTTCCTGCTGACAATGACGGTAGTGCCGTTCTTCTTCGGTGATGCCATTCCGATGTTTGTGGTAGCGATTGCGACCTTCTCGCTATTTGAAGGCTTTATCCATATTTTCGGAATCCGTATTTTTAGGCTGAAGAAATTCTACACCCCGGGCATGGTGACGGCAGAGATACAGGCTGTGATTTCCATTGCGCTCATTGTGTACTTAGCTGTCAATCATATAGGTGCATGGTATGATTATGTGTGCGGTCCCTTCATTTTCCTGGCTTGTTTCGCCTGCATGCAACGAACGCTAATGTCGATGGTCGGCGGGCTGCATTACAGCGACATGCCGAAACTTATAAAGGCGCAACTGAAGAAAAAAGAATAAATTTTGAGGCTAGAGTTTGACATTGAGCTGAAATTATTATGTTTTTCCCTAATTCTATCCGTCATTCCGTAAGACAAAGCGAACAGCAAAAGGAACGTTGCTTGTGAGCCTGTCTGTACGGAACGCTGCTTGCAGCCTCGCGAAACGAAGTGAGCAATCTCCTTGTATATAGCCGACCCTTCGACTTCCCTTCGGCTACGCTCTGGGGGCGGCTCAGGGAGCGGCTATTACTCTCCGTTCCGTATCGCGTTATTGTTCTAACTTGCGGAACCTTTAGCTCGCGCAGTGAAACAAGCAATGACAGTCTCTTTTTGTTTCTATGAAAAATCAGTTATACACGAAACTAGAGCCAATTTTGATCAAAGTCGGATTGCAACCTTTTGTTCACTGCCATAGCAGTAAATAAAACGAGGACATCATTCTTTTGTAAATATGTAAACTGCCAATGTCGGGAGAAAGACCAACAGCAATAGCACAACCTCTACAATAGCGTACGACCCGAAATAATCAACCAATGTCTGGAATTTCAAAACGCCATCAACCAAAATGACCAAAAATGCAAACCAGCAGAGAAAGAATATTACAGAATACTTGATTTTTCGCTTCTTCAGTTTCATTGCAACTTTTTGCAAATATAAATATTTTTCAAAATCCAACCTATTTTAGGTACTTTTGATAATCGCAAAAATGATCCAATTTTTTGTAATAAACTTGCATTTTTGACAGGAAACAATACCTTTGCAAAATCAAATACATCATATTATGACAATACAGGAAGCAATAACGGCACGACACAGCGTACGCCAATATACAGACAAACCCATCGAACCCGAAAAAATTGAACAAATTGCAGCTTTAATTGAAAATTGCAACAGCGAAGGCGGTGTTCATATACAATTAGTAACCAACGAACCTAGCGCCTTTTCGGGCGGAATTGCAAAGTATGGCAATTTCAGCGGTATAAAAAACTACATTGCAATGGTCTGCAAGAAAAACGACGACACAAAACTAGGCTACTACGGTGAACAAATTGTACTTCTGGCACAAACCCTCGGACTTAACACCTGCTGGGTAGGTCTCAATTTCAGCAAACAACCCGACAAATACAAAGTCGGAAAAGACGAGAAACTTATATGTTTGGTTTCGTTAGGTTACGGTACTAATCAAGGCGTTCCCCACCCGCAGAAAAAAGGTTACGAAGCATATTGCGATGACTTGCGCTCAAACAAACAGGCACTGCCCGATTGGTTTGTAAACGGAATGAAATCTGCATTGCTTGCACCGACTGCCGTAAACCAGCAAAAGTTCAAATTCTTACTTCACGATGGCAACAAGGTAGAAGCAACCACGACATTCTCGCTATTCAACGGATTCGGATATTCAAAACTCGACCTAGGAATAGCAAAGTACCATTTCGAAATTGGTGCCGGAAAAGAAAACTTTCAATGGATATAAGCATGAAAATCAGAACTATACAAACAGGAAGCACACTTGTTTCAAATGCAGTTCCCAATCGGGCTACACATCGCTTTGCATACGCATACACTGGACTGTTCCAACGGCGAAGCAAACGCATAGAAGTGCCTGTAAAATGCTTTTACATTACTATCGGTACGCATCATATTCTGGTTGATGCCGGCTGGAGCAAAATCGTGCGCACCCGACCTCTCAAACATCTTGGATTCGGATTGTGGTACGCCAGCGAACCTGTTATGGCGGAAGGAGAAGCCGCTTGCGAGCAACTGGCAAACCAACCTATTGATGCCATACTTATGACACACCTCGACTGCGACCATATATCAGGATTGCACGATTTCAACAACATTGACACATATACATCGGCAAAAGAAATCGCGTATGCTAGCCAAAAGCGTGTACGTTATGGCAAACTTACGCGCGGACTAACATTTCATACGATAAATTTCACATCTGACAATGATGCGCCATTCGGCAAGTCGGCTGATTTGTTCGGCGATGCTACTGTTTTTGCATACCTTACGCCAACACATTCGGCAGGCAGTGTGATTTACAAGATTGTTGACGGAAACAAGTTCGCGCTAATTGTCGGCGACAACGGATATATGCAGGATTCATGGTTACAAGGCTTGCTGCCGGGACCTCTCTACAATGCCGACAATATGCGAAAGTGTCTTGCTTGGATTAAAGGACAAAGTTTGAATCCTGATTGCCTCGGCATTTTCTGCGCCCATGATACAAGGATGTTGAACATATAAAATTTCCGCCACCCAAATCTTCGCCTGCATTGCGGATAGCTTCAATTATAGAAGCCGTTGATAAATTTCTTTATCTACATCCTTGAACACATTGAAAACAATGTGCTTCAAGTGGGTGTTTGGATGTGCAGCAAAGTAATCCTTAACGGTTTTAACGGCGATTTCTGCCGCCAATTCGTTCGGAAAACAAAACTCGCCTGTGGAAATACAGCAAAATGCAATACTTTCGAGATTATTCTCATCTGCGCATGCCATAATGGCGCGGTAACACGATGACAACTGCTCTTTTTGAAAATCCGTCGGGACACCATCGGGGACAATAGGACCAACCGTATGGATTACATACTTGCAGGGCAGATTATAAGCCCTGGTGATTTTTGCATTGCCAGTAGGTTCCTCATACCCTTGCTTTTGCATAAGTTCGTAACATTCCTGTCGCAGTTGCACACCAGCAGCGGAATGTATGGCGTTGTCGATACACTTGTGCAACGGATGAAAGCAACCCAACATCTGCCTGTTGGCTGCATTCACAATAGCATCCACCTTCAGGCGCGTGATGTCGCCTTGCCAAATCTGCATCGGAACATCGGGCAATTCCACAATGCCTTTTTCATTCAACTGTTCCTGCAATTCCTCGTCCTGCAAACGCAAAAAATCCTCGCTAACAGGCTTCGGCATCCGCACATTGCGCAAAGCACGGAACAAATCGCGTCTTGCCTCAACATTGTTAGGAACCTGCATTCCAGAATATTGCGAATCTTCTTTCAGAAGGTAATTTATCAAGAAATCCAAACGGTTCATTTTCAGGCGTTTTTCATATTCAACATCTTTTCCAAAACCTCGCCAATATCGGCATTGATGACAATTGAACGGTCTTGAATCTGCTCCACCGTGAACGCTTCTCCGAGATTGATTGTGGCGTATGTGGCGTTGGCATTCTGGTATGTCATCTTTATGAACGGCACTTTGAAGATTGCTGGTGTATTGCTTCCGCTACCCAAGTCAAGGAACAATATTTTTCCACCGTCGTGAGAGCGTAGAAAATCGGCATAACTTTGTGCTGCAAAATGCCAGCCCTCATCCTCGACAAAGGTATCGTCGGAACGCAAATTCATCGTCATTTTGCCACCGCATACAGGACATTTTGGAATCAATTCCTTCGGAATGCGCATATTTTTCTGCTCGGCAATCATCTTTTCCACTAAATCTTCGTTATCGTAAGTTTTTTGGTGACAAGGTGTTGCGCACTGAAACAAACCATAGTCGCCCTGTGTGTAGAACAAACGCTTCTTGTCGAACCCCGACTTCTGGAACTGATGGTCAACATTGGTTGTAATGACAAAATAATCCTTGTCTTTCAGGAGTTTAAGAAGATTGCTGTAAACAGGTTTAGGTGCTGGAACATATCTGTTGTAATAAATATGTCTGCTCCAATACGCCCAGTGCTCCTCCTGCGTTGGAAATTGATAAAATCCAGCCGTGTACATATCAGTGAAGCCATATTTCTTGATAAAATCATCAAAATATCGCCGAAACCGCTCGCCCGAATAGGTAAAACCCGCCGAAGTGGAAAGCCCTGCACCAGCGCCGACAATTACTGCATCGGCATCACAAAGCGCATTGTACAACTTTTCTATTTGCAAAACATCTACCCCCATGCCTGACTGCTTATTTTTACCGTATCTTTACAAATCAGTTCCATTTGCCTGTCGCACCCCTCGAATGCGTGACAGCAAATTTCCTCAAGCGCATCGTTGCAAACAACTTTCCTCAAATTCTTGCAGTCCTTGAAAGCAAACGGGGCAATGTACCTTAGTTTTTCGGGAAGGCGAATTTCCTCGATACTGCTACGCACAAATGCATACTGCCACATATTTTCAAGACTCGACGGCAAAACAATGCTTTTCAAATTACTGCAACCGTCAAAAACAAACCCACCTATTTCGCGCACCGAATTGGGTATGTGTACCGCTGTGATTTCCGTATGCCCTTTGAACAAATCGTCGAACAGAACCGTAACCGGATGACCGCAATACATTTCCGGAATCGTCACCTCGGCATCGTCGCCCTTGTAACTTATGGCGCAATATGTGCCGTTTTCCTCTACCGGCTTGAACATGAACTCTTGCATAATCTACTATTTTTCAAACCTTTCGCCTACAAAGCCCTCGGCGACAGTTTCATTTTCAAGGTCGAAATGAAGAAGCACAGGCGGTGTAGGATTAAGGTCGTAGTAATCCACTTTTGATAATCGCAGACAAAAATACTCCAATTTTTCGTAACTCGTGTAAAGCCGTGGCAGAACCGGATTATTGTTGTAAATCCATTGTTTCACCTCATCGGCGACATCGAAAAACACCTTGCCTGCGCCACGAACCGACACCTTGTCAGCCACCGACAGTATTTCGACATTGGGGTTTGCTTTAAGTTCCTTGTAAACATCCTTTTTCGCAGAAGTTGCAAAGTAAAGGGCGGTGCCATCGTGCTTCATTATCTGGAATACGCGAACCTTTGGAAGGTTGCCCTCGCAAGTGGCAAAGGCAACCTCGTAGTGCTCTTTCAGAAAGTCTAACGCTTTTTGTAGCATATTAGTACCCGATTGTAAATCTTTCCTTGTGATGGTTTTCCTGTTCGAGTTCATCGACCATTGCCATAGCGTAGTCCTGAACCGAAATATGGCTGTTGCCTTGTTCATCGACAATAAGGTCGTCCTTTCCGAGACGGAAAATGCCAGTGCGTTTGCCGTCGTTGTCGAATGCTCCTGCCGGCGAGAAGAAAATCCAGTCGATGTCGTTTTCTTTCATCAAGGTGTTAAGGTAGAAATCGCCCAAGGGACGAACGCCGCCCATAATTTCCTGCGGTATGGCACCCGAATCGACAACGCGCAGACCGGGAGCGCAGAACAATGTGCCTGCCCCGCCAACTATCAGCATACGCTTCACACAGCTTTTCTTTGCCGCTTCGAGTATTCTCGGGTAGTTGGTTTCGATGAGAGTGGCAATGTCCGGATTCATCCATCCAGGGTTGTATGCACTTATAATGGCATCTTTTCCCTCAGCGAGTTTTACTATTGCGTCCACATTCGCAACATCTTCCTTTACTGCTACAATATTCTCATTTTTAGGCAGTTTTTCAATATCACGGACTACAGCAGTCACCTTGTGACCACGATTTACCAATTCGTTCAATATTGCTGAACCTACAAAACCTGTTGCTCCGATTAAAATTACATTTTTCATGACAAAATCCTTTCTTTTTAATGATATTTATTGTTTAAACTACTTATTTTCAACCTATTTCTTTTTGTTTCTATCTTTGACAATCTCGTCGAAATGTTCAATTCCCCAAGCAATCAAGGCGTCGAGATGTGGCAAAAGGCTCATACCACGCTTAGTAAGACGATATTCCACCCGTGGTGGCACTTCGGCAAAGAGTTCACGGCTTATTATGCCGTCCTCTTCGAGATGGCGCAATGTTGATGTCAGCATTTTCTGGGAAATGTCGGGGATTTGCCTCCATAAATCGTTGAAACGCAACACATTATTTTGTTCCAAAGTATAAAGCACCAGCAGCGACCACTTGTCTGTGATGTGTGCTATGATATTGCGAATCGGGCAATCGGGGGTTGTTGCGTTGAATATTTCTTTTTTATCCATAGTTACTAACTATTATTCCGTTACTTTCAAATTTTCCGCAAAGAAAAGCAAAAAACTATTGTCGTGCAACAAGTTACAAAAACCATACACACGCACTAAAAGGTTAGTAAAACTATATCTCAAGGAGTTCGGGCATGAAAAATTTTCCGCAACCCAAGCCTTCGCCCGAATTGCGGATTTAATAATCAATCAGTCTGCCGTAGTCGTTCCACTCGCCGAACATCCGTCCCTTTCGGGTTTCGTCAATAAGGTGCAGGAGCGATTTGTCGAACATTTCTTTGTCGCGCTTCTTGTAAAATGCTACATTATAGGCACGGATGCGCTGATAAAGCGGTGGAAACGAGCAGAATTTTGTCCATACACGGACTTTTTTCATAGACAACACAATATCTTCGTCTGGTTTAAAATTCTCTACCTTCATATCAGGCAAAACCGCTCGTCCTGCATCGGTCATCAGTCCGAGTTTCTCAAGACGGCGCACACGCTCCTTGTTAAGTTCAGTCCAAGGACTGTTCTTTTTGCGTGGAGAAAACCTCTGCATGCGTACGCCATCTATAAGTTTGTTCGTGGAGTCAATCCAACCATAGCAAAGTGCTTCCTCAACGGCATCGAGATACCAGAACACCGCCTCGTCGTTCGGTTTTCCTCGTCGTACACACACCCAAACTTCGCTTGCTGTGGCATGGTTCTCGGTGAGCCAACGGCGGAAGTCGCTACGGCTGGTAATATCGGGCTGTGGGGTAGTTTGCATTTATTCTATCGGTTTTTTCTGTTTTGTCGTTTACCTGCTACTATTTGAAACGAGCGTGTAATCAGTTCGCGCACAAGAGTATCGTCCAATTGGTTCAGATACAGGTCGTTCCAATGGGTCTTGTTCATGTGATATGCCGGTTGTACTCCATTGTATTGCACGCGAAGTTCGGCACCCTCATCGGGCGGTAGTTTGACAGCCACACGCGGTTCGGGTGCATCCAACTGCATAAGCAGAAACCATTTGCCAAATATACGCCATGAAATCCATTGCTCGGCAAACAGAACTTCGGTTATTTCGGGGTGCAGCGACAACGCAAATTCACGCACTTCCTCAATGTTCATAGCGATTGCTTATCAGTTCATCAACCGACTTTCGCCCCACTTGTACTGCGGATAGGCCTTTTTCAAGTCCTTTGCAGAACCTTCGACACCACTGCCACCGCTGGTTGCGAATACATTGATAACCTTGCCGCTAAGGTCATGCGCCTCGATGAAGGTGTTGACGATTGTGGGTGCGGTGTCCCACCATACGGGGAAGCCAATCCATACGGTGTCGTAGTCGGCGATGTTCTCGCAAAGTTTTGCGATTTCCGGACGCGAACTCTTGTCTTTCATTTCCAATGTGGAGCGTGACTGTTTGTCGCGCCAGTTAAGGTCGGCGGATGTGTAGGGCTGTTTTGGGACGATTTCGAACAGGTCGGCGTTGTGTTCTTTTGCCAGACGCTGTGCTGCGGACTTGGTTGTACCTGTAGCCGAAAAATAAACTACCAATGTCTTTTTCATTTCTGTGTTCTCCTTTCCTTGATTAGGGTTGTTTTGTGCGCAAGCGGTCAGAATCAGACAGCAAGCGGCGATAAATAATGTAATGTGTTTCATGTTATTTTAGATTTTCGTTAAAGAATTGTTCCAGTTTGTCGAAGGGGATGTAGTTGTTGTCGCCGCCATCGTATAAATCGCAATGGCTGGCACCAGGAATAATCATCAGTTCCTTGTTGTCGCCCTTCAGTTCCTTGAAGGCATCCTCGCCAAAGTAACGGCTATGAGCCTTCTCGCCGTGTATAATGAGTACGGCACTGCGAATTTCTGAAATGTAGGTCATCAGTGGCATATTGAGCAAAGCCATTCCTCCGCTAATATTCCAACCGTCGGTGCTGTTTCCACTGCGCTCGTGGTAACCGCGTGGGGTCTTATAATATGCGTGGTAGTCCTTTACGAACTGTGGAACATCGTCGGGCAGCGGGTCAACCACACCACCCATGCGCGGATATTCTCCAGTGCGAAAATCCTCGGTGCGTTGCTTGGCTGTTGCAAGGCGCATCTGGTATCTGCTTTCTTCGTTGTCCTGCTGGTCGAAGTAGCCTTTGGCTGTTACGCGGCTCATATTGTACATTGTTGATGCCACCGTAGCCTTAATTCGCGGGTCGGCAGCGGCAGCGTTGAGCCCTATTCCGCCCCAACCGCAGATGCCAATAATACCTATACGCTCAGGATCAACATTGCTGAGATTGGAAAGGAAATCAACGGCAGCGCAAAAGTCTTCCGTATTGATGTCTGGGGAGGCAGTACGGCGAGGCTCACCACCACTCTCGCCTGTAAACGATGGGTCGAAGGCGATGGTTAGAAATCCACGCTCAGCCATCTGCTGGGCATACAAACCACTGCTTTGCTCCTTCACCGCACCAAAAGGGCCGCTAACGGCAATTGCTGCCAACTTGCCCTCATAATTTTTCGGTGTGTACATATCGGCGGCAAGTTCAATGCCGTAATGGTTACGGAAAGTCACTTTTTTGTGGTCAACCTTATCGCTTTTGGGAAATGTCTTGTCCCATTCTTGGGTTAGATTTAATGTGGTCATAGTTTTGCTATTTATTTCTTCTTGTTCGTCAGGGTTTTGTGTGGCATTCTGGCACGACACCAAGGCAATCGCCACTAAAGCCGTAATGATAGTTTTTTTCATGATTTGCAATATTTAACGATTATATTTCCTGTTCCTAATGATTCCTGTAATTGCTGGACATCTTTAATCTTTCCAATTCGCGTATAGCTGTATGAAGTCTTAAAAGTCTTGTAAAACACCACAATGCAATTGTTTCCGTACAACATCACATCACCACACTCTATGGTCTGCGGACACGACGCATCGGTCGGCAATTCATTTTCGAGGTACGCGTATTTTTCGTTGCCGTTAAGTTCAGACATGGTTATCGTTATCGGAAGCATTTCAGCAAAAGCATTTGCCGTGGCATTTTCGGCAAGCACTATGGCAAAATCCTTTTCTCCGACAGTCATAACAATGGAACTGGTTCCTTGATTCCGAGGAACAACCGTGTCGTCTTTCTGGCAAGATACCATGATAAACAAGACCGATAATAGTGACAAATAGGTTTTCATAAGTTTTTTCGCTTGATTTCGCGGATTGTTTTTGCAGGAACTCCGCCAACAATCGTATTGCCGGGAACATCCTTTCCTACAACTGCTCCTGCAGCGACAATAGCATTCTCTCCAATTGTAACTCCTGCAAGAATTGTCGCATTTGCTCCAATCCAAGCATTTTTCTTGATGACAATAGGTTTGGTAAGCAAAGAATGCCGCGTTTCGGGGTCTTCGGGATGATATTCTGTAGCCAATACCACATGAGGTGCAATGAAAACGCCTTCCTCAATCGTGATACCGCCAAGCGCCAGAAAAGTACAGCCGAAATTGACAAAACTTCCCTTGCCAAAAGTTGTCCGCTTGCCGTAGTTAATGTTGAACGGCGGGAACACGCGCACAGTGTCGTCAATCTCCGAATTTGTGATTTCGCGCAAATAATCACGCACCTGACTCTCGGTCTTGTAGCCGTTGTTCATCTCAGCCACCAATGCCATGCAACGCTGCACATCGGCATATAGTTCATCACTACCGACGTATGTCTTTCCTGTGGGTTGTTCGTTTGCCATTTTTCAGTAATTTTTGCAAACTTACATATTTTTATGACTTTTATGCCAGTAAAATAAAGATTTTTTAATTTGCTGATATTTTGGGAATTGTGGTATATAAATGTTATGAAAGTTTTTTCCGCAACCCAAGCCTTTGCCCGAAATTGCGGAATATTCATTTCTCTTAGCGTATCATTTTAACTGTCCGTACCACTCATCATCCACCGCTTCAAGCCACTCGTTGCTCGGATTGTCTTTGACATCCGTATGATATGTCAGGTGTTGCATCCAACTGTCGGCAGCGGCACCGTGCCAGTGCTTTACACCTTCGGGAATTTCAATTACCACGCCGGGTTTCAGCTCGACGGCTGGCTTTCCCCATTCCTGGTACCAGCCGCGCCCGCTCACACAGACAAGCACCTGAACCATATTGTGGTGTATATGCCAGTTGTTGCGGCATCCGGGTTCAAACGATACATTCACCATTCCGCCGTCCATAGGTGCGAGATAACTATTGCCGATGAAATACTGGGCGTAAGCCGTATTCGGTTCGCCAATCGGCCATTGCGACTGTGCGCAAACAACATCTGTCTTGCCGTCAACAGCCATAGCAATGGCGGCCTCACAGCGCGAAGCTTCGATGGAAAGTCCATTTTCCCTCAACGAATTCGGGATGTTGCGCAACTGCTCTTCTGTTACACCCATATTCAAAGCACCGCGTACATGAGCCTGCAACTGTGGCATTACATCCTCCAGACCGCTCAAAGCACTTACTGTGATTAGTTCGCGGTCGGCGTGGGTGAGGTTGTTGCGGGCGAAGATGTCGCCGAATAAGTGCGCTTTCAGGTAATAGTCTTCGGCAGGGCAGAAGTCGTAGTTGAAAGGGTGTCCGCTGAGTTTTGTCTGCACATCGGTTCCTTGCTTAAGCGCGTCGTAGTTTGATGGCAACGGCGATGCATCTTCTCCCAATTCGGTCTTCAGACCTTTGGCATCGCGGTCGGCAACAACCTTTTGCAAAGTTCCCAAGGCATTGAGCGAGCGAGGAAAACCCGTGTAGGCATAAAGTTGCGAGAGGGCTTCTTTGATTTGGCTGACTGTCAAGCCATTGTCGAGGCCGTTATTGATGGATTCCGCAAGTTTCCCGAGATTTCCTTGCGCTTCGTAACAAGCAATTGCACTTATGTACGATGCCTGTTTTTCGTTGAATGTCAATGTGTTCATGTCTTTGGCAGTATTGTTGGTCGTATTGTTGCAAGCAGCCATAAGAACCGCCGTGCAAATTACTAGTATCGTTTTCTTCATATTTTACAATTTTAGACTAAACCTCTCCATCCCATAAACATTTTGGTAACTTCGCCGTCGTGGTGGTCGAAGAAGAGACTCTGTTTTGTGTCGAGTGTTTCGATGCGAGCCATCTCGTCAGCCGAAAGTTCGAAGTCGAAAATATTGAAGTTCTCGGCCATGCGCTCCTTGTGTGTTGATTTCGGAATGATAATCACATTGCGTTGCAATAAGAAACGAAGTGCAACCTGGGCAACACTTTTACCGTGAGTTTTGCCAATTTTGGAAAGTAATTCGTTGGTGAAGAAATTGTTACGACCTTCTGCCAATGGACCCCACGACATAATCCGGCATCCAAACTCCTCCATGTATTTCTGCGGTAGATGCTGCTGGTTGAAAACATGAGTTTCGACTTGATTTACCATAGGTTTTACCTCCACATTCGAGGCAAGGTCGATGAAATGGTCGGGGTAGAAATTGCTTACACCTATTGCTCGTAGTTTGCCTTTGTGGTAAGCCTCCTCCAATGCACGGTATGCACCGTAGCGGTCGCAGAATGGCTGGTGCAGCAACATAAGGTCGATGTATTCGGTTTGCAGTTTGCGCAGGCTCTCCTCGATTGATGCTTTTGCTCTTTCGTAGCCGTAATTCGAAATCCATATTTTCGAGACTATGAATATTTCATCGCGAGATATGCCGCTCTTTTTCACCGCATTGCCTACACCTTCTTCGTTTTGGTAAGCTTGAGCTGTATCTATCATTCTGTAACCTACGCTAAGCGCATCGCTCACGCAACGTTCTGCCTCGCTTGGTGTCACCTGATACACTCCGTAGCCCAGCTGCGGCATTTTTACGCCGTTGTTTAATGTTATGTATTGCATAGAATTTGAATTTAAATTGTTAATAGCCAAGACCTTTTAACCATTTCTCAACTTTTGCCTTGCCTGTGTGCACTTCGTGTCCGTAGATGCTGAAGCCTTTTTGTACACTTGCCTTTGGAAAAGCTTTTTTCACATCATCGACACAAGATGCCAAGCCGCTGCCTTCGTGGGTTGTGAATGGGATGACGGTTTTGCCGTCAAGATTTATATCGTGGAAAAGTGTGAACATCACCTGCGGATAGGTTCCCCACCACACGGGACCACCGATAAATACGGTGTCGTACTGCGAAAGGTCGGGTGCGGTGCCTTCGTATGGCGGCAATTCGCCGTTGGCAGCCTCTTTCTTGGCTAGTTCGATAAGTGGCGTGTAGGCCATGCCGTCGTATTTGTGAGTGACTATTTCAAATTGCTCAGCACCAGCGATTTCCGATATGTAGTCGGCTACAATTTTTGTATTGCCAACCTCGATGTTTCCCACGCTGTAGTTGTCGCCTGCATGGGAGAAGAAAATGACGATTGATTTGCTCATATTGTTATGATTTTGTGGTTTAACTTCTTGTTTGTTCTGTGCATTGCATCCAGTTGCGAGTACCAATAATAATAGCATTACATTCAAGTTTTTCATAATATTATTTTTCTATGTTCTTGATGAATTTTGCTGGATTTCCGCCTACGATGGTATTTTCGGCAACATCCTTTGTAACCGCAGCACCCGCTGCTACCACGGCGTTTTTGCCAATTGTAACACCTGGCAAGATGGTGGCCCCTGCGCCAATCCAAGCGTTTTCGCAAATGTGTACTGGCTTGCAAGTCAGTATCATACGGTCGTGGAGGTCGTGGTTGTTGGAAATTAGCTGCGCATTGGCGGCAATCATTGCACCGTCGTCGATTGTGATGCCTCCGCGAGCCATCATAAGGCAGTTGTTCATTATCATTACACCTTTGCCCAGTCGTACGCGGTCGAAGCAAACACCTGTGAGTCCGGGCATTACGAAGCCACCGTCAGCAAATACATCGTGGCCAAACAGTTCCTTGGCGAGCGCATTGTACTCGTCGGTATATGGCATAGTGTGGTTCAACTTGAATAATGTCTGAGCCTGACAAACGCCTTCGGCAAGTTCTTCGGCTGTCGATAACCTTGGGTCAACTCTTTCTTCTTGCATAACTCTTTTGTTTTGTTTTACGATGCAAAAAAACAGCAAATCCACGGAACTGCTATTTCACAAAAAGCACTATAATTTTCACTTTTTGCACAAATGTTTTGGGGAGAATAAAAAATAATCTGTAACTTCGCCTCGTGAAGATTGACTTTCTATATTCGACGGACTTTTACGGGATGAATGCACCAGAACTGGCTCATACCTGTATGCATCTGCTTTGCACGGCTGGGGAGGGGAGTTTTGTGTTCAACGAACGATGCTACCATATTGTGAAGAATGATTTGGTAGTTGTTCCGATGCCCGACCGTGTGAAAAATCTTGCTGCGCATCCCGATATGCAGGTCGAGTGGTTTGCTGCCGACAACAAGTTTCTCCAAAACCTGCTACCATCGAACAACTACAGCATAGGTGGCAGTATAAGCCTGAACCAAAACCCGGTAATTCCACTTACCGATGAGCAGGCTTCAATTATGCTGGCCGATTTTCATCGTCTGCGCGACCGACTAGGAGACCGTCATCTGCTGTTCTACCGCGAACTTATGGGTAGCCTCTGCCTGACGATGATGTACGACATCTTCGAGCCGCACGCACAGCGCGATACTACAGCTCCGCACAGCGACCGCACAGCTTACATTGTGAAACAGCTGATGGATATGCTTTCGACGGGCATAAGCCGCACAGAGCGCGAGGTAAACTACTATGCCGAACGACTGAATGTGTCGCCAAAGTACCTTTCGGCAACCGTCAAGCGCGTCACAGGTCACAGCGTTAGCAGCTACATCAACCGCCATACCGTACCAATTATAAAAAAGTACCTCGACGACGAGCGCCTATCGCTTACGCAAATTGCCGAGCGTATGAATTTCGCATCGCTTTCCTATTTCAGCCGCTACTGCACCAAACATTTAGGTCTGTCGCCCAGCGAGTATAGACGGAGTTTGCAGCCAAGGGGGTAGTGAATTGAAATTTTTCTAATGGAAAAACAAGGTTGTTAAAGATACAATTGCTTATCTGCTGGGTATTTTTTTAGGAAATAGAATTCCTCGAATTATGGTGTCAGAAAAATGCTTACTTTTGCAACTTGTATGGATAATGCCGAACGATTAGGAGTTGAACGCATAAGCACCCTGCTTCTGCGGTTGTCGTTGCCCTCGGTACTGGGGATGCTCGCCATTACCATATATAATGTTGCCGATACTATTTTTGTGGGACAGGCCGTAGGCGTTGGCGCAATAGCCGGATTGTCGGTCACTTTGCCGCTTATGCTTATGATTAACAACACCTTCGGACAAGCGGTAGGACTTGGCGGTGCATCGATAATTTCGCGTGCACTAGGAGCGAGAAACCGCGAACTGGCCGAACTTGTGCTTCACAACCTCGTGTTTATGATCCTATGCCTCAATGTCCTGCTTTTCGGCTTGGTGATAGCATTTTTGCCCGACTTGCTGAGGCTTTTCGGCGCTGACGATTCCATTCTGCCTTACTCGATGGAATATGCCGTGTGGTGCCTGCCCGGAAGTTTCGCGATGAACATATTTTTCGTCTTCATCAATGTCATCCGAGCCGAAGGAAATACCAAGTTTGCTATGTGGTGTCAGGTTCTGACGGCGGTTATAAACCTTGTGCTCGACCCGATATTCATCTTTATTTTCGGCTGGGGCGTGAAGGGTGCGGCCGTTGCAACTTCTATTTCGCAGATTGTGAGTGCGGTTCTTGGTCTGTGGTATTTCCGCCGAAGCAAGAAGAGGGTTCTGTCGCTGTCGTACCGCGAATGTTTCAAGTTGCCAAAACCCAAGGTATTGGGTGAGACTTTGGCTCTTGGTTCGGCATCGTTCGGAAGGCAGCTGGCGCACTCATCGACATCTATTGTGCTTAACAATGTGCTTGGCGGAGTGGGCGGTTCGATGGCAATTGCCGCATACGGCATCATAAACCGTCTGACGATGTTCGTCTTTATGCCGATATTCGGTGTCAACCAAGGTTTTATGCCTATTGCAGGCTACAACTACGGAGCCGAAAAGTACGGTCGTGTGATTGGTGCATTGAAGGCCGGAATAATATTTTCGACGGTAATATGCATCGTTGGTTTTGTGCTGTTCGAGTTTATTCCGCACCAGTTGCTCTTTATGTTCAGCGACGATGAGGAACTTGTAGAGATAGGAGCGAGGGGATTGCGGATTTTCGTGCTTGCAATTCCTGTTGTGGGCTGTCAGGTGATAGGCTCTGGCTTGTTCCAGGCATTGGGCAAGGCTAAACCGGCATTTTTCCTGTCGATTGCCCGTCAGATGATTTTCCTTATACCTTTAGTTATACTTTTGCCCCGCTATTGTACTTCTTTTTGGGGCGAAGATGCCATCTGGTACGCCTTCCCAATCTCCGATTTGCTATCGACTGTGATAACAATCTTGATGTCGCATGGATTGGTTAAATCGCTGATAGATAAGAAGAAGGTTGCCTAACAAATGTTAAATAAATGTTATCGGGCATATTTTGGAACGGATTTTGCCATAGCCATTTTTCGAATCAAAAATATTACGGATATGAAAAAGTTTTGTCTCATAATAATGATTGCCCTTATCGGATTTTTCGAGGCAACATTTGCGCAGAAAAATATGCCGTACTATTCGGAGATTAATGTCGACAGCTTGATCGCCGTTACAGAGAACCTTGTCTTGTTGCCAGAGGTAAAGGTTTATTCCAACAAGCGTAAGGCTGCACGCGCAAACAAGAAATTTGATAAGCTTGTCTTCAATTTCAAGAAGGTATATCCGTATGTTTTGGAGGTTTCGGCTATTTACCGTCAGATTGACGACAGCCTTGCCCGTATGGATTCAAAGCGTCAGCGCAAGGAGTATATGGACATGCGCGAAGACCAGATAATGGCTCACTACAAGCCGATCATGAGCAAGTTTACATTGTCGCAGGCGATAATTTTCGTAAAGTTGCTCGACCGCGAATGTGGCAGTACGGCTTACGAGGTCATCAAGACTTTGAAGGGTGGATTTTTCGCCGGTTCGTGTCAGGTGTTTGCCTGCATGTTTGGAAACAACCTCAAGAAGTCGTATGATTCGGAGGTGTCTGACAAGACGCTCGAGTATCTGGTCTTGCAGTATAGGGCAGGCAAGCTCACCTAGGACAATCTTCTGTTTTCCTTTTATATATTTTGTTGGCGGGCGGGATTCGTTCCCGCCTGTTTTTTATTAGATGATTTAGCTTCGCTGAGCTAAAGGTTGGCTGCGCCGAGCTAAAGGTTGAAAATTCAAAGATTTAAAGATTCAACGTTTAACGTTTAATGTTAAATGGTTCAATGTTCAAAGGTTCAAAATCGAAAATCTAAAATCGTCAATCGTAAATTATTATTATTTTTGTGCGCTAAACAAAAAAACTATGGATGCAAAAGATGTGAACCTTGAACTGTTTCCGCAGTACGACAATCTAGAGTTCCTTGCGAGTCAGGTTGTCGAGGGGTTCATTACGGGCTTGCACAAAAGTCCGTTTCATGGTTTTTCGGTGGAGTTTGCCGAGCATAGGCTCTACAACAAGGGCGAAAGCACCAAGCATATCGACTGGAAATTGTATGCGCGTACCGACAAGCTTTTCGTGAAGCGTTACGAGGAGGAAACCAACCTCCGCGGACAGATAATAATAGACGTGTCGTCGTCGATGCTGTTCCCGTACAAGGAAAAGCGCATGAACAAGCTTCAGTTTTCCATTTATGCGGCTGCATCGCTTGTGTATCTGCTTCACAGGCAGCGCGATGCTGTTGGCTTGACTCTCTTCGACAACGATGTGAAACTGCATCTCGATGCAAAGTCGTCGCAGGTGCATTTGTCGGTAATGTACAACGAGATGCGCAAATATCTGAATCCCGACAGCATTCAGTTGCAGCGGCGTACCGACACAGCAGGAACTCTGCACAAGATTGCGGAGATGATTCACAAGCGTTCTCTGGTGATATTGTTCAGCGACATGTTCATCGATGGCGACAGTGAGGCTTTGTTTTCGGCATTGCAGCACCTGAAGTACAGCAAGCACGAGATTATAATATTCCATGTCATCGACCGCAAGATGGAGGAGGAGTTTGCTTTTGCAAACCGTCCATACAAGTTCGTTGACCTCGAAACCGGCAATACCATGCTGCTTAATCCCGCCGAGGTTCGCGAAAGCTATGTTAAGCGTGTGGCAGAGCTTACATCGGAACTGAAGTACAAGTGCGGCCTGTTTGGTATTGATTTCGTCGAGGCTGACATAAATAAGCCTGTAGATGAGGTGCTGAAGCCGTATTTGATAAAGAGGGCAAAGTTCTTTTAGGGCAAAGCCCGTTTCAATGGCTTCGCCGTTTAACTTCGTTGAGGGCTTCGCCGTTCAGGTTTCACGTTTCTATGTTTAACGTTGTTGAGGGCTACTTGTGCTGAGCTGCTCCCTGAGCTTGTCGAAGGGCAGTCGAAGTACGCCGTTCTATGGCTACGCCGTTTCAGGTTTCACGTTTCTATGTTTCTATGGCTTTGCCGTTTCTGGTTTCAGGTTTCTATGCCTTCGGCGATTCATGGGCTACGCACGTTTCTATGGCTACGCCGTTTCAGGTTTCATGTTTCATGGGCAGGCGCCCGTTTGTAGAGACGCAAAATTATGCGTCTCTACATGCATTCGTTGCACCGAATGCAATGATTTGCGCCGAATGCGTTGTACCGTATGAGACGCAAAATATTGCGTCTGTACAATCATGAAGCATATGCATAAAAAAAGTCGGAACGAAAGTTCCGACTTTTTTATTGTGTTTTTTAGGTATCTGATTATCTAGCGATGCTGAGTTTCGAAGTAGCAACTTCACCGTTCTTAACGATTCTTACAACGTAGTTGCCATTAGCAACGTTTGAAAGATCGATGGTTGCATTTTCGTTTGCATTATCAACGCGAGAAATAACCTGACCCATCATGTTGAATACTTCGATAGTAGCGTTTTCAACGTTGTTGAAGTTTACGATACCAGTTGTTGGGTTCGGGTACATTTCGATTTCGTTAGCAGTGAAAGTTTCAACATCACTTTGTTCGCAGGTGTAGAGTCTAATCATGAGGTAGCCGTTTGTGCCGGTGATTCTGAACCAGTTTTCATTGTTCTGTGCCATGTTTTCATAGTAAGCTTCATGGTCACCTTCGCTAACTCCTACGCTAACACCTTTACCATTGGTAACTACTACAGCTGCTAAAACGTCTAAGAAAGACCCTTCTTCGGTAAGGACGTCGGCCAGATCAAAGATATCTTCAGAGTCTAATCTTAAGTAACCAGGCTCGAAATCAGAACCAACAATGTAGTGGTCTGTAGAAAGAACTTCTGTGTATGTATCATTTGCATCAGCAAAGATTGCGTAGTAGAATTCTGCACCTTCTTCTGCTTCAGCGATGTAAGCTTCAATAGTCTGGAGAACATCATTTGGATTCCAGAGTTGGTATCTTGTGCCGAAAGTGAAGAAGTTGTTCCAATCTGAATCGTTTGCGTCGTATGTTGTGCCGGAGTAGTTGTTGTTGTCTCTAGAATATAAGCAATCGTCTGTTATTGTTGTGTAATATACGTGCTTAAGCTGTCTGCCGTTTGCATTGTTATATTCGAATCCTACGGGTTCCAATGAGATTTCGAATCTGTAAGTTCCGTCATCGACCATGTCCTCCATAAAGAAGATAGATTCAGGAATGAGTTCGTAAGAACCTGCTTCAGAACTTTCGGTGTAGTATAATATAGTATCGATACCAGCCCTATATATGCCTTCTGCATCGAAACCTGCAGCAGGAACAGTAACGTTTGCAAAATCGTATGTGAAGATTTCTTCATCGTTAGGATTGAATACTTTCGCAACCATCTTTACTGTAACAGGGGTAGAACCAAGGTTGTTGACGACACCTTCGAATGCGCATCTCGAGTATTCGGTAATTTCTCTTCTCGGGAATTTGGTGAATTGTCCGTTGTAACCGTAGTTGACGTAACGTGGGTTCATTTTTAAAACAGCGTCGGTAAGAGCATAGTCAACTGGAGCAATAGCTTCGACTGCGATATTGTCGATTGCAAACCAGCATGAAGCTTCTCCTTCATATTGGAAAGCAAGCTTTACTTCATGTCCTACATAATTAGCAAGATCAACATATATCTGTGTCCATTCGCTGAATGGCCAGTCGATAGCATAGTAAGCTGTATCTTCGTTCCAGATGGTTGTCCAGTTTTGTCCATCTTCCGAAATCTTAAGTCTTACATCGGCATTGTTGTTAGGTTTAACAGTCCAGTAGTAGTTTGAGTGGAATTCAAATCTAACGACACCATCAGTTGGAACTGTGAAGAATGGGGAAATTAACCATTCGTTCTGAGGTCTGGTAGTAGCGTCTGTAGAGGATGCTGTTCTCTGAATAGCTGCAAAATAGCCACCGTTGTCTGGGCGTCCGCCAGTCATTCTGTACCAGTGCTGGTTGCCTTGGCTTTCGGAGCCGCAAATAGTATCCCAGCCAGCAGGAGGAAAGGCCTCGTCCTCAAAATCTTCTGCAAGTGCAGCATCTTTTGCAGGGTTGAAAGCGTGCTTAGATGGTTCAATAATCTGATAGTAACTTGCGTTTGTGTGAGCTACTTCAGGAAGATTCTTTTGTGCAAATGCAAGTATCGTTGCAAGCATTGCCAATCCAGTCAAATAAAATTTCTTCATGGTCATTCAAGTTTTGATAATTTCTGCAAAGATAAAAAAATAATTTATAATTTAAAGATAAATGTTTTTGCATTTGATTTCAATACCATAATAAACAAAAAAAGGTACCGCAATGCGATACCTTTTTTTGTTTATAGATAAAATCGATTATCTAGCGATGTTGAGCTTCGAAGTAGAAACTTCACCGTTCTTAACGATTCTTACAACGTAGTTGCCGTTAGCAACGTTTGAAAGATCGATGGTTGCATTTTCGTTTGCATTATCAACGCGAGAAATAACCTGACCCATCATGTTGAATACTTCGATAGTAGCGTTTTCAACGTTGCTGAAGTTTACGATACCAGTTGTTGGGTTCGGGAACATTTCGATTTCGTTAGCTTCGAAAGATTCAACGAAAATACCTGGATCTTCCTGTTCGCAGGTGTAGAGTCTAATCATGAGGTAGCCAGTTGTACCAGTGATTCTGTACCAGTTATCAGCGTTCTGAGCCTTGTTTTCATAGAAAACTTCGTGTGTACCTTCGCTAACACCTACGCTCAAGCTCTTGCCGTTAGTAACAACAACTGCTGCCATAATTTCCATGTATGAACCTTCTTCGGTGAGGACGTCGGCCAGATCAAAGATATCTTCAGAGTCTAATCTTAAGTAACCAGGCTGGAAATCAGAACCAACAATGTAGTGTTCTGTAGCAAGAACTTCTTGGTAAGCGTCATTTACTTCGGCGAAAATTGCAAAGTAGAATTCTGCACCTTCTTCTGCATCAGCGATGTAAGCTTCTATGCTCTGGAGAACATCGGTTGGGTTGAAAATCTGATAAGTAGATCCGAAAGCGAAGAAATCGTGCCAGTTAGGATCGTTTGCATCGTAGGTCGAATTACCGTAGTTGTTGTCATCTCTTGAGTAGAGGCAGTCGTCGGTAATCTTAGTTGTGAATTCGTGCTTAAGCTGTCTGCCGTTTACATTGTCGTATTCGAATCCTACAGGTTCCAAAGAAATTTCGAATCTGTAAGTTCCGTCAACGGTCATGTTTTCCATCATGAAAAGTGATCCTTCGATTACTTGGTATGAATCAGGATCTTCTGCACTTGGTTCGTAGTAAACGATAGTGTCAACACCTGCTAAAAAGTTGCCGTTAGCATCGAAAGTTCCAGCAGGAATTGTAACGTTTGCGAAATCGTATGAGAAGATTTGAGTATTGCTCGGGTCGAATACCTTAGCAACCATCTTTACAGTAACAGGATTTGCACCATAGTTGTTAACAACACCTTCGAAAGCTACTCTCGAGTATTGGGTGATTTCTCTTCTTGGGTAGTTTGCAAACTGTCCGTTGTAACCGTAGTTAACGTATTGAGGATTCATCTTTGCAACAGCATCGGTAAGAGCGAAGTCGATAGATGACTGAGCGTCAACAATAACATTGTCAACATACCAGAAAGCAGCATCAGCACCAACATATTGGAAAGCTATTTTTACTGTCTGGCTAGCATACTGGCTGAGGTCAACAGTGATAAGAGACCAACGCATCTGCGGAAATCCTTCTGCACCACCTACAGCTGCTGAGTATTCATCTTCGTTCCAGATTTGAACCCAGTTTGCACCGTCGTCGGTAGATATTTTAATGTTGATGTCAGCGTAGTCGCCACCAAATGAGCTAGACCAACCTTGAACGAACCATCCAGGATTTGAGAAATAGTCGAAGCTCAACATTGCGTTTGCTGGAACTGTAAATGAAGGAGAAATTAACCATTCGTCCTGGTTTCTTGGAGTTCCGTCGCTGTTAGCGTACTGAACACCTGCACATGGATGATCGTCCTGGTTGTAGTCCTGTGCGTATCTCTGCCAGTGCTGACGGTCAACACTTTCTGCGCCTTGGATTGTGTCCCATCCTTCTGGTGGGAAGGTTTCTGATGTAAATTCTTGGATTAAGACTGCATCCTTAGTGAGGGATACATTGTGCTTGTTAACAGGAACCTTGTCGATAGTTTTTGCCGACGAAAGGCTCTTGCTAATTGCGTTAGTGTTTGCCTGTGCAAAAGCGAATGTTGCAGCGAGCAAAACAATACCTAATAAATAAAGTTTTTTCATCGTTCTAAAAATTTAAAATTAACTTGGCGAAGTTATCCCCTTTTTATGAAACGACCAAATAATTTTTCAATTTTTTTTTATCAAAATCCTATTTTGCGGTGTTAGTAAACTAATTTCTTTATGTGCTTCAGTATTATAAATAAATGACTTATCTTTGCGAAAAAATACAACGCCATGGATATAGAGCAAATTGCAAAGGATAAGCTTTTTTATTCGCCCGAGTCGATTTTCAACTGCATATCGAAGGAGGCGAAGGACTTTCTTCGTGAACATACGGTTTGTAAGTCGTACCGCAAGGGCGAAATGGTTTTTGTCGATGCTTCGACGCCCAGCGGTCTGATAAGCCTTTCGGACGGCAAGGTAAAGATAATAAAGAAAGGTGCCGGCGGACGTGAACAGATTGTCCGTTTGTCGCGCCCATGCGGTTTTATCGGTTACCGTGCATTGTTCGCTGGCGAAAACTATCACGCTTCGGCGGTGGCTATGGAGCCGT
Organism: Bacteroidales bacterium; assembly: GCA_017617125.1. Classification (GTDB taxonomy): domain Bacteria; phylum Bacteroidota; class Bacteroidia; order Bacteroidales; family ML635J-15; genus Bact-19. The sequence goes on from JAFZWY010000007.1 coordinate 23,724, forward strand.
CGGTGGCATGCATTATCGAGAAGACAGCTCTCTTCTACGTCATGAAGAACGACCCGAACCTCACATTCGCAATCCTGAAGTCGCTGGCAACAGAACTTGGTGTATCGAACGCCCGTACGGTGAACCTTACGCAGAAACACATTCGCGGACGTCTGGCCGAAGCTCTGCTTTGCCTTATTGACACCTACGGATTCTGCGACGACGGAGTTACGCTGAAGGCACAGTTTTCGCGCGACAACATTGCTAATCTCAGCAACATGACCACCAGCAATGCTATCCGTACACTGTCGACTTTCGCCAGCGAAGGGGTAATCAGTCTCGACGGCCGAAAAATAAAAGTGCTTAATCTTGACCAGCTTCAAAAGATATCAAACATAGGCTAATATAAAGTGTCGAAGAAAAAAAACGAAATAGTAGAGAACCTTGAGATTACGGCTGTGGCCGCCGAGGGCGTGGCAGTGGGACGTCACGAGAATTATGTGATTTTTGTCGCGGGAGTTGTCCCTGGTGATGTGGTAAACGTGATGCTGACACGCAAGCGCAAGAATTATTCGGAGTCGAAACTCCTCGAAATTGTGAAGCCGTCGCCAGACCGTGTCGAGCCTTTTTGCCGTCATTTCGGAAAGTGTGGCGGATGCAAGTGGCAGATGCTGCCGTACGAGAAACAACTTTACTACAAGCACAAGCAGGTTTGTGACCAGTTCGCTCGCATAGGCGGAGTAAGCGATGTACCCGTTAATAATATAATAGGTGCAGACAATACCGAGTTCTACCGCAACAAGCTCGAATATACGTTCTCGGACCGTCGCTGGTTCGATTCGGCCGATGTGGAAGTCGACAAGCAAAGCCGTGACGCCGAGGGGCTTGGCTTTCATGTGCAGGGAATGTTCGACAGGGTTATCGATATTGACAAGTGCTGGCTGCAACGCAGTCCGTCGAACGAACTGCGCAACTGGCTGCGCGAATTTACACGCCGCGACGGATACAATTACTACAACTGCCGTACTCACGAAGGCATGATGCGAAACCTTATGGTGCGCACTTCGACGATAGGGGAGACTATGGCTGTGGTGGTGTTCGCCAAGGACGACAAGTCGCTGATAGAACCGCTCATGAAACAGGTTGACGAGGCTTTCCCCGATTTGACATCGCTGCAATATGTTGTAAACGAAAAGTTTAACGATACCATTTACGACCTCGATGTGGTTTGCTGGAAAGGCCGCGACTTTATCTACGAGGATCTCGATGGGCTGAAGTTCAAGATAAATGCAAAGTCGTTCTTCCAGACCAATACAGAACAGACTCTTAAATTGTACCGCCAGGCCGTAGAGTATGCCAATGTCGGTGAAGACGAAATAGTGTACGACCTATACACGGGTACTGGTACGATTGCGAATTTCGTGGCTCGTCATTGCCGCAAGGTTGTCGGCATAGAGTCTGTGCCCGAGGCCATTGCCGATGCAAGGATAAATTCGGAAACGAACAACATTAGCAATACTATTTTCTATGTTGGTGATATGAAGGACGTTATGACCGAGGCTTTTGTCGCCGAGAACGGACGTCCAGATACCGTTATCCTCGACCCGCCGCGTGCTGGTGTGCACGAGAATGTGCTCAACGTCATCAAGAAAGTAGCTCCGCGTAAGATTGTGTATGTAAGTTGCAATCCTGCCACGCAGGCACGCGATGTAGCCATTTTGTCGGACATGTACAAGGTTACGGCCATTCAGCCGGTTGACATGTTCCCGCATACGCACCACGTTGAAAACGTGGTTCAGTTAATAGTTAATAGTTAAAAGTTAAAAGTCTGTAGAGTCGTTGCGTGCAGCGACTCTTTTTAATTATTCATTGTACATTTTCTTATATACGTCCGCCACGTTTGCAAGTAGCGATCCGAAGGTCTGCATTGCCTGTGCGGTTTCTTCCGAGATGTCCTTTCCTTGCAGTTTCAGTAGGAGCAGTGCGTGCATGGCATTTATGCAAATCTCGATTTCGTTGTCCGACTGGCTTCTCGACAGTCGTTTGTACTCGTCGATGTTTGGCTTGGCCCAGTTGTACAGCTCGTGATGGCGGTATTCGTCCTTGTCGTTGAGAAGTGCAAGGTGAATTTTGTTCAATAGTTCCATCAAGTCCTTGATTTCCTTTATGTCGCCGTGTTCGGTTGCACCTTCGTCGTGCATTCTGTCGATGAGGTTCTGGTACCAGTTGTGGATTTTCAGCTTTTCCTTTTCGCTGACTTCGAATTTCGATACCAGCAGTTCGTCGATTTTGTGCATGTCCATGCCGTTGACTCGCATAATGTCCATCAACTGTCTGATATACAATATGTATTCTACGATATTTTCTTTCTTTTTTAGTTCTGCAATTATCATAATTCCCTGAATTTTTCAATTAGTCTGCGTTCTTTCTTTGTAGGACGGCCAGCGCCTCTGTCGCGCTTCTCGAAGGTGTTGCTCATCATCTTCAGCTTGTCGAGTTCCGACTGCGGAGTAATCTCTTCGACGAGTGTCCGGGCTATGCTTGCCGAAACCCTGTTCTGAGAAATGCCTGTGACGATAAAACTTCTGATTATTGGAGGACATTTTACGTCGATCCGTTCGTTGATTTTAACAATTCGCGACGGTTTGACCTCGCAATTGTTAATAAGTACGCGACCTTTTTTGCACTCTTCGGTGGCTAAACTTCTTGTCTTATAGATTCTTACCGTCCATAAATATTTGTCAATCCTAATCTCGTCCATCGCGTGAAATTGTTTAAAAGAGTGTTAAAATTTTTTGCCGCTATTTCGTGAAAAAATTGTACTTTCGGCAAAAATAATATTAACTGATAAAATATGTTCCAAATGAAAAGACTTTTTATTTTGTTGTCTTCCGCATTGCTTATTACTTGCTTGACTAGCAATGTTTTCGCTCAGGAAAAATTTATGGAGGACGGAGTGTACAGTACCGACAAGGTTAATCCATCAAACTTTAAGGAGAAACTGTTTGAAAAAGTCCTGATTAATAGGGTAAACGAATACCTCGATTCACTTGGCCTTGAGGGTTTTGAACAAAATGAATTTTTCGTTTCTCCTGCAAAGGCACATGTAGAGTACATGGTAGCAAAGCAGGACACCAAGACCGACGACTTCAAGAGATATCTAGTTGACGCTGGCGGTACAGGCATTGGCGCCGAGGTGGCTGGAAAAATTACAATTAAAGTTTCGAACGAGTTTATTACCTACGACGACATAGCTTCGCAGCTCGTTTCGCGCTGGGGCGCAGGTAAGCCACAGAAGATTCTGGCAGGTCAGAAGTATTTCTTCGCAGGCGTTGGCGCTAAGGTCGCCGATAAGAAAATTTTCGTTTCGATGTTCGTTGGTAACTACGCATCAATAACTCCGTTGAGAATCGACACCAAGAGCACACCAACTGCTTTGCTTACAGTGCCGGTTACAACCAAGAAGTACGGCTTGAAGCCTTACGACGAGAAGGTCTGCAAGAAGGTTTACCGCAAGATGCCTAACATGTGGGACCTCCAGTCGGGTCTTTCGGTCAACGACAACGGTGAAATCGTTTTCAAGTACAACGACCTCAAGAAGTTCAAACGCTTCATGAAGGGTTCGAAGGATGCTTTGGCTGTCGATATTATTCAGCCCGAGCAGTTCAAGTGCGGCGAAGAAAACTATGCCGACTATTCGCGCAACAACATAGGCTACATGACCAAGAGAGTATGGTCGAAGAAGATTTACAAGAAGAACCTTGCTCCTGGCGAAGGCCGCAGAAACAAAGTTTCGAAGCTCGAGGTTGTTCTCGGTTTGTTCCCGCCTGCATTGAATCCTAACGATGTTGAAATGAACCTTATGGTAATTAAGGAAAAGTCGGTTTGTGCTAACATCCCAAGATCGTATGTCGACAAGAAAATCTACGACTTCGTTCCGAAGATCGGTTTGCTTCCCGATACTGTTCTTGCTAGCGGCATGAAGGAATATTCGCCAAAGGCAATAAAGGAAAGACTTACATTCAAGCTTATGTTCGAACAGGGTAAGTCAGACTACAAGCCCGAAGAAATGCGTGACGTAATCGCAGCTTTGGATGAGCCGGACTTCTTCATCGACAAGATTTTCATCCGTGCGTTCTCTTCGCTCGAAGGTTCGCAGGCAACCAACGCTCAGTTGCAGAAGAAACGTGCCGAAAACATTGTAAAGGCTCTCGAAAAGAACCAGAACGCAAGCATTGTTGATTCTATCGAAACAGCCGCTAACCTCAAGGATTTGCAGGATGCAGTAAGAGGTACTTCTTTCGAAAGTCTGTGCGATATGGATATGAATTCGGCAATTAGCTATGTTAATTCGAACCAGAAGAAACTCGAGCCTTACTTGAAGCAGACCCGTTATGCCGACATTACAATGGATATCACTTACGACCTTCGCGATGCAATGAAGGAACAGAAGTTTGTCCTCAAGCAGTTCAATAAGGCTGTTGAAGCAAAGCAGCTCGACCTCGCTTTGTCAATCCAGAAGTACATCCTCAAGCAGGTAGTTTCGGGACGCTACAACGACCAGGCTGTTGCCGGAATGAACATTCCAGAAGGTTACGACTATGTAGGCCTTAATATGAATAAGGTATGGTTAACCCAGTTCATCTACAGCGATCCTCTCGACGAGGACTACCGCGACAGGGTAGACCAGCTCAACCAGCAGGACGCATCAAACAACTATGTAGACTACAACGATGTTCTTTGCGAAATCTCTGTAAACGACCTCTCGAACGAGTCGTACGTTGAAAAGCTTCAGGCTAGAGTAGACAAGTTATACAATACTCCTATCAATGTAGATTTGGTTGATATGCTGAATATCGAACTTCAGTATCAGGTAATGGATATCTACAAGGATTCGTGCGGTTACGACCACCCGACAGTAGTAAAGTGCCTCGAAAAGATGAAGGAAATCATCAAGTTCGACAAGCTCACCTGGGAAAACTCACTTAAGTTCGCCAGCATCTTCATCAACCACTCCGACTACGAATATGCAATTCACCTGCTCGAACCATGGATCGAGGACGAAAGAGTTCCGCTGGTTTACATAAGCACTTATGTAACAGTTTGCTCTAAGGTTGAATACAAGATTCATTCTAACAAGTTCGTCGTAGCTTTGGAACGCCTGAAACAGATGGATCCTAAGTTCTTCTGCGATTTGTTCCAGTCCGATAAGCTTTCACAGCAGACTTTTGTAAATACAAAGGCTAAGAAGGTTTATTGCGAAACTTGTGCAAAGTAATTAGTACTATCAATAATAAGGAGACTGTATAGATTATAGTCTCCTTTTTTCTTTTTTTTTTATGAAAAAAACATTCTTCATTTCGTTGATTTTTATGCTGTTGGCACAACTGCTGATGTCGCAGGGGGTACTCAATGGCAAGATTGTCGGATATTCGTTCGGACGCCTTTATGTGTGCGAGCAGTTTGGCGACGAGAGCAAGGTCGTTGCAACTCTGACAACATCGGCTAATGGCGAGTTTATGTTCAACTTTGCAGGCAAGGAAGTCGGGTTGTATCGTATACATGCCGACAACAAGGACTATTTCGACGTGATATACAACGGCGAGGACATTCGTCTCGAAACCAATATCCACAACATGAAATCATCGATGAAGATTATCGAGTCGGTCGAGAATCAGCAGTTGTATGCTTATGTTGCACCGACAGAACTTTCAGAATATAAAATAGGTATACTTGGTGAACTTGTAAAGATTTATCCCGACGGAAAATTCTTGACTGCAGCCGAAAAGGAACTGGCAAAGGAGCGTGGCATAAAGAGCGACTGCCTTGCCAAGGCTATACGAATGAAGAACGGAACTTTTGCAAGCCGCTATCTGTCGTATTTCAGGGAAATAAACATGAATATATCGGAACCTGTCGACAGGAAAATGGCATATCTTGCCCGCAACTTCCCGATGGACGACCCCGACCTGATAAACTCCAATGCCTACCATCATTTTGTAGTGTCGTACCTAAAAAAGTACGAGCCTTCCGAATATCTGAATGCTGCACACGAGATACTTGATTATCTGAAGACAGGAAATCAGGAAGTGTTTTCTTGCATTTTCGACTATATGCTCACTGGTTTCGAAGTGATGGAACGCTATGATTACCTTTATGAGCTTAGCACTGTGTATGGGAATTCATGTTCGGCAGAGGGCAACCTTAAGACTAGGGTTAAAAGCTATACAGACCTTCGCATTGGTGCCAAGGCTCCCGATTTCGAGATTGAAACCATTGAGGGAGAAGATGTTGTGCTTTCGCAGATGAAATCGAAATACACCCTGGTGCTTTTCTGGGCGACATGGTGTGAAAACTGTAAGGAGGAAATTCCTCGCATCAACGAGGCAATTTCGCTCTTCAAGCGTGCCGATGTCGATATTGTTGCAATAAGCATCGACGAGGATGAGTCCGAAATCAAGAAGTATGTGAAGGACAATGGCATTTCGTTCAAGGTGGCATCCGACCTGCTGGGATGGGAGGGACGTGTCGTTACCGACTATGCCGTGTATGCTACGCCTTCGATGTTCATTGTCGACAGGAATATGAATATAGTTGCAAAACCTATTACTGGTGAGCAGCTATTTAATGCCGTGGAAAGCCTAATTAACTTTTAACTTTCAACTTTCAACTTTCAATTTTCAACTTTTTTTGTTATGCTGATAAAAAGTGCAGAATATTTGATGTCTAACGACGACTATCGCCGCTGTCCAAAGCCCGATAAGCCTGAATTTGCTTTCATTGGAAGGTCTAATGTTGGCAAGTCGTCGCTCATAAATATGTTAACCTCAAACTCTAAGCTCGCGAAGACTTCGGCAAGTCCTGGCAAGACACAGAAGATAAACCATTTCGTGATAAACGGCTCGTGGTATCTGGTCGATTTGCCGGGTTACGGATATGCAAAGGTGTCGAAGGCGCAGCGTGCCGTGTTTAAGAATATGATTGACGGATATATCCTTAACCGTCAGAATCTTGTGAACCTTTTTGTCCTTGTCGACTGCAGGCTTGAGCCTCAGGCTATCGATGTCGAGTTTATCAACTGGCTTGGAGCAAGCAGGGTTCCGTTTACGATAATATTCACCAAGGCCGACAAGATTGGTGTCAATGTATTGGCCGCCAAGGTAGAGGCTTACAAGCAGCACTTGTTGCAGATGTGGGAGAGCCTTCCCGACATGCTTGTCAGTTCTGCAGTGAGTAAGCAAGGGCAGGAGGAGATTCTCGATTATATACAAAACATTATCAATCAGCTCGACAAGTAATTGTTAAAACGATAGTAATCGTTATGCATATTGCCGAATTGTCATGCTGAACTTGTTTCTGCATCCGTTACTGTTATTCCCTCTTCACAGTCATGCTGAACTTGTTTCTGCATCTGTCGCAATCACACTCTCTTTCCCAGTCATGCTGAACTTGTTTCAGCATCTGATTCGATAGCGCATAAACACATAAAAAGGGACATTCAAACGAATGTCCCTTTCCTGTAAATATTAAAACCTTTATTATGAAAAAGCTTGTTTAGAAGAAGCTACGGTGCTTATGAGTATTTTCGCCTATGTTAACACCGAAGATAAATTCCTGAGAACCCCATGTGTAATTCGATAGGTCGCTGAATGTGATATCATAAGCATATCCGAAGTAATAAATTTTGTACTTGACACCTACGTTAGCTATGAACGAGTCGCCTGGACGAACCGAAATGCCGAACCAGTAGTCCTGCTTGATGAAGAACTTGAGGTTGATGTCGACCTGTGGCAAAGTAAGCTCTGTCGTCTTTACCATTATAGAAGGTTCAAGTTCGAAGTCTGGCGATTTCTTGCCTTTCTTGCCTTCGAAAACGAAGCGGTATCCACCAAACAGGAAATAGTGTCTAACCATTTTGTTTTCCTTAATGTGCTGGTTGACTTTCATCTTCGACTGGAAAAGATTGGCGGCAGTCAAGCTGGCATAGTAGTGCTTGCCGTATGCGTAAACACCAAATGTTGCATCTGGAATAACGGTCTTTTCGATGAGGTAGGTGAGCGACGGGTCGTCGTACCAGGTCGGGTCGAAGTTTCTCTGGTCGAGCTTGTACTGGTAGCACTGGCCTGCAAGACCTAACGATATCTTGTCGTGTCTGGTAATCTGGAAAATGTAGGAGTATGCAGCAATGAAGCCGATTTCACTCGATGGTCCGTACTTGTCGTGGAAAAGTATACCGCCGAGACCCATGGTGCGGTGGTATAGTGATGTGTGTCCGGATACCGTTTGTGTAGATGGAGCTTCTTTCATGCCTACCCATTGTTTGTGTACGCCAAGTACGATTGGGGCGTAATCTTTTGTACCAGCAATAGCGGGGTTTATGTAGAAGTCGTTCATCATGTACTGGCTGTACAGAGGTAGCTGCTGTGCTAGTAACGCACTGCTAAACAGCATCATTACAGATACGGCTACTATAATCTTTCTTACAAACTCTTTACTCATAGTCTAACAAATTAAGGACATTACTCCCAAATGCAAATTTAATAAGAATTTTCTTACATGCAATGAAATTATAAAAAAAATGTTAATTTTTTATTCGGTTTTTGCTGTATTGCAAGGTATGCTATTGACTGTCAGTGATTAATGTTGTGTTTTTTTTGCTTTTTATTTTTTCGTTGCGCGCAACGACTCTACAGACTTTCAACTTTTAACTTTTAACTTTCAACTCTTAACTATTAACTGACTTCATGCTTTTCGTTATCGCTTCCTCTATCTGCTTGCTTATGCACTCTGGAAAATCTGCGGTAATCCATATTGTGTTGGCTATGCCTGTAAATAACATCAGCCGTATGAAATACAATTCGTTGCCGTTTTCGTCGTGCGATAGGAACCTGCTTCTGATAATTATAGCATCTTCGCCCGATGACATCTTGCATTCCTGCTTGTCGAGTAGTTCGAAGCCTTGCGACGCCATGTAGTCCTTTGTTATTGCGGCTGCAATTTTCTTGTATGGCCTGTTTGCCACTTTGGCAACTTGTATTTGCGACATTGTGCCGGGGTGAACAAGTCGATTCGTCAGGCTGTCGTGTTCGAAATGTTTGGGTGGAATTATGCTTGTTTCTGCATTTGGGAAGTGTATCCGTAGTGAGTCTGCATTGTTCTGTGCGTTCGCAACGATCGATGCGAATATTATTGCGATTGCCAGTATTATGCGTATTGTTGCTTTCATTTCGCGTTGTACTAAAAAAATATATGGGCATCAAGCAATACCCATACACAAAACTCTTACTCAAAAACAATCGCTGCAAAGATAATGGGTTTATTTTAATTAACAATGGATTGTTGAAAATATTTTTTTGTGGGCTAACAGCTTTACAGCGTAACAGCCTTTTCTCCTGTTAGGCTTTTGGCCTTTTAGCCTGTTAAGCTGTTTGCCTTTTCTTCTCTTCTACAAACTGCATGAAAAAAAACAAAAAAATGTCTTGCTTATCTATTTATGTTTAGCTAATTTTGCCCCGCTTAAGTTGACTTATAAAAATATGATTAGAAGATTTGTATTCGCGTTATTCGCGATAGTGTGTTTGTCGCCTTTATTCGTAAATGCACAGACCAAAAACCTTACCATCGATGACGCTGTTATCGGTGTGTGGCGTGAATATTATCCAGAGATGATTTATGGCTTGCAGATTCGTCCCGATACAAAAACTTGTACTAAGTGGGATGGTCGTAATCTTGTCGAATTTTCTTTCGATCAGAAAAAATCGTCAACTTTGTTGACTCTTGAGGATATTGTAACAGAACTTAAGAAGAACGACATCGCTCCGTCGAGGTCTTACCCTGATTATACTTGGCTTTCGAAAAACGAAATGGAAATCCACGTGGGCAATGCTGTTTGCGTGTTCGACGTGGCAAAGAAGAAGATCAAATCTTCTGCCAAGTGCGACGAGGATGTAGAGAATGCAACCTACTGCGCCGCAAATTCAAGCTTTGCATATACCATAGATAATAATCTGCTCGTCTGCACCGACGGCAAGGTTGTTAAGGTTAGCGACGAAAAAGATTCCAACATTGTCTATGGTCAGACTGTTCACCGCAACGAGTTCGGTATCGACGGCGGTATTTTCTGGTCGCCCAAAGGCAGCTACCTCGCTTTCTACCGCAAAGACAATAGCAAGGTTTCCGATTATCCTATCGTAGATGTCAACGAGCGCGTGGCTAAGGTGAAACCCGAAAAGTACTGCATGGCCGGCATGGACAGCGAAGAAGTTACTATCGGCGTGTTCAACATGCGCAGCAAAAAGATAACCTACCTCGATATCGACGGACCAAAGGACCAGTTCCTTACTATGGTGACTTGGAGTCCAGACGAGAAGTCTATTTATGTTGGTGTACTCAACCGTGAGCAGAACCATTTGCAGATGCAGCGTTACAATGCAAGCAGCGGAAAGTTTGAAAAACTTCTCTTCGAGGAGCGCAACGACCGCTATGTGGAGCCGCAGCATCCGCTCACTTTCCTCCCCAACGACCCCACAAAGTTCATCTATTGGTCGCGCAAGGACGGTTTCTGGCACCTATACCTATATAATATAGATGGCACTCAGATTTCGCAAATCACCAAGGGCGACTTCGAAGTTCAGGAAATCTGCGGTTTCGCAAACAAGAACCAGGACCTTATCATCAAGGCAAACAAGGAAACTCCAATCGACTTCACAATATATAAGGTTAATATCGCTTCGGGCAATATGACTCTTATTTCTGTAAACAGCGGTTCGCACGATGCTATTTTGTCGAACGACGGCGAATATTTTATCGATTCATACGAGTCGATGACTGTTCCTCGCGAATACGTATTGTACCAGACCTCAAACGGAAAGAAACTCTCTACCTTGCTGACGGCCGAAAATCCTCTTGCCAATTTTAAATTGCCGACAGTAAAAGTTGCTACACTCAAGGCCGATGACGGAAAGACCGACCTTTACTATCGTCTTATCACACCGCCCGACTTCGACCCGAACAAGAAATACCCTGCAATCGTGTATGTTTATGGTGGACCTCATGCACAGATGATTACCAATACACGTTTCGGTGGTGCTTCGGGATGGGATATGTATATGGCACAGGAAGGTTATGTGATGTTTACCCTCGACAACCGCGGATCTGCCAACCGTGGCTTCGAGTTCGAAAGCATCATTCACCGTCAGCTAGGTACAGTAGAAACACGTGACCAGCTTACAGGAGTCGATTTCCTGCGCTCGCTGGGCTATGTCGATATGGACAGGCTTGGCGTGCACGGATGGAGCTTCGGCGGTTTTATGACAACCACCCTCATGACCGACTGCGCCGACATCTTCAAGGTTGGTGTTGCTGGCGGACCAGTTATCGACTGGAAGTACTACGAGGTGATGTATGGCGAACGCTATATGGACACCCCGCAGGAAAATCCCGAAGGTTACGAAAAGGCTAGTCTGCTCAACAAGACCGACAAGCTCAAAGGTCGCCTCATGATTATTCATGGTTGCATCGACCCGGTAGTTGTTTGGCAGCACAGCTTGCAGTTCCTCAACAAGTGCATCGAGAACAAGGTGCTTGTCGATTACTTTGTTTACCCCAACCACGAACACAACGTGCGCGGACTCGACCGCGTTCACCTAATGCGGACAATAACACGTTACTTTGATGATCATTTGAAATGAAATAATTAAAAACAAAAATTTATGAGAAAATTTACAACCCTAATTTTAAATCTTCTCGTGCTGGCGATAGCATTGCCTTTGGGCGCGGTGGCGCAGGAGGAACCGACTCTCAATTTCGATTCGTATAATTGGTTTTTGTGTGGAGACACTGAGCAGAATCGTCTAATCGAGGAAGAAGATCGTGCGGTTACGTGCAATAAACCTGAAATACATTTTTTTAAGAGTAGTGATGAGTCTGAAAGTATTGACGATATTATTCTTGAACAGTTTCCGCAGGTAGAAAGCAAATGTACTGCACGTCTTTATTCTAATGGTCTTCTTGATACATTGTGTGCTGTAAATTACAATGTTTATAAAGACGGACAGTCTGTTAGTACTATATCAAATGTTGGTTCTCTTAAATATAAGGTTAGGACATACAGTGATAATTATACAACTCAAACTATATCAAATGGCTCTGGAACTATAGGTTTTTCAATGTTGGGCATGAGTTGTAATGCTGTTACATTAGGTATTTTCGATAATTATTGTACAGGTCGAAATCGTCCGATTGAGTTCATTTATAAAATGAATCAGAATCAATATGGTTTATATAAGCTCCATTTTACAATAAAGACATGTACGGATGCAGGAAGTAGAATAGCAGATAATTGGCTAGTGTCTATGACTGGTGCAAACGCAAGTTTTACGGCTAATGGCGCAACTTGTTGTGGTAGTGCATTGCATTATGATTATTATAATAGTAGTTGTACACAAAAGGCTATAGTGTATGAAAGGGATGTGTATATTAACATTGTTTCTACTATTATTGACGTACAGCCTATTGGAGGAGAAATATGTATGGGTGGAAGCAAGACCTTGTCGGTTACGGCACGTACAAACCAGTCGGGTATAACTTACCAGTGGTACAAGGATGGTGCTGCTATAAGTGGTGCAACTGCAGCTACGTACAATGCTACCGAGGCTGGTACATACTACTGCCTACTTAACGATGGCCGTGCAACTCGCCAGACTAATGACGCAGTGATAACAATACCGCCTATGCCTGAAGTTACTCTTGCTGCTGATCAGTACATTTGCCCCAATAGTTCTCTCGACCTTACTATGCCTGCAGGTGCTACATACGTATGGTCAACCGGTGCAACAGGTCAAACTCTTAATGTAACAAATCCTGGTACATATACTGTTACAATGACTTCTAACGGTTGTAATGCTGCTCATTCGTTCAATGTTCAGAATTCTCCAGCAGTCAATCTGTTGGCTGACGATCCTGTTAGCTTCTGCTACGGAGCAACCGAAACGCTTGCTTTGACAGTAAACAATGCAACCAACATAGTATGGAACGGTGATGCTGCCAACAACGGTCAAACCTATACTATTAGCGAAAGCGGAACTTACACTGTTGCCGCTGATGTAAACGGTTGCCATTTCACCGATCAGGTTGTTGCAACCCAGGGCGAGAACGTCAACCTCATTGCCGACGAAACTGTAAGTTTCTGCTATGGCGCAACTCAAACCCTCGCACTTGCAGTCAACAATGCAACCGACATCGTTTGGAACAACAACGCTGCAAACAACGGTCAGACTTTCGTAATCAACCAGGGCGGAACTTATACTGTATCGGCTAAGGTTGACGGATGTACCTATACCGACCAGATCGTAGCAACCCAGTTCGAAAATGTCAACTTGATTGCCGACGAAACTGTAAACTTCTGCTACGGTACAACCGAAACATTGGAACTTGCAGTAAACAATGCAACCAATATCGTTTGGAACAACAATCCAGCAAACAACGGTCAGACTTTCGTGATTAACGAAGGTGGTACATACACTGTGTCGGCAAATGTTGGCGGTTGTAATTTCTCCGATCAGATAGTAGCAACCCAGAGCGAAAACGTTAACCTGATTGCTGACGAAACAGTAAACTTCTGCTACGGCACAACCGAAACTCTTGCCCTTGCGGTCAACAATGCAACCGACATCGTTTGGAACAACGATGCAGCAAACAACGGCCAGACTTTCGTAATCAACCAGAGCGGTACATATAATATAACAGCCAAGGTTGACGGATGTACCTACACCGATCAGATAACTGCAACTCAGAGCGAAAGCGTTAACCTCATTGCTGACGAAACGGTAAACTTCTGCTACGGTACAACAGAAACTCTCGCACTTGCAGTCAACAATGCAACCGACATCGTTTGGAACAACGACGCTGCAAATAATGGTCAGACCTTCGTAATAAACCAGGGCGGAACTTATCCAGTATCGGCCAAGGTTGGCGGATGTATCTACACCGATCAGATTGTAGCAACACAGACAGAAAATGTTAACCTCATTGCTGACGAAACAGTAAACTTCTGCTACGGCACAACCGAAACGTTGGAACTTGCAGTCAACAATGCAACCGACATCGTTTGGAACAACGACGCTGCAAACAATGCTCAGACTTTCGTAATCAACCAGAGCGGAACTTATCCAGTATCGGCCAAGGTTGACGGATGTACTTACACCGACCAGATTGTAGCAACCCAGAGCGAAAACGTTAACCTGATTGCAGACGAGACAGTAAACTTCTGCTACGGCACAACCGAAACATTGGAACTTACAGTCAACAATGCAACCGACATCGTTTGGAACAACGACGCAGCAAACAACGGCCAGACTTTCGTAATCAACCAGAGCGGAACATATCCTGTATCGGCTAAGGTTGATGGATGTACCTTCACCGACCAGATAGTTGCAACCCAGAGCGGAAACGTTAACTTGATTGCAGACGAAACTGTAGACTTCTGCTACGGCACAACCCAAACCCTTGCACTTGCACTCAACAATGCAACCGACATTGTTTGGAACAACGACGCTGCAAACAACGGTCAGACTTTCGTAATCAACCAAGGCGGAACTTATTCAGTATCGGCTAAGGTTGACGGATGTACCTACACCGACCAGATTGTTGCAAACCAGAGCGAAAACGTAAACCTCTTGCAGTTTGACAATATTCAGTTCTGCTACGGCACATCCCAAACATTGGAACTTACAGTAAATAATGCAACCAATATTGTTTGGAACAATGATCCTTCGCTCAACGAAACTACACTCGTGGTTTCTGAACTTGGTACTTATACTGTTGAAGCAGATGTTGATGGTTGCCATTATACCGACGAGATTGTTGCAATAGAAACTCAGAACTACAACCTGATTCCAGAGGAATCTGTAGTTATTTGCTATGGTTCAACTGCAATGTTGAACTTGCCGGCAACAGCAATCAATGCAGTTTGGAACAACAATCCTGAACTCAACCAGAATACACTCGAAATCAGCGAAGCTGGAACATATACGGTATCTGCCGATTACAATGGTTGCCGCTACAATGACCAGGTTGTCGCAACAATAGCTCCAGAATTGACAGTTGCTGTCAATGCAGGAACAATCAACTGTAACGGCGGTACAACTACTGTTGAAGCCGTAGCAAATGGTGGAGTTGCACCATACGCATATGCATGGAACAACAATGCAACAACACAGAGCATCGATGTAGCCGCAGGTAGCTACAACCTAACAGTTACCGATGGTAACGGATGTATTGTAACAGCTACTACAACAATTGAAGAACCCGCAGCCCTTTCTGCCGAAATCAATGCAGAAGCAATCAACTGCCATGGCGGAACGACAACAGCAATTGCTAATGTAAGCGGTGGAACTGAACCATACGCATTTGCATGGAACAACAATGCAGCAGCCCAGAGCATTGAAGCAACAGCAGGAGAATACAACGTAGTTGTAACCGATGCCCATAACTGTACAATTGCAGCATCAGCAAATATTGAAGAACCTGCAGCACTCGCAGTTACTATCAATGCTGGCACAATCAACTGCAATGGCGGAACCGCAAATGTTGAGGCAACAGCAAACGGTGGAGTTGAACCATACGCTTATGCATGGAACAACGGCGAAGCTACAGCATCAATCGAGGCTGGTGTAGGCGACTATATTGTAACAGTTACCGACAATAATAGATGTACAGCATCTGCAAGTGTAATCCTTACCGAACCTGAAGCCCTCTCAGTATCGCTCAATGCTGGCACAATCCTCTGCAATGGCGGAACAACAACAATTGAGGCAACTGCAAATGGTGGAGTTGAACCATACGCTTTCGCATGGGGCAGCGGAGAAGTAGCATCAGTGCTTACAAACGTAGTTGCTGGCAACTACATCGTAACTGTAACTGATAACAGCGGATGTACAGCAATCGCAAACACAACAATTTCCGAGCCAGCTGCTCTCACAGTTACTATAAATGCTGGAACTATCGGTTGCAACGGCACTACTGCAACGGCAGAGGCTGTTGTCGCTGGTGGTGTAGCACCATACGCTTTCGCTTGGAGCAATCAGGCAACTACTCAGAGCATTTCCGACGTAGTTCCAGGTAGCTACAATGTGACAGTTACCGATGGCAATGGTTGTACTGCAATGGCTACCGCTGTAGTAACCGAACCCGCAATGCTCAGTGTTTCAATCAATGCAGGAACAATCAACTGCAACGGCGGAACAACAGCTGTCGAGGCTAACGTTACCGGTGGTACAACTCCTTACGCTTTAGCATGGAGTAACAACGAAACCGCACAGAATATTAATGCTACTGCAGGTGAATATAGCGTAATAGTTACCGATGCAAACGGTTGTACTGCAATGGCGTCAACAACAATTGAAGAACCTGCGGCACTCACCGCATCAATAATCGTTGGAACAATCAGCTGCAACGGTGGAACAACAATGGCTGTGGCTCACGTCAATGGTGGTGTTGCTCCTTATTCTTACTCATGGAGCAACCAGGGAACAGCTCAAAATATCTCCAACATTGTTGCTGGTGATTATAGTGTAACAGTTGTCGATAATAATGGATGTTCGGCAACTACGGCTGTAACAGTAACCGAACCTGAATATGTAAACCTCATTGCAGATGAAACTGTAACTTTCTGCGAAGGCTCAACAGTAACAGTTACGCTTGTTGAAGGCGCAACCAACGTTGTATGGGGCAACTCAGAAGTTGGTGCAAACAACGAAATAGGTGTTGCTGGAACTTACACGGTAGAGGCCGATGTTGCAGGATGTCATTACACCGACCAGGTTACGGCAGTAGCAAGTGCACTTCCTGTATCTGGATTGGAAAGAACATATTCTGTACTTCTCACAAATGCCGATACCACAATAATTATTTCGGCTAACGAAGGCTACGAATCATACCTCTGGAGCAATGGCGGTACCGAAAATTCGCTTTCGATTTACTGCGATACTTTGGTACTTCCGTTTGATGCCGATTATTACCTGAATATAGCAACCGCAAGCGGATGCTCGTCGGTAGATACGATTTCGGTACATGTTGAAATGTCTCCATCGTCGGTTTCTGAGTTCGATGTATACGAATGGAACATCGTTCCTAATCCAAACGATGGAAACTTCGAAATCGTAGGCGCTGAGTTCGATAAGGCAGAATTGTATGATTCGAACGGACGTTTCATCGCTTTGATAGAAGGCAAGGACGTAAGCCTGTCCGATGTAAAGCCTGGTATGTACTACCTGAGGATATATTCGGAAGCTGGCGTTTTGATTCAGAAGGTTCTGATAAACAAGTAGAAGTTATTAATGTTGTGTGGATTGAGGCGACATGCTATGGCATGCCGCCTCAATTGTTTCTAGGCGGATTAGGCTTTTCTGTGGAGATGATTTTGCTTATAAATCAGAAATATAGGAATCTCTATATCTATTACCATTTGGACTGTTTGTATACTATTGTTAATTTGTTGAAATATTTTTTTTACATATTATTGTTAATATTTTTTTTGTTTATGGAAAAATATGTTTTCTTTGCAAAGTTTTTTCCACCTGATGCGCAAGTTGCACATCGAGGGGAAAAAGGTGTATGTTTATTAGGTAAGATTTTTGTAAATTATTAATTAGTAAATAGTTATATTCGTATATAGTTAAAAGCAAATATTAGCATGTAAACGAAGGCCGCATGCGTTTTGTCGAAAAGTGTCTTCGGAATTGTCAAATAAATGTTATGAGAAGAAGTTTTATTTTGATTTGTCTCGCAACTCTGTTGTCCTTCTGCTTGAAGGCTCAGACGCTAACCACGCCTGAGATAACATATACAGGGCTTGCAGGAAAGTACGCGCCGGGATTTCCCGCTAACGTAAATGTTTGGGTGGCTTCGAATGACTACATCGATTCTTACTGCAAGGTAGGATTCTCTATCAAGAAAGATGGCAGGGTCATTGGAAATGTCGCTGATTTCGGATCTGTTTCATATCGTGTCCGTTTGCGTCAAGACGCATATTCTGATTGGACTTCGATTACAACAGGAAGTGGCTATATTATGCAGGAGGTTCCTCTGGATGATGCTGGAACTAACCGCGTTGTAGTCGAATCGTTCACTCTCGGTATCTTCGAGCATGAATGTGTGGACAGAGGTCGTCCAATCGAATTCAAGGCTACTTTTGATGAGATTGGTACCTACACTATCGAGGTGGAAATTTACGAGGTCGATCCTGTAGCTAATTATTATTTCGAAGTGGCTACTTTCAATTGCCTCGGCAGCGATGTGTTGCACCACGATGCAGTTGCATTGACTAGTACTAATCCTCGCAAAATTGCAACAGAGACAATCGTAGTTGACGTTGTGCCGTCGTACGCAATCAATTTCGAAGGACTTAGTGCCAACAATAGTGAGGTTACTTATTTCCCGCCAGCTCAACTCAATTCAGTAATGCAGGGCGACGACTATGTGTTCCAGATCAACCCTACTGGATGCCAGGTCGCTGTTGCTAGTGTTACTGTTGATGGCGCAGCTCTTGTTGCCGACGGAAGCGGTAGATACACTATTGCAAACGTTCAATCCGACAAAAACATCAAAGTAGAATTTACTGGTACTTATAATATTAGTACAGCAGCTGTAACCAACGGACGTATAGTTGCTCCTGCAACTGTTAACTGCGGTGCTGATGCAGTTATAACGTTTGAACCGGATGGCGACTACCAGTTGGAAACTGTTACGCTTGATGGAAACGCTGTTGCATTCTCTAATAATAGTTATACAATAAGCAACGTTCAGGCCAACCATACCGTTGGAGCAACTTTCTCGAGACGTACAATGCCGACAATAGCATTCGGACATGTTGAAGATAAGTACGCTCCTGGTTTCCCGGCTAACGTTGAGGCAACAATCGATTCGCACGGCTACCTCGACCAGCTTTGCATGGTTGAATACGAGGTTACCCGCAACGGTCAGCCTATCACAAATATTGAAAACTACGGAACGGTAAGACTTTCGGTACGTTTGTTCGGTGAAAACCTATATACAAAGGACCTTGTTGATGGTTCGGGTATAGTTGGCGATACAGTTACCTTTAATGGTCACTTGTATCAAATCAACGCTTTCACTGCAAGTATCTTCGACAATAGTACTTGCCTTAACAGATGGCGTCCGATAAACTTCCTTGCCACTTTCTCCGAAATTGGAGAATACGAAGTTACTGTAAACTTGTACAAGGCTGTAGTTGACAATGATATGCAGATTTCGGAACTTGGAACAAGCTATCCTAATACTTGCACAGGCGAGACAGGTGTTGACAAAGTCGCTTTCAATGCAAGAAAGGACGGACAGCCTATCGCTTCTCTCAGCCAGATAGTAAATGTTGTTCCTTCGTATGAAATCAATTTTGTAGGTCTCGGTGATAATACTGTTACTGCTGTAGGTCGCACATCCGAAAACAATTATCTTGTAATGCAGGGTGACGATTATGTGTTCAGCATTAATCCTGGAGCATGTGTTGGTACAATTAGCAGTGTTAAAGTTGACGGAGCAGAACTTCCTTTCGCAGGTGGCAATTACACAATTGCAAACGTTCGCGAGAACAAGACCGTAAATGTTGTGTTTGAGACAAGTACTTACACAATTAGTAATGGCGGTGATTCCCATATATCAGTTCCTGCTTCGGTAAACTGTGGTGAAAATGCAGAGGTTACTATTACGCCTGCAGCCGACTATGCAATAGAAACGGTTACAGACAATGGCGTTGATGTTACAGCTTCATTGGTTAACAATACCTATACTATTGAAAATGTTCAGGCTAACCACACAATAGCAGCGACATACACAAGACATGAAGATCCGACAATCTCATTTGAGGATATCGCTGACAAGTATGCTCCTGGTTTCCCGGCTGATGCTATTGCTCGCATCAATTCGCACGGTGACTACGACAGACTTTGCATGGTCGAATATGAGATTTCTCGTAATGGCGAACCTATTGCAAATATTAATAACTACGGAACAGTTCAGTTCTCAGTACGTCTTGCAGGAACGAATACTGTTACAAGGGATCTGACTGCAGGTTCTGGTGTTGTTGGAGATACTATTACATACAACGGTCACTTGTATGAAATTAACGCCTTCTCGGTAAGTATTTTCGATAACAACACTTGCCTCAACAGAACGCGTCCTATCAATTTCCATGCGACATTCGACGAGCTTGGAACTTATACCGTTACAGTATATCTTTATAATGCAGTAGTTGACAATCCAGAATACCAGGTTACTAATATCAATGCGTATGAGGATTGCAACCATGTTGCACATAACGATATGATTGCTTTCAATGCAAGAAAGGGCTCGCTTATAACTTCTCTCAGCCAGACAATAAATGTTGTTCCTTCATATACGGTTAATTTTGTAGGTCTTGGAGCAGAAAATGTTGTTACTGCCGAAGGTCATACAAATGAAAACAACTATCTCGTAATGGAAGGTGATGATTATGTGTTCAGCATTTCGAGAATGGACTGCCAGAGCGGTATAACAAGTGTTATCGTTGATGGAAATACTCTTTATCCAGAAGGAGAAAAATATACCATTGCAAATGTTCGCGAGGATAAGACCGTAAATGTAACTTTCGCATCGCAGGTATATGTAGTTACTGCTGCTGTAGAAGGTGACAATGGTACAATTTCTCCAGAAATGAATTCGATCGACTGCGGCGAAAGTGCAGTAATTACAATTACACCAAATCGTAATTATGCTATTGCAACATTAACAGATAATAGTGTAGATGTAACGAATTCTATTGTAAATAATACCTATACAATAAATAATGTTACAACAAACCATAACGTAGTAGTAACATTTGCAGAATTGACTCATCCTACAATTTCATTCGACGAGGTTGCCGACAAGTATGCTCCAGGTTTCCCGGCTGATGTAATTGCACGTGTCAATTCACATGCAGTATCAGGATCTACTGATGTTCTTGACCAGCTCTGCATGGTTGAATATACAATCACGCGCAATGGTCAGCTTGTAGAAGACATTGCCGAATTTGGTTCTGTTTCATATACAGTACGTCTTGAAGGCACTACTATGATAACAAAAGACCTCGCTTCTGGTCATGGTTACATATCAGAAAGTGTAGATTATCAGCCAGAGGGAGGCGAAGAGACAACATATCGTCTCAATGCATTCACAGTAAGTATCTTCGACAACAGCGACTGTCTCAGCCACCACAGACCGATTAACTTCCTCGCTAGATTCAACGAAGTAGGAACTTATGAAGTTAATGTTAAACTATGGGCAGCAACTGCAGATCCAATGTATGTTACCGCTATCCATACGGTTGACGATTGTGATGGAAATTCGCATGAAGAAAAGATTGCTTTCAATGCAGAACCGGTACAAAATGGTTTGCTTGACGAATTAACACAGACAATAAACGTTGTTCCTTCGTACGCAATCACTTTCAATGGCCTTGTAGAAGGTAATACTGTTGATCTTGTAAACGTTAACGAAGACAGAGTAAGACTCGACTCCATCATGGAAGGAGAAGACTACAAGTTTAGAATTAACCTTGTAGCTGGTTGCCAGGACGAAGTTTCAAGAGTAACTGTTAATGGCAATGTTATCGTTCCTAACGGTGATGTATATACTATTGCTGATGTTCGCGAAGATAAGACTGTTGATGTCCTCTTCTCAACTCATACATATTTAGTTAATGTATCGGCAGGTGCTAATGGTATTGCTGAAGCTGACGCCGCATTCTATAACTGCGGTGACAATGCTGTTGTTACTATTACCCCGAATAATAATTACGAAATAGCAACTGTTATCGACACAATTAATGGTGTTGCTACTACTGTTACCGATTTGGTAGAAGGTGGTATTTATACAATAACAAATATCGCAGCAAATCACAGCATTGCAGTAACATTCGAACAATTGACTCATCCGACAATCACTTTCGAGAATGTAGAAGACAAGTATGCTCCTGGTTTCCCGGCTGACGTAATTGCACGAGTAAATTCGCATGGTGATTTCGACCGTCTCTGCAAGGTCGGTTATACCGTAAAACGCAATGGTGAAGTTATTCGAAACATTTCTGAATTCGGAACAGTTTCGTTGTCAGTTCGCCTCGCACAGGGTTACAACGATTTTACAATGGATCTTACAGAAGGACAGGGCTTTGTTGAACAGGAGGTAGAATATCAGCCAGAAGGTTCAACTCAGAATCAAACTTTCCACATAAACGCATTCTCAATAGGTATCTTCGACAACTATCCATGCTTGCAGCGTGATAGGCCGGTTAGCTTCCATGCAACATTTAACCAGCCAGGAACCTACGAGGTTGTTGTTAAACTGTATGAAGCAACAGAAGGCGCACAAACTGTAGTTGAAACAGTCAACCATGTTGATAATGTTTGCGGTTTGGGTCGTACATACTATGATAGGATTGCTGTCAATGCAGAAACTGGTAGTATGATTGATTCTCTTACTCAGGTTGTAAACGTTGTTCCTTCGTATGCAATCACTTTCAATGGCCTTGTAGAAGGTAATACTGTTGATCTTGTAAACGTTAACGAAGACAGAGTAAGACTCGACTCCATTATGGAAGGCGAAGACTACAAGTTCAGAATTAACCTTATCGATGGTTGCCAGGACGAAGTTTCAAGAGTAACTGTTAATGGTGAACTTATCGTTCCTACCAATGGCGTATATACTATTGCTGATGTTCGCGAAGACAAGAACATCAATGTAGCTTTCTCATCACATACTTATCTTGTTACAGTATCGGCTGGTGAACACGGTATCGCAGAACTCGACGCTCCAGTATATACTTGCGGCGACAATGCTCAGATAACAATAACTCCAGACCAGTTCTATTCGATAGCAAGCGTAATGGATGGTATAACCGATGTTACTGCAGAGGTTAATAACAATGTATATACAATAAATAATATTAGTGAAGATCACAATATTACTGTTACATTTGTTGCTGATGCTTTGCCAAGTCTAGTTTTCGAACCATTGCCAAGCGACAAGTACGCTCCTAACTTCCCAGTTGAAGCTACGGCTCGTATCTACTCCAACGGTAACTACGACCGTATGTGTAAGGTTGAATATATAATCAAGCGCAACGGTAGGGTAGTACAGAATGTTGCAGACTTCGGTTCTCTGTCATACAGCGTACGTCTTGCAGGTAATAATCCTGTTTCGAAAGAAATTACAGCAGGTAGCGGTTTTGTTTCAGAAACAGTTGAATATACTCCGGAAGATGGTAGCGCAACACAGACTCATACCCTCGACGCTTTCTCGGTAGGTATCTTCGACAACGATGCTTGCCTCAACAGAAATCGTCCTATCAACTTTGTTGCATCTTTCACCGAAATCGGATACTATGAAGTAACTGTTAATCTATACGATGCAATCTGTAATCCTATTGAGGTTAATGCTTACGAGGATTGCAACCACGTTGCTCATAACGATATGATTGCAATGAACTCTGTAACAGGTCAGCTTCTTGCAACCGAAACAATTTCGGTAGAAGTTGTTCCTTCATTCAAGATTACTTTCGTAGGTCTCGAAGATGGTAATGAAGTTGTTGCCGACGCTCCGGCACATGCCGATTCTGTAATGTATGGTGACAATTACGTATTCGCAATCAATGGTACTGTTGGTTGCCAGACCGGTGTCGAAAGTGTAGAAGTTGATGGTAATACTCTCACGGCAGAAAATGGCAAATATACAATCGCTGATGTTCGTGAAAACAAGACTGTAAACGTAACATTCGCTCTCGAATCGTTTGCTATCACAGCTTCGACAGATGGCAACGGTAATGCAGTGGTTGAAAATGCTAACGTTACTTGTGGTGACACTGCAATTGTTACTTTCACTCCTAACGATGGCTACGAACTCGCTTCGGTAACAGATAACTCTCAGCCAGTTTCTGTAGAAAACAATACCTATATAATATATGGTGTTGCAGAGGCTCACGAAGTAGTGGCAACATTCACACAAATCATAACCCCGTCGATTACTTTCGAAGATATAGCTCCTAAGTATGCTCCTGGTTTCCCAGCAGACGTAACAGCTCATATCAATTCGAACGGCAACTACGACAGAATTTGCAAGGTTGGATATACAATCACACGTAATGGCGAAGCTGTAGAAAGAATCGCTGATTTCGGTTCTGTTTCTTACTCTGTACGTCTCGCTGGAACAACTCCAGTCAGCAAGGACCTTGTAAATGGTAGCGGTTTCGTTTCAGAGGTTGTAAATTACGAAAATAATCCAATCGAAATTGATGCATTCTCTGTTGGTATCTTCGATAGCAACGAATGTCTCAATAGAAACCGTCCGTTGAACTTCCATGCAACATTCACAGAAGTAGGTGAATATGTTGTAACTATAAATATCTACGAAGCTATTTATAGAGATGGTCAGTTGGATACTGTCAATATCTACGAGGATTGCAACCATGTATCTCATGCCGATATGATCGCATTCAATACAATGGCAGGCAACATCCTTACAACCGAAACAATTACCATAACAGTTGTTCCGTCGTATGTAATAACATTCAACGGCCTTGAAGAAGGTAATACCTATACTTCTTACGAACCAGCTAGTGGCGATTCGATAATGCAGGGTGACAACTTCATCTTCAGCCTTGAAGGTCTTGTTGGATGCCAGACTGGTATCGAAAGCGTTGCAACCGATGTCGCTGTACTTACTGCTGATGCTGATGGCAAGTACACTATTGAAAATGTTCAGTCTGACATGACAGTTACTGTTAACTACAGCCACCAATCATTTGCAATCACAGCAAGCGCAACCAACGGTACAGCAACTGTTGACAATGCAGAAGTTATCTGCGGTGGTACTGCAATCGTAACATTCGAAGCTAACGATGGCTACGAACTTGCTTCTGTAACTGATAACGACCAGCAGGTTGCTGTAACTGGTAACACCTATACAATTGAAAATGTAACAGCAGATCACAATGTTGTTGTAACATTTACCGAAATCATTAATCCGTCGATTGCTTTCGATACAATAGCACCTAAGTACGCTCCTGGTTTCCCAGCTGACGTAATTGCTCGCCTTAACTCGAATGGTAATCCTGACAGAATGATAAAGGTTGGCTACGAAGTAACTCGCAATGGTCAGCCGGTAGAAAGAATTTCCGACTACGGAACATTGTCATACACAGTACGCCTTGTAGGTGAAAATACAGTAAGCAGGGATGTAGAATATGGCAACGGCTTTATCTCTGAAAGAGTTGACAATGATGGTGCAACCTATTATCTCGACGCTTTCACAGTTGGTATTTTCGATAACAACACTTGTGTAAACAGAAATCGTCCAATCGAGTTGCATGCAGAATTTGACTCAATAGGCGAGTACAATGTTACAATTAAGTTGTATGATGTTGACACTACCCATGCACTTGTAACTTCTGTAGGTACATTCAACGACTGCAATGGTATTTCTCATGAAGACAAGATTGCTATTAGCGCACGTGCAACCGATGTGCTTGCTACTCTTACACAAACAATAAATGTTGTTCCTTCATATGCAATAACATTTGAAGGCCTTGCAGAGGGCAATACATACGAAACCTTCGCACCAGCTAATGGCGATAGCATTATGCAGGGTGACAACTTCATCTTCTCACTCGGTGGTACTGCAGAATGCCAGACTGGTATCGAAAGCGTTGCAACTGCCGATGGCGCTCCTCTCACAGCTGATGCTGATGGCAAGTACACAATCGAAAACGTACAGTCTGATATGACAGTTGTTGTAACTTACAGCTATGAATCATATGCAATCAATGTTACAACCGATGGTAACGGTGAAGCAGTTGCAACACCGAACCCTGTAACTTGTGGCGAAGATGCTGTAATCACTATCACTCCTAATGCAAATTATGTACTTGCTAGCGTAATTGACGGTGACACCGATGTTACAGCATCTGTTGTTGATGGTACATTGACAATAGAAAACGTAACTGCTGAGCATAACGTAACCGTAACTTTCAGAAACAATGCACTTCCGACCATCACTGTTGACGAATATGCAGAAAGATACGCTCCTGGTTATCCGGCAGACATTGTTGGTCACGTTAACTCGAACGAGAACTTCGATCGCATGTGCAAGTTCGAATACACTATCACACGCAATGGTGA
>JAFZWY010000008.1 GCA_017617125.1 Bacteroidales bacterium
ATTTATGCACAATCAGCGCGAAGTGAAAATGAAAACTTATAAAAAGGAAAATAAAAATACACTGTCGGATATCCGACAGTGTATTTAATTGTATCTTTGTCCCGTAAAAACCTGTAACGGTTATTTAGGACTAGTCAGTTTGTTTCTACTTTGTTTCTGCAAAATACTTGTAGAACAGAGGAATTGTCTCGATTCCCTTGAGGAAGTTCTCGATAGGATAATTCTCGTTCGGCGAGTGTATTGCGTCCGATTCAAGGCCAAAGCCCATAAGAATAGACTTTATGCCAAGCACTTCTTCGAAACGCGAGATGATAGGAATACTTCCACCGCTGCGAACTGGAATCGGGCGTTTGCCGAATACTTCGATGTATGCCTTTTCTGCTGCCTTGTATGCTGGAAGGTCAATCGGGCAAACATAGCCCTGTCCTCCGTGGAGCGGACGAACTTCAACCTTAACATATTCGGGAGCAACCTTCTCGAAGTATTCCTTGAAAAGCTGAGCGATCTTCTTGTGGTCCTGATTTGGAACAAGACGGGTAGAAATCTTTGCAAATGCCTTCGATGGAAGCACGGTCTTTGAGCCTTCGCCAGTGTAACCGCCCCAGATACCGCATACATCCAGACACGGACGGATACCGGTGCGTTCGCAAGTGGTGAAACCATTTTCACCTTTGAGAGCCTTAACGTCAATAGCTTTCTTGTATTCTTCCTCGTTGAAAGGTTTGCCAGCAAGCAATTCTCTTTCCTCTGCCGATACTTCCAGAACATCGTCGTAGAATCCTGGAATTGTAATCTTGCCGTTTTCGTCGTGAAGTTCGGCAATCATCTTGCAGAGTACGTTGATTGGGTTTGCTACTGCACCGCCGAAAATTCCACTGTGAAGGTCGTGGTCGGGTCCTGTAACTTCAACTTCCCAGTATGCAAGTCCGCGCAAACCTGTGGTGATGCTCGGTATATCCGATGCTATCATACCTGTGTCAGAAACGAGGATAATGTCGCCCTTGAGCAGATCTTTCTGTTCGGCGCACCATTCGGTAAGGCTTGGTGAACCGATTTCTTCTTCGCCTTCGAGCATGAACTTAACGTTGCAAGGCAAAGTCTTTGTCTTTACCATAAGTTCGAAAGCCTTAGCGTGCATGAAACTCTGACCCTTGTCGTCATCGGCACCGCGAGCCCAGATTTTACCTTCCTTGATTACTGGCTCGAAAGGTTCTGTTTTCCAGAGTTCAATCGGGTCAACTGGCATAACATCGTAGTGACCGTAAACTATTACAGTTGGCTTCGAAGGATCGATTATTTTTTCACCGTAAACAATCGGGTTGCCCTTGGTCGGCATTACTTCAGCCTTGTCGACACCAGCCTGCTTTAGCAAGTATTTCCAGTGTTCTGCGCACTTCATCATATCCGACTTGTGCGATGCTTCCGAGCTTATTGACGGAATGCGAATCAAACCGAAAAGTTCTTCGAAGAACCTTTCTCTATTTTCCTTGATATAATCCTTAATATAAGTCATAACGGTATATTTTTTTGTTTCTAGTTTCTTGTTGTGTCGTGGCGCGACTGTACATTTTTTATTCAATAATGCCTATTTGGCATTTTGTCCTTTATTTCCTTAGTATTTCATCCTATACGCACTCGAGAAGTAGAAATGTCCCTGAACACCGAGCACCTGATAGTATTTGTTGAAGCTGCCGAACAGCGAAACTCCGATGCCGAGGTCGTAGAGGAACTTAAATGTAGTCTGTACTTCTACATGTCCGCCTATGGTGTGCTTAACTATCGATCCGCTAGGAAGGTCGGGGTTGGGAATCATTGCTATTGCCCAAGCTGGGCCTATGAAAAATGCAAAGTTGTACCATCTGTCTTCGAAACGCAGTCCTGCTCCAGCGTGGAAATCGTTGAGCTGATGCATTGCACGTGACTTAAGGTTTGCGTTGTACCATCTTTCGATGAAGAAATATTCGCCCGAGAAATGCCAGCCTACATTGAAATACATTGCCTTGTAGCGGAAATGGTAGGCGAGGGCCGCAGTCCTGTTAAGTCCTTTTTCGTAAGTAGGCTCATAGTTTAGCTTGTAGCTTACGCCTAGTCCGAATGTCAGCCAGTTGCTTCCCTGCTTGTATATCTTGTCGCCATACTGGACTTCACCGAACATCTTGTCGTATTTCGATTTTTCCTTGGTGGCACGAGGGTTTGTGTTGTCGGTCTGTGCGGCAAGCAACAGCGAAACTGTGATGAATAATATGGTAATGAGCAGTCGTTTATTCATTTGATAGGAATCCTTGGTTTTTCAATACTTGGAGCAGACATTTCGATGCTTGTTCATTGCCTTCCTTGGTGTATCTTACTTCTGCAAAAACTTGTGCAAGCGTCTGTTTATTGTTCTCGGTAACAAATTTTTTGTTCGATTCAAGGTTTTCGGTCTCGGTATAAATCTTGTCGATGTCTGCCTTGCCGAAATTATGATAAGTCTCGCGGTGGACTATCGCCTCGAGCGGAAGACGTTCGGTAAGAGGCAGTTTCTGCTTCGGATAGCCCATAGTTACGGTTGCTACGGGAACAACACCTTTCGGAAGTTTCAGAATTTCAATAATCTTGTCGGCATTGTATATTACTGTACCAAGGTAGCAGATGCCTAGTCCGTTGCTTTCGGCTTCGAGGCAGGCGTTCTGGGCAGCAATTATTGCGTCGGTGGCAGCAGTCATAAAGCTTAGGAAATTGTCGAATCCAGCCTTGGCATTTCTGTTTTCGCACCATATCTTGAAGCGGTTGACATCGGCACAGAATGTAAGCACAGCCTTGGCATTTGTTATTGCTGGCTGGCAGAAATGTGTAGGAGCAAGTTTTGCTATCATTTCCTTGTCGGTGTTGACAATTATGCTGTAAATCTGCATGTTGCCAGTGTTCGATGCCCTTGATGCGGCTTCAAGAACCTTGTTCAGAACACTTTCGGGAATTTCCTTGTCGGCATATTCCCTTACCGATACGTGGTCGAAAATTTCCTTTACCATATTATTTAAGCTTTGATTCAATTACTTTGGTTAAAATGTCGGTCATGTTCAAGCCCATTGTGCGGACTTGTTTTGGAACAATGCTTTCGGCACTCATTCCCGGTATGGAGTTCACTTCGATGAAATACGGGGTACCTTCCTTGATAATGAAGTCGATACGTACGATACCGCTGCAACCTATAATGTCGTATATACGTGATGTTGCTTCCTGTACCTTGCGAGTTTCTTCTTCGTTAATGCGGGCTGGTGTGATTTCGTTGGTGAGGCCAGGAGTGTATTTGGCTTCGGTGTCGAAGTAGTCATTCTTGGTCGCAATTTCTGTTATTGGGAATACTTGTTCATAATCAAGAGTTTTTAGTATTCCACACGAAACTTCAGTTCCTTTAATGAATTCTTCCACGATTATTGTAGTGTCTTCTGTACGAGCCAAGTTTATTGCATCAATGAATTTGTCTTTTTCGTAAACCTTAGTAACACCGAAGCTTGAGCCTGCAGTTGCTGGTTTTACGAAGCAAGGCAAACCAACCTTTTCGATGATTTCGTCAACGTCGAATGGATTTTCGCCGCGGATGATAGCCATCTTAGCCATTGCAATGCCTTCGTCGGCAAGTAACTTCTTGGCAGCAATCTTGTTGAGTGTTACCATCGAAGAATATGAATCGCAGGCAGAGTAGGGGATTCCGAGAATGTCGAGCAAAGCCTGAACCTTTCCGTCTTCGCCAGGTGAGCCGTGGAGTGCGAGGTAGGCGTAGTCGAATTTTGTCGTCACACCTTCTATGTCAGCCGAGAAACTATTGATGTCAACTTTGTATTCTTTGCCACCTAGCATGCAGAAAAACCCTTCTTTTCTTACATCAATGAGGTAAGGATTGTAAAGTTTTCTGTCGAGGTTTAGATAAATCTGATTTCCCGAATTGAGGCTTATCTGACGTTCAGACGTGTAGCCTCCTGCCAATACTGCAATGTTTTTCATTTTACTTTTTCCTTATCTTTAGTTTTTGTCCAACTCTTAATTTCGATGGGTCTACACCATTAAGACTTATAATGTCGCTTGCCGACACACCATTGTATTTGGCTGCGATTTTTGCAGGTGTATCTCCTTGTTGCACAGTGTAATATTCGTATGCAGGGTCGAGTTTCTGCGGTGTGCTGCTACTCGAACTTGCCGTTGTGCTTGTCGACGAGGTTTTGGGTGCACCTTTGGTGTATATCTTCAGCTTCTGACCAATCTGCAGGCGGTCGCTGTAGAGTCCGTTCCAGCTCTTGATGTTCGCTACGGTTACGCCATAGCGCTTTGCGATGCTGCCAAGCACGTCGCCAGATTTTACTGTGTAGATGGTTGCATTTGTACCCGATGGTTGTCCCGATGGAACACCATATTTGCTGTCGGCTATCGCCTGTGTTATCTTCTGCTTGTTGAACATCAGCGAATCCTGGAAGTTGTAAACCGAATCTTCAAGTTCCATGAACTTGTTTATGTACTTGCGCTGCATTTTCAGCGGGTAGTATTTCGATACGGCAGGTACGATGTCAAGTTTGTATTGCGGATTGAGTTCGCGTGTTTCCTCTACTGGAATTCCAAGCACAGAGTCTAGCTGAGCAAAATGCATCTGCTTCTTTATCATCACGGTGTCTACGTCTTCGTAGAAATCTATCTTTTCTGGCTTAAAGTTGTGCAGATTGTGGTATTCGAACATGTACATCATTGCGATGAAGCCAGGTACATAGTTTCGTGTTTCTTCTGGCAAGTAAGGGTAAATTTCCCAGTATGTCGATTTGCCCGAACGTTTTATCGCACCGTTAATTCTTCCAGGGCCGGCATTATAGGCAGCAAGAGCCAATGTCCAGTCGTTGTATGTCGTGTATAATAATTTAAGGTATCGGCAGGCGGCGTCGGTCGATTTTTCGGGGTCCATTCTCTCGTCGATGAAAGATGTGATTTCGAGGCCCATGTTGAGACCTGTCTTGTACATGAACTGCCACAGGCCTACAGCGCCAGCTGGCGATTTTGCACGAGGGTTCAATGCAGATTCTATGACGGCGAGGTATTTCAGTTCCAGAGGAATGCCGTATGCATCGAGTTTTTCCTCGAACATGGAGAAATATTGTTGCGACAGACCTAGCAGTTTTGGCGCCAGCCTGTGTCCGCGTTTTACATACTTGTCGATATATTTCTGCACATTGGCATTGTAGACAACATTTATCGGGGTTACAATTTTCTCGACGCGTTCCTTGAATACTGAATCGGGCAGGTCGGTATCGAAGTAATGTCTGTCGTTGTCTTCGAGGTAGCAGATTGTATCGCGACCAGTATAATAGTACCATTGCTTTAGGAAAACTTCGAGGCTGTCAACCATGTCGAAAGTATTTTTTCTGTTGTTGCCTCCTGTTGTGTCGGCATTTTGTGCTCTAAGCAATCCAATTGGCAATAATATGAGGAATAGCAGAATTATTTTTTTCATGGCTAAAAGTTTAAGGTACAACCTACGCCGAGTATTGGCGTTCGGGTATAGTACGAATTGAAAGTTTGTGGGTAGAAGCTAGCTGACAGGTCGTCGCCTACGTCGAAGTAGAATAGGTGAGCGTCGACATTAGCATCGACAATCTGCAGTGCGTAGAATAGTACTGCGCCGGCAATGGTATAGTCGCGGATTTTGCGGTTGCGGTCCATGTTGTTCATCAGAGCTTCTTTCGAAAGTCTGCCGTAGAACTCGTCATGTTCTCCGTTGTCGCGTTGCATATATGCCTTCTTGAACCTGCTGAACTGCTGCTGGTTGCTTATTGCGAAATATATGCATGTTCCCATTGTGGCGTATACTATTGGCATCTTCCAGTACTTGCGGTTGTATGCCTGACCTGCGCTAGGGATTATTGCGAGAAGCGTAGCTGTCTTTGGAGAGTGGAATTTTTCCTTCTCCTTGGCTTGTTCCCTGCTTATTGTGTCAATTTGGGCATTTGTGCTTAATGCAAAGATAATCAAACCGAAAGCAAATAATATTTTTTTCGCAAGTTTCAAGTTCCTGTTGCTATGAGTTTAGTTTGTCAAGGATTGAAATTATGCGTTCGAATTCGCTGTCGTTCTTGAATGGAATTACAATCTTGCCCTTGCCTTTTGCATTGCGCTTGAGCTCTACGTCGGTGGCAAAGCAGTTGGAAAGACCTTTTTGCAGCAATGCGTAGTCCTCGTTGGTTGCAAGTACTTTCTTCTTTTCCTTCTTTTCGCCCTTGCCGCCGTTGTATTCCTTGATTACTTCCTCGACTTTGCGTACGGTGAAGTCGTATTTCAGAATCTGGTCGTAAATCATGAGCATTGTTTCCTCGTCCTTTGCGCCTAGCAGAGCACGTGCATGTCCCATCGAGATTTTCTCGTCGCGGATGCCGGTCTGGATTTTTGGCGGAAGGTTGAGCAGACGCAGGAAGTTTGCTATTGCCGAACGTGACTTTCCAACGCGTGTGCTGAGTTGTTCCTGTGTCATCTTGCACTCGTCGATAAGCTGTTGGTATGTAAGTGCTACTTCTATTGCGTTGAGGTCTTCACGCTGGATGTTCTCGACGAGAGCCATTTCCAACATCGACTGGTCTGTGACGTTGGTTCTAATGTATGCTGGAATCTTTTTCAGTCCTGCCATCTTGGATGCACGCAGACGGCGTTCGCCCGAAATGAGCTGGTATTTTCCGTTGCCCATATCCTTTACCGAGATGGCTTGTATTACACCGAGTTCCTTTATTGAGTCGGCCAATTCCTGCAAAGCAGTTTCGTCAAAGTCCTTGCGGGGCTGAAACGGGTTGACTTCGATTGCATCTATTGCAATTTCGTTCTGCTGTGTAGCCTTGTTTCGTATTGCTGATGCTTCGGTGTCGATTAGTGAGCCAAGTCCACGTCCGAGAGCGCTTTTCTTGGTTTTCTTGTTGTCTTTCTTGTCTGCCATATTACTTAGTCATATTGTTACGTTGCAGAAGTTCCTTTGCGAGATTCATGTAGTTGATTGCGCCTGTTGAGCTTACGTCGTATTCTACAATCGACTGTCCGTAGCTTGGAGCTTCGCTGAGTTTTACGTTCCTGTGAATTATTGTGTTGAATACCATTTCCTTGAAGTGGTGTTTAACTTCGTCGAGAACCTGGTCTGAAATTCTAACGCGCTTGTCGTACATTGTCATTACAAAGCCTTCGATATCGAGGTCGGGGTTCAGGTTACCCTGTACCAGTCGAATAGTATTCAAGAGCTTGCCGAGACCTTCGAGAGCGAAGTATTCGCACTGAACAGGAATAAGCACCGAGTCGGAAGCTGTGAGTGCGTTGATAACGATGATTCCTAGCGATGGCGAGCAGTCGATGAGGATTATGTCGTAGTTGTCCTTTACTTTTTCGAGCACGTTGCGCAGGATGTATTCCCTATTTGGTATTTCAAGCATTTCGATTTCGGCACCGACAAGGTCGATGTTTGTCGGCAGAACCGAAAGACCTGGGAGTTCTTCTGAAGTGAGGATTACCTTTTCGGGGTTCTCTCCATTTACAAGGCAGTCGTAAAGTCCTGTGCGAATGTTTTTTACATCGAAACCTAGTCCCGATGTGGCATTCGCCTGCGGGTCGGCATCGACGAGCAGAACCTTGTATTCGAGAGCTGCGAGACTTGCGGCAAGGTTTATAGCTGTTGTTGTTTTCCCTACGCCGCCTTTCTGATTGGCTAATGTTATTATCTTACCCATTTTGTTTCGTTATATATTGAAAGGTCAAAAGTAATACTTATTGATGGAATAGAAGCATTTTTGTCGGATTGTTTTTCCAACTTGTTCATAACTTTTTTGTATGTTGCTAATAATCAGTACCGATGTTTTTCGGGCTGTGAATGGCTTTTTGCTCGTTCAAAGTTTGGCTTCGCTGTCGGGCAATTGTGGATTTTCGGTCGTGGCGGTGACTCCCGTGTTATCATTTGCTGGTTTGTTTTCCCCTGTATTAAGAAATGCGAAGAATACCGCTAATATTATTAATGCAAATGCTACAAAGTGATTCCATTTTATAGGCTCTCCCTTGAAAACCAGTGCAACTATGCCTGTAAAAACAATGAGCGAAATGGCCTCCTGAATTATTTTGAGCTGCATAAGCGAGAATGGTCCGCCGTTTATCTGCGAGCCTATTCTGTTGGCGGGAATCATTGCGCAGTATTCGAAGAAAGCAAGCCCCCACGAACATAATATTATCAGTATCAGCGGCCACGAGGTGGAAATGTTCATCTGCTGAAGTTTCAGGTTGCCGTACCACGCGAATGTCATAAATATGTTGGATACTAGCAATAGTAATATTGTAAATATTCCGGCTGTTGTCATATTTCGTTTCCTTTGTGTCATCGTTAAAATGAAAAATCGTGCAAAGATAATTCAAATTGATTTACGATTTAGAAATTACGATTTTAGATTTTTATTTTACTCATCAATATTTTGACTACCTTTGCATTAAATTTTAGATATGAGAAAATTAGTTCTGTTATTTATCTTATGTACCTGCCTTTTTATGTCAGCAATGGCCGATAATTTGCTGTATATGACTAAAAGTCAGGCAAAACAGGCTGTGAAATTTTTGCATAAGCAGAAATACGTGCTATTGTATTGCTCTTGTTGTTCCGATGGCAACGATTATAAGACTTACGTGAAACTAAAATCGGTTTCATATCGTTACACCGGCCACCAGGAATATTACGAGGTACTTGTAAAAGGTGTTGATTCCAATGGTAATAAGGTTTCAGAACATATCGATCTCGCCTATACCTATTTTCAGGCAAATGAATACGCTGATTGTGTAGGATTGGCGCTTGAATTTTATTGCTTGCCTTGCGAGGAGCAAGTAGAATGGGAATGTCCAGAATTTTAGTTTTATAATTACAATAAGTTATGAAGAAGTTGATATTATTAATTGTTGCTTGCATATGCATGTCTTTTGCTGCTATGGCCGACCAGCTTGAGTACATGTCGGAGGAACAGGCAAAGGCTGCTGTTAAGTTGTTGCAGAAACAAAAATACGTGCTTCTGTATTGCTCCAATTGTCCAGAAGACTACAATCAAAAGGTTTATGTTAAGCTCGAATCAGTGTCGTACCGTTACACCGACTATATGGATTTCTACGAGGTGGTTGTCGAAGGTATTGATTCCAACGGAAACAAAGTTTCTGAAACTATAGATCTTGCATATGCATACATCATGAAGAAGAAAAATGGTTATTGTATATGCGAAGTGC
Source organism: Bacteroidales bacterium (assembly GCA_017617125.1). GTDB lineage: Bacteria > Bacteroidota > Bacteroidia > Bacteroidales > ML635J-15 > Bact-19. The sequence goes on from JAFZWY010000008.1 coordinate 9,241, forward strand.
TTAAGTACGACTGTTCAGTTGTTGAACCGCAAGTGAAATGGGAATGTGCTAAATTTTAAATGATTTAAATATAGTAAGTTATGAAGAAATTGATGTTGTTAATTGTGGCATGTGTATGCATGTCGTTTGCTGCTAAGGCCGACCAGTTGGCTTATATTTCGGAAGAGGATGCACGTGCTGCTGTTGAACTTTTGCAAAAACAGAAATATGTGCTATTGTATTGCGGTTGCTGCGACGACGACCAGTTGCAGTATGTAAAGATAATTTCGGTTTCGTATCGCTATACAGGTTTCGAACAGTATTACGAAGTGTTTGTCGAAGGTGTAGATGCTAACGGTAATCCTGTGTCGGAAGCAATAGACCTTGCATATGCTCACATACAAAAGAAAAAGATTGCTCTTTGCGTAGGAAAGGCGCTTCATCTCGAATGCGACCCATGTATTGAGGGTCAGTTGATGTGGACTGGCACAAAATTCTAGCCCTTTTTTATCCAACGATTAAAAGAGCAAAATTAAACACAAGAAGTGGGGACTCCCTAAATTAGGATGTCCTCACTTTTGTTTTATATATTATTATGCATGTCGTCAGAAACCGTATAAATATCCCTAACATAAAAAATAAAAAACCGCCCTTTCGAGCGGTTTCTTATTTTTTGATTGTATTGATTATTCAACTACAATCTGCTCAACGTAAACCTTGTCGCCGTTGATGATTCTTACGAAGTAAGCACCAGCACGGAGGTTATAGTTGAAGTTCTTGATTTCACCGTTAGTAACGTTGATTTCACGAGTTTCAACAACTGCTCCGCGAGCATCGATGAGCTGATAGGTTGCATCACCGTCGATGTTGCTGAAGTCGATGCTGAACATGCCGTTGTTCGGGTTCGGGTAGATTGACATAGAACCAGCTTCAATCATATCATCCGACATGATTGGCACGAATGATACACTAAGAGTGTGGTTAGCTACTACTGATTCAAATGTGTAGGTGTAAACCAATTGTACTGAAGCTTCAACAACGTCTTCACCATCAATTGAGAGAACGCCAATATGATAATTATCAGCAGGAGTGATTACAAATGCAGGAGTTGAACCTTCTTCTACAACAACAGGAGCAGTAACTTCTTCTCCATTGTAAGTAACTGTTCCGTTTTCACCTGCGTTAACTGTGATTGTGTAGGTTGTTACAGGAATTGCCTCGAATGTTGCGTGGATTGTGTGGTTTGCATTTACATTCGTGAATGTGTAGAAGAATACGCCATCGCCCACAACAACATTTTCTGTAACATCATTTGTTGCATCAACTATTACGCTTGCAATTCTGTAGCCTTCATTAGCAGTAATTGTAAATTCTGCATTTTCTCCCTCTACAACAGTTAGCTCGCTAGGGTTAATTGTGCCGTTTTCGCCAGCGGTTGCATTGATTGTGTAAGTATTCTGGTCTGTTGTGAATGTACTTGTAGTCCAGGTATTATTATGATCTCTATTGCAAATACTATTCAACTGATACAAGTAAGTGGTATTGGCATTCAAACCTGTCAATTCAATTGATGTTTCGGTTGTATTTACTACTGTCCAATCCTCAGGCATTGCTGCATATATAGCGAATTCATCAACATTTAGATAGAACTGATCGGAAGTATTGAAGTGACGCAATGCAATATAAACAGTCTGTCCAGCGTATGCGGTAAGATCGGTATTTTTCTCGCCCCATGTTCCTACATATCTATGAGTTCCACCATTAGAATCCATAGTTTCTTCCCACAACAATGTGAAAGCAGAAAGTTCTGTTGTAGTTGTTGAAACATATACACCATAATGTTCTGCTGGAAACGCCATATCTTGTGCCGAAGCGTAGAACTGAAGGTCAATCATATTAGCATTAGAAGGCAACTCAATAGCCGAAGTAATCAACCAATTGTTAGGATACAATGCGCCATCATTGTAATCGAATGACTGTGATGTAATCGCATTTCCTGTGCCGTCGTGTCCATATACACTTGCGGAACCATTAGTTAAATCGCTAGAAATAATCCAGTTATGACCGTCGCCATCTGCATCAACTGTTGTCCAGCCTATAGGCATTCCGTTTTCAAAGTCCTCGTACAACACTATATTCGCAGGTGCATAGCGAACTGCATAGCTGTTGGCTGTACCATCCCAACTTATGGTTACTGAAGCGTTGGTTGTTTCTTCAATTTCATAATTTTCAGGATCTGGGCATGATGAAGGAGTAGTGAATGACACTTCTCCCCAACTGCTCTGTTCTTCTCCGCAATTTGCACGAACCTTTATTGTATAATCGGTTTCATCGTCAAGATTAGTCATTAGATATGTGGTTTCTGTAACGTTGATAATGTTTGCTTCGTCACCATTTACGCAAATCTGCCAAGATGTTTCTGATCCTCTCGGTGTCCATGAAATAGATGCAGAAGTAGCTTCTACATTACTAACCATCACATTTATAGGTCTTGGACATGACGGAGCAACGCCAGGAATATAAGTAAAGGTGGTCTTTGGTAAAAAATCTTGAGGCTCTGCCTCGACATTGTCTATATAATCGTAATCAAATCCCTGAACACAAGCATTTTCGGCTTCTACACCATAGAAATATGCCTCGCTGTAATTGCCAATACTTGTATTATAAATACCTATCAGCAGATTGCCACCCTCATATACGAAATCATTGGTAAAGGCAATCTCCATTTCGGACTGAGTTCCGTCCAACATGCCTTCGTAAACTACTGTCGCCCCATCAGTTCCATAAAACGAACTGAGAGTAGCCGATGGCACTTCTTTCAGGAATACAAGGAAATTGGCTTGATCGGTATCATCTTCCCATGGATCCTCAGCAGGGGTCTCTAAATAAAATTTCATTGATGTAATCGTACCGTTTGCCATCGTGGCAAGGTCTGTGGAAGGAATCACAAACTCACATTTCAGATACGCATCTGTATAATAGCCATATACAGGAACATATTCGTTTATCTCATCCCCATCATTTACCGTCAGCGTTTCAGTCTGAGCGAAAGTTCCGAATGCCATAGCTAGCAGTAGGAACAAATTTAATAATATTTTTTTCATTGTTACATATCTCCTGTTATATGCCATTGGAGCCTTCGGTTTTATAAGGTTAATAACTTGCGTAAGTAATATTTGTTTGTGGACAAAAATAAGAATTATTTTTGAGAATGAAAAATTATTTAAGGCACTTGTCATTATCGAATTATCCATTGCAAATTAAGAAATCATCAATCGTACTTCTTAAATCGTAAATAATATTGTAACTTTGCGAACTTTTTAAAAACGTAATAAAAACATTCAATATGGAATTATCTGCCAAATACGAACCGCAGGAGATAGAAAAGAAATGGTACGACTATTGGACTGAACATAAGTTTTTCCACTCGGAACCAGATAACCGCGAACCTTACGTTGTTGTGATTCCACCGCCAAATGTTACCGGAATTTTGCACATGGGTCACATGCTCAACAATACAATTCAGGATATTCTTGTTCGTCGCGCCAGAATGACTGGCAAAAATGCAATATGGGTGCCTGGTACCGACCACGCTTCCATAGCAACTGAGGCAAAAGTTGTCAACAAACTTGCTCAGCAGGGCATCAAGAAAACCGACCTTAGCCGCGAGGAATTCCTAAAGCACGCATGGGACTGGACTCACGAACATGGTGGCATTATCCTCCAGCAATTGCGCAAGCTCGGCGCTTCGTGCGATTGGGAGCGTACCGCTTTCACAATGGACGAAAAGCGTTCGCAAAGCGTTATTAAGGTATTCTGCGATTTGTACGAAAAAGGCTTGATTTACCGTGGCGTACGTATGGTAAACTGGGATCCGCAGGCAAAGACGGCTTTGTCGGATGAGGAAGTTGTTTACAAGGAACAGAACGGAAAACTTTATTACTTGAGATACAAGATTGAAGGCGAAGACGGCTACGCAATCGTTGCAACCACTCGTCCCGAAACTATCATGGGTGATACCGCAATGTGTATCAATCCAAACGACCCGAAGAACACCCACCTGAAAGGCAAAAAGGTGATAGTTCCGCTTGTAAACCGCGTAATTCCTGTTATCGAGGACGAATATGTTGACATTGAGTTCGGTACTGGCTGTTTGAAGGTTACGCCTGCTCACGATGTCAACGACTATATGCTTGGCGAAAAGTACAATCTCGAAAGCATCGACATCTTCAACGATGACGGAACTTTGAGCGAGGCTGCAGGTTTGTACGTAGGTATGGATCGTTTTGCTGTGCGCAAGCAGATTGAAATTGACTTGCAGAATGCCGGTTTGCTCGAAAAGGTTGAGAACTATACCAACAAGGTCGGTTATTCGGAACGTACAAATGTTGCCATCGAGCCAAAGCTTTCTATGCAGTGGTTCCTCAAGATGCAAGACCTTGCAAAGCCAGCACTCGATGCCGTTATGAACGACGATATAAAGTTCTATCCTGCAAAGTACAAAAATACATACCGTCACTGGATGGAAAACCTGAAGGACTGGTGTATCAGCCGTCAGTTGTGGTGGGGACATCAGATTCCTGCATACTTCTTGCCTAAGGGCGGATACGTTGTCGCTGAAACTCCAGAGCAGGCACTCGAAAAGGCAAAAGCAAAGACTGGTGACAACAATCTTACAATGAATGACTTGCGTCAGGATTCCGATTGTTTGGACACTTGGTTCTCATCGTGGTTATGGCCTATTTCGCTTTTCGACGGCATCAACAATCCCGACAACGAGGAGATAAAATACTACTACCCGACATCGGACCTTGTAACTGCTCCCGACATCATTTTCTTCTGGGTAGCTAGAATGATAATGGCTGGTTACGAATACAAGGGACAGATGCCGTTCAAGAATGTATATTTCACAGGTATTGTCCGCGACAAGATCGGTCGTAAGATGTCGAAGTCGCTCGGTAATTCGCCAGATCCTATCGAGTTGATGGACAAGTACGGCACCGACGGTGTTCGTATGGGTATGATGCTTTCGGCTCCTGCTGGAAACGACATTCTTTTCGATGAGGCTTTGTGCGAACAAGGACGTAACTTCAACAATAAGATTTGGAATGCATTGCGTCTTGTAAAGGGTTGGAATGTTGCTGACATTGAACAACCTACCGAAGCAAAGGTTGCTGTTGACTGGTTCAACTCGAAGCTGAGCGAAACTATTAACGAACTCAACGAGGATTTCTCAAAATACCGTATTTCTGAGGCCTTGATGAGAGTTTACAAGTTGTTCTGGGACGAATTCTCGGCATGGTATCTCGAACTTATCAAACCTGCTTATGGACAGCCGATTGATCGTGCAACATACGATGCAACTCTCGGTTTCTTTGAGAAACTTGTTCTCTTATTGCACCCGTTCATGCCTTTCATTACCGAAGAAATCTGGCAGTCGTTACAGGAACGCAAAGAAGGCGAGAGCATAGTTGTTGCTGCTATGCCAAAGGCTATGCCTGTCGATTCCGATTTGCTTGCTGGTATTGAAAAGACCAAGGAAGTTGTTGCAAATATCCGTACGGTAAGAAAGGAAAAGAACATTCCTCAGAAGGAAAAACTTTCGATGTCGGTTATCAAGCACGAAAAGTACTACGACAACCTCGACTGCGTTATCATGAAACTCTGCAACATGGAAAAAATCGACACCGTAGCTGAAAAACTTCCGATGGCAGCAGGTTTTATCGTCAACAAGAACGAATATTTCATTCCTGTAGGCAATCTTATCAACAAGGACGAGGAACTGAAGAAGTTGCGCGAAGAACTCGAATACACCGAAAGTTTCCTTGCTTCGGTAATGAAGAAGTTGTCAAACGAGAACTTTGTAAGCCATGCACCTGCAGCTGTAATTGATAAGGAACGCAAGAAACAAAGCGATGCCGAAACCAAAATCAAGATTTTGAAGGAACAGATTGCTGGTTTGGAATAAGAATTATTTATGCATAAATAGAAAAAAGCGGAGAATTTTCTCCGCTTTTTTCATTATGAATCTGTTTTCCTTTGCCTAGATCATCTTTTCAATGTTCCACACAAAAGCCTTTACACCGACTTCACGATTTCTGTTGTCGAGTTTCTTGACTGTTTCGAGAAGTTCGGGAACTTTCTCGTCGGGGACAACGGTCATAATGGCTGAATTCATTTCCGGCCAGGTGTGAGTGCCACGGCGGGGCTCGCCTATCTTTGTGCCTCGTCCCTGCACATTCTCCCAATATGTGAAACCTCTGATGTTCAGCGCATCAAGAATATATTCAACACGCTCGGTGTTTGCTTGGTTATATACTATGAATACTGATTTCATTGCTAATCGTTTTTAGGTTCTTCATTCTGATTAATTACAACCTCCATGTTTTCTTCTTCCTTGTCAAGGTATTCGTAGTCGGCATTGTTGATGTCCATGAATACGAATGTCTTGCGGAGCTTAGCCTGGTCGTCGCGTTCGCCCTTACGTGAGAATATTGCGTACAATACTGGTACTACAATCAAGGTTACGAATGTTGAAATTGTAAGACCGCCGATTACGACGATACCCATGCCGTGCCACAATTCGGAGCCTTCGCTGGCACTCATTGCCATAGGCACCATACCGAGGATGGTGGTGAATGCGGTCATAAGCACAGGACGCAGACGCGATTGTCCCGAAAGAGCAATTGCTTCCTTAAGTTCGTAACCTCTATCGCGCATAAGGTTGATGTAGTCGACAAGCACGATACCGTTCTTTACAACAATACCGATAAGAAGTATCAAACCTAATGCACCCATCATGTCGAGGGTTGCGCCAGTGACGAGCAATGCGAGGATAGTACCCGTAATTGCGAATGGGATAGACATCATTATGATGAACGGCTTGGAGAACGATTCGAACTGCGATGCCATTACGATGTAAACAAGCATCATGATAAGCAATGCCAAGGTAATCATGTCCTTGAATGTATCCTGCTGGGTTTCGTACGAACCACCAAGACGGGTTGAGATACCAAGCGGAATATTTGTCTGGTCGATAACTCCCTGAATATCCTTTGCAAGGTCGCCCAACGAAGCATTGTAAGGTGTTACGCTTACTGTTAGATAACGCTGGCGGTTCTTACGTTCAATGTTAGGAGGACACCAGTACTCGTTTATTTCTGCAAGTTCGCTCAATTTTATCTTTTCACCTCTAGGACTCATTATTGTAAGTTCTTCGATGTCGGTAAGACTGTTGCGGAATTCCTCTTTCAGGCGTACTACGATGTCGTATTCCTTACCGTCTTCCTTTAAGAAGCCGGCAGTCATTCCGTTTACGCGATACCTTACATACATTGCTGCTGCCGAGGTGCTAAGTCCGTGACGAGCGAGTTTTTCCTTGTCGAAGTTTATCTGAAGTTCGGCGCGGTCTTCCTCACGGCTTATGGTGACGTCACGAGCCGACGACAGTTCTTTGAACTTGTGCTTCAGTTCGGTTGCAAGGATGTTTGTTTCATCGAAGTCGTAACCGTAGATTTCAACCGAAACATTGTTGTTACCCATTCCGCCGCCACCTTGGCTGCTGGTAGAAACCGAGTAGTTGATGATTTCGGGGTAGGTCTTCAATTCTTCACGGATAATTTCGGCCATTTCGAAGATTGTGCGCTTACGTTCGTATTTCTTCGAGGTACGAACAGTCATGTTGATCTTATTGTTGGTTGTTCCCGAGAACAATGCCGAAATACTCGATTCATCGTTCGAACCTGCCGAAGTTGAAATAACCTTTGTTTCGGGGATAAGTTCGTGAATTCTGCATTCGATCCTACGTGCGGTTTTCAAAGTTTCTTCGATTCTCGTACCACGCTGGAGTTCAATCTTAATCGACATGCTACCATTATCCTGCTGCTGCATGAAGTCGGTACCGATTGTGCCGTTGGTAAACGGAATCAGAGAAACAACGAATATTGCAAGAGCAGCGAGCATTGTTATAAGTTTGTGGTTGAGGCATACGCGGAGTAACTTCGCATACAAAAGGTCAATTTTGTCGAATACTTTGCCAAGGGTGTTCTTGTGTGAGAAAATTCTCTTCTTCTGCTTTGCAAGATATTCCTTTTCTTCTTCCTTGTTGACGAAGAACTTGTTGGCCTTAAGCATCTTGGAGCAAAGCATTGGGATAAGAGTGATTGCTGTTGCCGTTGATGTACAAACCACTATGGTAACAATCCAACCTAATTCCTTGAACATGATACCAGCCATACCCGACAACATTGTCAGTGGTACGAATACGGCGACAATTACGAGGGTGGTTGCAATAACCGAAACCCAAACCTCGTTGGTTGCATAAATTGCCGCTTCGCGTGGGCTTGATCCTCGTTCGATGTGCTTGGTGATGTTTTCGAGAACAACGATAGCATCATCCACAACCATACCTATTGCAATGGTAAGCGACGCAAGCGAAACGATGTTGAGCGAGCTGTCGGCCATAAACAGGTACATGAACGAAACGATAAGTGAAATAGGAATTGTCAAACTGATAATCAATGTAGAACGCCAGCTGCCGAGGAATACAAGCACTACAAGTACTACGAACAGCAAAGCGTAGAATATAGATTCGGCAAGACCGAAGATTGCGTTCTTGATTTCGATTGAACCATCGCGGATTACAGTACATTTGATGTCGGGAGGAAGGATTTTCATGATTTTTTCCATTTCCTCGTTCACCTTTTTACAAATTTCCACGGTGTTTGCACCTGTCTGCTTGCTTATCTGCAAACGAACGCCTTCTTTTCCGAGAATGTCCTGACCATTTTCGAGAATGCTGATACGCTCATCCAATGACAAGTCCTTGATGGTGTCGCGAACCGTTGCTAAGTCGCGGACAAACACCTGTTTGCCGTCGGCAGTGGTGGTTACAACTATGTCGTTGATTTCGGAACTTTCAATGTATTCGCTTTCGACGCGGAGCTGGTACTGTTCCTTACCCATCTTCACGGTTCCAGATGCAAGGTTGAGGTTGTTGCCTGAAATTGCATTTCCTACCGATTCTACCGATAGGTTGTAGGCATCGAGTTGGTTGGGGTCGAGGTCAACGTAGATGTAGCGGTCGGGGGCACCCGAAAGTGAAATGTTACCGATTCCGTCGATACGGTTCAATGTATTTACAACGTTGTCCTCCAATATCTTGTCCAAACCGGCATAACTTTCTTCGGCTGTGAAACCGAGCTGCATGATAGGCATTGAACTTGAGTTCAGTTTAAGAATCATTGGTCGGCTTACGCCGTCGGGCAGGTTGTCGTAAACCAAGTCGACATACGATCGGATGTCGTTCATCACATCGTCGATGTTGGTTCCCCACTCAAATTCAAGTGTTACGATTGAAAGGTTATCCTTTGATGTGGAAAACAAGTTCTTAAGTCCGTCAACGGAGTTAAGTGCGTTTTCGAGAATCTTACTGATGTTGGTTTCGATTTCGCTGGCGTTTGCACCCGGGTATGTAGTCATAATGGTGACATACGGCGGGTCGATTTCGGGGAACTGGTCGATTGGCAGTCGCGACAGCGAGAAAAGACCCATAACTATGACGGCGACGAAAACAAGTCCCGTAGTGATAGGCTTTTGTATTGCGGTTTTGTAGATACTCATCGTGTTGTCCTTTCTGCTTTACTTTGAAATATTCAGTTTAACACCATCGACAAGTTTTGCCTGACCGACAACAACAAGCTCGTCGCCTTCCTTAATTTCGTCCGATATGATTTCAATCTTATCGTCGAAACGCTTGCCCATTTCAACAACTATACGCTTTGCATAGCCGTCGTTGTTTACGAATACGTATCTTTCGTTAGCACCTTGCAGTTTCAGTACCGACTGGTAAGGAACTATGATTGCTTCGATGTTGTCGAGGTCGATATTTACGCTCATGTACATACCTGGGCGAAGTTCCTCTTTTGCGTTCGGAATTCTAACCTTAGCCTGGAAGGTGTGAGTGTTGGCGTCAATGGTGGGGTAGATTATTTCGATTGTACCCTCGAAAGTACGTCCCTTATAGATTTCGGAAGAGAGCTGAACCTTTGTTCCTGCCTTTATCATCGGGAAGTAGGCTTCGGGAATGTTGACGATTGCCTTCAGTGTGTTTATCTGAATAAGCGTAAGTATTGGCATTCCGCTGTAAAGTTCTCCGTTTTCGAAGTTCTTGGCTGAAATTACACCAGGGAAGTCGGCCTTTACATAGGTGTTTTTCTCGAGGAATTCGAGATTTTCCTTTGTGAGGTCGTATTGTACCTTTGTCTGGTCGTATGTCTGCTGTGAAACGCTTCCGCTCTTGAGCAATGCCTCAACACGGTTCATTTCGGTTTCGAGGTTTGCAAACTGCAAACGGGTGGTTTTCAGTTGGGTTTCGTCCATCACAACCAAAGTCTGTCCTTTGCTTACTCTCGATGCAACATCAACATTTATCTTCTTGATAATGCCTGTAACCGATGGCGAAATGTTCATGGTTTCGTATGGCTGCAGAACTGCCGAAATGCTGATGCTTTTCGATATGGTTTCCTTTGCCAGAGGCTGTACCGTTACTAGTTCTTCTCTTTCCTTTTCGACGACTGTCGTCTTGTCATCTTTCTTCTCCTTGCAACCTGTTGCCGTCAGTACCAATGCCGAAATGATGGCAACACCGATAAAATTCCTTATATTCATTGTCTTGATTATTTTCTATTTAAAAGTTGTTCAAATTCGATTTGTGCGTTCACGAGGTTGAGCACGGCCGAAATGTAGTTGCTCTGTGCCGAGATAATGTCGCTGCTTGCTGTTGTAAGTTCGAGGCTCGATGCCATTCCGTGTTCGAACTTGTTCGACACGTTGGTGAAAACGCGCTCGGTGACTTCGAGGTTCAGTTTTTGTGCCTCGTAGGTCTCGTAGTTGGATGTTACATTGTAACGAAGCTGGCGTTCCTGAACGAGCAAGGCATCACGTGTATTTTCGATGGTATTCTGGAACTCGTTGTAGGTAATTTTTGCCTGCTTCACGTCCGACCAAGTTTTTCCGCTGCTCCATATCGGAATGTTCAATGTCAATCCTACAAGGTTTGGCGGTGTCATGTTGAAACCTTCCTTCTTGCCGAAGTAGGTTCTTCCCGAATACTGGTAGTATGCGCTCAAGGTTGGAACATAGCCCATTATCTTGAGGTCAATCTGCTTTTTCAAAAGTTCGGAATTCTTTTGTAGCAACTGGTAGTCGTAGTTGTTCTCAATATTGAACGATTCGTTCTGCAATGCAAGTATTGCTTCTGGTTTCAAAATGTCGTCAACTGTCTGGGTGAGAATAAGTTTTGTGTTTACACCGCAACCGAGTTGCAGACGCATAGAGTTTTCGAGCATTTCGAGCGATCTGTTTGTAGAACTTATGCTTGTACGAAGCGAAAGAACCTGAACCATCAGTTTGTCGGCGTCTGTTTGTTCTGCAGCACCTACATCTACAGCATTTTGAGTCGTCTCGTGCAAGCTTTCAAGGTTTTCGAGGCTGCGTTCGAGCAGTTCGGTTGTATTCTGCATTACCAGAATCGACATGTAAACCTTAGCAACTTGGTATCTTATTTCATCTTCAGATTGCTTTTTAGTCAGGTCTGAAAGGTCTTTCGACATTTCGGCAAGTTGGACACCTATAATTTGTTGTCCCGAAAGTGCCATCGAAGCAGTGATTCCTAGGGTTCCGGTTGCAGGCATAGATATTGCCATTCCGCTGAAATTCATTTCGTATCCACAGTAGTTTGAGTATCCGAGACTTGCACTTACCTGCGGAAGCATTGAAGCGATTGCGCCCCATTTGGCAGCTTCTGCCTTTTGGATTTCAAGACTTGAGTTTTGCAGGGTTTTGTTGTGCTCTACGGCGTAGTCTTGTGCCGATTTGAGTGATATTGATAACGCTCCGTCTCCGTTCTGTGCAAATAAATTTGCAGCCGTTAGCAAAAGTGCCACGGTTGTAATTAATGCAATCCTTTTCATTTGTTATCTTTGCTTTTTATGAGTTTCTTTACTTTTTCGTTAATTATTTCTTGTCCTTGTGGTGTGGATATTCCGAGCAGAATAGGAATTGTGAGTGTGCTGTGGAAAGCTACCGGAGGTTTACTCTTTACAAATTCCTGTTCGTTTTCGTAGATGCTTACAAGTTTCTGCAAGGTGAATATCAAAATGTCTGTATCTACATCCTTCTTGAAATAGTTTTCGATTTTGCCACGTTCAATAAGCTTGAATATTGTAGTGTAGGTTTCTTCCCTTATTTTCTTGTATGCGTTCGAATATATTGTCGGATGGTATTTTATTAAATCTTCAAGCGTTTTGGGGTTCGTCTTCGACTTGACATTGTTCTGAACCTTGTCTTCGGCTATGCTGAATATTGCATCGAGTACGTTGTCGCTTTGGGAGATTATTTTTTTGATTTTCTCGTCGGCTTTTTTCATCTCGTGCAGCATGACTTGCATCACAAGGTCGTCCTTGTCCTTGAAAATTTCGTAGAGCGTACGCTTTGAGATTTTCATGTCCATCGATATGTTGTCCATTGTTACTGGCTTGATACCGTTGGCGTTGAACATCTTTGCGACCTCTTCCAATATGGTTTCTTTTTCTATCATAAAGTGTCCGTTAAATGATGCCGCGAAATTAGAAAACTTTTGTGGGGTGGAAACGTTTTATGAGGTTAAAGTTTTGTTAATAGGGAAAGGCTAACAGGCTAATAGTCTGACAGGCTAACAGCCAATTCAAACAACTTCAAACAACCTTTAGCTCGGCGTAAGTTAAATCTTGGAATCTTCAACTGCCTTGTTGGCTTCTTTCTCTGCTTTGTGTTCCTTTTTGCTGTCGGATTTCTGACGCAGGTAGGCGAGGATTGCTTTTTTCAGGTAGTCGCGTCCCGATGCCTTGTGGATTTGTCCGTTCTGGGCTATTGATATGTTGCCCGACTGTTCCGACACGATGATTACCAGCGCGTCGGAGGTTTCGGAAATGCCGAGTCCTGAGCGGTGGCGCAGACCATATTCGTTTGGCAGATTGGGGTTTTGTGATACTGGCAGAATGCACTTTGCGGCGACAATTCTGTTTTTCTCGATTATCATTGCTCCGTCGTGGAGTGGGGCATTTTTGTAGAATATTGCCTTGATTAGCTGAGTGTTGATGTCGGCATTCACGGTTTCCCCTGTCTGTATTATTGTCTGCAACGATGTTTCGCGTGTTATGACAATAAGTGCTCCAGTCTTTGTTTCCGACATTTCCATGCAGGCCTGTACTATGCTTTCTACACCTTCGAGCGAAAAGTCGTTGCGCAGCTTAACCTTGCCGACAAAAAAGCCTCGCTTGAAATACTTGTCGCCAAGTATTAGAAGGAACTGTCTGACTTCCTGCTGGAAAACCACAATCAATGCAATTACACCGACACCGATAACCTGTCCCATAATCGATTCCACAAGTTCCATTTTCAAGGCTTTTACAAGCAACCATACGAGGTAAACTATCGCAATTCCGAAGAATATCTTTATGGCGGCCGTACCTTTTATCAATTGGTATAGCTTGTAAAGTAGGAAGGCGACAATGAGAATGTCGATTATGTCAATTACAGTGATATGTATCAGTGATAACAGCACCTTATTATAATTTAGCGCAAAAGTAAAAAATATTTACGATTTGGCAAAGCCGAGCTAAAGGTTACGAATTACGATTTTAGATTTACTATGTTATTCCGTAAGCCCAGCAATTATTTCCTTTATCGGTCTGATGCTATGCACGTGCTCTATTGCCACTCCTGCACACCACACGGTCTTGTAGGTGGCCTTGAATGCCGAGTCATAGAGCTTTTTCATGCCGGCCTTCATCATCATCGCCTTGGCGAACTTTTTAAGTGCTGAGTTGCGGTTTATCAAACGTTCCCATATGTTGGGCTTGTTGCCAATCTGCTGCAGGTAGGGGGTGTTTATCACAGCGGTAGGACTGCCCGAAAGCTTGCGCGTCATTACGATGTCCTTGGCTCCGTATTCGACGACTGCCTTCTTGTATTCGTCAGAAACCTTGCATTCGTTGCTGGCGATGAATATTGTGCCGACCGAAACTCCTGCTGCGCCCATGCCTAAGGCCTTGTCGATATCTGTTTTTTGTGCGATGCCACCAGCATATATAATAGGTATATGACAGTTTTCGGTTAGTTGGGGCATAAGTTCATTTGGTGCGAGCATGCCCGAATGTCCGCCTGCCAACGAGTTTACCGCGATAATTGCATCGGCCCCAAGACTTTCGACTTTATGTGCGAACTTCAAGTCGACGACATCGCAGAAAACCTTGATTCCGTTTGCGTGTGCAATTTCTATTGCTTGCCTAGGACTGCCGAGCGATGTGATTATGAATGCAGGTTTGGCTTCGATGATTTCTGCAATCTGTTGCTTGTAGCGGGTGTTAGATTTGTTTACCACAAGATTTATTCCAAAGGGTTTGTCTGTTTTTCCCTTGACGCTGGCAATTGCGTTGGCAAGTTCTCCTTTTTTGCGGTAGTTGGCTGCTGGGATTGCCGCTGTAATTCCGCATTCGAGGGCAGCGACAACCATTTCCTCGTTGCTGACGAGAAACATCGGTGCCATTATGATGGGATGTTCGATATGCAGTATGTCGCAGAGTGTTTGCATTGCTAAAGTTGCAGGGTGTTGTCGTTTTCGGTAGCCTCAAAATACTCGTCTACTAGCAGGTTTGTGCCTGTGGCGGCAGCAACGGCCAGCTGGTCGCAACGGTTGTTGTAAGGATTGTCGGCATGACCTTTTACCCATACGAACTTTACGTTGTGTTGTTTGTAAATGCGTACAAACCTCGACCATAAATCAGGATTTTTAACCTTATTGAAGCCTTTTTGTATCCAGCCGTAGAGCCATTTCTGGTTTATTGCGTCGGCAACGTATTTTGAGTCGGTGTAGACGGTTACATTTGAGTTCGGAATCTTCAGCATTTCGAGGGCTGTGATGACACCAAGCAGTTCCATGCGGTTGTTGGTAGTACGGCGGAATCCGCAGGCTACGTCCTTTCGGAATTTACCGCTCATTAGCACGATGCCGAAACCGCCTGGTCCTGGATTACCACGTGACGAACCGTCGGTATAGATTGTTATTGTAGGCGGTGTAGCCGTTTTTGCTTCTGTCATTATCTTGCAATAAGGACCTTCTCGGTTACGCTGTGTCCGTCGATGTTCATTCTTATGAAGTACAAGCCTTCGCTGAAATCGCCGACGTTGAGTTCGATGCTGCCTTCGCTGCTGTTGTTGTTTTGGGTAGCGATCTTGCGGCCAAGCATATCGTAGATGTCGATTGTAATGTCCTTGCCGTATTCAACTGAGCCCAGGTCGATGTTTACGATGTTGCTGGCTGGGTTGGGGTAGATGCTTATGTCGTGGTCGGCGGCGTAGTCCTCGATGTCGGTAATGCAGGTTACGGGGCGGATAGCCGTTGATGTCCTGACACCAAACTTTTCGAAAGCTGTCATCCATTCGTCGTTGGCCTTGACATACAATGTGTTGGAGCCCGATTCGCTACGGCTAGGAGCAACACTGACTACGAACCAGTCGCCTTCACCGTTAGAGTTCGTGCCGTTGTAGTTTATTTTGTAGCCGGCGTAGAATGGACCGTCTACCTTGACAGGATCGTCGAATTCGACAACATAGTTGTAGTTACTAGGAATATCGCGCAGGTATACTTTCTTTTGGGCTAAGATTGAGTCTGGAGTCTGTGTGTTCCCGTCCCAAATGTAGAACGTTACATACGAGTTATATGTGCCTGCCTGCGACATGAAAACAGGAACTATTATAGCATCAACCCTTTCGAAAGAATATTGGTTGAACTTGTCGGCGTAGTATTTTATCTTTTGCTGGTTGTGTCCGCCTATGAATCCCCACGAACCGCTCAGTTGCGGGCTGTATGGAATTTCGTTAGGACGGATGTTTGAAATCGTGTCGCAGTATTCAGGAACAGGTCCCGAGAATACCATTATGTAGTCTTCCTTAGTAATTGAGGTTACGCCACATTCGTTTGATACAGAGAGAAATACATCATAGAATCCGGCTGCATTGTATTCGACGCCATTGATAATGTTGGCAGTTGCTGCAGTGTTGGGGTAGCCACCTTCGAATTCCCATGCCCATGCTGTCGGATTATTTGTCGAAAGGTTTTCGAAATAAACCCTTGTTCCCGAGCGGATAAGACGTGGCGATGCCTTGAAGTTGGCTTCGGGGATTCCTACACACGGGTCGGTATTTGCAACGGTAATGTAGTTTTCGCGGCGCAAGGTGTCGAGTCCCATGTTGCTTTCGATAACAAGCTCAACGTCGTAGGTTCCAGGCATCGGAAATACGATTCCTGTAGGATTCTGGGCGTTGGAAGTCGTTGGTGTTGCACCTTCGAAGAACCAGTGCCAGATGTATGGAGTTCCAAGGCTTCGGTCGGTGAAGTTGATGGCATCGCCGGGAGCTATATATGTCCTGTCGGCCATAAAGTTGGCTTCGGGTCTGACGGTTGCTTCGGGTATGACATTAATATAGAAGTTCTTTGTTTCGGTATCGCTGTTGCCGTTCATGTCGGTTACGGTAAGTTCAACATTGTATTGGCCTGCGTGCGGATATGTAATTGGTGTTGGGCGCTCGTCGGTTGATGTCGACGGCATACCGCCTTCGAATGACCACTGGTATGTTACGAACGGTCCGTTTTGCGACAAGCTGGTGAACTGCACTATGCTGTTCTCTGGAATTGTCGTTAGGTTGGCAGTGAAGTCGGCGATTGGCGTTTCGGTGTTAGGAAGCACGGTGATACATTCGGGAACAACTTCGGTATTGACCATTGCTCCGTTCTGTACTTCGAGAATTACAGAATATGTGCCCGGATAGTAGTAGCAAATATTTTGAGGGTGCTGTTCGTTCGATGTCGTGGTTTGCGCACCTTCGAAAGTCCACTGCCAGTGAGTTGGATTTCCTGTGGTCATATCGGTGAAATATACGCATTCGCCGGCGGTTATCTCGTACGAAGATACGAGGAACTGGGCGTCGAGTCCTGCACGGTCTTTACCTTTCTGTGAAAATGCGTTGCCCGACAACACGATGAACGCCAATATTGCGGTGATTCTCAGTATGTTTTTCATTTGCGCCAATTTTGATAATGAAACATATAATATCAATCTGCAAATATAAAATTTAATTGTGAAATCGTAATGTGTTTTTACGAAAAAAAAGAAATGCGTTGACGTGCTGTGGTACGTTTGTGCGTACATCTAGCCTTTAAGCCTGTTTGCCTTCAGGCCTTTTAGCCTTCTTTATTCGAATGGTTTTCTGTTTTTGATTGCCTGCGAAAGCGTTATCTCGTCGGTGTACTGCAATTCTTCGCCGACGGCGATTCCCTTGGCTATTACTGTTACCTTCACGCCTGATGCCTGCAATTTCTTGTTGATGTAGTAGTTGGTGGTTTCGCCTTCCATTGTGGTTGGCAGGGCGAGGATTATTTCGTTGATTTCGCCGGAGGATGCCCGTTCTACGAGGTCGGCTATGTGTAGGTCGGAGGGGCTTATGCCGTCCATGGGGGAGATAACGCCTCCGAGTACATGGTAGGTGCCGTTGTATTGGGCGGTGGCTTCGATTGCCATTACGTCGTTTATGTTTTCGACGACGCAGACGGTTGTATGGTCGCGGTTGGGGTTGGCGCAGATTTCGCAGATATCGTTTTCGGAAATGTTGTTGCAGACATGGCAGAACTTGATGTTCTCCTTCATGCGCTGAATGGTTTCGGTGAAGTTGGTGACGTCGTCGAGTGATTTGCGCAGCAGGTGTAGCACGAAGCGCTGGGCGGTCTTGCGTCCTATTCCAGGCAGTGTCATGAACTGCTGTATCGATTCGTCGATGAGTTTGTTTTGCATGGGACAAAGATAATTAAAAGTTAGGAGTTAAGAGTTAAAAGTTAAGAGTTTTGTGGCGGCTTTTGGGTATGCATAAAAAAATCGCCACCCGAAGGATGGCGATTTTTTATTATTGATTATATGCTGATTATTCAACAACAATCTGTTCAACGTAAACCTTGTCGGTAGTGATGATTCTTACGAAGTAAGCACCAGCCTTGAGGTTGTGGCTGAAACTCATAGTTTCACCGTTTGCAACGTTGATGTTGTTAGTTGCAACGATAGAACCGCGAGCGTCGATGAGTTGGTAAGTAGCTTCACCTTCGATTCCACCGAATTCGATATTGAACATACCGTTGTTCGGGTTCGGGTAGATAGCAAGAGTAGCTTCTTCGATGGTAGCAGAAGTTGGGAGAGGAGTTGTAAATACATTGATTGCACTCCAATCTGTCAATACATCGTTTTCGCACACGCCCTGAACCTGCCATTCGTAGGTGGTGTTAGGATTCAAGTTGTTAAGTGTTATAGTAGCGTCTGTTGCGGTAAGATTGATCCAATCTCCTGCTGGGATATCGGCATCATAGATTCCGAAGTCATCAACGTTAAGTATGAACATGTCAGAAATGTTGAAATGGCGAATTGCAACATAACCTTGTCCTGAGTATGAGCTGAGGTCTGCAGTATATTCAAGATACGAACTTGTTGCAATAAATTCTTCTGATACCTGAGTAAAGCTAGCAGGATCTGTGTCTGTTGTAGAAACATAAATTGCGAAGTGTTCTGCAGAATATGAACCATCTTGTCCATTAGCGTAGAAAGATACGTGGCCACCCAATGTTACTTGTGGAGAAATCAACCAGTTGTCTGGATAAAGAGCGCCTGTACCATTATTGTCATAGCTTGCAGAACATACGACACCATCACCAGAATGAGTAGAATGGTTACCAGTACCAGTGTTTATATGGCTTTCCCAGTTGAATCCGTCACCATCGCTATCTACTATAGTCCAACCTTCTGGGATACCTTCTTCGAAATCTGTGAAGTATATTATTGGGCTAGTTGCTGCTTCTCTATAACGAACATTGTAGTTTTCCTGATAGCCTGTCCATGCCAAAGTAGCGCTATTTTCGGTTGTGTCTGTTACAACGAGGTTAGTAATATTCGGGCAAGATGAAATAGTAGTGAAATACTTAGAAGATGTCCATGCGCTTTCGCCATCGGCACCGCAAGTTGACATTACCTGTACTTCGTAGCACTGACCTGGAGTCAAACCAGTAAGAGCATGAGGGCTAGTTACATCATTTACAACAATCCATTCTTCATCTCTTGTAGCTTTTCTTGCCTTTGATGCGCCAGTTATAACAACTTCAACTGCATCGTTTCCGCTACCATTAGGATCTATTGCTACTGTAAATTCGTAAGTTGCACCAGCTACGAACTCATAATCGTCTTGACGTCCGCCAACATTACCATTAGATGCAGCAATCCACATTCTGTCGCCAGGAGTTGGGTTTGTGATGCACCAGTCATAAATACCAGCAGGGATTGCGATTTCTATAGTATTGTTAATTACAATGTTTGTAGTTGACAAAGCGCCATCAGCCTCTTCCGGAATCTTATATTCGAATTCGTCATATATTGAAGCGTCAACATCACCGCCTGAGGTAAGAGCTCCTGATGTAGGAATAATTGTTCCGTAAGCTGTTGCGTCAGCATCGAGTAACATCTGATATCCTGATCCGTCGCCCCATACGTCGCCTACTGTCAGTTTTACAGTTGCCATTGGGGTTGAGCTCGGTCTGTATCTTAAGTTGTAGCCTTCAGCAATGCCTTCCCATGCTACGTCTGCGGTTGTGGTTGTAATATTCGAAACAGTAATGTTGCTAGGTGCGGGGCAGAGTTCTGTAGTTGTAAAGTCGAGAATAGCCCAGTTGCTTTGTAATTCGGCGCTGCAGACTGAGCGAACCTTTACAGAATAATCTGTTTCTGGAGTAAGACCAGTCATTTCATAAGTAGCAGCAGTTACATTTATGAGGTTTTCTTCATCGTTATTGATGCAAACCTGCCATGCAGTTTCATCTGCGCCTGCAGTCCATGTCAAAGTAGCAAAACGAGGACCAAGTGTGCTTGTCTGCAAGTTGGCCGGCTTTTTGCAGCTAGAACAGTTGACAGTGTAGTTTACTGCTTCCGACATAGCACCCGAACCAGAGAAAATTTCGTCATCATTGACATCATATACTACGTATGAGCATTCGTTATCGTATGAACCAGTAACCCAAACAAAGCTTAAATTTCTTCCGTTGCAAACAGAAAGAGTTCCATCTAGTGATGATCCTGTCGATAATTTCAATGTTGCAATAACTTCACTGGTTGCTACATCAACGACATTAATAGCAGAACTGCCATTCCATCCGTCACCATAACTATCAGTCAAAGTGTAACTGATTTCACACATATCAGCTACGGCACAATAAGGAGTTGTGAAATTAACAATGTTAGACCAGGTGCTTACACCATCGGTTTCTCCGCAGTTTGCACGTACTTTTACTGAATATACAGTAGCTGCAGTAAGGTTTTCGAGTGTATATGGATTAGTAGTTACATTAACAAGATTATCTTCGTCGCCGTTGATGCAAATCTGCCAAGCGGTTTCTGATCCTTGTGCATTCCAAGACAATGTAGCACTTGTCAAGTCTACATCTGATACAGCCAATGATGTCGGTCTATAGCATGTTGGAAGTACACCTGGGGTGTATGTAAAAGTGTTTTTGGGAAGGAAATTGCGCTGGTTAGTAGTAACAGCATCCAAGCTGGAATAACTATAGCCCTGTACGCAAGCACCAGTTGCTGAAGCACCAGAGAATGTTGCTGATTTGTACGATCCTGTAACTGTATTGTAAACACCAATCAGCAAGTTGCCACCATTGTAGACGTAGTCGTTTGTGAATGTAATTTCCATTTCCGACTGGGTACCATCCAATGCGCCTTCGTAAACAAGAGTTGCACCTTCTTGTCCATAGTATGCATCGATAGTAGTTTCGCTAACTTCATTCATGAAAATTTGGAAATTGGCATCGCCCCATGAGTCGGTAGCTGGTGTAGATAGATAGAATTTCATCGCAGAAATAGTCCCGTTGGCCATGTCTTCGATTTGTGTGGAAGGAATTACGTACTCGCATTTTAGGTATGCATCTGCATAAAAACCATATACAGGCACATAACTGCTTGTAGCATCTCCATCGTTAACCGTCAAGGTTTCCGTCTGGGCGGTTGCACCTATTGCCATTGCTAATAACAATAACGTGCTAAATAAAATTTTTTTCATGTCAAATTTCCTCCAGTTATATGCCATCGGAGCCGTCGGCTTTTAAACTACTTAATTATTATTCAATCTTATACACTTAAACCCAATATAGATTCAAGCAGAGGCAAAGGTAAGTATTTATTTTTGTGTACGCAAAGAAAAATTACGGAATGTATTAACATGTTTGTCAAATATGTTGGGTTATAATGTTAAACATTGTGTATGAGGCAGCTATGAAAAATATTCTTTCAAAGTCGCAAGAAACTTTAAGAAACTATAAATAATAAACATAAAAAAGGTGAGTAGGCCGTAAGCCGAATTCTGTGGCATCGTGCGATGCTGTCTATCATTTATCTGTGCATTCTACCCCTCGGCTCGGGCGGGCAACCCTATAGCGCCGATATACATGAACTTGCAGCTTGCGGGGCGGACGGCTGACGGTGTCGCCATCGTCACCGGTGGGCTCTTACTCCACCTTCTCACCTTTACCTTGTCGCCAAGGAAGTCGTTCTCTTCTCCGCGGCCAAACCTTCGCAGACTTCTCCTATTTCAGGAGCGCAACGCCCTGTGCTGTCCGGACTTTCCTCATTGCCTTGCGGCAACGCGATAGACCAGCCTACTCGGGGGCAAAGATAGTTAAAAGTTGAAAGTTAAAAGTTAAAAGTTGGAAAATAGTTGAAAGTCTGTAGAGTCGTTGCGGGCAACGACTAATAGTTGAAAGATGAAAGTTGCTGACTGGATGCAAAAGAAGCACAGAATCTGATTCTGTGCTTCTTAATATGTTAAGGCCTTAGGCCTTTTAGCCTGCAAGCCTTTTCTTCTTAGTTGGCAACCACAAACTTTATGGCCTTGCGTTTCTTAATTTCTTTCGCAGAGTTGCCGTAGAGTATCTTTATATAATAGTATCCGCTGTTGTACTTCGAAATGTCGAGAATGGTGTCTTGGCTATTGATTAAGCCCTTGTCGGTTAAGTTGCCGAGTTCGTCGTAGATCATGTATTCGTAAGTACTTATAGTTTTGCCGATGTCGTAGTTGGCTCTCACTGTTACCTGTCCCGATGCTGGCGACGGGAAAACATCGAAAGTGATTTCGTCGGGAACTTCCACAACTTCTGGTTCGGGGATTACTGGCTTAGGCAATACCTTGAGGGTGAGGGTTACGATTGAGTCGCAGCCTTCGTTGTTAACCAGCGTGTTGGTGAATGTATATTCGCCGTCGTCGTGTATTGCAGCAAGGTCGAATCCGTAGTTGGAGTAATCGGTATCGACTTCGACGCTGTCGACGAGTGCTACGTTATCGATTCTGCCGACTTCGAGTCGGAGGATAACAATGCTGTCGCAGCTATTTGTTGCTACAAGTTGCAAGGTGTCGATTCCAGCATCGAGTCTGCCTTCGAATCCCGGAGTGGTTGAAGCTTCTCCTTCGCAGATGTGCTCGTTGAGGTTGACCTGATAATAGCTGTTTACATCAAGGTTGAGCGTGATCAAGCTGTCGCATCCGTACTGGCTAGTGAGTGTTGCGTAGTAGGTTCCTGGTTGGTCAACTATCTGTCCGTGGAAGTTGTATGTTGCACTTGAACATATTGTAAGGTCAACGTTTGTGTTGTATGTGTTGTGTACGTTAAGGCTAAGTTCTACAACCGAATCGCAGCCACCTGCCAATGGGTATGTATTGCTGTATGAGAATACTCCTGCAATGTCTTGTGTCGGCAATGTGAATCCGTTTTGGCTGTATGAGTCGCCCTTGCAGATGTGGTCGCTTATCGGATTAGTCTTTACGCCGTGATAATGAATAGTGTATGTTTTCGACTTGTCGCCGTGGGTAACATTGATATATGCAGTCTGTCCGTCAGCAGAAAGCGATGTAGAGTACGAAGCACGAGGCGAAGCGGTAGTTGCCGAAATGTAGTTTGTTGCGCCACATTCAACGTCGACCCAATATTCGGTTGTATTCTGGTTGAAGTTAGGAATGTTTGTTCCGTTTACTTTTATCGACGAAAGGTTTGCGTTGTAGATAAATTCTATATCGTCGATAAAAAGTTCGTCGCCACCGCTACCAGCCATAGCCTGATAGTTGGTTGAGAATGTTACAAGGACAAACTGTGGGTCGTTCGACTGGCATCCTTCATAGTAGATAGGCGAAGAGTGACGGCGCCATCCGCTATTGTCGACAGCTACACCACCAGAGGTGTTGGTGAAGTTGTATGACGGTACTTTTCCGACAATATGTGCCTCGTATCCTGCCTGATTTCCACCCAAAGGGTCCTGAAGGTTGTAGTTGTCGTGAATGTAAAGGTGGCAGCATGCTTCAGAAGTATTGCTTGCATTGTGGACCTTTGCCCAGAATACTATTGAGTCCGGTTTTGCGTTTAGATGATGGTTGTAATCGTCATTATTTGTTATTGTTCGGTTTCCATTGCCTGCGTTGCTTGCGCTTGCGCTTACAAGTTGCATTTGTCCGCTAGTGAGTGCTCCATTTGCAACTACTGTAGTGATAATGAGGTTTGTCGATGTTGCATATATGCGGCACGAATATTGTCCTGTAGAGCCAGGTCTGGTATCTGTCGAGCGTTCGTGTCTGACGTTTTTTGCTGCGGAGCATCCTAAAGTCAAAGTGCAATTTGCCGATGGATAGGAATTCCATCCTGTCGGTTCGCTAGTTGCACTTCCTGGCCAATCTTCGAAGCCTGGGTTTTCGAATTGGTATACTTGTGAATATGTGTTTAGAGGGGTTGTTAATGCAAAAATCGCAATGATTGCAGTGAAAAAAGTGAAATTCTTTATTCTCATCATATAAGCTTTTTAAAATTTCAAGGCGCAAAGGTCTAACAAATTTTTGAAATAAAAAGTTTTCACGTGAATAAATTTTAAACTATGGCTGTTAATGTGTTGAATGATAGAGGTTTGGTGGTTTGAATATTTGACAGGTTTGATGATTTAACTTCGTTGAGCTAAAGGTTGAAGATTTGAAAAGGCACAGCCTTATAGACTGTTAGCCTGTCTGC
This sequence comes from Bacteroidales bacterium, assembly GCA_017617125.1. Classification (GTDB taxonomy): domain Bacteria; phylum Bacteroidota; class Bacteroidia; order Bacteroidales; family ML635J-15; genus Bact-19. The sequence goes on from JAFZWY010000008.1 coordinate 33,395, forward strand.
CATATAGCCTGTTAGACTGTCAGCCTGTTCGCCTTTTCTAAGATTTTCTGTGAAATTGTCTGTCAGAAATATTTTTTAGTGTATCTTTGTAAAAAAGTTTTTGAATATGAAAACGAAAGAAGAAATAGTAAGCGATTGGCTGCCAAGATATACGGGAAAGACATTGGAAAGCTTCGGCGAGTATATACTGCTCACGAATTTCCAGTTGTATGTTGATTTGTTTGCAGAGTGGAACAATGTTCCTGTTGAGGGCCTCGACCGCAATATGCCGAGTGCTACGGTCGACGACATCACAATAATAAATTTCGGAATGGGAAGTCCCAATGCCGCGATAATCATGGACTTGCTGAGCGCAATTTCGCCAAAGGCTGTGCTTTTCCTTGGCAAATGCGGTGGATTGAAGGCTAAGAACAAGTTGGGCGATTTGATTCTGCCTATAGCCGCCATCCGTAGCGAAGGTACGTCGAACGACTACCTGCCGCCCGAGGTGCCAGCATTACCGGCGTTTATGCTACAGCGAGCCGTTTCTACATCTATCCGCGACAACGGTCACGACTACTGGACAGGTACGGTGTTTACCACTAACCGCAGGGTGTGGGAGTACGACGAGCGTTTCAAGAAATACCTCATCAAGACGCGTGCGATGGCAGTTGATATGGAAACTGCAACTATTTTCATTGTGGGTTTTGCAAACGAAATTCCTTGCGGAGCCTTGCTGCTTGTGAGCGACCAGCCTATGGTTTCGTCGGGCGTGAAGACCGAGGCAAGCGATAAGAAGGTAACTCAGCAGTTTGTTCACGACCATTTGAAAATAGGAATCGACTCGCTGAGGATTATAAAGAGAGGTGGTTCGTCGGTAAAGCATCTGAAATTTTAAGGATTGATCGAGACGCAAAATTTTGCGTCTGTACAATCGGATGAGATATGTTGTTTTGAATATCTGAATTTAGAGATTCAGAAATTAGAATTCTGTAGAGACGTTGCGTGCAACGTCTTATATTGGAATGTAACGTTGCATAAAAAAATATTAGTTGTTTTATCCGAAAATTATTAATTTTGTATCGGATTTGATTTTGAATTTATGAATCTTTATGATGCTATATATCAGTTGGTTTGTGAAAACGACTGCGTGATAATTCCTGGATTTGGTGGTTTTGTCATGAATCGTTTTCCTGCCAATGTCGATTTCTCAAAACAGGAATTCTATCCGCCGAGCCGCAAGGTTGCCTTCAACGAAAACCTTTCGATTAGCGATGGTTTGCTGGTCAACTATCTGTCGCATGCAGAAAACATTTCGTGGGCAGAAGCCGATATGGCAGTAAAGTCGTTTGTAGACGATTTGAACAGACAATTGGCTGATGGCATAACCGTTGCGTTTGATGGTATAGGTGAGTTTTCGCGCAGGACAGGAAATCTTGTCTTTGTTTCGAATGCAAACAACCTTCTCGACGAATCGTTCGGCTTGCCGACATTCAATTTCCCGATGTTGCATTCGGCCTCGAAGCCACGTATTGAAAGCGCAATTATAAAAGGTAACCCCGACAAGAACGGAAAGAAGAACCGCAGAGGTAGAGCTGTTGCATGGTCGTTGTCGGCTGTGGCAGTAATTGCAGGGCTCGTGTGCATGTCGTTGTATATGGGCTGGTTCGACCATCTGTTTGGCAGTGAAGACGAGAATACGGTATTTGCGGGATTCGGTGTCGGAAACAATACGACTCAAGTTGTCGAGACGGAAGAACCTGTTGTCGAAACCATTACTGCCGAAACCGCTGATATTGCTGCCGAAGACGTAAGCATGGATGCTGACGAAATTGTTCCTGAAGAAACCATTGCCGAAGCAGAAGTTGAGCCGGTTGCCGAGGAAACTATTGTTGCCGAAGTTGCGGAACCTGAGGTAGTAGTTCCCGAACCTGCAGAGTCAGAATACAGGGTTCATATAATTGCTGGTTGCTTTGCTAATTATAGCAATGCTGAGAATGTCTACAAGGATTTGTCGTCTAGAGGATTGTCACCGCAGATATTACCATTGCACAAAGGTCTGTATAAAGTAAGCGTAAAAGGTTTTGCCAATACTACCGATGCTTGTGCCGAACTTCAGAGCCTGAAGGAACTGACAGGTAACGACCAGCTGTGGGTGATGAAGATGTAGGGGACGAGTAGTCTTGCGGTCTAACAGGCTCACAGGCTCACGGTCTTTTAGCCTTTCCGCCTTCTTGCCTTTCATCCTTCGTAGTATTCAAACGCATCAATAATATCTAGGTAAACTCCGTCGAAGCCAGCATTGGTTATTCGTGAGAGGTAATCGAAAATAATCGCTTGCCATTCAGAATTCCAGTATTTTACTTTGTAGTTCCCTTTCCAGTTTGGGTTTTCCTTGTCGAGCCACGACGGATTTCCACGTTTCCACGATTTGTCCCAGTAGTAGCGGTAGTCTTCGGCTTCGCCTATCGACATATATGCTATCACCAAGCGTCGTCCACCGTTCGCCTTGATGTGAAGCTGCTCGATTTCATCAGCGGAGAATTCATCGTCGTTGTGGAACAAATCCATGATTACCATGTCGTAGTTTGTTGCGCAAACTGCTTCGATGAAATCGCGTTTTGTCGGAAAATTTTCGGTATTGATTAGGTATAGGAAGTTTTGTGCTTGCCCGAGATTTGTTATTTCGTCGGAGTTCTCGTTTTGGATGGGCGTTTCAGGAATTATGTCAAGATTGCGGCTGGTGGCCTGAAACGAAATGAATCCTGACAACTGGTTTTTCTGCTGCGACGATGTTATGTTTTCGGCTGACGAGCAATAGTCGGTTGTGAGTATGGTTTTTCCTGCCTCGCGAAGTCGCGACAAGTACGATTTCAAATAGTCGGTTGTGGATTGTGGCGTAGGCTTGTTGTCTCTGGAGTATCCGAAAAACAAGTCTTCCTGTCCCTGTCCGTCGATTGCAGAAATGTATTCGGAGGCAAGTTGTCCGTCGGGACTGTCGTCGGAGCAGATTATTTCTACGCCGTTTTGTGGAATTATCTGAAATGTAGGATTTTGCGATTTTGCCTTCTTGCTTATTGCCACTACAAAATTCCGCATTTCCTGTCGGTAGTCGATATTCTTGTCCTTGTGGCAAGAATTGCACAAAGCTATGGTAGTCAGAAAAATAGCAATAAGGGCAGAGTTTCTCATTGTTATCTTATACCAGCTTTACGGAGTGCATCGTGGTATCTGCGGGCATTTGCTTCGTGCTGTGCATTTGTGGTCGCAAAGTTATGATAGCCAGAGAAATCCTCTTTTGCGCAGAAGTACATGTAGTTGTGATGCTCGTAGTTAAGCACCGCGTCGATCGATGTTGTGGAAGGGATGCAGATTGGTCCTGGGGGCAGCCCTTTATATTTATAGGTATTGTACGGCGAATTGATTTCGAGGTGCTTGTTGAGGATTCGCTTGATTGTAAAGTCGCCAGCAGCGAAAACAACGGTAGGATCGGCCTGCAGAAGCCAGTCTTTTTTCAGACGGTTGATGTAAACGCCAGCTATGCGGGCTTTCTCGTCGTTCTTTTGAGTTTCGCTTTCGACAATCGAAGCCAGTGTGGAAACCTGCGACTGCGACAATCCAAGTGCGTTGGCTTTTGCCTTGCGGTCGTCGTTCCAGAATTTCTTGTACTCGTCGGCCATGCGCTGCACGAATTCCTCGGCAGAGGTATTCCACCAGAACTCGTAGGTGTTGGGTATGAACATCGAGCAGAAAGTCTGTTTGTTGAATCCATATTTCTTTGCAGTTTCCTCGTCCTTGAGCAGTGCGGCAATGTCGGCAGAATCGGCTTCGATATTGGTGGAGGCCTTTCCTGCAAGTATATCGAGTGTGCGCAAGCTTATGAAGGTGACTTTCACGGGAGTCTGCCGTCCGCTGCGTAGCATGTTCACGAGTTCGTTGTTCGACATTCCGTTTTCGAGTTTGTACTTGCCGGGAAGTACTTTCTGGTCGAGTTTCTTGAAGTCGGCAACTCTCTCGAACGATTGCATGTCGGTTACATTTCCCGACGATTTCAGAATTTCCAGCAGTCCGCTGTAATCGGTGCCTGTTGGAATATATATATAGGTGTCGCTGTCGGCGGTAACGTTTGGTGCGTATGCGTAGTTGTATGCCTTGTACGCCACGGCAAGTCCTGCAATGATTAGTGCGAAGACGATTAGCAGCGGGATGATTACTTTTTTCTTCTTTGCCATTTTGTAAATTTTAAATGATTATTGCTTCAGGTTCAAGTTTCACGCCAAACTTTTCAAGGACTTTGTTCTGTACGATCTGTGATAGCTCAAGTACATCGTTTCCAGTTGCGTTTCCTGCGTTTATCAGTATTAAAGCCTGATTCTTATGTACGGCTGCGCCATTGTGCTGGAATCCTTTCAGACCGCACTGGTCGATGAGCCATCCGGCAGCCAGTTTGAAGTTTGAACCTGCGGCGAAATATTTTATTTCGGGGAATTTTTCTTTCAATTTATTGAATGTTTCGGCATCGACTACTGGATTTTTGAAGAAACTTCCTGCGCTGCCAGTCTCTGTGACTTCGGGAAGTTTTTTGCGGCGGATGTCGATGATGGCGTCTCTGATGTCGGCTGGCGAGGGATTGGCTATGTTGTTGTCGGTCAGATACTTTTCCACGTCGGCATACGAGCGGTTTATGTTAGCGTGTTTTCCGAGCTTATAAACTACCGATAGGATTATCGCCTTTCCTTTCAGCAGATGCTTGAAGATGCTCTCGCGGTATCCGAAGCAGCAGGCCTCGTTGCTCATGTACTGTATGTCGCCGGAATCGAGATGAAGAAACTTCACGCGATGTATGAATTGTCTTGCTTCGGCACCATAGGCGCCAATATTCTGTACAGCACTTGCACCTACAGTTCCTGGAATGTACGACAGGTTTTCGAGTCCGTATGCCTTGTTCGCGATGCACCAATCTACAAACTCGTCCCATATTTCGCCGGCTTGCGCTTCGACGAAAATATAGTCGGTGGTTTCGTAGATTATTTTCTTGCCTTTGGTGGCTGGATGTATTATTGTGCCATCGAAATCTTTGGTGAACAAAACGTTGCTTCCGCCACCGAGCACAAAGAAGTTGAAGTCGCTGTCGTCCTTATGAAGTCGTACAAAGTCGAACAGTTCTTCGTCGGTATCGTATTCGAAGAAGGTCTTGCATCGTGCTTCTATACCGAAAGTGTTATGTTCTTGTAAACTATAGTCGTTTTCTAGTTTCATCGAATGAAATTTTCTGCAAAGTTAGTAACGAAAAAGCTACTATGCCTTATTAGTGGTTGTTTTTATCCACATTGTTCTGTGTCTTAGGGTATGAATAATGCATGTGTGGCTGTGGAAGTGTATGATGATGTTTCGCCATATATAAAAATTATGAAAGGTATTATGGTGATTATTAGTGTGTTGTTGCCTATGATGCATGGTCTAGTGTTGTACTGCCAATAGTATATGGAGATGTTTCTATGTATGTTGAAAAGTTTTGATTTTTTTTTGTGATATTAGATTAAAGGTGTTATCTTTGCAGTAAAATTATTTTATCAATTTAAAAACGTAATAATATGAAGAAATTAGTTATTGTATTGGCAGTTATTGCTATGGCATTTGCAATGTCATCATGTGCAAAGAAGGGTGCTGCAACTCCAACTGAAGCAACACAGGCTTACTACGAATTGTTGAAGAAGGGTGATTTCAAGGGCGCTGTTCAGAGCACTTACGATTACAACAAGGAAATGTCAAAGGACGAAAAGGAATCTCTCGACGCTATGCTTGATATGACAGCAGGTAAGATTCAGTCAGCTATGGACGAAAAGGGTGGCATGAAGGAATTTGCTATCAGCAACGAAGCTATCAACGGCGAAGATGCAACTATTGACGTAAAGATCACTTACGGAAATGGTGAAGAAGAAGAAAAGTCGCATGACTTGAAGAAGATCGGTGACAAGTGGTTTGTTAAATAATGAATAAATCACTTATATTCATTTTAGTACTATTAATTTTCTGCATCGGATGTCAATCCGGTGCAGAATTTTTTATTGACGAATCCAAACTTCAGGAAGGCGATATTGCTTTCCGTGGAGGAACCAGTGTTTCGAGCTATGTTGTGGAGATTGCCGACAAGAACGGCATATATTCGCATTCGGGAATGCTGGTAAAGTACGAGGGCAAGTGGAAGATTGTGCATGCCGTTCCCGGCGAAGAAAACGAAACGGGTGGTATCCAGTATCTGAAGATGGACGACCTCGACTTGTTCTTTGCTCCCGACAGGGCTTGTGCCGGATGTTTCGCTCGCTACGACACTACTCCCGAAGTGCTCGAAAAGGTGGCGCAGGAAGCTATACGATGGTGGAAGAAGAAAATTCTCTTCGACAACGACTATCTTATGACGGATACGACAAAATTGTACTGCTCCCAGCTTGTACAGTTGTCGTTCGAAAGCCAAGGAATCGATGTTGCGCAAGGTCGTTGCCATAAGTTCCCGTTGGCAAAGGAAATGGTTATTTATCCGTCCGACATATTGGGAAATCCCAAAATCACAAGATATTACATACTGAAAGAAAAACCTAAAAACTAGGGTGTTTCTGCTTTTGCAAAATAATTCGTACTTTTGACAAGTTTTTCTTAAAGGTATGAAACGTATTTTTGTATCGGTAACCAACGACATGACAAACGACCAGCGCGTCAACCGTGTGTGCAACACATTGTGCGACATGGGGTTCGATGTTGTCGTGCTTTGCCGTAGGCTAAAGTCGTCGGACGAACTTGATCCGCGAAGGTATAGTGTGAAGCGTTTCCGTCTGCTGTTCAACAAAGGGATGCTGTTTTATGCCTGCTTCAACATGAGGCTTTTTTTCTACCTGTTATTCCATCGCTGCGATACGCTTCTTGCCAACGACCTTGACACTTTGCTCGCCAATGCGATGGCTTCGAAGCTGAAACGAAAAAAACTTTACTACGATACCCACGAACTTTTTACCGAAGTCCCCGAACTTCAGGATGCAGGTTTCAAGAAAAAAGTGTGGTTATGGATAGAACGGCATTGCATACATCGTCCTGCGGCAACCTATACGGTATGCCGTTCGATTGCCGATTACTATAATGAAAAGTACGGCCTTGATATGAAAGTTGTACGCAATTTGCCGACAACCAAAGAAATTTTGCCTTACGAAGGTCGGGAAAACATTCTTTTGTACCAAGGTGCGCTCAATATGGGGCGTGGTATCGAGCTGCTGATTGAAATGATGAAGCATTTTCCCGATTACAAGTTGTATATCGCAGGAAAGGGCTATATGGATGCAGAACTCAAGAAGATGGCTGCCGATTTGAATCTTTCTGACAAGGTCGTTTTTACTGGCAATCTGCGTTTCGATGAACTTCACAAGCTTACCTCGAGGGCAAAAATCGGATTCTCGGTGGAGCAAGGCGAAAGTTTGAATTACAAGTATGCCCTTCCGAACAAGGTTTTCGACTACATTCAGGCTGGGACACCGGTTGTTTGCTCAAATCTTCCAGAGATGCGAGCTGTGGTTGTGGAATATGCAGTTGGTGAGATTTTTGGTGATCATGATGCCGAAAGTCTGGCAAATTTGGTTTCGGGAATGCTGGATAATCAAGAAAAATTAGCCGAATATCATAATAATTGCATTGTTGCGGCTAAGGTTCTGAATTGGGAAAACGAACAGAAAATATTGCGAGGAATCTATGAAGAATAGTTTGTGCATCGGTTTTTGTTTGCTGACTGTTTTGTTGGCGATGTCGCAGGTTGTGTCTGCACAGTCGGACGGTTCCGATTTTGATAGGGCGGAGCAACTATACAAGGAGCAGAATTACAAGAAAGCGATTGTGCTTTACAAGAAATCGGCCGACGAAGGCAATATTTTGGCTCAGTATGCTCTGGCAAATTGCTACTATTACGGTCAGGGTGTCGAGAGAGATGCGAAAGCTGCAGTTGAAATGTGGCGCAGGTGTGCCGAAAGTGGTTATGCCGAGGCTCAAAATAGGATTGGCGCCTGCTATTACGAGGGCGAAGTCGTGGAAAAGAACTACGATGAAGCGGCTCGCTGGTGGACTTTGTCTGCGGAGCAGGGAAATATGTTTGCGCAGTTCGATTTAGGGATATGTTATTACAACGGTCATGGCGTAGAGCGCAATTTTGAAAAGGCTATGGAATTGTGGCGCAAGTCGGCGGCGCAGGGTAATGCAGATGCAATCGGAATGCTGAAAATGTTTGAGTGAAAACGGCTAACAGTCGCGATGTCCACGAAATGTTTTGCCTCTGATATTTAAGACATTTAACTCCTCACCCCTGAAACCCAGAAACGGGCTTTAGCCCAAGAAACCTAGAAACGGCGTAGCCATAGAACGGCGAAGCCCTCAACGAAGTTAAACTTAGAAACAGGCGTCAGCCTAGAATATTGCGAACATCTGTTTTGCGATGAGCAGATAGATTATAAGTCCCATAATATCGTTGAAGGTGGTGATAAATGGACCTGTTGCAATTGCGGGGTCAACTTTCATCTTCTTGAGTAGCAGAGGTATAAATGTGCCGAGTACTGTTGCAAACACAATCACAGAAAGCAAGGCGACGCTTACCGACAATGTGAGGGCAAAGCTATCGGAGAAGAAGAAGTTGTATGCGAATATCAGAGCACCGCAGATAAAGCCGTTGCATAAGCCTATTTGCAGTTCCTTGAAAAGTTTTTTGCCTGTTGAATGTATGTCAAGGTCGCCGCTGGCGAGACCCTGTACCACGATAGCCGACGACTGCACACCGGCGTTTCCGCCCATAGCGGCAATTAGCGGCAGGAACATCGCAAGCGATGTATATGAGGCCATTTCCTCGTCGAAGATGCCGATTATCAACGATGAGCATACACCGCCCAACATACCGATGAGCAACCACGGGATGCGCGACTTTGTCTGCTTCAGTACGCTGTCGGAAAAGTTGACGTCGTCGGTAATACCTGCGCTCAACTGGTAGTCCTCTTCGGCGCTTTCGCGGATGACGTCGACAACATCGTCGATGGTGATTCGTCCCATCAGACGGCCAATGCTGTCGACAACTGGAATTGCAACCAAGTCGTACTTTTCCATAATCTTGGCGACTTCTTCTGCTGTGTCGTCGGTTTTCACCGAAACAGTGTCTTCTTCGAGAAGATTTACAATTTTTTGGTTGGTCGAACTAAATAGTAGCGACTTCAACGAAACTGTGCCTTTGAAAATATTGTTGTCGTCGACAACGTAGAGGTAGTAGATTTCGTCGATAAGTTCGGCCTGGTCACGCATTTCGCCAAGGGCTTGCTTCACGGTAAGGTTTTCGTTTATTGCAACGAGTTCCTTTGCCATGATACCACCGGCGGTGTCTTCATCGTAGCTCAGAAGGTCGACAATGTCACCAGCCTGGTCGACGTCCTTTACGTGCGAAAGAATTTCCTCCTGTACATCGTCGTCGAGGTCGCCGAGGATATCGGCAGCATCGTCCGATTCCATCTTGTCGATGAGTTGTTCACCGATGACGTCGCTAGGGATGGTTTCAAGGAGTTTTTCTCGCTCGTCGTCTTCGAGTTCCACAAGCACGTCGGCCTTGGTCTCGGCGTCGAGTAGCATGAATATAAAGGTGCAGTCGTCGAGGGTTATTTCCTCGAAGTATTCAGCGATGTCGGCGGGGTGCATTTCCTGAATCATCTCCGCAGCCCTTACCGAGTCCCGGTTCTTTACGACTTCGGTAAGTTCATCTAAGAATTCTTTTTTTATTTCGACTGCCATCTTCCGCAAAAATTTGTGTGCAAAGGTAATGCTTCGTTCGCTTAAAAGCAATAGCGATTTATAGTTTTTGATATCGCGCTAGAGAAATCATAAATCGTACTTCGAAAATCCCAAATATTATTTACCTTTACGCCCAAATTTATAGCATGATTATTTGCTTGATAATATTGCTGTTCCTATTTGCTCCTGTCGATGATGCTTCGGCGCATCAACGGGCAAAGTACAACGTGGTGATTGACACCGACTGCGGAATGGACGATTTCCGTGCACTGACCTATTTTATGTCTTCGCGCGACTTCAATATCGATGCGGTGCAGTCGGTAGGTGCTGTGCTTGATGCGGAAACATCTTCACAATGTTTGGCTTCTCTGCTTGGCGAACTGCACCACGAGGGAATATTGGTCGGAAAAGGCTTAAATGCGAAAAATTTCAAGAAAAACTGTTCGCCAGCCAGCGATTTTTGGAAAAATAGGGCGGATTTCGCAATAAAACCTCGTGCAGATGCAATTTGTACGGCTATTGCAAACAGCCGTAAGCAGGTAATATATGTTGCTATGGGACCGCTCACGAACCTTGCCGACCTTGTTGGCAAGCATCCCGAACTCGCATCGAAAATAAGCTATGTGCTTTGGCCATCGAGTACTAAGGAAGGTCAGCCGTGTGGGTATAATTACCAAATGGACAAGGCGGCATACGAGAAAGTTCTTGCTTCGGGATTGAAATTAAAGGTTCTGGACGCAGGTAGAGTTTTCTATCCCGACGATTTCCTCTCGCTTTTGCCCGAAATCAATACTCCATACGCACAAGTTTTCGCTAAATATCATCAAGGACAGGCATTTTCTTCGGTTCGCTTTTGCGACGACTTGCTGCCGTTCTATATCCTTTACCCCGAATTGTTTCGTGAGACGGCAGGTCTGGGCGTTTTTGTGCTTACGCCAAAGCCCGATTCTTATTTCGATGTAATTGCCACGCGCATACTTAACTCTACTGAAACCGAAAAAGGTGTGATAATTACCGAAATGCCTCGAAGCAGCGCTTTGCTTTCGGCGGACGTCTCACCAATTGCTGAGCAAATTATACAGAAATACGGCTATACCGAGTATAAACTTGTGCTTCTGACTTCTGAAATGCACTCGCATTTGGGAATTTATTCCATAATTGGTGCAAAAATGGGGCTTCGCATACTCGAATACTTGCACGTTGGACTCGATGAGGTTACAATTGTGTCGAACGCAGGTTCTGAACCTCCTTTAAGTTGCCTTAACGATGGTTTGCAGATAGGAGCCGGCACTACTTTGGGCTATGGTGCGATAACGATTTCGGCTGACAAGGATGTTTCCCCATCGGTAGTTGTGAATTACAACGGTCGCCGACTGCTTTTCAAGGTCAAGGATGATCTAAAGCGCGAAATTGCCTCTGACGTGATGGGTCTTGTGCAGAAACATGGCCTGGAGTCTGATGTATATTGGAGCGAGATACGTCGTCTAGCACTAGAGAAATACTGGAAGGAAAAGAGCAGGTTTGAGATATTTGAGGTGGAGGAAAAGTAATTATTAGTTGAAAGTTAAAAGTGGTAACACAGACAAAAAATATTTATCTTTACATTTTGATTTAAAAATTGGATTTTGCAATGAAAAAGATAGCATTGGTATCTGGCGCAACTGCTGGAATTGGAAAGGCAACTGCCGAAATATTAGCTAAAAACGGATATAATGTAATAATCACCGGTCGTCGCAACGTGCGACTTCTGGAATTGAAGAAGGAAATCGAAAGTACAACCGATTCGAAGGTTTATACGCTCAATTTCGACGTTCGCGACAACAAACAGGTATGCGAGGCAATAGATTCGCTTCCAGCAGAATGGAAAAACATTGATGTGTTGGTCAATAATGCTGGCCTGGCATCTGGTCTCGACCCGATCCAAAGCGGCGACATCGAGGACTGGGAAAAGATGATTGATACCAACGTTAAAGGTCTGCTTTACCTTACCCGCAAGGTTTCTCCTATGATGGTTGAACGCAAGTCTGGTCACATCGTCAACATCGATTCAATCGCAGGCAAGGAAGTTTATGCAAACGGAAACGTGTATTGCGCTACAAAGCACGCTGTAGATGCCTTGACAAAAGGTATGCGCATCGATATGCTTCCGTATGGCGTTAAGGTTTCGCAGGTTTCGCCAGGAATGGTAAATACCGAATTCTCAACAGTCCGCTTCCACGGTGACAAGGAACGCGCTGACCATACTTACGATGGACTTACTCCGCTTTACGCCGAGGACATTGCCGATTTCATCCTTTACATTGTAACCCGTCCTGCTCACGTTTGCATCAACGATATGATTGTGATGCCGGCGGCTCAGGCAAACTCAACTGTGAATTTCCGTAAAAAATAAATAGTATGATTACCTTTTTTATAGCCATTGCGGTGCTGATTGTCGGTTATTTCCTATATGGAAAGCTTGCCGAGCGCATTTTCGGCATCGACAAGAACCGCGTTACGCCAGCAGTCAGTATGGCCGATGGCGTCGACTACATTCCTATGAAACCGTGGCGAATCTTTATGATTCAGTTCCTTAACATTGCAGGTGTTGGACCAATATGCGGTGCCATTATGGGTGCAAGGTTCGGTACTGCATCTTTCCTTTGGATTGTGTTTGGAAGTATTTTTGCCGGTGCGGTACACGATTTCTTTGCCGGAATGATTTCGTTGCGTAACAAAGGTTGCAGTCTTCCCGAAATACACGGAGATTACCTTGGCAACGGCGTAAAGCAGTTTATGCGCGGATTCATGGTGATACTGATGATTCTAGTTGGTGTTGTCTTTGTGAATACGCCTGCAACTCTGCTCAACACGCATTTCACTCCCGATTGGAACATTTATATCTGGGTTGGAATAATTTTGGTTTACTACCTGATAGCTACATTGTTGCCAATCGATAAGGTAATCGGACGCATTTACCCGATTTTCGGCATCCTGTTGCTTGGAATGGCCGTGGCTATTGTGGTGGCATTCATCTATTACCAGCCAGCAATTCCCGAAGTTTGGGACGGACTTGACAACAAGCATCCGGCTGCGGCAACCAATCCAATTTTCCCAATGATGTTCATCTCCATCGCCTGCGGTGCAATTTCGGGATTTCATGCTACACAGTCGCCATTGATGGCTCGCTGTATGGTAAACGAGAAGCAGGGTCGTCCTATTTTCTATGGCGCAATGATTACCGAAGGTATTGTGGCACTTATTTGGGCTGCCGCTGCTGCATATTTCTTCTCGCCAGAAAGCGGAATCGTTACCGATGGAAAGAGCGGTCCTGCAATGGTCGGACTTATTGCGGAGACATGGTTTACGCCAGTAATTGCTGTGATTACAATACTTGGCGTGATTAGTGCAGCTGTTACTTCGGGCGATACGGCTTTGCGTTCTGCACGACTGATAATCGCCGATTTCATGCATTCCGATCAGAAACCGATTCGCAATAGGCTGATTATTGCCGTTCCGATGTTTGCTGTGACGGCTGGAATTTTGATTTACAGCCTTGCATCGCCTCAGGGCTTCGATGTTATCTGGCGTTATTTCGCATGGGCAAATCAGGTATTGTCTGTGTTCACATTGTGGGCAATAACGATTTATTTGGCAATAAAGAAGAAATTCTATTGGATAACTTTGATTCCTGCACTATTCATGACAATGGTTTGCTCGACTTTCATTTTCATTGCCGAGAAGGAAGGCTTTGGATTGGGCAAGGCTATTTCGTATTCAATAGGAGGCGCGATAACAGTAGCATCTTGTGTCGGATTCTTCCTGTGGAAACATTTCCGTGCAGCAAAATCTACAGTAAAAGAGGATTAATAAGTAAAAATTGTAAGATATGAGAAAGATATTAGTTTTATTAATGATGGCTGCCTGCTTCTGCGGTTGCGATTTGTTGCTTTCGTCTACTGGCAATACTACGCTTGGTACGATGTCGCAGACAGAATTGGGAAAGGCAGTAAAGGAACTTTTGCAGACAAGTGCCGACAATTCTTTGGCAAAACTTGGTGTAACCAATGGCTTTTATCAGAACGGTGAAGTAAAAATCCCATTTCCGCCAGCGCTGAAGAAAGTTGAAGATAAGTTGAAACAGGTCGGTTTTACCAATCAGGTAAACCAGTTTACCGAGAAGCTGAATCGTTCGGCCGAAGATGCAGCATCTGGCGTGAAGGAAATTTTCAAGACTGCCATTACCCAGATGACTATAAACGATGCATTAGGTATAATTAGAGGCAACGATGATGCAGCCACTGAATATATGAAGAAAACTACTTTGTCGGCCATTACATCGAAGGTTACATCGGTTGTGGCAAAGTCGAACGAGAAGATAAAGTTGGCTTCGTACTGGACTCCGCTGGCAAACAAATACAATGCGGTTATGATGCTGACAGGAGGTGCGCAGGTCAATACCGACCTTACTCAGTATGTTACCGAGCGTACTGTCGATGGTATTTTCAAGATAATGGCTAAGGAAGAGAAGGTAATTCGTACCAAGGCTTCTGCTCAGACAACATCATTGCTGCAAAAGGTATTCGGCGGCTCTGGTTCGACAAGTGGAACTTCTACATCTTCGAGTTCGGGTAGCACTGCAACCAAAGCAGGTGCTAATGGAGGCAAGGCAACTGTTACTTCCAGCGGAAGCTCTAATTCCGGAAGTTCAGGTTCTGGAAGCGGAAAGGCAGTTATCAAGAAGAATTAAAACGACAGAAAATCGCTTTTCGGATTTCCGAAAACATTATGAATAAAAAAGCCCCAAATCGGGGCTTTTTTTTATTTCAGATATTCATAGTACCATTTTATTGCATGTTTCAGTCCTTGGTGGACATCGTACTGCGGATTGTATCCAAGTACGCGTTTTGCTTTTTCGATTGAGGCTAGCGAGTCTCGTATGTCGCCAAGCCTTTCGGGACCATATTCAATCTTTACGTTGGCAATTTCCTTGTCGAATTCCGAAAGGTAGGCGACCAGCTCGGATGTGAGGTCGTTCAGTGAATTGCTTTCGCCGAATGCCACGTTGAAGACTGAATTTTCGGCTTCGGGATTTGTTGTTGTTGCGGCAAGTTCGTTGGCCTGGATAACGTTGTCGATGTATGTAAAGTCTCTCGACTGTTCGCCATCGCCATAGATTACTGGCGACTTGTGGTTTATCAATGCCTTTATGAATTTCGGAAAGACGGCTGCGTATGCGCTTTCCGGGTCCTGGCGTTTGCCGAATACGTTGAAATAGCGCAGACCTATTGTGCTCATGCCGTACAATTTTCCGAAAATGCCGGCGTAAAGTTCGTCGACGTATTTGGTTATTGCGTAAGGCGACAGAGGCTTGCCGATGTTTTCCTCGACCTTAGGTAATGTTTTGGAATCGCCGTATGTAGATGAGCTTGCTGCATATACGAAGCGTTTTACCTTGGCATCTCTTGCGGCAACTATCATGTTGAGGAAACCGCCGATGTTTACTGCGTTGGTCGTTATCGGGTCGTTGATGCTACGTGGCACTGAACCCAAAGCCGCTTCGTGGAGAACAATTTCGATTCCTTCGCATGCTTTACGGCATGTCTCCAAGTCGCGGATATCACCTTCGATGAGCGTGAACTTGCTGTCGGATAAGAACGGTTCAACGTTCTCGCGTTTGCCTGTCGAGAAATTGTCGAGACATACGACGGTGTTGTTTTGCATCAGCAGGCGCTCAATAATATTGGAACCGATGAATCCTGCTCCACCGGTAACCAATACCTTTGAATCGTGCAATATGCCTTTACTTTGCATAGTTTACTGATCTTGTTTCCCTGATGACGGTAATCTTTACCTGTCCTGGATATGTCATTTCGTCCTGAACGCGTCTTGCGATTTCGAGACTCAGCTGTTCCGATTCTGCATCTGTAATCTTTTCGCTACCTACGATAACCCTAAGTTCGCGACCTGCCTGAATAGCGTAAGTCTTTACAACGCTCGGGTAGGAGAGAGCAAGGTTTTCGAGGTCTTTCAGACGCTTGATGTACGATTCAACGATTTCGCGGCGTGCACCTGGGCGAGCACCTGAAATAGCATCGCAAATCTGTACTATCGGGGCGATGAGGCTTGTCATCTCGGTTTCATCGTGGTGAGCACCGATAGCATTGCAAACTTCCGGTTTCTCTTTGTACTTTTCGGCCAACTTCATACCGTATATTGCGTGTGGAAGTTCTGGTTCTTCGTCCGAAACCTTGCCAATATCATGGAGCAGACCTGCACGTTTTGCAAGTTTGGTGTTCAAGCCGAGTTCTGCAGCCATTATTGCGCAGAGGTTTGCAACTTCGCGCGAGTGTTGTAGTAAGTTCTGTCCGTACGACGAGCGGTATTTCATCTTACCGATGAGGCGGATAAGCTCTGGATGCAAGTTGTGTACTCCGAGGTCGATAGAAGTGCGCTTACCTACTTCGATGATTTCTTCCTCTATCTGCTTGGTGGTCTTGTTTACCACTTCTTCGATACGTGCTGGGTGGATTCTACCGTCGGTAACAAGCTGGTGGAGAGAAAGTCTTGCAATTTCGCGGCGTACAGGGTCGAATGCCGAAAGCAGTATTGCTTCTGGAGTGTCGTCGACAACGATTTCAACACCAGTTGCGGCTTCCAAAGCCCTGATGTTACGACCTTCACGACCGATGATTCGGCCCTTCAGTTCGTCGCTTTCAATGTGGAATACGGTAACTGCGTTTTCGATTGCTGTTTCGGTAGCTACACGCTGTATGGTTTCGAGGATGATGCGTTTTGCCTCCTTGTTGGCTGTCATCTTAGCCTCGTCGATAATGTCGTTGATAAGAGTGATGGCTTCGGCCTTGGCGTTTTCCTGCATCGATTCGATGAGTTCCTTCTTGGCCTGTTCCGATGAAATTCCCGAAAGGCTTTCAAGTTTTTCTACTTGTGCCTTGTGTACCTTGTCAAGTTCTTCGGCTTTCTTTTCTGCCAGTTCTATTTGCTTGTTTAGGTTTTCCCTGAGATTGTCGTTTTCTTTCTTTGAACGTTGCAGTTCTTCAAGTTTGGCGGTTATGTTGGCTTCCTTCTGCTTGATTCTGTTTTCGGCAACTGCTATTTTTTGATTCTTTTCGTTGAAGTTCTTGTCGTTTTCGGCTTTCAGTTGCAGAAATTTTTCCTTTGCAGCGAGTTCTTTTTCCTTCTTTATGACTTCAGCTTCCGACTTTGCTTCGTTTACGATCTTGTTCTTTTTCTTCACAAGAATGTGATCCCAAAGAAAGAACGATATCGCAATTCCGACAGCGAATGCTACAACTCCGATGATAATTCCAATAGTTAATGTGTCCATTATATATATATTTAAAATAAAACAAAAAACCCGCAAAGTCTTTAACCGTGAAAAAACCCCTAGATACGTATGGGCGGAGCCTCCAAACTACTTCCGGCTTCCAACGGTTGCAAAGCAACTGGCTATTGCTAGCCATAAGGCCTGTCGTACATAATCAGAGAGTTGCTCCAATTATTTTTAAATGTTAAGTTTTTCAGCCTCTTAAAGACTTATACGGGTAATATTAAAAAACCACGAATAATATTTTAAAGATCGTTTACTCTTTGATGTTCAGCTTGTTGAATGATTCGATAATTTCTTCCAGCTTAAAATTCAAGTTTTTCAGCTCTATTATAGAGTTCTCCAACTGTTCGTTTTTCTTGGAGGTGTTGATTTCGTTGCCTAAAGTCTTATATACAAAATTCAATAGTGCCAATACAACGATGTCGCGGTCATCGGTGAGGAGACCTGCGGAAGTTTTACGTTTATGTTCGATTAACGAATTCATGACGTCAGCCGACTGCCTAAGCATCATTTCCTTTTTTTCGTCATCCTTCGGGATGCTTAACTTGTAGTTTCTGCCGTCAATGTTCAGACTTATTGTCCTGGTCGTTATTTCTGCGTTGTATTCCATGTTCTACTTACTTTTTCAAAAGAGTAATGCAGCTATCTATTTCCCGTATTATTTTGTTGATCTTCTGCTTGGCTTCCTTGTTGCCATCCGAAACAGGGCTGCTGAAGGCTTGCGCAAGCTTCAGGTCGTTATATTTCTTTTCTATTTCAGTTAATTTCTTCTTATTATTGTTTAGTTCGATATTCAAGTTTTCAATTTCCTTTGCCAGTTCGGCATTCTTGTCAATAAGGGATTTGCAGAACGATGCAAGGCGCTCTGCGTTGGAACTAAGTCTTTCAATTTGTTTCCTATGTTCTTCTTCTCCCATTTTGATCAAAAATTTCAATTTGCAAAGTTATTCAATTTCCTCAAAAAATGAAATAGGATTTTGCTGTTTTTTTGAAAACTTTTTTGTGTTTTGATTGTCAAAGGTTTGCAGAAAAAAGGCTAACAGGCTTGCAGTCGAATTGCCTGCTTGCCCGTCAGCCTGTTTGCCTTTAGCCCCTTATTCGTTTCCGTCCAGCATTATGAATGCTGCCCAATACCTTGGATTCTCGAATCCCTTGGTTTTCTTAACCACGTTCTGTGCGGCATTGAAGGCTTCTCGTTTCGTTTTGCCAGATGTTAGATTGTTGTAGAACTCGGTCATCATCAGCAGTGTAGCATTGTCGTCAACTGGCCAAAGGCTCATGATGATGGTGCGTGCACCTGCCTTCTTGAAACCGCGTTGCAAACCAAATACACCTTCACCAGTGATTTCACCCAGGGCTGTCTGACAAGCCGAAAGAACAACCAGGTCGGTCTTGCGCAAGTCCATAAAGCTGATTTCCTTGGCTGTCAAAATACCGTCCTCGATGCCTTCTGGAAGTGGCATGTTTTGCCAAGCAAAATTTGCACCCGACAGCAATAGTCCCGACTGGATTAATGCCTGGTCGCCAGGAAGTTTCTCGTCGGTAGGCAGGAAGAAACCGTGTGTTGCAATATGCAGCAATGCTATATCGCTGCCCGACAAGGCCTTGAACGATTCTTCGTTGGCCTGCGAACCTTCGTACAGCGAGGTTTTTACCTTGTTTTTCTTTAATTTTGCAATAATGTCCTCGACCTCGGTCTTGGTGCCTGGCAGGTAGTTGAGGCTTCCGCGATCTTCACCGGCATTAAATGCAGCAAACGAAGAGTATCCTGTATTGCGCGTAGAATAGCGGCTGCTTTCCTTCTTCATCGTGGTCGTATCGCTGTCGTAGTATATGCCACCGTAGAGGACTGAGTTTTTCAGCTGCTTCGGCATGTAGTCGAGTGCGAGGAAACGTGTGGAAGATACGCGGTATATTTCGTACTTGTCGGAAATTAACTTGCCGTCGCCTGTTGGAGCATACTCAATTGCCACCTGATGCAACATTCCCGACGGAGCAAAATAGATGCATGGTTTTTCGGGGAAATATTTTTCCAAAGGTTTCCAAAGTATGTTGTAAAGTCCAGTAGATTCGTAGATTCCCTGTTTTTTCGAAGAAACCATGAACGCACCGCGGTTTTCGTCATCCTTTGGCGTTTCTTCTTTTGATGGAGCAACTCCGCGTTGCAGTTTCTTAATGTCGTTCTCTGTGAACAATGGAACGCATACAGGAGCATTCATGCCTTTTGTAAGAACCAGTGCAACAAATTTTGTAGTGTCGCTTTCCTTATAGTTGGCAAATTCGATTGCGACATCGTTAGCCTTCATCGAGTTCTGTATTGTTTTCCAGTCTATTTTCAGGAAATTGGTTACATCACCGAACTCCTTGCACGATTCCATTACATGTCTTTCTATTTTCTTGATTTCCTCTTCGAGCGAATCGCAGTTGTAAACACGTTCGTCAACTGGACGTTCCAGTTCCTTGTTGAGCTGGAGGTGCATGTCTTTTAGGTTTTCGAACTCGTCAATAAGCGACTGGTCGCCACTCTCCATTATTACGTTGGCAATGTTTATTTCGGAAGCAAGCAGAAGTCCTTTTGCAATGATTTCGGTGTTGTATGCTGTCGTTGTTGCCATTGTATCATTAGGCAGATGCGACATATATTGGATATTTCGTGTGAAAAGGTCGTTCATTTCGTTCCAGTATGCTTCGCGTTCGTTGGCAGTCATAAACGAAAAGTTCCTTATCAGGTTGTCCTTGTGAATTTCGGTAGCGAGCTTGTTTGTCTTTATTGCATTCTGGTAGTCGCCCATATTGTTGTAAACGAAGCCGATATTGCTGAGCGAAACAGCATAATAGGTATGTTTTTCACCATAAACCTTCTTGTATATTTCCATAGCTTGCTTATGGTACTTCAGTGCATTCTGGTAGTCGCCCATATCGTCGTAAATGTTACCCAAATGTGCTAGTGACGAAGAATAGTCGGGATGTTTTGTACCAAATACTTTTTTCCTTATTTCCAGTGCCTGGGTATGATATTTCAAGGCGTTCTGGTAATCTCCCATTAACCTGTAAATGGTTCCGATATGGCTTAGCGAATATGCGTAGTCGGGATGTTCCTCGCCTTGAAGTCGCTTTCTGATTTCCATAGCCTTTTTATAGCATACTATCGCATTCTTATAGTCTTCCAAGTTTTGGTAACAGCCACCTAAATTATCAACCGAAGTCGCATAACTAATATCTTCATCTGTTTGAATTGATTTCTGTTTCATGATTTCCAGAGCTAGCGAATAATATTTGAAGGCTGTCTTGTAGTCGCCCATGCCGCTGTATATTATACCAAGATTGTTGTACGACCTTGAAATTGCATCGCGATACGAGTCTCCAAGCGTTGCATCCGGATGTTTAATGGCTATATGGTAATCGAGCATCTGTTGTCTTATTTCAAGCGATTTCATAGTATATTTCAATGCATTCTGGTAGTCGCCGGCTTCTCTATATATAGAACCCATATCACTAAGTAGGGATGCGTATATTTGGTCTCTGTCTCGTAAATCCTTTTCTTTCAGTTTCAATGCCTGCAAGAAATACTTCGATGAATTTTGGTAGTCGCCTAAGTCGGAATATGCAATACCCATATTGACAAATGAATATATTAAGTTGGGATTGTCGACTCCCAATACTTTTTTTCTTATATCCATCGACTGCTTATAGCATTTTAATGCGCTTCTATAGTCGCCCAAACCGCTGTATGCATAACCGATTTCGTCTAATGTTGATGCATAATCAGGATCTTGCGTAGGGGTTTTGCTATCAGTTTGTAGTAATTCTTTCAACTCTGGACTGTCAAATATCTGTGCTATTGTTGACTCCTTTTTGCCAAGAGTTTTCTTCTGAATGTTGGCATACTGCAGCAAATAAGTCAAGCCATCCTTGAAATTGTCCATTTCGAGGTATATTCTGCCAATGTAGTGTAATGTCTCCGCGTACTCAAGATTTTTTGTGCCGATGTTTTTCTTATATATATCCAGCAACTCATTGTAATATTTTAGGGCAGTCTGGTATTCCTTGTATTGGTAGTATGAGAATGCGATAGGCTCCAGTGTTTCTGCATATTTGGGATGGTCTTTCCCAAGAAGTTTTTCAATAACTTCCAATGCCGGCAAAAAGTATTTCAATGCAGTAGGGTTATCTCCTACAAAGTAAAACATGTCGCCTACAGAGAGTAATGCATCAACATAATGAATATTGTAACCGTTGTTGACGCTCTTGGCGGTGGCGATTGCCTTGTCGTACAATTTTACAGCTTCATCGAAATCGCCGAACAATCCTTGATAGTCGGCATCGTTCATTTGTTCCTGAAACTTCTTGAAAATGGCTGTGGTGTCTTGCTGTGCGAAAGCAATATTGCATAAAAGTGCGAATAAAACGATGGATAGAAATTTCTTCATATTATTTTTCTTTAAGTTTCTTGTTTTTGTTGTGTTGATGCACAACGTTATTATGTTTTTTCTTGTTGGGCAAACTGTTTTTGCCCTCCAGCGTTAAGGATGCTCTCCTTAACGCTGGGTGACTGTCTTTTTAGTTTCTTATAAATCCCACTCGAATCCGTCCTTCTTGTCCTTTATGTTGAAACCAAGAGAAGTGAGTTCGTTGCGAATCTTGTCGCTGGTTGCCCAGTCCTTGTTCTGCTTGGCTTCGAGGCGGATGTTCAGGAGCAGGTCGACGGCTTTCTTGTAGGCATCTAGCTTTTCGTTGTTGCCGTTGTCGGAGGTTTGAAGTCCGAGAATATCTTCGACGAACAACTTGTATGTGCTGCGGAGTTCCTCAAGGTCTTCCTTCGAGATTGTTCCCTTGCCGTCGGCAACGGTATTGATTGCCTTTGCCGCTTCGAACAGATGCGAAATCACTATCGGGGTGTTGAGGTCGTCGAGGATGGCTTCTTCGCACTTCTTGCGTAAATCCTTTACATCAACTGTTGTAGTTGCCGATGGCGTGAGTTTTTCAAGACGAGCGTAAGCTTCCATCAATCTTGCCAAGCCTTTTTCTGCCGACTGCAGTGCTTCGTTGGAGAAGTCGAGTGTTCCGCGGTAGTGGGCCTGAAGTATGAAGAATCTGATTGTCATTGGCGAATAAGGCTTCTCTATCAGTTCTTTGCCTTCGGCGTTCTTGTGCGATGTGCCGTTGAAAAACTCATCGAGAGTGATGAAGTTTCCTAACGACTTGCCCATCTTCTGTCCGTTGATGGTAATCATGTTGTTGTGAACCCAGTAGTGAACCGTTTCGTGTCCGAGTGCGGCTGTCGATTGTGCGATTTCGCATTCGTGGTGTGGGAACATCAAGTCCATTCCTCCACCGTGGATGTCGAATTCTTCGCCTAAGTATTTGGTACCCATTGCCGAGCATTCCATGTGCCAGCCTGGGAAACCGTCGCTCCAAGGCGATTCCCAGCGCATGATGTGTTCGGGTGCTGCCTTTTTCCACAATGCGAAGTCGATGCTGCGACGTTTTTCGGTCTGACCGTCAAGTTCGCGGGTGGTTTCGAGAAGTTCCTCGATGTTGCGTCCCGACAGTTTGCCGTAGTGGAAATCCTTGTTGTATTTTTCCACGTCGAAGTAAACAGAACCTTCGCTGACGTATGCATAGCCTGCTTCAAGAATTTTTTCCACGAACTTTATCTGTTCGGGAATATGTCCCGATGCGTGTGGTTCGATGCTTGGCGGAAGCACGTTCAACTTTTCCATTGCATGATGGTAGCGGTTGGTGTAGTATTGTGCAACTTCCATCGGTTCAAGCTGTTCTAGGCGTGCTTTCTTTGCAATCTTGTCCTCGCCTTCGTCGGCATCGTGTTCAAGGTGACCAACATCGGTAATGTTGCGCACATAGCGAACCTTGTATCCCAAAGCCGTGAGTGTGCGGAACAAAAGGTCGAAAGTAATTGCCGGACGTGCGTGTCCCAAATGTGCATCGCCGTAAACTGTAGGACCGCAGACGTACATTCCTACGAATGGCGGTTTTATCGGCTTGAATTCCACTTTCATGCGCGAAAGTGTGTTATATAGGTAAAGTTTTCCTTCCA
Source organism: Bacteroidales bacterium (assembly GCA_017617125.1). Taxonomy (GTDB): domain Bacteria; phylum Bacteroidota; class Bacteroidia; order Bacteroidales; family ML635J-15; genus Bact-19. Next base: position 56,560 of record JAFZWY010000008.1, read on the forward strand.
TGGTTGTATAATTTAATTTTTGCGCAAAGTTAAATAAAATATACGACTTTTGCTGCAAGGAAAATAGAATGCTATTTATTCAGTTTATTCCTTTGTTAATTTCTTTACAGATATGTTGTTAGAGCCTGAACTGTAAATCTTTATGAAGTATACGCCATTGGGCAGGTCTGATATGTTGCAGGTTGCATTGTCGCTGTCGACTTTCATTAACATTGCAATTTGTCCCAAAGTGTTTAAAATTTCGATTTCGGAAATTTTTTCTTGTGAAGTAATATTGATAGTACCGTTTGTCGGATTTGGGAAAATGTCGATTCCTTCATCAATGTTGCTTTGAATATTCGTAACTGAGGCAAACATGGCAGTGTAGGTTGCATTCTCAGTAACCGTTATTGTGCGAGGGTTATCCGTGTTTCCGTCGTTCCATTGTGTGAATCTGTACCCATTGTTGGCGGTTGCTGAGATTGTAATTTGTTGTCCTGCACTATATGTTCCGCTACCGCTTACCGATCCCATTGCGCTACTGATCGACAATACGTTGACTGTATAGTATATGCTAGCAGGTTCGACACCGAATATGGCAGTCTGGTCGTAATTGAACTGGTAGCTTCCTCCGCCAATGCCACCGGGAGCCGGTTCTAGCGCATCTATTGTGAAGTACCCGTCTGCGTAACCGGCCCAACCCCAGTTTACGTGGAAAAACTCGTTGTTGTCGTAGCCGTCGAATATGAATCCGTGTCCGCCATCAGGACCTTGTCCGCCATAGTAAATAGGTCGATTTGCATCAAGATCGTCTATTAGCATCGACATCCATTCGTCGTATGGATATACTTCGTAAGTAAGAGTGTCATCACCATCCAGATACCTGTACGATCTGCATTGCCCGTTAAGGCTGGGGCTATATCCGAAAAAGTCCCTAAGGGCGTTTTCTGCACTATATTCAAGTTGTCCGTAGTACGATATTGCGTAGGCTCCGCTTCCATGAGGACTATAGTTCATTTCCATGGATACTCCGCAATGGTACATAAGGGTGGCAACTGCATTTATCTCTGCGCTTGAACTTTCTGGGGTCAATGCGTTTGGCATGTTGTCCCAGTCGTAGATAGTGTTGCCGAAGTCGGCAGACAATGTGCCGTATTCCGGATGGTTGGCAGGAATGTATGAGTGTGAACCATATCCCTGTGTAGGCCAGTTCCAGTATTTCATTAGTTGCGCCATTGCTGTTGCCGCGCAGCCAGTAACGGAACGGGCGTCTTCTTCGTAGTCGTAAGGGCACAAATCGTTGTAGTATGGCGCTTGATTCCATGTCGTAGTCAGCAATTGAGAAACTGTCCTTGCGCTTTTGGGGGCAAGTCCAATCCCGTTGCGGAGTTTGTTCCATGCCTCCAGGGTTTCTGCACCAGCTTCGATGTTGTTGTCGATTGCGTACTTTATTTCACTGTTGTATTCGTTGAGCCATTCACGGGCATTTACGGGAATGTTGTTCGGGGCGAAACTGCCTTGTTGCGAATAGCCAAGTATCGGCTTGGCAGCATCGTCTGCCGAGACTATTACAAACCCATTGTCGGTGTTGAAGATGTAAAGATTTGAAAAATCTGTTTGACCAGATATGTCGTAAAAAACATTTGTCGATTTTTGTGAATTGCCTTTCAGTACGTTTTGTTCCCAGAATGTCTTGGCGACATATTTTGCAGTCTCCATATGGACATGCTTTGCAAAAAGCACCATAGTTAGTGCAAGCAGTATCGAAAGAAGTGTAATTTTCCTCATGTTAAATTACTTTTTAATGTTTGTTCTACATAAAAACATCTGCAAATATATCAAATAAAATGAAAACGAGGTATTTTGTGCCAATTTTTTTGTTAAACAAAATGGTTATTTTTATAAGTTTGCACCGTAATCGTTGATTATGGTTGTATTTAGAGATTTACGCGGTGCTGATATCGATGCTGTGCTGGCAATTGCCGATGCACGGTTGGGTGAGAATTATATTACCGGTAAGGATTTTGTAAATGCTCAAGTTTTTGTTGCAGAGGATGTTGTCAATGTTGCAATTGCTGGTTTCTGCATTGCTTTTGTAGATTCAGCTGATGCCAAATCGTATGTCAGGACAGTGGCCGTTTCGCAGGAATATTCTGGGCAAGGGATAGGTACGGCTTTGGTTGCTAAGGCTGTAGATTATCTAGAAGGTCTTGGTGCAAAAAACATTTTTTCTCCCTTGTGGAAGCACGATGGTGTTGTAAATTCCGATGTAATATTTCGTCGTAATGGGTTCCTTCCTGTTCGTGAGATACCAGATTATTGGCTAAATGATAGCATCGAGAAAGGCTATTCTTGTCCTGTGTGCGGAAAGGGATGCCACTGCACATGCGTGATGTATGAAAGATTTTCTTCCGCCCGTTGAGCGAAGTCGAAACGAAGGAATGAAATATCATTGATACTTCGACTTGCCCTTCGACTACGCTCAGGGAGCGTCTCAGGAGACGTATATTTATTTCTTCTTCAGCAACGAGTTATACAATTTTTCGTCGCCAATAATTTCGAAGGCACGTTTTACGGTCGGGTCCTGCTGGTTGAAAATTACCCAGAATGCAGAGCTGCCCCAGATGTCGCTTGCCATCGACGACTTGATATGATTTTTCAGATAGGATTCCTGTGCTGGTGTGGCTTTTGGTAGCGAGTCTACGTTGATTTTTGCATCCTTGGCCTTTGCGAGCATAGTTTTCATAAAGTCTTCGGGAACTTCGAAACTATTTGCAAAATTATCGACGTTTCCATATTTCTTCTTCAGTTCGTCCTTGTGCTTGTCGATGTATTCCGAAATTGTGGGGAAGAAAATATTCTTGCGCTGCAATGCCAGATGGTAGTCTGAACGCAGGGTAGTGTCGAGCGGAACAAAGTCGTCGGGCATAATGCCGCCGCCACCATAGACTGTGCGCTTGTACTTCAACGTGTTGTATTTCAAGCTGTCGTTGAACTTGATGCTGTCCTTGTGGTAGTATTCGCCGTGGTTGTAGCGGTTGAGCAGGTCCTTGTTGTATTCCTCGTAGCTGCTGTACGGCTTCTGTATGCAGCGTCCCGACGGGGTGTAGTAGCGGGCAATTGTCAGACGTACGATAGAACCGTCGGTAAGAGTCATTTCTCTTTGTACCAGACCTTTGCCGAATGAACGACGACCAACGATGACGCCTCTGTCCCAGTCCTGGATTGCTCCTGATGTGATTTCGCTTGCCGAAGCGGAGTTCTCATCGATTATTACCACAAGTTTGCCAGTGCGGTTTACAAGTTCTGGGTCCATTTCCTTTGAGTTGTAGTCGTAGCGAGGCATCTTTTCGCCCTTGGTGTAAACAATCGACTTGTTAGGCTCGATGAAGCGGCTGCAAAGAGTTACTGCCTGGTCGAGGTATCCGCCAGTGTTGTCGCTAAGGTCGAGGATAATGTTTTTCACTTTCTTTTGGGTGAAATATCTGAATGCCGAGTCCATTTCGGCTTCGGTGGTGCGAGCAAACTTGTTGAGTTTCACGTATCCTACGTCGCCAACGGTGTAGAATGCATCGACGCTGTGAATTGGAATTTTGTCGCGGATAATGTCGAAGTATATGAGGTCCTTTTCGCCTTGACGTAGGATTCCAACGGTTACTTTAGTACCCTTTTTGCCACGCAGACGCTTTGCGACACCTGCATTGTCGATTTTGATGCCGGCAACAACCTCGTCGTCAACCTTCACGATGCGGTCGCCCGATTTCAGACCGACTTTTTCGGATGGTCCGCCAGAAATAACATCTTGAATTACAATTGTGTCTTGTATCAGGCGGAACTGTACTCCAATTCCGTCGAAACTTCCGTCGAGCTGCTCCTTCGATTTGGCAACATCTTCGGCACTGATGTATGCCGAGTGCGGGTCGAGTTCCTGAAGCATCTTTACTATTGCGACTTCGGTAATTTTTGCTATGTTGGCGGTGTCAACGTACATTGCATCAATGTAGTTGAGCAGACGTTCGAATTTCTTCGACTGCTTTACTGGTTCAGTCTGTGCGAACAATGATGCGCTAAATATCAGTACGATGGCTAATAATGAGAATATCCGTTTCATTTCCCTAGTATTTTTTGCAAAGTTAAGAATTATTAACGATGGCAAATGTTGTTTTGTTGTTAAATTTGTTTCTGATACGAAAAGTTCCGTTACGAAAAATTTCGTAACGGCCTAGTGTGTAAAGCCATTTCTATAGAAAAAAAAGATTTGATAAGACTTTTTTCTTCACTTTTTTATCAATCCGTCAAAAGTTTCAACGACCTTGTCGGCCCAGGCGGTTGCAGAAAAGCGTTCTTCGACGGTCTTTCGTGCGTTCTTACCAATTTCGCGGCGTAGTTCTTCGGAGTCGATGAGGGCCGATAACTTTTCCACCCACTCGTCGTCGGTGCTGGCGAGGAAACCGTTTTTGCCGTCGTCGATAATATCCTTGTTTACACCAACTGGCGACATTACCACCGGCAATTCCATAGCCATACATTGCAGACCCTTGAATCCGCATTTTCCACGGCTCCATTTGTCGTTGGGTAGGGGCATTATGCCTATGTCGAATTCACAAAGCTCCTCGATTTCGTTTTCTGCCGACCATTGTAATATCTGGGTGTCGGGGATTTCGCTGTGCCAGTTGGTGGTGTTTGTTATCACTTTGAAATACACCTTGTCTCCATATTTTTCTTTTAGGCGTTTTAGCACAGGAAACGCTGTTTCGTAGTGCTTGAGTGTGGTTTGAGTGCCTGTCCAGCCTATGCAAATGCCGTTGTGTGGCTTTTTCTCGGTTGGTTTGTGGTAACTGGTGTTTATTACTGTAGGCAGTATGAAAATATTATCGTTGAATTGCCTTGCGTAGTCGGCAAGGTATTGGTTTCCAACGCTTACTATCGTGGCAATTTTGCAAATTTCATCGGTTTTCTCGGTGCGTTTCATCCATGCGAGGTTTTGGTTGCCTTCGCTGGTGTCGTTCAGCCAGATGGAGTCGTCGAAGTCGAAAATCACTGGTACTCCGCTCTTTGCAAGTTTGCGCTCGAAAATTGTTGTGCCGAGCATGTAAGCTTCGCGATATATGAAAATAAGGTCGAAATTTTTTGCTCTTCTAACATCTTTCAGCCTATGGAAATAACTCTTTATCACGAACATAAGTTTGCCAAAATAGTGTCCGTGCGAGTAGAATGTCTTGTCGTCCTTTTCGCTGATGATGTTGGAGATTGTCACTTCGTAGCCGGCTTTTTCGAGGCATGGCAGAAACTGCTCAATTCGGAAACGCTGTCCGGGCGAGCGGTTTGGTCGGTGATGCACTATGAGTAGAAGTCGCTTCGGCACGAGATGATAATTTGATGCAAAGATAAGAAAATTTACGATTTATGAATGACGATTTTAGATTGTCAACCTTTCATACACCTTTAAATATCTTTCTGCTCCGATTTTCAACGAGAAAAGATCGAGTGAGATTTTGCGCAGGTATTCGCGGTCAAGGTTCTGTAGCGTATCAATTTGTGAAACAAGACCATTCAGTGTCTCTTCGTCAAACTTGGTGGTAATCAGACCGAAAGGTGTGTCTTGCATGAACTTGTCGAGGTCGCCGACATCACCATTACAAATTACGGGCATACCCATGCCAAGCAGTTCGGCAAGTTTGGTTGGCGACGATGCTTTCTTTGAGAAAACCGGCTTTATGAAAAACAGCGACACATTTCCAACAGCAATCATTGTAGGCACATTTTCGCGGTCGGCGGGATGCACTATTGCATCGCTATGACTGATGCCGTACTTGTCGCAAAGCGAGTGTATTATCTGTGGATTGTCGCGCGAAATGAAAAGGAATTTTGCATCGGGTTTGCTCGCTTTCAGCAATTTGAAGAAATGCATCATTTCCTCTGCCATGTACCATGTGCCGATGGAGCCTAAATAGGTAACGACAAATTCGTTTTCGGCGATTCCGAGTTCCTTGCGCTGTTGCTCAACTTTTGCAGTGTCAATTTTGTGGAAATCGAATAGTTCTGTATCGGCACAGCAAGGGATTACTTCTATAGGTATGTTTTCCAATCCAGCAAAAGTGTGGATAATGTCGCGGCCTGCGTAGGTGAGGCTTATTGTGTGGTCGGCCTGTGTGAAGAAAAGCCGTTCCTTACGCTTGAAATATTTGTAAACGGCATTGTAAATCGGATTGCTGCGGTTCCAGAGTTTACCGTCTACTCGTTCGTCGGCATAGAAGCCACGCATGTCGAAGATGAACTTGGTGCCGAACTTACGCTTCATATAAACGCCAACAAATGCCGAAATGTATGAGCGACAGTGTATTATGCTGAAATTGAATTTCTTGTGCAGACGACGCGCTTCGCGTTTCATGCGGAAGACATCCTTTATGGTGGAAACTATTGGCGGTTTCTTGGTGTATGGAATCGGATGCCATTGTATGTTGTTGTAGGACAATAGTTCCGCTATGAAATCCTTGCGTTTCGCGTAGGCTTCAGGCTTTTCGGCAGAGAGTATGTGTATGTCGTAGCCGTTTTTCGAAAGCACGGTGAGGTAGGGGATAACCTGCGACTGCCCGAGGCTGTCGGTCATGCCATCGTACGAAACGTATAGTATGGATTTATTGTGAGTGTCAGCCGTCATTTTTTAGCAAATGTTAATCGGATTGGCAAAGATAGTGATTTTTATTTTTGTATGAAGATTTATGTGGTGTATTTTGGAATTTGCAAATAATAGTATTTCAGATGTAAGGTTTCGTTATTCTGAGCTTGAAATTTTAACGTAAACAATCAAATTATTTTTTTTAGGTAATTTATTTTTGGTAATTTAAATTTAATAATTACATTTGCAGCAAAATTTCACTGCTATGGATAAGAATATCAATCCGTTTGTTGTATCTGGCAAGATTCCTCCAGAATATTTTTGCGACAGAATAGAAGAATCGAAGCAATTGGAAAAGTCGTTGTGCAACCAGATGAATGTCGTTCTCACTTCGGCACGACGAATGGGAAAGACTTCGCTTGTAGATTTCGTTTTCGACAAGCCAGAAATCAGCGATAATTACATTACAATCTCCATAGATATTCTACACACAACTACTTTCCGTGAATTTATACTTGCCTTGGGAACTGCAGTGTTCGATAGTGTTGCCACAAGGAGTGAAAAGTGGCGCAAACAGTTTGTTTCCTTTCTAAAATCGCTAAGCGCAAGTTTCGGCTACGATCCTGCCAGCAATCTTCCGACATTCGATATCAAGATTGGCGATGTGCAGCAACCAGAATACACCCTGAAGGAAATCTTCAAATATCTTGAAACTATTGACAAGCGCTGCCTAATTGTAATTGACGAATTCCAGCAGATTACACGTTATCCCGAAAAGAATGTTGAGGCACTATTAAGAACTCATATACAGAAATTGACAAATTCAAACTTTGTATTTTCGGGTAGCCAGCGCAGACTTATGGAAGAGATGTTCTTCTCGTCGAAACGACCTTTCTACCAAAGCGCAAAGTCCATACGACTCGAACCTATAGCAAAGGATATCTACTTCGATTTTGCTTTGAAAAATTTCAGGAAGGCGGGAAAGAAAATCGACGAGGATGCATTCTCGTACACATACGATACATTCCAAGGCGTTACATTGTACATTCAACGGATCTTGAAAGATGCCTACATTGAAACGCCGAAGGGAGAAACATGCGATGTGAAAACAGCCAAACGACTGATTGAAGAATATATTGAAGAAAATGATTCGAGGCTTCGCGAACAACTGGCATTCATAACCGAAGCGCAGAAGGAACTCCTATATGCTATTCACGAAGCACGTCAGGCAACGGGCATAACATCAATGGCATTCACTAAAAAATACAGGTTACGCTCGCCAAGTTCTTCACAGTCGGCAGCCATAAAACTGATGGAATACGATATGATTACACGAAAAGAAAAATATTATTCCATATCAGACCCACTTATGAGCCTTTGGCTTGATAGAAGAAAGGTGTAATGCTTTTGCATTGTATCCTTACCTTACGAGTTCGTCAGATACTCCACACACGCATATGCACACATGCAGCCGAAAACCACTGGAATATAGCTTATTGTGCCAACATTTGACTTCTTGTTGACGCTTTCTTCCTCTACAATTGCACTTTTATCGACAAGTTCTGGCGAAAAGACAACGGTTATACCTTTATATATACCTAATCGGTGCAGTCGCTTGCGTAGCATCAGTGCAAGACGGCAGTTGTAAGTCTTTGATATGTCGGCAATCTGGATTAACTGCGGATTACGTTTTCCGCCCGATCCCATACAGCTTACCGACGGAATGCCGTTCTGGTGGCAGATTCGCATCAGGTGCAATTTGGGCGAAAGCGTGTCGATGGCATCAACAACAAAATCCCAATTGCCATTTTTCAGCGTTGATTCCAGAAATTCGTCACGGAGATATTCGCCAATCACTGTGAGGTTTATGTCGGGATTGATGGCGCGGAAACGCTTGGCAAATTCCTCTGCCTTGGGTTTTCCAATATTTTCGTGGGTGGCAATAAGCTGACGGTTGATGTTGGTTTCGGAAACGCAGTCGGCATCAACTATAGTAAGGTTCTGAATGCCAGCGCGGACAAGTTGTTCGGCTGCAGCACCGCCAACACCGCCAAGTCCGCAGACAAGCACCTTCGCCGAGCGCAGTTTTTTCATCTTTTCGTCGCCCAAAAGCAGTTCAGTGCGTTCTTGCCAGCTCATAGGTTGATGGTTTTCAAGTTTTTGTCAATAATTTCGCAAAGTTCTTCAAGCGAAATGTTCATCCAGCGTGTTGCCGACTTATAGACATTCTCCACTGGAAAATTGCCGTCGTCGGTTTCGAAGAACAGCCGCTCGCTTGGCACAAACGAGAAGAATTTTGATGACTTCTTGTCCTTCGATAGCAGTGAGTGCGATATTGAAAAGTAGATTCCGCTGTCGATTAGAGGGCTTACCTGCGACAGTTTTCCGCAGAATCCGTGCAAAATCCACGGCATAGTGGGCTGCAATTTCTTCTTTTCGGCAATCAGGTGCTGGAACTGCTTTACGCAATGTATAATCAGCGGTTTCTGCAGTTTTTCCGACAATGCCACATGGGCTTCAAAAATTTCGGTCTGTCCTGCAAGGTCAAGTCCCGACTTCTTGTCGAAGCCGGTTTCTCCTATGGCTACCACCTGCGGATTTTCGGCTGCCTTGGCAATTTCCGACATCTTGTGGATGGAATTCTTGTCGTAGTACCACGGATGCAGCCCCACCGAATACTTTTTGCCTTCGGTAAAGCTGGCGTATTCGCTCAGGCTTATAATGCCCGAAGTCTCCGATGTGTTGTGCGTATGGAAGTTGAAAAAGTTCATACTCATAATTTTAGTAGCCTCCCCAGAATTTACGTAAGAACCATTCTGCCGTTGCGAACAGCAGTATGCAGATGAACAGATACCAGAAATCCATTATCGACGACAACGATTCCTTTTCGTATGCAACATTCTGGATGTCAGGGTTCGACGACAGGTCGTCCTTTATCTTCGACATTTCGGTAGGATAATATACCTTGCCTCCGTTTGCACCAGCAATGGCGAAAAGCACATTGTGGTTTGCCGTGAGGTTCTGTGCTTCAAGGTTCATATTCCTAACCATTATGGCTATGTTGGTTTCGTATTTGTTTCCGTCGAATTCGGTGGCGAACTTGCAGGTGTACGAGCCTTTTGCAAGCCGTCCGAGGTCGATGCGGTAGGCATTGCCGTTGGGCTCCATTATGTACTTGAACTCGTTGTCGGCGCTGTCCTTGAGCGTGGCTTCTATTTCGAGGTCGGGGACAAGCTCGTAGGCATCGTTGTAGAATTCGGCGGTGATAATGATGTTCTCGTTGTCGGTGTAAAGGTGCTTTGCTTCAACACTCAGCTTGTTCTTCTGCTGCTTGGTGATTGTGAAACGCACAATCTTGTTTATCAGCGTGTTGAAATTCTCGTTGCTCGACGACTGCTTGTAGTCGTAGATTCTCCAACGCCACAGACCTTCGCCCATTACGAAACAGCACTTGCGGTTGTCCCTGTCTGTGAAGAAGACTAGCGGCTTGTCGGTCTTTATTCCGTTGATTGTCTGGTAGAGCAGGACTTTCGATTCGCCCGAAATCTTTGGCGAGCAGTATGGCACTTTCAGAGGCGGAAGCTGTTGCAAGAACTCGGGCGATTCTATCGAGAACGAGTTGAATGCCGAATTTAGTACAGGAACTGCATCGTCGAAAGCATTGAAATTGGCGTTTGTCTTGAGGTCGGTGCCAAGTTTGTCGAAATCGCCGTACGAAGTGTTGGTTCCGAGGATTATAATCTGCGGAATTGCGAATTTCTCAATTTCGGCAAAAATGCCCTGTGCCTTGTTCTTAACCGATGGCAACTGGTGGGTTATCACAAGGTCGTAGCCCTTTGCAGTTATATTGCTTTCGTACATGTACTTGGCTTCAACTTCGAGGTCTGGGTTGCTTTTCAGGGCTGCCCTTATAGCACCGACATCGGGGTGGGGGGCATCGGCGAGAATCAGAATCTTGCTTCGCTTGTCGATGACTTCAATGTAAAATTCGGCATCGTTGTTTTCGTAGCTTGTTTCGTTGTCGAGATGCTGCAGAGAAACTTTGTATTGTTGCAATCCGATGAGGTCGGCGGTAAGTTCCACTTCGACGCTCCTTGTGGTGCCGTTTTCGGGCAGGTCGATGGTCTGCGAATAGACATTTGCGCCTTTTCGGGTGATTTTTATCTGAGCCTGCTTTTCGGTGCATTTGTCGGCTGAAACAAGAATCCTTACGGGGAACTTGTTGCCGAGGAAGGTGACGCTGTTGTGTACTATGTCCTTTATCTGCAAGTCCTTGCGAGGCATAGTGTCGCCCATTGCAATGCACATTACGGGATATTTGGCAGGGCGTGCATATTGCGGATTCTGTCCCTTGTTGTAGATGCCGTCGGTGGCGAGGATTACCGCGCCCATGTTTGCACCGGCGTAACGCGAAGATATTTCGTTGAATACCGACGAAATGTTGGTCGCATCGCCAGTGAAGTTGATGCTGTCGCTGTTTTCGACGCCATCGGAAAATGGCAGCAGGCAGACATCGTATTTTTCGCTAAGGTCGTCGGCAAGTTGTGAGATATTTTTGGTGTATTCGGTACTGTAGTAGGCGGAATCCTTGTTGTAAAGTATTGATTTTGAGTTGTCTTGTGCGATTACGACAATAGGTTTGCGAATGTCGCGGGTTATGTGCTTTACAATCGGGTTGAGCAGAAGTGCGAGAGTGAGGAAGATGAATATTGCCCTGAGCGCCGTCATCAGGCGTTTTTTCCACGGCTCTATTTCGGCGAAAGTTTTGTCCTTGTGGTACAAGAAAATCGCTATCGCGACGGCGACAATCACCATCGGAATCAGCAGCCACGGGGAATATTCAAAGTAGAATTTCAAAGCAGAAAAGTTTATGTCAGCATTGCGCCACAAACATTAATTACTTGACCTGAAATGTATTGCGACATATCCGAAGCGAGGAATATGGCTGCGTTGGCAACATCTTCGGGACGGCCTGCGCGTTTGAGAGGAATAGCATCAATTATGGCTTTTTTCTGCTCGTCGTTCAGGGTGGCGGTCATATCGGTTTCGATGAAGCCAGGGGCTATGGCGTTGCAGCGTATGTTTCTGCTACCAAGTTCTTTGGCAACCGACTTTGTAAAGCCTACGATACCAGCCTTCGAGGCTGCGTAGTTTGCCTGACCTGCATTGCCCGACAGACCCACCACCGAACTGAGGTTAATGATTGAGCCTTCGCGCTGCTTGAGCATAATGCGCTGCACGGCCTTGGTGTAATTGAATGCCGACTTCAGGTTGGTGGCGATTACGCTGTCCCATTGTTCTTCGCTCATACGCATAAGCAAGGTGTCGGCGGTAATGCCTGCATTGTTGACAAGTATGTCGATGCGGGTGAATTTTTTCTGCACTTCGCTGGCAATTTCGTCAGCACGGGCAAAGTCCTTTGCGTCGGCTTCAAAGTAGAGGCTTTCAACGCCAAGTTCTGCAAGTTCCTTTTCAAGGGAATCGACATTTTCGTTGCGGTGGGTGGATGTGAAGGCAATGTTGGCGCCAGCCTTGGCAAATTCCAATGCGATCGCCCTGCCTATTCCGCGTGAAGCACCTGTTACTAGTGCGTTTTTTCCAGTTAGTAAACCCATAATTATAATGGTGTCAAATTTTGTGCAAAGATAAAAATTATTTACGATTTACGAGGTACGATTTACGAATGGGGACGTGATTTGATAATTTGATAATTCGATAATTGTAGCGACGCAATGCTTTGCGTCGGTTCAACAATTATTTACATTTTTTGCAGATTCGATATGGTCTGCTGGGTTGACTTGCAGAGGAAAATGTACAGCATAAAATCGGGAAGGTTGGCAGGTCCGCCAGTTTCGGTGAAATAATCGACTTCGGTAATGTTTTTGCCCTTGGGATAAAAGCGATACGTTGATTTAAAGCGTGTTATACGTTCGTATTTGTCGTTGCGAGGACGGTAGTCGGGTAGGCAAGTGTTGGTAATGGTGACGCTTCCGTCGGAAATCCTGATAACCTTGTATTCGACAAACACTTCGCGGTCTTTCATGAAAAACGGAGTTTCGATTATGTTGCGGAAAACGCCAGATGCTGAATCTTTTTTCAACGTGCTGCTCTCGATGCAGTTGTAAATCCATTGAGTATGATTATTGGCATTGCAGAATATGTCGATGCACTTTTCTATCGGTGCGTTAATCGTGAATTTGCATTTTACCTGATAGTCCTTTCCGCTTTCGCAAATCCGGTAATATATCGGGTTGTCGCATTTGCAGTCGTGCCATTCGCTTTGGGCGTTAGCACAGATTGTCGGCAAAAAGGAGGCGACGACAATGATAATTATGTAAATATGCTTTATCTTCAAGGTAATTTACTAACCAATATTCTGATTTATAACCTCGTTGAACTTCTGCATCAGCAGACGCAGTTTCTCGTTTTCGACGTCGAATTTCACTTCGTTGATGTTGGCTATCGGCAGAATCTTGGGCGATGTGCCCGAAATGAATGCTGCGTCAAAGTTGGAAATTTCCGACAAGTCGATGTCTTTTTCTACATATTGGAATCCGTTGCGCTTGGCAGTGTCGATTATGTACTTGCGCGTTACGCCTTTCAGAATATCTTTTTCCTGTGCAGAAACCAGTTTGTCACCGCTGATGAAAAAGATGTTGGAGCGAGTCCCTTCGGTAATTTTGTTGTGCGAGTTTACATATACGGCTTCGAAAATCTTGTTGTCGGCGATGAACTTGTCGACGGTATCGCGTAGGCTCTGGTTCCAGATTTTGTTGTGAGGGTTCTGTCGTTCGTAGGCAAAAGTGAGGGTAGGTACGCCATTCTTGTACTGCTCGTCGGTGGGATAGTGGTGCGGAATTTCGTGGCAGATGTATTCCATCGTTTTGCTTTCGGTGTCGTAGATGGCTTCGACCTTTATGTTGCCGTTTTCTATCTTGTTGTCGCTGATGCACTTGTACAGCATCGAGCCGAACTGTATGTTTTCGACCTTTATGTTGCTGTCGACCGAAGCAAGTGTGTTTTCGAACCTTGTGAAATGGTCACTCAGAAAGAGAGGTTTTCTGTTTATAATCCTGATAACCTCGTAACTAGTTATTTTTGCCATTTTCAAATGTTTTTAATCGCCTCGACGAGGATTTTTTGCATCACATCGACGCTTTTCTTGAAATTTTCCAGAATCATTTCGAGCGATACTGGCTTTTCGTCGTCCTTCCAGCAGTCGTAGTCGGTAGCGATTGAGAGAAGTGCGTAATTAAGTCCAGCTTCGTTAGCCAGTGCGGTTTCGGTGGCGGTCGTCATATTTATAAGGTCAGCACCCCACAGGCGGAACATTTTCGATTCGGCCTTTGACGAGAACCTTGGACCTTCGATGGTTATGATAGTTGCACAGTCATGTACGCTGGCGTTCTGAGCTTTGGTTGCATTGACAAGGATTTCACGCAGACGGTCGTTGTACGGATGAGCCATCGGGCAATGTACCATGTTGTTTGGCTCGAATTCCTCGTAGAAGGTGTTTGTGCGCAGACGGGTAAAGTCGATGAACTGGTCGGGAACGGCAAAATGTCCGGGAGCAATTTCTTCGCGCAGACTTCCGCAGGCGGTTGTTGCGATTACATTTTTGCAACCGAGTTTCTTGAGCGCCATTATGTTGGCGCGGTAGTTCACATTGCTTGGCGTGATTGTATGTTCCAGTCCGTGTCGCGAAACTATTGCAACTTGTTTTCCGCAGATGCTACCTGTAATTATCGGAGATGATGGTTCTCCGAACGAGGTTGTAATTACCTGCGAGGATTGATTTTCGAGTATGTTGCTTTTTTCGAGGCCAGTGCCACCGATTATTCCAATAATGTTTTTATTCATCTTCTTCATCATCGTCATCGTCGTCGTCATCTGTTAAAGCCGAAGCCTTTACCATAAATTCAGCCTTCTTTGCATTTTCGGGCTTGGCGTGTTCTGTTGCGTATTCAGGGTCTTTTGCAAGTTCAAGATCGTATACCAGAACTGGCTCGTCGGGGAAGAACTTCAGTCCGAGTGCAAGTATTTTTTTTGCTTCGTCTGTGTCTGGAGTTTCCTTTTCGAGCAGCCATGTTGCGTAAATGTCGAAGGCTTCAATCATAGCGAAGTCGGTATCCTTTTCTCTACGTTTGCCGTTTTCGGCTTGCGCTTCAAGGTTCCTCAATATTGGGTTCGCAGTGGCTGTATCGCCGACAATAGCAGCCAGGCATCCGTTGAGGGCAACAAAATTGTCGTCGGAATAGGTCTTAAGCATTTTTCTGACCTTCGAATTTGCCTTTGCGTATTTCTTGATGCTGGTGTAGTGGTCGACGTAGTACATTCCTATTACGGCAATGTCCTTGAGCAGATCGTCGTTGTCGGGGAAGAGAATTTTTGCCTTTTTGTCTTTTTTCTTGGCATTTACCGAATATCTCAGTGCCAGTTCGTACGATTGCAGATATTCGGGTGTCTTGTCGAGAAGTTTAGGATCGTCGAGGCACATGGTGAAAATCTTTGCGTATGCGTAAGCCGAATACAGGTACAATTCTGCATCGTTCTTGTATTTTTCGAGTACCATCATCTTGTCGCACTTGAATGCGAGATCTTCCCACTGCTCGTTTTCGAAGTACTTTGCCAGTTTGCTGTGTACGCCGTTCTTTACTTGTGCGTTTGCCGAAAGTCCGACGAAAAGCAGAGGCACTATCAGTAATATTGCTACGACTAACTTTCTCATAAAAAAAACAAATTGTCTGCAAAGGTAGTCGCTTTTTTCTAAAGCGACTATTCTTTACGGACAAAATTATGTTAATATTTATCAACCTTTGTTTATAAATGCTTTATTTTGCAAGTAATCAGGCTATTATCTAGTTATACCAACGATTATGGTTGCAATCTTTTTCGTGAGTGTAAAATTTTCTTAAATATTATTATATTTGCACAACTAAAATTAATTGATATGTGGTAATCTTATAAATTATAGGCAATGAAAAAAATTGAACTCATATTATTTTTATTGTTGATAGTCCAGTTGATGTTTGGACAATTAACAATGGTTACATACAAACAATATTTTGGTGAAAAAACGTTAGAATACAATCTGATAGCCTTTAACGAGAATCAGGGTATTAATTATAGGACTGCGTTGGCATATGATCCATCAGATAGAAAAATATTCTTTGATGAGAGCAAGATAAAAATCACGGCAATTGATAAAAAAACAAAAAAACGAAAGGATTTACTTTATGATATAAGAAGTAAAAAACTTGAAATTCTTGATGATTGGAGTGAAAATGTAAGCGCAGAAACAAAAGAATTGTCAAAATCTAAAGATGTTGATGGGTATCATTGTAAATTGGTGGAAGAAACAGATTCGCTTGGGACTTTTTCGTATTGGAATACATTGGAAAAGAACTACAATTGGATGTCTGATTGGGGCGGTTTCGATGGAACCATTGTTGAGGCTTATAGAAACGATAAACTAATATTGCATCTGGAAAGCATTAAAGAGGTTGCATATTCAGAAGCTATATTCCCAAGTGAAATTCTGAAAGAGATTTTAGCCGAGTGGTAATCAGTAAAATAAAAAAGCCTCAATCGAGGCTTTTTTATTTAAATCTTCTCCCTATTCCGAAATATTGGAAGCCGAACTTTCTCACTTCTGCAGGGTCGTAAATATTTCGTCCGTCGAAAATCAGCTTTTGTTTCATTTTTGCAAGCTGTTTGTAGTCCAAAACCCTGAATTCGGTCCATTCGGTCACCAGCAACAATGCATCGGCGTTTTCGGTTGCTTCGTATGGTGATTTGCAGAGAGTTATCTTGTCTCCAAGGCGACGTTTGGCTTCGTCCATTGCAACAGGGTCGTATGCGAAAATTTCTGCACCCATGCTGGTGAATTTTTCGGCGAGAACGAGTGCCGGAGCTTCGCGCATATCGTCGGTGTTGGGCTTGAACGCCAGTCCCCACATTGCAATCTTCTTGCCTTTGAGGTCACCGTTGAAATACTTGTAAACCTTGTTGTATAGGGTTTCCTTCTGGCGGTTGTTGACATTTTCAACAGCCTTCAGGATTTCGAGCGAATAATCGTAATCTGATGCCGACTTTATGAGCGCTTTTACGTCCTTGGGGAAGCACGATCCGCCGTAGCCGGTGCCTGCGTAGATGAAATACGGGCCTATGCGCTTGTCGGTACCGATGCCTCGGCGTACGCTGTTGATGTCGGCTCCGACCTTGTCGCAGAAGTTGGCTATGTCGTTGATGAACGAAATCTTTGTCGCCAGCATTGCGTTGGCTGCATACTTTGTGATTTCGGCCGATGGAATGTCCATGTATATTATCGGGTGTCCGTTGAGTACGAACGGCTTGTATAGCCTGTCCATTATCTCGCGGGCTTTCTCCGAGTCTACGCCAACGACTATCCTGTCGGGATGCAGGTTGTCCTTTACGGCATCGCCTTCCTTAAGGAATTCGGGATTGCTGGCAACATCGAACTTGATGTCGAGCTTACGGGCTGCAATTTCGTCGGCCACGGCCTTGCGAACTTTCTCGGCAGTGCCAATCGGTACGGTGCTCTTAGTAACAACAACCATGTAGCCGTTGATGTTGCGGCCAATTTCGCGTGCAACGGCAAGTACATACTGCAGGTCGGCGCTACCGTCCTCGTCGGGAGGTGTGCCAACGCAGATAAAGGCAGCATCGGCATCCTTCAAGGCTTCGGCATAGTCGCTGGTAAACGACAGCAAGCCCTTTTGCATGTTGCTTTCGACCATGTCCTTCAACCCAGGTTCCCATATCGGGAGTATGCCGTTGTTGAGGTTGTCGATTTTTTTCTTGTCGATGTCGAGGCACGATACGCGGACCCCCATTTCGGAGAAGCATGTCCCCGAAACAAGTCCTACGTAGCCGGTTCCTATTACAGCTATCTTCATTTATTTGTATTCAGCTAAAAATTTGTTTACGTTGTTGAAAATTCTTTCCTCGAGGTTGTCGGATTCTGATTTTACGAACTTTTCGCCGGTAATCTTCTCGTATAGTTCGATGTAGCGGTCCGAGATGCCGTTTACAATTTCGTCGGTCATTTCGGGAACCTGCTGGCCAGCCTTGCCCTGGAATCCGTTTTCCATAAGCCATTCGCGTACAAATTCCTTCGAAAGCTGACGCTGTGGCTTGCCTGCGTCGAAGTTTGCCTGATAGGTGTCGAGGTAGAAGTAGCGCGATGAGTCGGGTGTGTGGATTTCGTCGATGAGGTAAATCTTGCCGTCTTTCTTGCCGAATTCGTACTTGGTATCGACGAGGATAAGTCCCATCTTGTTGGCTATCTGGCTGCCGCGTTCGAAAAGCTTGAGTGAGTATTCTTCGAGCTTGCAGTATTCTTCTTCCGAAACCAAGCCACGGCTGATTATTTCTTCGCGCGAAATATTTTCATCGTGAAGTCCGAGTTCTGCCTTGGTGGTAGGGGTGAGGATTGGTTTTTCGAATTTCTGGTGTTCCTTCATTCCTTCGGGAATCGGCACTCCGCAGATTTGACGTGCGCCGTTCTTGTATTCGCGCCACGAACTGCCGGTGAGGTATCCGCGTACAATCATCTCGATAGGATAGCCTTCGCACTTGTGTCCTACGGTTACCATCGGGTCTGGTGAACTGATTTTCCAGTTAGGAACTATGTCGGCGGTAAGGTCGAGGAATTTCGATGCTATCTGGTTGAGTACCTGTCCCTTGAATGGAATACCTTTGGGAAGTATCACGTCGAATGCGGAGATTCTGTCGGTTACTACCATTACCATAAGTTCGTCGTTGATGTTATACACGTCGCGAACCTTACCGTTGTACAGGCTTTTCTGGTTCTTGAAATTGAAGTTTGTTTTTGTTAATGCTTTCATTGTGTATGTTGTTTCTATGTTTCTGGTTTCACGTTTCTTGTTTCAGGTTTCTATGTTGCGTCGTGGCGCGCCGCGACCTTACGTTATGCCTTTTGCTAACTTTCAGTTTCCAACTTTTAACTTTCAACTGCTTAATACGGAATCATCTTCAGCGCATCGGCCAGTCTGTTTATGCCTTCGCCAAGTTTGCCTTTCAGCATCGGGCGCATGAGCAGCGGAACGTCGGCGTGGATTGTAATGCGTCCTGCGGTTTCGTATTCCGAGAGCGATTTCAGTTGTATCCAAGCTGTGAATCCCATCTTTGTGCCTTCTTCGGTGCCAAGTTTTATCAGCTTGTATTCTTCCTTTTCGAGAAGTCTGACCACAAAAGTTTGTCCTTTTGCCGTTACGGTGCAGGTGTCTTCGGTGGTATTTATTTCTGCATCGGCTTCTGGCGGAATCATCCGTGTGATGTTGCGCAAGTCGCTCCAATAGGCGAAAATTCGCTGGTCGGAACTATTGATTCTTACCGTTTTGCTTACTGCTTCGAGGTCTTTCATTGCTGGCGGGTTTTACTTTTTCCAAGTATCTGGGCTGGTTCTCCACTGCTTCAGCACTTCGATGTCGCTTTCGGTGATGTAGCCTATTTCCTTGGCTTGTTCAACGAGTACATTGTAGTTGCTGAGAGTTACGAGTTTTACATTTGCATCCTTGAATGCGTCAACCGACTTCTGGAATCCGTAGGTGAAGATTGCTGCCATACCTACAACTTCGCATTTTGCTTCGCGCAGAGCCTTTACTGCGTTCAAACTGCTTCCGCCTGTCGAGATAAGGTCTTCGATGACAAGCACCTTGCTGCCTTCTGGAAGTTCACCTTCGATGAGGTTGCCAAGTCCGTGGTCTTTTGCCTGCGAGCGGACATATACGAAAGGCTTGTGCAGTTTGTCGGCTACCAGTGCTCCCTGTGCTATTGCGCCGGTTGCAACACCTGCGATGACGTCGTATTCACCAAAGTTTTCCTTGATGACCTCGATGAAAGAGTCGCGTACAAAGTCGCGTACGTCGGGGTAGGACAGAGCCTTGCGGTTGTCGCAGTAGATTGGTGAATTCCATCCCGAAGCCCATACGAAATGATTTGTCGGTTCAAGTTTTATTGCTTTTATTTGCAAAAGTTTTTCAGCTACTTGTTTGGCTATTGCGTTCATAACTTTAAATTTATGATAAAAATATTCTATAACGACCGGATTTTGGCATTCAACGAGGATGCTTCGTCCGATATTCAATCGGCAAAGATATTACATTTTGATGATAATACCGAATCGGCAATAAAACTTTTTTTGAACTCATCCGACTGCTACAACCTTGTGATTTTGGGGGCTTCGGACGATGCTGCCCTGTGCCTGTTGAAAAAAGTTTTCACCGTGATTGAGGCTGGCGGCGGTCGTGTGGTGGACAAGCAGGGTAGGATGCTGTTTATTTTCCGTTCTGGTCGCTGGGATTTGCCAAAAGGCTGGCTCGAAAATGGCGAAACTCTTGCCCAGTGTGCAGTGCGTGAGGTCAGCGAGGAGTGCGGACTCAATTCTGCCGACATTGTGAACGAAGGCAAGCTAATCACAACCTACCATATTTATCCATTTAAAGATGGTTTCGCTTTGAAAGTTACGCATTGGTATAGAATGAAATACATAGGTACCGGTACAACCAAACCACAGACCGAGGAAGATATAACCGAGGTGAAATGGGTAAGCGAAAGTGAGATGGAGGAGGTAAAGAGGAATACGTATGGGAATATTAGGATGGTGCTTGAAAGTTGAAAGTTGAAAGTTGAAAAGTGAGTATTCGCCAACAACCTTTTATGCTATCCTATCGTGGTGTAAACTGAAATAATTATAAACAGCATCCTTGTAATGATTTATGCTTTCGTCGGGATAACTGTCTGGCAATTCGTTCCATAGAGTATCACGAATCATAATTATTATAGTCGCTTTTGTTTCTTCCTTGTCGAAAGGATGGTCCATAGTGTGAAGCAGTTCTTTGATTTTTGCAATCAGTTCCTTTGATACTTCTTTAATCTTCTTGATGTCATTTTTCGACAAATTATCCTTCATTAGGATGTCGTATATTGACAACTGTTCGTCGTTTTCAAAACCTTCCCTGATGTATCGTTTCTGTTCATCGGTGAGTTGATGTGTAAGATTCATCAGATCCTCAAAAGTCTTTTCGATAGTGGCACGGTTCTGTTCATCGTTGTAGTTGTGAATGATTTCCTGATACCTTTCGTAGAAGTTGATGCGCGATGGATTTGCCGCCAGCATTTGAGCAATGCGTTCCTGAAGCAGTTCCTGAATATCTTTCAGTACCAAGTTCTTTTCTTTGCTCTTGGCAAATTCGCGTCTAAGCAAGTCGAAATCGATTTCGCTGATGTCGAAACGGCGTGGTTCGGCAGCAATCATCTGGCTTTTATCGATTTCAAGGTGTTCGTTCACAATCTCGTTGATTGTAACACTAAGCTCTGTGATATCGGCATGCTTGCGTTTCTTTTGCAGTTCCTTGAAGATGGCTTCTATTGCATCTTTCTGCTGCTTCATTTCTGTAGTAATGTCTTCGCGGTTTAGGTATTTCCACAACTTGAGCAGGGTAGTGGCAAAGGTGCAATATGTTTTTCTTATTTCGGCCGATTCGCACATTGCATTTGCTGCAGTCTTGAGCAGTGCCAGTTTCTGAAACTTTTCTGCGAGAATCAGGTCCTCCAGTTTAAAATCGTGTTCCTTAAGAAATTCGGTTGCTACTGTAATGCTCTCAATAACATGTTTGATTAGTTCTTCCTTGTCAATTGTCGGGTCGTTTCCACCTGTTTCTCCTCCGGGATTAGCGGTGTAATCTGCCAATGCTTGACGCAGAGCCTTTACAATGCCGATATAGTCAATGATAAGTCCGTTGGTTTTCCCTTCTGCCACTCTGTTCGCACGGGCTATAGTTTGCATAAGTGAGTGAGCTTTCATCGGTTTGTCGAGGTATAGGCACGAAAGCGTCTTTACATCTAAACCTGTCAGCCACATGGCGCATACAAAGACAACACGCAATTTGGAATCGGCATCTTTGTACTTCTTGTCGAGTTCTTCTTTTTCCATTCGTGAACGATGCGGCTTTATGTCCAAACCCCATTTCTGGAAAGTCTGTATCTCGTTTTGTTCCTGTGAGATAACTACAGCCATGTCGGTTTCTTTCATCCAGGTCAGTTTGCGTTGCAATTCTTGTGCTTCCTGTTGCCAGCAGCATTTTTCTATTTGCTGTTCCAACTGCTTTATTTCATGTTGCCAGTATTCCTGTACGTAGTTATACATTCGCACGCAGGTGACTTTGTTGTAGCAGACAAACATAGCTTTGCCCGATGTCCATAGGTCGCTGTAGTGTTTTACAAAATCCTTAGCTATCAAACGCAGTCGTTTCGCAGCAGTGAGAAGATGCACCTCTTTGCTGAACTCGCGCTCCAGTTTTGCCGACTGTGAGGCATCGAGGTCGCCTGCCTGTTCAAGAGCTTCTGCAATTTCTTCATTGATTTCAGGATTTTTCAAGTCCTTCAGTTTCTCGCCACGATTTTCGTAGTATAGAGGAACGGTAGCCTTGTCCTCGACAGCACGTTTAAAGTCGTATATACTTACATATCCACCAAATGTTCGTGCAGTGATGTTGTCGTTTGACAGCAGAGGCGTCCCAGTAAATCCGATACGATGTGCGGTAGGCAGAAGATGCATAAGATTGTCGGCAAAAATGCCGTTCTGGGTGCGATGCGCTTCGTCGCTCATCACAATTATATCGTGGTCGGGGATTATGGGCGTAGCCTTTGGATCGTTGAATTTCTGTATGAGTGAGAAAATGAACGACGGATTGCCCTTCAGTTTTGTCTTTAGGTCTTCGCCGTCGCTGGCAATAAATTTTTTTGCTTTCACATTGCCCAGCAATCCGCAGTTTTCAAAGGTGTCGCTTATTTGCTTGTTTAGTTCGTAGCGGTCGGTAAGCACAAGTATTGTCGGAGAGCCTTCGAACTTGCGGCGTATTTTTTGCGCGAGGAATAGCATCGAGTAGCTTTTGCCGCTTCCCTGTGTATGCCAGAATACACCAAGTTTTCCTTTCAGGTACTGACGATTGCGGTACATTTCAACGGCTTGGTTTACACCTAAATACTGGTGGTTGCGAGCCAAAATCTTTACTGTTTTGCCATCGGAATGGTCGTATAGTATGAAATTTTCGAGCAGGTCGAGGAAGTTTTCCTTTTTGCAGATACCACGCAGCATTGTAGGCAGTTCAACATTGCCAGTTTCCATTTCGTTCAGTCGTTTCCACTCGTGGAAAAACTCCCATTTTGAGTCTATTGTTCCCACGCGGGCTTCCATTCCGTTGCTGAACATTATGAACGCATTGTGGTAAAACAGTTGCGGAATAGTGTCTAGATAATCGCGATAGTTCTGATTGAAAGCATCCTCCACTTCCACATCGTGGTTTTTAAGTTCCATGAATAGCAGAGGAATACCATTTACAAATCCGACAATGTCGGCACGGCGGCGGTAGAGGGCACCGTAAACCCACATTTCTCTTACGCAGATAAATTCATTTTTCTCGGGAGAAGCAAAATCGATGACTTTGGCGCGGATTTCTTCGGTTTCTCCGTTGGGTTTTACGCGGTTGACAGGAATTCCGTTGCGGATGTACTGATATTTCTGCTCGTTTATCTGCATTAGAGTCTGCGAACTCAAATGTTCGGTCATGTGGCTCATGGCTTCCTGCATCTGTTTGTCGGTGAGCCACGGATTCAAACGCTTCAGCGCCTGCCTTAAATGGCTAGTAAGTAGCACATCATTGTAGCTGTTGCGCCCCAATGTGCCGTTTTCACCAAGTATTTCCTGGTCGAAAGCATATACGCTTTTCCAACCCAGTTCCTTTTCCAGAAAATCGGCTGTGCTTTGCTGTATCAGTTTGTCTTCGCTGTAGTCTCGTGCCATAGTTTAATTGTTGATTTTCCAGTATCCATTCTTGTTGGCTCCAACACGCTCAATGAAGCCTTTCCTTTTTAGCGATGCGAGAATCTTGTTTACTCCGGCCTCCGACAATTTTGTCCTTTTGCTTATTTCCTTTATTGTCATGTGAGCGTCGGCAGCGAGCAATTTTATAATTTGTCGCTCAGAATTTGTAAGTTTTTTATTCTCTACTTTATTCTCTACTTTATTCTCTACTTCCTTGCTGATGGCATCGGATAAACACTTGAGCATAAATGCAATGAAAGCTGTGCTATTCCCGTTGGCATCCGAGCGCGCAATGGCTTCGTAGTACTCCTCCTGATGCGCCTTGACGATAGTTTCCACAGGCAACCATGCAAAAACAGGTTTCCATTTTGCAAGAAGCATAGTCTGCCAGTATCGTCCCATTCGTCCGTTGCCATCGGTAAACGGATGGATAAATTCGAACTCGTAGTGGAATATGCAACTGCTTATCAATGGGTGTGTGTCGGTAGTTTTTAACCAGTCGAACAAGTTTCTCATTAGTTCGGGTACTCGCGAAGGCGGTGGTGCCATGTGTATGCATCTGTCGCCATTGAATACGCCCACGCCGACTTTTCTGTAGCATCCAGATTTGTCCACCAAGTCTTTCATCATAAGGCCGTGGGCCTTCAGCATATCTTTCTCGTCGAAAGCATCGAGCTGCTGCATAAGCTGATAGGCTTGCAGAGCGTTTTTTACCTCCTGTATTTCGTTGGGCGCACCGAGCACGTGCTTGCCTTCTATTATATCGGTTACCTGCTGTAGCGACAGGCTATTGTGCTCTATTGCCAGCGACGAGTGTATTGTCATTATCTGGTTTTTCTTACGTAGCATTGGCGATGGCGAGTTGCCGTTTGGGCTAACGCTAAGCGCACCGACCTGCTCCGATATTGCCGATACCAGATGTAGTATTTCCGATGTTATTGTAAAAGGCGGTGTGTACATATCATTTAAAATTTATATATGTTGGTTTTCGCAGAAGTTTCTTTTCTATAAACTTTTAGTATTTTGCGTATCAGATTCCTCGTTAGCATCCTCTTGTTTCTTTTTCAATGTTTCAATTGCACCCTTAACACACTTTTCTGTAAAATCTTCTCCAAAAATATAATCATAGGTTTGTTTATATGTTTTTTCTATATTTCTTAAACTTAAATATCGAGGATATATCATAAAAGAGCATACAGCTATTAATAACAAATCTATCCATAAACTCTCCGAAAAGCTAATAAAAATACTTGTTGCTAATAAATAAACCAGAATCTTTAATCCTTCGAATAATGCATCCATAAGAAAATCACCGACCAATAAAACTTGGCGATAAGATGAATGCTTGGAATATGCCGCCGACGCACCTCTATAAAAGCCCTCTGTGTATTTTAAAAATCTTTGTTTTTCCTTTTTGATATTAAGTTTCTTTTTCAGAAACTCAATTAGTTTTTTGAAAGCATAACACAATGCGGTTCCTACAATAGAAGCAATTATCCCAGCAATGATTACTCCCCATGCATTGTTTAATAAAAACTGTTCCATTTTCAAGAAAATATTTTCCATATATAAATGATTTTTAGTTGATTATTATTTCTCTCCCCATCAACATTGGTAGCAACCTGTCTCTCGCTTCTATATAGTATTTTTCAATCATAGACCTTCTTGTTTATATTGTTCTAATAAATGATAAATGTGTTTCTTTTTGTTCCATTGTCTGAATGATATAAACGCTCCAATAAAATAAAATATAGACATTAAAACGAACACATATCCTATGATAGAATAGGCACTACTCCATGAATATTTAGTTACAGGTGAAATGTAATAATTATTATCCAATTCTTTTGGGGAAATTATTTGCTTGTCCATAAATGGAATAAAATCATTATCTGATACATATAACTGAGATTGAGGCGTCATATATATTGATGTTTCTTTATTGGTAGTTTTTTCAAAGATAGAATATTGTACCTTTTGTACAAAAATTAAATTTACAGAAGCTATACATAATAGTATAGCAACTATGAGAGAAAAAATTCCTATGCCATTTTCTTTCATTCTCATAAAAAAAAGACCAGTATCTATTGGATGTGCATTTTGTATTTGTTTGTCTATTATATATTCTTTTTTTATTTCTGATGTATTGGGTATCCTATGTTTTAATTTAATCTTGTGATGCAAATTCTTAATTTCTTTGGTTGTTTCTATTATTGCTGTATATTCAAAGCATTCGCCAGACATAAACTTTTCATCAATAGCGAAACTTATAATATTTGAAGCACTTTTATTTTTACAAGCAGTCACGTCTAGGTCATTACTTAGCGATCTTATTTTTATCTCCCTAATACTACATTCCTCTGGAAGAACAATATTTATATCAGAGTCGTTTTTTAATCCGCTAATATCGTTTCTTCCAGAATTTATAAAACCGCCTTTTAGAACTAATACTTCGTTAGACAATTCTTTGTTTTCATATGAAAGTTGAAATTTGGGAAAATCATTATGCAAACCTTTTCCAACATTATAAGAATTGATAGAAAAATGAGTAATTTCATTTTTTTTCATTTGCTTTTTTGTGAAGTACCATGTAATAATGATTGTAAAAACAATCGATAATATAAATGAAATAAATGGTCCCATATTTTACCTTTTTAATTTTACACTTCCATTTCTCCCCCCATCATCTTCGGCAGCAACCTGTCCCGAGCTTCGGTGAGGAGGCGGATTTGTGATTGATATCTGAGTATTGTATTGAAGATGCTATTGAAATAATTATCGAAATGATTTACTATTTCTTTTGATGGGACAATCATTTCTAAACCCATTATCGCTTCTGGCTTTAAATGGAGTACATTAACACCATTAGCCAAAGGAGAGATATTCTTGCTTAACCCACCAAAACGCATCGCACAATACAAAAAAGCATTTGATAATTCAACTGGAAGGATTTTGATTAAGTCCATTGAGAATGTAGCAGGTTCGTTAAATTCAGGAATTAAAGCGACATGGCCTACTAAACGCCTTTCTTGGGTCATATCGGTAACACCCATCACCAAATCTCCTTTTTTTAGACTTTGTTCTTCTTTGTATACTCCAATGTATCTTTTCTCTGCGTTTCTGTTATAACCTCCAAAAGCCTGTATGTTTTTAAGATTAACCATGCACGTTCCCTCTTCGGCTAGCTCCTTCGAGGTATAGGATCTTCCACGAACATAAGTAAAAACATCTTTCAATTTCTTCCTTTCCCATCCCTCTGGCACTCCATCCATCACTTTCACATTTTCATATCCTGGAAAGCGTAAATCGACAAACCATTCCTTGTAGAGCCGCTGGGCAGCCTCCTCAAGCAACTTTATCTGCTTCTGATAATTCTCTATCAATGAGTCGTAGCGGGAAAGAATGGTGGCAATGCGGTGCTGAGTGGGGAGTGGGGGGCATGGCACCTCAAAATTTTCAATCATCTGTTTAGTCATTGCATTTCTTGATGCTCCTTTGCCAACGGCCAGATTTAACATATGGGATTGCATTTTGGGACTTGCCAAATAGTAATTGAGAAATCTGTAATTCATCAAATTCTTATCAACCCTTACAATAGCAACATGTTGATTCACTCTGGCTGGTAATACATCATTTGGCACAACACAAGTTCTTGCAACAGAATCGCCTGTAATATTCAATAAAATATCTTCATTAAATATTGTAACGCCTTTGAGCTTTTTTGCTGCTTCATCAGTAATATGAGTTAAGCCATTATAATCAAATAATAAATTGTATACATTCTGGCTCCGAATCAAAGATGTGCCTGAATCAACGTAAACAGTAGAACCGCCTTTCGGAGTGGATCCACTGCCAATTTTTAAACAGCAATCTTTCAACTTCACTTTTTTCCACTCGCTCATTTCTCGTCCTCCTTTTCGCCTTGCCCTTTGTCGCTTATCAGTTTCTTCAAGGCATCAATATCAGGTAATGCTTTGCGCATATTCTCAGGCATATCATCTGCCGTCTTGTAAGTGGCCACGCCCATTGGCTTCGAGTAGTCGCGAATCATAAACTCCACATACTCACGATTTGCCGATTTACAAAGTACAATGCCGATGCTGGGGTTCTCGTGAGGCTTGCGAACCTTCTCGTCCAAAATAGTCAGATACCCCATCAACTGCCCCAGATAACTGGTCTTGAATTCCCCTGTCTTCAACTCAATCACCACCATCGCATTCAGTTCACGATTGAAAAATAACAAGTCAGGAAACTGCTCTACACCATACACCTCCAACAGTTGTTGGTTACCCATAAACGTAAAGTCACGGCCAATGGTCATGATGAAGTTCTTCACCTTGTTCACGATTTCCTTTTCCACCACTCGCTCGTCCACGTCAATGCTGTCGCGCACGCCTATCTCCTCCACATTGATAAAGTCCAACAAGTACTCATCCTTAAACATCATCATAGCCTTGCGCATCATCGAAGCATTGGAGATGGTCTTGGTGAAGTTGCTGGGCATCTGCTCACGATGACCGTAGGCATCATTCTTCAATAGTTTTTTCAAGTCATCTACAGAAAGATGCTCTTCTGCTGTACGATGGATATAGTAGTAGCGAGCGTCAATGTTTTTTGTTTCCTCTATGATTCTAACGTGATGTGTAAACGGCACTCTAAAGAAATCTTCTATTGGGAAATCCTTTGACACGGGTATTTGCAAAGAGTGGAAAATATCTATTTTTCGTAATTCGCCAATTGCGATTGGCGAATTGCTAATTGACTCTACTTCATTATTTTGTGAATCGCCAATTGTAATTGTCGATTTTAATTCGTCGGTTGTGACCGATGAATTTACATCAAGCATAATCCAGGATTCATAAAACAATCTCATATTTTTCATGCTTGAAGCCGAATAGCCTCTCAATCCCGGCAGTTCTCTGCGCAATTGACTGCTTATGGTTTCTAGTGCGCCAGTACCCCATACGCCCTTTCGTGTATGCTGCGAAATATACTTGCCTATGCCAAAGTACACAGCTAATTGTATGCGGTTAACCCCTTTTGCTGCCTCATACTGCCCTTGAAGGATTGCCTCTTTGATATCTGCTACAGCTCGTAGCAGTTTTTCATCAGATTTCCGTATCTCTGTGTTCATTTCAACTCCTCCCAAGCCTTTTGAATCTCGTCCATCAGTACATTGGCTTCGCTGTTGAGTTTTGCCAGTTCGCTGTGAATCTCGGTCATACGCTCGTGGAAATCAACTCCGTCGTCTTCCTGCTCGGCTACGCCAACGTATGCGCCTGGTGTAAGCGAGTAGTTTTTCTCCTCAATCTCCTGAATGGTGGCAATTCGGCATAATCCTAGAATGTCGTTGTAGGTGCCGTCTTCGCCAAATTTGTCGGCGAGCCATTTGCGCTGTCGGGCAGTTTCGAGAGTTTCTTCAAGTTTCTCGGCGATTTTGTTCTGCTCGGATTCAATGCGTTTCTTATCCTTGCGCGGTGCATCGGCAATAATCTGCTTGGCTTCGGCTTTGTGTTTCTGCAGGGCTTCTTCGGCTGTGGCTACTGTTTGTCCGCCAAGTGCCTTGTCGTAGTCGGAAAGCAATTGCAAATACTTGTCCTTTTCGCCACGGTACAGGTGTACTATTGCCTGCAGGTTGCGCAGTTGCCATTCGGTCCACTCGTTAAGGGTGCGATCGACCACGGTGTAGTAGTTGCGGGCATCAATAAACAGGACTTTGTCGCGTATTTCGGCATTCTTGTTCCTGTCGAAAAACCAAAGCGAGCAGGGAAGCGAAAGCGTATAGAAAAAGTTGTTGCCCACGCTCACCATCACATCCACATCGCCGGTGCGAACCAGTTTTTCGCGTATGTCGCGGTCCTTGTTTGCGCTGTCGGTTGCCGAACTTGCCATTACAAAGCCTGCGCGTCCGTGGTCGTTAAGGTATGCGTAGAAGTAGCTAATCCATAGATAGTTGGCGTTGCCTACTTCCTTGGTCTTTGCATTTACGCCTGGCAGTCCAAATGGCAGACGCCCTGCCGCCAACGCCGATTCGGACTTAACCTTATCAACATTGAAAGGCGGATTTGCCATTACATAGTCGCACTTTCCTGCCAGATTGTGGGTGTCGTGGTAGAATGAGTTGGCTTCGTCGCCCGAAATTATCTTTCCGTTGAGCCCGTGTACTGCCATGTTCATAAGGCAGAGTTGAGCGTTGTATTCTACTTTTTCCTGTCCGAAGAAAGTCATCTGGGTGTTGGCGTTCATTCCGTTTTGGTTCACAAAGTCGCCAGTCTGCACAAACATACCGCCACTACCACAGGCGGGGTCAAGCATAACGCCCTGTGTGGGTTCCAAAACATTGACAAGCATTTTTACCAGCGACTTTGGCGTAAAGAACACACCGTCGTCGCTTGCAACGGCCTTGGCGAACTTTGAAAGGAAGTATTCGTATATGCGCCCGATAATGTCGCCGCCAACTTCATCTATCGTCTTGTTGTTGAAAATACGGAGCAGTTCGCGCAGTAGGTCGTCGGCAAACATTGTATAGTTTTTGGGCAGTACGCCTGCAAGCTGGGTGCTTTGGTCTTCAACTAACTGCATGGCGTTGTTCACTGCTTCGCCCAGCGAATTGATGTCTTGTCCATCTTTTGTCTTTAACTTTGCCTCTATTATGTTGTCGGGCAAATTGACCAGATATGCGAACTGCGCCTCTTGTGGCAGATATAGTGCGCTTTTTGCAGCAAAGTCGCTTGGTTCGACGGGCATTACACGACCTCCACGTTTTGGTCGGTTTTCCAGAATTTCCGCCTCTACCATCTTGTAGCGACTATATGCGTATCGCAGGAAAAGAAGTGCCAGTACAGGCATACAATATTGACTGCTTGTAAGTTTGCTTCCTTGTCGCAGCAAATCTGCCGATTCCCACAATTCCGCTTCGAGTTTTCTAATGTTTATCATAAGATTTGTGTTAAACCTATCTTTCAAATTACAATAGCGCAAAGATAGTGTTTTATTGCAGAAAATAAAAGATAAGTAGTAAATAAATTGAAGATATATGTTAGTCTTGGTCTTGATCATTCATACTTCAAAAAATCATTGTTAACAACTTTTGTGAGTAGCACGTTTGTGTCAGCGGAAAAAACATTTATTTTCGCAGTCAGTTACTGATTTGATATGGAAGAACAACAGCAGGTTAGAAAGATTTTGGTCTATACCGATTTTACAGCGGTGGGAGAACGAAGTGTGCAGTGGGGCGTGTATTT
The DNA here is from genome assembly GCA_017617125.1 of Bacteroidales bacterium. Lineage (GTDB taxonomy): Bacteria > Bacteroidota > Bacteroidia > Bacteroidales > ML635J-15 > Bact-19. The sequence goes on from JAFZWY010000008.1 coordinate 87,272, forward strand.
CGCCGAAAAGTTCAAGATGGAACTGCTTCTGCTGCATGTGATAAACGAGAATACATACACATATTTCCCGAAAAATACAGCCGAGGATGATGCAAAGGAGGCGCTTGCCGAATATTGCGAAACCATAAAGAAGGACCACGGCATAAATGCCGAGTATTATGTCGAGGAAGGTTGTACATGCACAATAATTAATTCCACTGCCGAGCGCATCGACGCATATCTTATCGTGCTGGGAACTCACGGCAAGGACGATTTGCAGTTCCTGTCGGGAACTTCGGCTGTGAAGATAATCCGCAAGGCTAGAATTCCGTATTTCGTAATTCAGAAAAATACTCCTTATCCGAGCTACGGCAACAAGATTGTGCTTCCAATGGATGTCGCCAAGGAAATGAAGGAAAAGACCGGCTGGGTGACTTATTTTGCAAAGCATCTGGAGCAGGTAATTGATATTGTCCACAAGAAAACAGACGACGGACGGTTGGCAAACAACTTGCAGTTCTGTACCAAGTTTTTCGATCGTTACGAGCTGGTTTACAATCGCATAGTGCTTGGCGACCGCAAGAGCATCGACCTTCAGGCGGTTGATTATGCTTCAAACAACGAGTGCAAGCTGATTGTGATAACAACCACCAAGGAGGAGCGTCTGTGGCACAAGCTTTTCGGTTTTCCCGAAGCCAAGGTTATTGCCAACGAGAAAGGAATTCCTGTGTTGTGCGTAAATCCGAAAAAGGATTTGTATGTGCCTTGTATATAATAATAGCTGGCCTTGCACGTTGTATTTTCGGTACTTTTTTTGCATTGATTGATAATGATTATATTTGCGAACGTTAATTTTTGAAATATGAAAACTATAGTATTAAAGATATTTCTTCCGTTGGTGATGGCGGTATTTGTTGCCGTTTCGGGCAATGCACAGGTTATTGGCGAAAGACAGGCCGATGGCTCTGTAATAAACTACATCGACATAAATAAGAAGAAACAGGGCAAGTGGGTAAAGAAATACAGCAATGGCAACGTCCGTTACGAGGGATTTTTTACCAACGATATACCGTCTGGCACTTTCAAGTATTATTTCGAAAGCGGCAAGAAAAAGTCGATACTCGTCTACAACGACGATCATTCTTCGTCGGTAGAGATGTTCTGGGAAAGCGGAGCAACGTCAGCTACAGGCGGTTACGATCCTGAAAATAAACGTCATGGCGAATGGCACTTTTTCAACGAGTCGGGAAAACTCATCGAGGTTATAAATTATGTTCATGGCAAGGCCGAAGGCAATGTGAAGATATATTACCCCAATACTACGCAGCTTGCCCTCGATTGTATGTACGAAGGCGGAAAACGCAATGGCTACTACAAGTACTATTTTGCCAATGGCAATATGCACGAGGATGGTTTCTATAAGGATGGCTCCCGTCATGGACATTGGAAAATATATACCCCCGACGGTACTCTCGAGGAAGAAGGCGATTACGCATACGGAAACAAGGAAGGCGAGTGGATGGACTATCGTACGGTCAAGACAGGCGAAACCGTCGTTTACAAGCATGGTTATTCCGACAAGGAAAAGGAGCAGATGGAGGAATTGAGGCGTAAGGCCGAATGGGCTAAGGAGCATCAGGACCAGTTTATGCATCCCGAGGATTATCTCGACGACCCGATGGAGTTCTTCCGTCACAATCCAAATGTCGACTATGGCGAGACGCCTGCAGGTACACGCGAAGCGCCGGCAAATCCTAACAATACAAGGTCGGGAAGTCAAAAGAAAGGTTCACGCAAATAGTCTGCTGAAATGAAAAGGCTTCTTCTTGCAATGAGCGGCGGCATCGATAGTTCGGTGTCGGCACTTATGCTGCTCGACAAGTACGAAATTGTGGGCGCAACCTTTCGTACTTACGATTCGATGAAGGAATCCTGCATTGCCCGCGAAAAAGGATGTTGCACTATCGAAAGCATAATGGAAGCCAAGCGTTTTGCCCAGTCGTTGGGAATTGACCATCATATTGTCGATTTCCGCGAGCGTTTCGCCGAGACAGTAATCAGCAATTTTGTTTCCGAATACCTTCACGGGCGTACGCCAAATCCCTGTGTTGTCTGCAACCGAGAGATAAAGTGGGGCGTTATGTTGCAAAAAGCCGACGAACTTGGTTGCGAATACATTGCAACTGGACATTATGCGCGTATTATGCACGAAAATGGACGCTATTTTTTGCGTAAGGGCGTTGATTTGAGCAAAGACCAGACATATTTCTTATGGCGTTTGTCGCAGGAAAATCTTGCACGTACAGTTTTCCCTCTTGGCGAATACACTAAGGATCAAATCCGTGCAATAGCCGACGAAAAAGGATTCAAGGCATTGGTAAAAAAACGCGAAAGTCAGGAAATCTGCTTTGTGCCCGACGACGATTATAGGAATTTCCTTCGTTCGCAGGTTCCGGATATTGATGAAAAAATAGGAGAGGGCGACATTGTTTCTCCCGACGGAAAGGTGCTTGGGAAGCACAAAGGATTTCCATTTTATACTATAGGTCAGCGCAAAGGCTTGAATGTGGCGGTAGGACATCCCGTGTTTGTAACTGAGATTAATCCCGAAAAAAATACGGTTACTCTTGGCGAACGCGAGGATTTGTTGAAAACCGAAATCTTTGTCGGCGATTTGAACTTCATGAAGTATGAGAATTTACTTTCACCGATGAGGTTGGAATGCAAGATTCGCTACAATAGCAAGGGCGTTGATTGTGAGGTTGTCCAGGAAGGCGATAGGTTGCATATAAGGTTCGACCAGCCGGTTTCGGCAGCAACTCCTGGTCAGTCTGCTGTGCTGTACGAAGGCGACGATGTGGTTGCCGGTGGCGTTATAGAATAAAAAAATACATTGCTTATCATGTTGATAAACAATGTATTCTTTTTACTTATTTATGCTCTTAATCTTTCTCTGTAAGCTTAATAAAGAGGACATCGTTTATATTGTTAGAATCGCATGTGCTACGGCAGGAGATATTCAGGTCATATTGAAATTTTTCATTGCCATCTTCGTCCGTAATTATTTTAGCGTCGCTGTATGAGAATTTTATACCTTGGTATGTATATTCTCCGCTTGTCTTTCCTGCTTTTAGATCGTTGTAGGCTTTAGTCTGAAAATCAATAATGCTTTCGTCAATAAATCTATCGAAAGGGGTAGTTGTCGGGATGAAAATATCAGGACAAGCTACATTTCCTTTGCCTTTGCACTCCATAAACACAAGGTTGCCATTCGTGTCATATCTTTGTTCTACTGATTTGTAACCTATACCTCCTAAGTGCTTATTGTATTTGCCTCCGCTTTTCATTATAGTCAAAATTTCATCGCTTGCGGTGAAGTCTTCTTCTTGTGCATTTACAACCGAAAATAATGCTATTCCAAGCACTAAAAATAATAATTTTTTCATATCGAACCCTATTTTATCGTTAAACTTAAATATTATCGGTTACAAATATAATGCTTTTGATTTAAAGCGTGCATACTTTTTCTGGGAAAAATCAAAAATCGTAAATCGTACTTCGTAAATCGTAAATAATTTTTTATTTTTGCAGAAATTTGAGTTTAGGTAAAAGAATATGACAGAAAAAGTAAAATGCCTGATTATAGGTTCAGGCCCTGCTGGTTTCACGGCAGCAATATATGCATCGAGAGCAAATTTGAGTCCTGTTGTTTACGAAGGTTTGCAGCCGGGCGGTCAGTTGACAATCACTACCGAAATTGAGAATTTCCCAGGTTATCCAAACGGAGTTACTGGTCCCGAAATGATGAACCAGCTTCGCGAGCAGGCAAAGCGCTTCGGCACTGATGTCCGCAGTGGTATTATTACCGAGGTTGATTTTTCGCACCGTCCTTTCCATGTTGTTGTTGACAACGGCGATGAAATTGATGCCGAAGTTGTGATTATTGCTACTGGTGCAACGGCCAATTATCTCGGACTTGAGTCGGAGCAGAAGTTGAAAGGTTTTGGCGTGTCGGCATGTGCTACCTGCGACGGTTTCTTCTACCGCAAGAAGGATGTCGCTGTAGTTGGTGGTGGCGATACTGCTGCCGAGGAAGCTACCTATCTCGCAGGCATTTGCAACAAGGTATACATGATTGTCCGCCGCGACGAACTTCGTGCTTCGAAGGCAATGCAGAAGCGCGTAATGGAAAATCCTAAGATAGAAGTTCTTTGGAACTGCAACACAAAGGAAGTTCTTGGCAACGAGATGGACGGTGTTACTGGTGCTCTTTTGCTCAACAACAAGACCAACGAAGAAAAGACAATTGACATCAGCGGTTTCTTCGTAGCAATAGGACATACGCCTAATACAAAGGTATTTGCAAAGTATATCGACCTCGACGAGAAGGGCTACATCAAGACTATCCCGGGTACGGCAAAGACCAATGTTCCTGGCGTGTTCGCATGTGGTGATGTCCAGGATCCGAATTACCGTCAGGCAATTACGGCTGCCGGTTCTGGATGCAAGGCCGCTATCGATGCAGAACATTTCCTGTTGGAATACTAATAAATAGGTGTAGATAGAGATTTTGAAATACCCTCTCTTGCTGCTCTCTGAGCTGTATTGTGCCTATGGTTCTTTCTGATTTGCAATCCGAAAGCCCCGAATATTAGCATTTGTAATGCGCCAAAAAATTAACCATGCATTCATCTCTAACTAAGGAACTATATTTCACAACATCAACTGTTGTTGACTGGGTTGATGTCTTTACTCGTCCAGAATATAAGCATATTATTTTGGAATCACTTGCATATTGTCAAAAGAACAAAGATCTTGATTTATATGCGTGGGTATTAATGACAAATCATCTTCACATGATTGTCGGAACAAGAAATGAAGAAGCTAACATTTCCGATATATTGCGTGATTTCAAGAAATACACAAGCAAAAAAATAGTTGATGCTATTAATGATAATGTGCGAGAAAGTAGGAAAGATTGGATGATGGATAGATTTTGGTTTGTAGGTAATAACGATAGGAAAATAAAGAATTTCAAGTTTTGGCAAGATGGCAGTTATATTGAGACTCTTTACTCTTACGATTTTTACTTGCAAAAACTTGATTACATACATAATAATCCTGTCGTGAGCGAGATTGTTGAGAAACCTGAAGATTATCTTTATAGTTCTGCGCGTGATTATGCAGGTATAAAGGGATTGTTGGATGTGATAGTGGAGAAATGAGAATTGCGGATAATAATAGGCGGATTGAAAATCCTTATATTCATTTGGTCTGGATTGCAAATCCAGACAACGCTGCTTCGCTAAATATATAATAGGTTATGACTAAGAAGGAAAGATACGAGAACGTTCTTGCTTGGTTCAAGCAGAATATGGGCAAGGTGGAAACGGAATTGCACTACGGCAATCCGTTCCAGTTGCTTGTGGCAGTAATGTTGTCGGCACAATGTACCGACAAGCGCGTGAACATGGTTACGCCGGCTTTATTTGCTGCATATCCCGATGCCCAGTCGATGAGCAAGGCGAGCGAGGAGGATATTCTGTCGTATGTTAAGTCGGTTACTTATCCCAACGCCAAGGCTAAGCATCTGTTGGAGACCGCAAAAATCGTTGCCGAAAGCTATGGTGGAGAAGTCCCCGATGACGACAAGCTGTTGCAGAAGCTTCCAGGTGTAGGACGTAAGACCGCACATGTTGTGCAGGCTGTCCTTTTCAACCGTCCCGAAATGCCTGTCGATACGCATGTTTTCAGGGTGTCGGCACGCATAGGTTTGACGACCAATGCTAAGAATGTGCTTCAGACCGAAAAACAATTGGTAAAATACATTCCCAAGGCCGATATTCCTGATGCTCACCACTATTTGATACTTCATGGACGATATGTTTGCACGGCTCGCTCTCCTAAATGTGCATCGTGCGGAATATCAGCATATTGTGCGTTTTATCAACAAAATGCTAACAAAGGATAATTTTTTGGATACTTATAATTATTTTCGCGTTCGAGAATTTTGAGTTATGGAGAAGGATATAGTTAGGTATATCGGAGAGGTATTGTCCGACTTGTATGTTGTTGATCCTAAGTCGGTAACAATATCGTTGGAGAGAACAAAACCTGGAATCGAAGGCGATTTCACGGTTGTGGTTTTCCCGTTTACGAAGTACAGCAAGAAGAGTCCTATGGACACTGCCAAGGAAATTGGCGTTTCGCTGAAGTCGCGTTGCGAGGACATCGATTCCTACAATGTGATTCAGGGATTCCTCAATATTAGCATGACGCACGAATATTGGGTCAAGAGACTCAACAATCTTGCTTCACCTTCGAAAAAGAAGGATGATTCGGCTAAGCCGTTGATAATGGTTGAATTTTCGTCACCAAATACCAACAAGCCTTTGCATCTTGGTCATTTGCGTAACAATTTCCTCGGTGATTCGGTTTCGCGTATAATCAAGGCTGCCGGAAACAATGTCATGAAGGTTAACCTTGTGAACGACCGCGGAATACATATCTGCAAGTCGATGATTGCATGGCAGAAGTGGGGCAATGGCATTACTCCCGAATCGGCAGGCAAGAAGGGCGACAAGCTTGTTGGCGACTTCTATGTGCTGTTCAGCAACAAGTATAAGGAGGAAATTGCCCAGTTGAAGGCTCAAGGCCTAAGCGACGAGGAAGCCGAAAAGAAATCTGCACTCATGGCCGAAACCCGCGAAATGCTTCAGAAATGGGAGGCCGGTGACGAGGAAGTTCGTCGCGTATGGAAGATGATGAACGAATGGGTTTACGCTGGTTTCGATGAGACTTACAAGAAAATCGGTATTTCGTTCGATAGAATATATTACGAATCACAGACTTATCTGCTTGGCAAGTCGATAGTGCAGAAAGGTCTCGACCGTGGCGTTTTTGTCCGCGATGCTGATACTTCGGTGTGGATTGACCTTACAAACGAAGGACTTGACCGCAAGATTTTGCTCCGTAGCGACGGCACAACAGTTTATATGACTCAGGATATAGGTACTGCCGCTCAGCGTTTCGACGAATATCATCCCGATAAGCTGATATATGTTGTTGGAAACGAGCAAGATTACCATTTTGCAGTGCTGAAGAAGGTCGTTCAGCGTTTGGGAGAGGACTACTACGATAGGATTTTCCATCTTTCGTATGGTATGGTCGAATTGCCCGAAGGCAAGATGAAGTCGCGCGAGGGTACAGTTGTCGATGCCGACGACCTTGTTGCCGACATGATTGAAACTGCCCGTGCAATATCCGAAGAAAACGGTAAGCTTGGCGATTTGAGTGAAGCAGAACGCAACCGCATCATCGAAATGATTGCAATAGGCGCACTCAAGTATTTCATCCTCAAGGTTGACCCGAAGAAGCAGATGGTTTTCAATCCTAAGGAATCTATCGATTTCAACGGAAATACCGGCCCTTTCATACAGTACACGCACGCACGTATCTGCTCGATATTGCGTAAGGCAAAGGAGCAGAATATTAATCTTACCAAACGCATTTCCGAGGATGTTCATCTGCTCGACAAGGAAGTAAGCATCATTTCGAACTTGTGTTCGTTTGACAAAGTTGTCGAGGAGTCGGCAAAGAAGTTCGACCCGGGACAGGTTGCCAACTATGTGTACAACTTGTGCAAGGAGTTCAACCAGTTCTACCACGACTATTCAATTTTGAACGAGAACGATCCCAATGTGATTCTGCTCCGTCTGCGTTTGTCGCAGCAGGTAGCAAAGACCATAAAGGAAGGTATGGGATTGCTCGGAATCGACGTGCCCGAAGTAATGTAGTGCATAATATAATATATAGTAGTGGACAGTCCCCAATATTAAAAACATTGGGGATTGTTTTTTTTATCACATTGTCCTCTATATGCTCTCCTTTTTAGCCATCCTGAACTTGTTTCAGCACCGGTCATCCTGAACTTGTTTCAGGATCTTAGTAACGGATGCTGAAATAAATTCAGCATGACTTTAACGTTCATGACAAGAATAGACTATTATTGTTTTTAGTATTATATTGTTTTTTTGTGTGCGACGAATTTTATTTACTTTTGCGCAAAACTTTTGGCAGTGTCTTTCTTTCGCAGAAATATCAATGGTATACTTGGAACAATATTGTTCCATCTGATAGTGATATGCGTGTGCCTCGCCTGCAAGATTGGCGTGATACAGAAGGAGCCCGAAAGTTATATCATAATTGATCCACAGGATTTTGAGATGGACGACAAATCGCAGTCGTCGGAGGCAGAAGACGAAATGATGACAGACGAGCAGATTGACCAGTACTTGCAGAATCTAGGCATTGCAGGCTCGAATTATTCGGGAACACGAACCTATCAGCCATCGTCGGGTCAATCGATGTCGGAAGCCGACATGAAGGCAAAGTATGAGGAGCAATTCCTGCGCGAAAAGTATGGAGACGACTACAACGATGCGCAGAACCGTACTTACGAGGATTACATCGACCAGTCGCGCATGGAGCAGTACAAGTCCGACAATAAGCCGCGCAATATGGTTAAGTCTGGACCAGCCTTGGTGTATGCCGAACTCGATAACAAACAGCGCGAAGTTTCGTATCTGCATGTGCCTGTATTTACCTGCGAGGGAAGCGGGGTAGTTGTGGTGCGTATTTCGGTTGCGTCGAGCGGAAAGGTTTCGTCGGCAGAGGTTGTTTCGTCAAATCTTACCGCCGATGTCGAATGTCTGACGAATGCAGCACGTACGGCAGCACTAAAATCTTCGTTCTCAAAGATTTCGGGAAATAAGACCGAAGGCGGGAAGATTACCTATACCTTTGTGCGACAATAATCTGCTATTTTTTCTTCTTTGTAAAAGCGACAGAATCGCCCCAGGCGTTGTATAGTATCTTGTGCCCAATTGCTTTCATGCGTATGTCGAGGCACGAGAAGCATTCTTCTGGCTTGTCGCTTACGCAGGCCTTGTCGGGATATATGAGGTAGTCCTCGCGATATTCGTTTGGCGTCAGATTCGGCATTATGACGTTTGCTCCGGCCATTATTGCCTTTTCGCGTCCCATCGGGTCGATGGTTTGGTTTGCAGTTGCGGCAACCATGTTTATTTCTGGCATCATCAGTCGTAGCGTAGCAATCATCTTCAGGGTCATGTTCATTCTGTCCTGTACCGATGGTATCTGGTCGGCATACTTGTATAGCGGTGTGTCGGGGTGGGGAATGAAGGGGCCCATGCCTACCATTGCTACATCTTTCTGGCGGAAGAAGATGAGGTCGTCGGCAAGTATGTCGATTGTCTGGAATGGCAGCCCGACCATAACGCCTGTACCGGTTTGGTAACCAATTGACAACAAGGAGTCTATGCAAGCAAGACGCTTGTGGAAGTCGTGGCGTTTGTCGTGCGGATGAATCTTGTAGTACAGGTCCTCGTTCGACGATTCTATTCTAAGCAGGTAGCGATGTGCCCCAGCCTCGAACCATTCGCGGTACACTTCGTCGCTTTGTTCTCCAAGCGAAAGCGTTATGCCCAGCGAGCCGCCGTCAATTTCCTTGATGCGCTTTATCAAGGTTGTAATCTTGTCGGTAAAAGCCTTGTCGCTGCGTTCTCCGCTTTGTATTGCAACAGAGCCGTATCCTAGTTCGTGCGACAGTTTTGCGCATTCTACGACTTCGTCGTCGGTAAGTGTGTAGCGTTCAATGTTTGTATTGTTGCTGCGAACCCCGCAGTACAGACACGACTTGCGGCATTTGTTGCTGTATTCGATTAGTCCGCGTAGATGCACATAGTTGTCAAGAGCCGAGAATTTTACTTCCTGCGCCTTGTGAAAAAGCATCTGCATTTCTTCTCCCGTAGTCGACAGCAGTTGTATGATGTCGTCCTTTTCGAGGTGCTGTTTTTCGAGTAGTTCGCGTGTCGTCATATTTGTCGTATGATATTTGCTTGCAAAGGTAATACTGAAAATGGAATTGTCGGTGTTTTTTGTAATCAGTTTTATTTGCAGGAATTGCTGAAAAGTGTCCCGAATCTTTCTGTATCAATATTTGGGTTCCTGGTGCTAATCAGTCGTATAAGTTCGTTGGCGATAGATATCCTGCTTATTTCCATGGAAATGTAGGTAGTATATCTGTCGTTTGTTTCATTGTATTTCTCGCAGGTCGGTTCTATTTCTTTTAATGCCAGGTCGATGGCTTTGTTTGCTGTAAGTTCAATCTCTTTTATGAATGTACTTCTGTCGGAAATGGCATTTTCGGATGCGTATTTGTTGGCAGCGTTTGTGGTTTGTGCGATTATGGCCTTGCCGAGTTCCGATTTTGCCAATATGATGGCTTTCTCACGGGCTATGTTTATGTTGCTTGATGTCGCATTTGCGCAGGCGCGGAAGAAATCCTTGTCGGATATTCCTTTTTCTGAGCAAGGAAGACTTGTCGCTGTCATCGTTTTGTCTTCGTTTGCAAGGTTTTTGCTGCCGCTGCACGATACAATTATGCTGGCGGTAACTAGAATAAGCACTATTTCACAAAACAATTTCATGATGCAAATTTACAAAATATGTCATTCATCGAATCTTCAAATTCTCGAATCTTCAAATCATCAAATCTTCGAATTTCAAATCTTCGAATTTCAACTTTCATCTGTTGATATTTTCAGATTGTAGTGTGACCTTGTTGCTTTGCTGGGTATTATTTTTATCGTCTCAAAAACTACGCGATGAGAAAGTTGCTGTTTGTCGTCATATTGTTTTTTGTGCTGCCGATGTGTTATGCGCAATCGGTTCAGGAAGAGTATATTAAGAAGTACTGTCAGATAGCCGTTGAGGAGATGAGCAGGACTGGAGTTCCCGCCAGTATAACATTGGCTCAGGGAATTTTGGAGTCGGGTAGCGGAACTTCGATGCTTTCGATAAAGGGCAACAATCATTTCGGTATAAAGTGCCATTCCGACTGGACCGGAAGCAGGATGTACAGCGATGATGATGCCAAGAACGAATGTTTCCGTATGTATCCTAATGCAGCCGAATCGTTTCGTGACCATTCAGACTTTCTTCGCAAGAACCAGCGCTATGCTTCTCTTTTTCAACTCGATCCGAAGGATTATAAAGGATGGGCAACTGGTCTGAAAAAGGCTGGCTATGCGACAAGCCCCACTTATGCGACTAGACTTATCGAGATAATTGAAAATTACGGACTTGCCCAGTACGATTCGGGTACTTTTGTGCCGGAGTCTATAGATGTCCCAGCTCTTGTTGCCGATGCGGTAACAAGCGATACAAAGCCTACAAGATATTACTCGTCCAATGGATTCGAACTCAGCATGACGGAGTATTCGCTTGGCTCTAACAACAACACGCAGTATATCATTCTGAAATACGACATGGACATCGAAGTGCTGTCGCGTAAGCTAGGAATGGCACCATGGCAGTTGCCTAAGTACAATGATCTTCCGAAGGACTATAAGGTTAAGGCAGGTGAACTTATATATTTGAAGCCGAAACGTAGTAAAGCCGAGAAAAAGTATACCGAGCATGTTGTTGTCCGCGGTGAAACAATGCGTGATATTTCGCAGAAGTATGCGGTTAAGATAAGTAGTCTTTACAAGATGAATGGTTGGGAGCAGGGCGTGCAGCCTGTTGAGGGTTCAAGGGTAAGACTAAGATAAATGTTTCTAGTTTTAATGGATAAAGCCGTTTAACTTCGTTGAGGGCTACTTGTGCTGCGATGCGCTGAGCGAAGTCGAAGTGAGCGCAGTCGAAGTACGCCGTTCAAGTTTCAAGTTTATGAGGCTAAAGCCGTTTCTGGTTTCATGATTCTCGGTCACTGAGCTTCGGTCACTGCGGCGTGCTGAGCTTGTCGAAGTAAGCGTAGTCGAAGTGGATGCAGTCGAAGTATGCTGTTCGCGTTTATTAGTTAATTATCAAACTATTCCAAATACATAAACATTTGTTGAATTTTTGAATTTATTGAACCGTTGAATAAAAATTTACTCTACCTTTGTGAAAAATTATAAAGACATGAAAAGAATTCTTTTTGTTGTAGCAATCATGTTGATTGCTGGTGTTGCATTTTCACAGGAAAATACAGCAAGGAAAGCGACTGCAAAGCCAGTAACAGTTTCCGAAACTCAAGATGGAAAAGTTGAAAAACGCTCAAGCATAGTGTTCGACAAGCTCGTACACGACTTTGGAACAATGGAAAAAGGTGGTGATGCCAGTTGCGTATTTACATTCAAGAATGTAACCAAGAAGCCCGTTACCCTTACCAATGTAAAGACTTCGTGCGGATGCACTGCTGCCGACTGGCCAAAGGAGCCTGTCGCAAAGAAGAAAAAAGGTTCCATCAAGGTTAAGTACGATAGCAACAGGGTTGGTAAGTTTACAAAGACCATCAAGGTGTATATCGACGGAAGCGATGTTCCTATCCAGTTGGAAATAAAAGGAACTATAGTTTCTCCGAATGCAAATGCTGTATCGACATTCCCTACAGAAAAAAAGATTGATGAGGGCGAGCAAAAAAAGGTAGAGGAGAAAACTATACCACAGAGCGTAAAGACGAATGAAGTAAAACAAGTTAGGAAGTAAAGTTTTAATAAAAAATTATAAATTAAACAGATATGCCACAGATATCAGAAAAAGGAAAAAACATGCCGTCGTCGCCAATTCGTAAATTGGTTCCTTATTCAGACGCAGCAAAAGCAAGAGGTGTAAAGGTTTATCATCTTAACATCGGTCAGCCCGACATTAAGACTCCAGAAGTTGCTTTGGAGGCAGTAAAGAACATGACCGATAAGGTTATAGCATACAGCCATACTGCAGGAAATGCTTCCTACAGGAAGAAACTGGCTGCTTTCTACCAGAAGATAGGCATCGACGTTACCGAAAACGATATGCTCATCACTACTGGTGGTTCGGAAGCAATCGTATTTGCTTTCATGACTACGCTCAACCCGGGCGAAGAAGTGATTGTTCCAGAACCTTTCTATGCAAACTATAATGGTTTCGCAATGCAGGCAGGTGTTGTTATCAAGCCTATCACTTCGAGCATAAAGAACGATTTCGCACTCCCGTCAATCGAAGAGTTCGAAAAGGTTATAACCCCTAAGACCAAAGGTATTGTAATCTGCAATCCTAACAACCCGACTGGTTACCTTTATTCTAAGGAAGAACTCTTCCAGTTGGCCGAAATCGTTAAGAAGCACGACCTTTACCTGTATGCCGACGAGGTTTACCGTGAATTCTGCTACGACGGTCACAAGCACTTCTCGACAATGCAGATTCCAGGAATCGAGCAGAATGTTATCATGATGGACTCGGTTTCGAAGCGTTACAGCATGTGCGGTGTTCGCGTTGGTTGCTTGGTAACCAAGAACAAGGAAGTTATCGCAACTGCTACCAAGTTTGCTCAGGCACGTCTTTGCCCGCCTTCATTCGGTCAGGTTGCAGCAGAGGCTGCTCTCGATACTCCGGACGAATACTTCCACGAAGTATATGATGAGTATATTGCTCGTCGTAACTTTATGGTTAAGGGCTTGAACGAAATCCCAGGCGTATATTGTCCAAATCCTAAGGGCGCTTTCTACACTGTAGTTAAGCTTCCTATCGACGATGCCGACAAGTTTGCAAAATGGATGCTCGAGGAATTCCAGTACAACGGACAGACCGTAATGGTTGCTCCTGCAACTGGTTTCTACAACACTCCAGGCCTTGGTAAGAACGAAGTTCGCGTTGCTTACGTGCTCAAGATCGAAGACCTCAAGAATGCAATCGAGGTTTTGAAGCACGCTCTGGAAGTTTATCCTGGCAGAACAATGTAAGAATTGATTTTGTAATATTGAAAAGCCGTCCTAACAGACGGCTTTTTTTATTTCTGTTCGGTGAAGAATTCGTATGGAGATGTGCAGACTACGGTGTCTGAAAGTGTGCATACAGAAATCTTGCCGTTGTCGGCAATTTTCGAAAGTCGCGAAAGCACATCCTTGCGTTCTTCGAAATTATCCCTAAAGATATTGTTTTCGATGACAATATAATCGAAATTCCAAGTGAGAGCAGCATTTACAATGTTTTCTTTGTGTTGCATCACCGTGTAGCCTTTGCGTTTCATTTGTATGAACGGACCATTTTGAGGGTATGCGTACAGAGCCAAAATCTTTGCGTCGCGTGGTATATTAAGCGAATCGAGGAATTCGGCAGACTTTTCAAAGTTAAGGCTTGTTTTGTATGCTACATCTTCTGCCCAGCGTCTGTTGACTTGTGTTTCGGTTACATTCGAAATCATAAAGTAACAAAGCACTCCAAGTACTACAAGGCATATACCGCCTGCAATGTAGTTCTTGATTTTGGGCAAAGTTCCCAGCATCAGTGCAAACAGCATAAGTATGGGCATAAAGAAAGTATCAACAAAATAGTAGTCGTGGTTTGGAAATTGCCTTATCATTGCAATTAAGAATAGCAGGCATCCGAACAGATATATAATTGGAATAAGCCAAATTGTCAATTGCCTTTTCTTGGCTTTGCCGTCCTTGTTTTTCAGTTTCAATATCAGTTTGACAATTCCTGCAATTACAGCCAATCCAGCCAGCACCTCGAAAATTCGGTAGTGGAATTTCTGAAAATACTGGTATTCCCAGTTGGTCTTTGCATCATTTAGGAAGTCGCGGAAATCGTCAAAGTTGTCGGCAGGCAAAAGTTCGTTTAGGAAAAGCGAACCGTATTTGCTTCGTAGATGCGAATTCCAAGCCATGTATGCAAGTATAAGTGCAAACGATATTATTACGGTCGGAAGTTTGTCCTTGAAAGTGCTTTCCTTGCGGAAAATCCGTAGCAGTTCGAATCCGAGTATAGCGATCAGTTCTATTGCGAAGGAAGTACGCATAAGTGTAGCAAGTGTCATCATGGCAATGGCAAGATGGAAAAATCTCTTTTTGCCGTCCTTATAATATTTAAGGTATGACCATAGTCCGATTACACCGATTGCAAAAGCAGGAATTCCAGGAAGAAATCCGTTGAAATAGTAGGCGTAAACTGGGGCTGTCATTGCTATTGCTGTGACAAGCAGTGATTTCTGGCAGTCTTCGGTAATGATGAACGATGCTTTATACAGAAAAAACAATCCGATGAAACTGCAAATCAGAGTCCACAATCGGAATACCCACGGCGAAGTCGTGCCGAAAAGTTTCATTAGCAGAGCTACAATGTACTCGTGTATAGGAAAATCGACTGCGGTTATTGTAGTGTCGTATGCTTCTGCCCACCATCCCGGGAACTGTTTGTTGTATATATTTGTTTCGGGGTGGAACAAGTCGAATCCGTTGTCGAGGAAGCCGGTGGCAAGAGCATATCGGTCATCTTGCGCCCAGGCGTGTATAAATGCTGGAAATTCGTTCATGTACTTGAACTGTATTCCTATTCCTAGCGCTATGATGAACACCGCAGCTATCAGGTAGCCTTTAGCGTTTATTTTGTCGTATCCTATCAGTTTCATTGTTAGTCTATTGACTAAGCGACAAAAATAATGATAATCTTCAAATCTTCAAATCATCGAATTTTTAAATCGTAATTCGTACTTCGTAAATAATATTTATTTTTGCGCCAAATTTTACGCGTAATGAATTATACAGTTTTAGACCCAGAGGAACAGGGATATGCAAAGGTTGAGAAGTTCAACAAAGAGAAGACTGAGCGTCTAGCTGCGCTTTACAGTGAGATTCTTGGTTTGCTTGGCGAAGATGTAAAACGAGAAGGGCTCTTGAAGACTCCTGAAAGGGTTGCAAAAGCTATGCAGTTCCTTACACAGGGTTATGATATGAACGCCGAGGAAATTATTCGTTCGGCAATGTTTCGCGAAGATTACCGTCAGATGGTAATCGTAAAGGACATAGAGCTTTACAGCATGTGCGAGCATCACATGTTGCCGTTCTATGGCAAGGCGCATGTGGCTTACATTCCGAATCACTATATTACAGGCTTGAGCAAGATTGCACGCGTAGTTGATGTTTTTTCGCGCCGTTTGCAAGTGCAGGAACGCCTTACAACGCAAATCAAGGATTGCATTCAGAATACCCTCGATCCATTAGGTGTGGCTGTAGTAATCGAGGCTCACCACATGTGCATGCAGATGCGTGGTGTGCAGAAGCAGAATTCTATCACCACAACATCCGATTTTACAGGTGTGTTCTTGAAACAGGCAAAGACGAGACAGGAATTTTTAGCATTAATTGACAGAAATAGGTTATAATGAAAGCATTGGTTTTCCCCGGACAGGGTTCGCAGTTTTTGGGTATGGGCAAGGACTTGTACGATGCAAGTGCTAGTGCAAAGAAGATGTTTGAGCGTGCCGACGAGGTTCTAGGCTTTGGCTTGTCGGACATAATGTTCAATGGTAGCGATGAGGATTTGAAGCAGACAAAGGTAACACAGCCAGCTGTTTTTCTTCACTCGGTTGTTATGTTCTACGAGAAGTTTGCAAACGAGAATTTTGGTATGGTTGCAGGGCATTCGCTTGGAGAATTTTCGGCATTGGTTGCTGCAGGCGTGCTTAGTTTCGAGGATGCATTGGTTTTGGTTTCGAAGCGTGCAATGGCAATGCAGAAGGCATGTGAGAAGCAGAAATCGACCATGGCGGCAGTTATTCGTCTCGACCGCGAAATAGTTGAGCGTATATGTGCCGAAACCGAAGGCATTGTTGTTCCTGCCAATTACAATAGTCCCGAGCAGATTGTTATTTCGGGCAGCGAGGATGCCATTGATGCAGCATGTGAGAAGATGAAGGCTGCTGGAGCAAGACGTGCTTTGAAGTTGCAGGTCGGTGGAGCTTTCCATTCTCCGCTTATGGAGCCTGCTCGTGAGGAACTTGCCGAGGCAATCATGTCAACACAGTTCTGCGATGCCAAGGTGCCTATATATCAGAATGTAGATGCAATGCCTCACCGCGTGGCAAATGAAATCCGTGACAACCTTGTAAAACAGCTTACCAGTGCCGTTCGCTGGAGCGATTCAGTGGTGAAAATGCACGCTGATGGAGCAGATGAATTTATTGAGGTTGGTCCTGGACAGGTGCTTACGGGACTTGTTGGGAAGATTTTGAAGTAGGATAAAATTGAATAAACATAATACTGCAAATAATTGCGGTGTATTGTAGGGGTAGGTTAAAACCTGCCCCTACAAATTTACATCCGCAGAATGTTCTGTTCCTTCTTGGTTCCCAATTCTGTTTTTTATCGGTAATATTTTTTGTTTAAACGCAAAATACAATATCTTTGCTTTGTAAAATTTGATAATTGAAAATATGAATATAACATTGAAAAATATATTGTTTGCGGGGGTGATAACTTTTGCAGTCGTCCCATACTATTTGTTTGAAAACAACGATAATTCTCTCAAAAGATGTCCTTTTGAGAGCAAAATTGAACCAGAAATACAACAAACGAATCCCGATAGTATTGTTTTTATAACGGTTGGCAGCCTGACAATAGAAATGGTGTATGTAAAAGGAGGCACATATACTATGGGATGCACCGATGAGCAAGATGACGATTGTTGGGAAGCAGAGTCCCCTGTACACTCTGTCACTTTAGATGATTTTTATATTGGCAAGTATGAGGTTACTCAGGGCTTGTGGCAGGAAGTTATGGGCGCTAACCCAAGTCGATTTAAGGGTAACGACAGCTTGCCTGTGGAAAATGTAAACTGGGATGATTGCAAGAAGTTCATACAGAAACTCAATAAAATGACAGGCAAGAACTTTCGTATGCCAACCGAGGCTGAATGGGAATATGCAGCTAGAGGTGGTAAAAAGACTAAAAAAACTAAATATAGCGGAAGCGATAATATTGATAAAGTCGCTTGGTATTGGAATAACGATACTGTAATCACACATAAGGTTGGCACCAAACATCCTAACGAATTAGGCATCTACGATATGAGTGGCAATGTTAAGGAATGGTGTAGTGATTGGTTCGGTAAATACAAAAATTATAGTCAAGTAAACCCCGTAGGACCAAGTTCAGGTTCAGAGCGGATAGTTAGAGGTGGAGATTGTGCAGCCAAGGCAGGGTACAGCCGAGTTTCTTGCAGAATTGGATATGAACCATATACCAGAATCAATCGTCTTGGACTGCGTCTTGTTCTGCCAAGGTAACTCTGTTTTTAATATCGAGGAGGATCCGTGTCTTAATTTTTTTGAGTCATCAAGGAAAATATTTAATTTTGCAGAGCAATAAAGTTGGCGCAAGAAATTGCTCTGAATTTATAAAAATTAGAAAATGGCAACGGTTATGACAGCGGAACAGGAACGAATAATTGCACTTACCAAGGCTCTCAACCAGCACAATTACAATTATTATGTGCTTAGTAATCCTACAATCAGCGACTTCGAGTTCGACAAGATGCTCGAGGAACTTGCCGATTTGGAAAAACGTTTTCCGGAATTCCGCCAGCCAGATTCGCCGACTTTGCGCGTGGGTAGCGACATTTCCAACGAGTTCAAGACTGTAGCTCACGACTACCGTATGCTTTCGCTGGGCAATACCTATTCCGAAGGCGAAATTACCGAATTCTATAACCGCATTGTCAAGGAGATAGAGCAGAAACCCGAAATAATTTGCGAACTGAAGTTCGATGGCGCTTCCATTTCTGTGAAGTACGAGAATGGTCAGTTTGTAAGGGCGGTTACGCGTGGCGATGGCGAAAAAGGTGACGATGTTACCGAAAATATTCGTACAGTAAAAAGCATTCCGCTGTCAATAAATAGTGCAGAACTGCCCGACAAATTTGAGATTCGCGGTGAGATAATAATGCCGCACAAGAGTTTCGATG
Source organism: Bacteroidales bacterium (assembly GCA_017617125.1). Classification (GTDB taxonomy): domain Bacteria; phylum Bacteroidota; class Bacteroidia; order Bacteroidales; family ML635J-15; genus Bact-19. The sequence continues at coordinate 106,037 of JAFZWY010000008.1, forward strand.
CCTTGAATGCCGAGCGTATGGAAATTGGTGATACGCCTTTTGCAAATTGCCGTAATGCAACATCGGGTTCTATAAAGCTTATAAATCCCAAGGAAGTGGCAAAACGCGGTCTGGATTGCTATTTTTACTACATGATGGGACGAAATCTCCCTGCCAAGACTCACTACGAGTGCATGCAGGTGCTTCGCCGTGCTGGGTTCAAGATTTCAGACCATGTGAAACTCTGCCACAGTTTGCAGGAAATCTTCGATTTCATACACTACTGGGACACCGAGAGACGCAATCTTCCTTTCGATATCGATGGTATTGTTTTGAAAGTCAACTCGTACGCACAGCAGGAAATGCTTGGATTTACGGCCAAGAATCCACGTTGGGCGATTGCATACAAGTTCAAGGCTGAGCAGGTAAGCACTCGTCTTTTGAGCATCGACTATCAGGTGGGAAGAACAGGAGCAATAACGCCGGTTGCAAACCTAGAACCAGTGCAGCTTGCAGGAACGGTTGTGAAGCGTGCGTCGTTGCACAATGCCGACCAGATTGCCTTGCTCGACATTCGCGTAGGCGATATGGTGTATGTGGAGAAGGGCGGCGAGATTATTCCTAAGATTGTTGGCGTGGAGTCGCACGATGTTTTCTCGGAGAAGACGCAATTTATAACAAAATGTCCCGAATGTGGTGCCGAACTTGTCCGCGTTGAAGGCGAGGCAAAGCATTTCTGCCCGAATTCGAATAATTGTCCGCCACAGATAAAAGGCAAGATTGAGCATTTCGTTTCGCGCAAGGCAATGAACATTGAAACCATTGGCGAAGAAACTGTCGCTTTGATGTACGATGCAGGGCTTGTCCACAATATTGCCGACCTCTACGACCTTACAAAAGAGCAAGTTCTGAAGCTTGACCGCATGGCCGACAAGTCGGCTGAGAACATTATCAAGGGTATCGAAAGTTCGAAGCAGGTGCCATTCGAACGAGTGGTTTATGCGCTTGGAATCAGGCACGTTGGCGAAACTATGGCTAAGAAATTGGCTTTCGCAATGAAGGATATCGAAACATTGTCGAATGCTACTGTCGAGCAGCTTGTGGCGGTAGGCGATATTGGTGAAATCATTGCGCAAAGCATTGTCGATTATTTCTCCAACGACGACAATGTGAAGATAGTTGCCCGCCTTATTGATGCAGGGTTGCAGTTCAAGGTGAAGGAGCAGGAGAAATTGTCGTCGTCGCTTGATGGAATGTCGGTGATAATTTCGGGCACATTTACCCATTATTCACGCGATGAGATAAAGAAAGTCATTGAGTTGCACGGAGGCAAGAATGTATCATCCATTTCGAAAAATACCGATTTGTTTGTGACTGGTGAAAACATTGGCCCGGCCAAGTTGGAAAAAGCCACAAAATTGAATATTAAAATGGTTGACGAGGAAGAATTTAGAAGAATGATAGGAGAGATTTGATAATGGGCTAAAAGCGGAACAGCCAAATAGTTATGGCTGTTAGCCTGCAAGCCTGTTTGCCCACATAAACATAGAACCATGAAAAAATTTATACTAGTTTTTATAATTGCAATATTGAACCTGACATGTTTGGCTCAGAGTGACAGCGAAAAGGCCAAGATTGCCGAAATTCGCAGGATGTACAACAACGAGATGGAATGGATTAACACCATGCTTGGTGATGAAGCTATTCCCGACGATTACATTACGGCAAAAGTAATGCATAACTTAGCTGGCACAGGCCAGGCGGAGGAAACTATTGAGTTCTTTTTCAATGATGATTTTGATGAGGATCTAGGCGAATATGTGTCATCCCTGGATTTTGTGCGCAAGACTTCTGTATATACTATAGCGGAACGTAAGTCATACGAGGAGTTTTTGTATGATGATGCTGGATTTCCTGCCTTCTATTATACAAGTTTCACGACTTATCTAAATGAAGGTGAACATTATGTGGAAAAGTGTGTCGAGATTCGCGCCTACTACGACAAGGGCGTGCAGTTTCATGTCATTTGCAAGGTTGGGGACGACAAGTCGTCGTTGAAAGAAGTTCCTCTTACAGAAGAACTTGAAAATCAACTATTCTTTGGATTTTTACAATTCGGAAAGTTGAAAGATGCGTTGAATGGTATGCTGAATTGATAGCCTAAAAATCAATCGAGTTTGCCACTTTCCTGAACATTTCCAGAGATTTTGTTTCGTCACCGTAAGTGACGCCGGTAATTACAAAATATCTGTCCTTGTCAAATAGTACAAGCTGGTATATGAATTCGGTTTTTAGGAATTTGCTTACGCCGCTGGCGTAAATTTCGTAGCCCGAAAGTTTCCTTGTGCTGTATTTGTGCGGCGTTAAGTCGCTTTTCTCGTCCCAGGTAAGCGGATACAGTTTTATGCGGTGTGTGCATACGTCCTTTTTCTGATCTTCGGTAAATTGTATTCCGCTGCGGGTTTCGTGGATTGTCAGCGAGGTCATGTCGTCGGTTTTCGAGGGCAGGTTGCCGTCGTCGGTGAAGGTGCGTGTGTCGCCCATGGGGCTAACTTCGATGAGGCCAGTGCCTTCAAGGTTTACCTTGTACGAGAATGATTCACTGATGGGCTTTGCTTCCATTTTTGGATCGAAAATTACGCTCAGCAACGAGTTGGTAATTTCGATGTTCATGTTGTTTTGTATAGGCTTGGGCGTCGAGCCCATGATTAGGAATGTTTCGGTACAGTTGCCGATGATGAGTATCGAGACGGCAAATTCCTTGTCGTTGATGTACTGGTCGCCGTCAATCATCATTGCTTCGAAGCCGTTAATCTTGAAAAATGTTTCCTTCATTACCACAATTCCTGCCTGAAACATCGATTTTTTGTCGAAAGTGTAGAAGTTGCGGTTTACATCGCCATCGAGCGGCTGGACGGAAATGTAGCTTTCGGCAAGCATATTTTCGTAGGTGGTGGCGTTGCGGCGAGTGAAAGTTTTTGGCAGTTTCAGCCTTAGCTTTGTGGTTTCGATAGTGGTGTAGTCGTCCGAATCGACATTTGTAATTTCTATTGCCTTGGAGTTAATTCCTTGACATACAGCAATTACGCTTGCGAAAGTTAATAATATGACGACAAAAATCCGCTTCATTGTCAGAAAAAATTTCCCAAATATAAATATTTTGTGTTACTTCGTGAAAAATTTTGTTGCGATGAAATTTCATTTTGCAAGATTATCGGCAGTGCTACTTTTCGTATTGTTGGGCATGAAGTCGTTTGCTTTCGACTTCGACCGCGATACTGTCAGTTGTGTTGACCGCGTGTACGAAAAGAGTATGAAAACAGTTCGCCTACACCTGCACGACTGGGAAGTTTCGTATCCTGTGATGGAACTTTACGGCGAGGTAGGACTCGAGTTTTCGTTCGACCAGGTTGAGTCGCAGCCGCAGGACTACTATTACACCGTAATGCATTGCACCTACGACTGGAAGCCGTCGAGCATAGTGTTTGTCGACTATGCCGATGGTTTTGAGGAAAATGAAATCCGCAACTATGAGGAGTCGCAGAGTACTTATGTGCAATATACACATTTCTCGCTCAACCTTCCCAACGATGATCTCCAACTGAAACTTTCGGGCAACTATCTTCTTATAGTGTTTGTCAAGGAACCTGTGGCGAAAATTGTCTGCACAAAGCGGTTTATGGTTTACGAAAACCTTGTCACTGTGGAAGGCCGGGTTAATTCTAATGTGCTAGGCGAGTATAAAAAGGAATTCCAGAAGGTTGACTTTGTCATAAAAACGAAAAAATATCCTGTATACAACCCGCTTGACGAATTGAAAGTTTCGCTTGTGCAGAACAACCAATGGGACGAGGCTTACACCTGCATGCAGCCTTCGTTTGTAGATAATGGCGCAATTACCTTCGACTGGGAGGACAAGTATCTATTCAATGCTGGCAATGAGTACAGGTATTTCAATTTCAATAACTTGGAGTTAAATTCCGAGTATGTTGAAAACATTGAATACCACAAGCCCTACTATTATATTGACCTTGTGTCAGGCAAAACCAAGTATTTCGAACCGTATGCAAGTGCCGAGGACATAAATGGTGGATATGTTATAAAGACAAACCGTCGCAACAACAATAATTTCCCCGAAATCCAGTCGGAGTATGCCATTGTGCATTTCCGTCTCAGTAGTCCGTCGATGCTTGCCAATGCGAGTGTGTATCTGTATGGCGGGCTTACGAATTACGAATTTTCGCCGCAGTACAAGATGAAGTACAATATGGAGACACATTGTTACGAGTTACTGACGTTTTTGAAACAGGGGTATTACAATTATAGGTATGTTGTCGTTTCGGAAGGCGAGGGTGCTGCTATGGACAGGTATTTCATGGAAGGAAGCCACCGTCAGACCGAAAACGACTACCAGTTGTTTGTGTATCACCGCAATCCTAGCGAGTCGTACGACAGGCTGATAAATTACACAAAGTTCAATAGTAGAAATTAGTAGGCTGGTGCCGTTCAATGCCTACGGCGTTTCTATGTTTCACGTTTCTGGGTTTAACTTCGTTGAGGGCTTCGCCGTTCTATTCCTTCGGCGTTTCAGGTTTCACGTTTCTGGTTTGATGATTTGCTAGCGCGAGCTAAAGGTTGAAAATTTGATGATTTGAAGATTCATGTAGAATCGCGCCATGGCACGATTCTATAAGATGATTCAAAAAATTAAATGATTGTAGCGGCGCAATGCATTGCGCTGATTGAGACGCAAAATTTTGCGTCTGTAAAATCGAATATATAATTGGTGTTTCATAGACAAATCGTCTTTTAGCCCAAAATCCTTTCTTCTTGAAAAAAAACTTTGCCATAAAGAAAAATAGTTGTACCTTTGCAACCGCAAAATGCCCAAGTGGCGGAATTGGTAGACGCGCTGGTTTCAGGGACCAGTGTTCGCAAGGACGTGCAGGTTCGAGCCCTGTCTCGGGCACAGAAGACGGTGAAAGCCGTCTTTTTCGTTTTAACATGGTGGTGTTAATCGATTTTTGGCAAGAGTTTTGTTTGTTCGTTGCTAATAAGTATTTTTGCAGTTTAAATATTGCATATGAATAGAATTGCAACTATAGTGATAATCGTAGCAATGGCGTTGATGTTCGCATCGTGCACAAAGTACGAAAACGGACCGTCATTTTCCTTGAAGTCGCCCAAGTCGAGGGTGATAGGAGAGTGGCACCTCACCGATTTGCTGGTTAACGACAAGCATGAGCAAGCATTGTTCGACAGGGAAGCATCTGCAGTGCTGACACTGGAAGATGATGGCGAATATACATATACTATGCCCGTTGTAAGGGCGACAACCGAAAGGTCGGGATTGTGGTCGTTTGGCGAGGACAAGACAGAACTCGTGCTCATTCAGCTCGACAGCATTAATGGAGATAGCGAGCGTACGTACAAGATAACACGCTTGTCGAAGGACGAGTTGTGGCTTGTAAACGGAAGCGAGGAATATGCCGATTTCGATGATCTTATCGAACGCCATTTTGAAAAGAAACAGGAATAAAAGTATTGATATGAAAAGATATATTTGTTTTATCGGGATTGTTGCACTTGTTATGTGCATGATTTTTTCTTCTTGCAAGAAGTACGAGGAGGATTATGGTTTGATGATGAAGTCGCCAAAAGGCCGTCTTGTCGGTACATGGAAGATTACGCAGGTGGACTTTGATACTACGTCAATTAAGTTTTCCGATTTTGCAATGTTCGGCGAACTTCAGATGACATTCGAGAAGGACGAAACCGGTTATATTAAGTTCAATGACAAAGGTTTGGGCGATATACTGTCGGATACAGACTGGGAAGAACTCATGGGCGAAATGCAGGATTCTACTGCAAATGCAGACAGTGTTTCCGGGGGCCTTGATGACATTGATTTCTCTGCGTTGCTCTCGTCGCAAATCGGATTCAAATGGGCTTTCGATGATAAGAAGGAATATCTTAAATTCAGCATGTACGACTCAACGTCAAGTACATATGTCAGCGTTGTCGATATGAAGATTATGTCGCTTTGCAAGTCCGACTGCAAGTTGCGCTACGAAGACGATTCGACAAGAACGGATGTGTCGATGCAGAAATAAAAGAATATGAAGGCACATATTTCGAAAATGCTGCGCAATTTGGGGCTGATAAAATTAGCAGATAAGATCCGCTATTATTTCCATTTGTCGAGAACAAGAAAAAATAGAAAATTGTTCGTGGAAAAATATCCCCAAGTTGTATTGCCTCCCCCGTATTTCCTATATGAAACGTTCGGCCTGAATTATTTTAGCTATTACGAAGATGGTCGTGATACTGCGGAATGGCTTCTCAACTACTTTTCGGAATACAAGAAACTTGAAAATATCAATATATTGGATTGGGGATGTGGTCCTGCCCGTATAATAAGGCATTTGCCTTCTCTTACAGAGAACTCGTGTCACTATTATGGCTCAGACTATAATCCCAAGTACATCGAATGGTGCAGCAAAAACATCCCTGAAGTTTCTTTCTCCACCAACAGGTTGGCACCACCGTTAGAATATCAGTCCGAACAGTTTGACATAGCCTACGGCATCTCAATCTTTACGCACTTGTCGGAAGAAATGCACTATCAGTGGTTCGATGAACTTATTCGTGTTCTAAAACCCAACGGAATACTTTTCTTAACATTACAAGGTGTGGCATTCAAAGAGAAACTTACGGAATCGGAAGCTCGTCAATTTGACGAAGGAAAACTTGTCGTTAGAGCTAACACTCTGGAAGGACATAGGACATACGGTGCATTTCAGCCTGAAGATTTCGTATATAAGCTTGTTGGAAGCAACAAGGTCTTGAAACACGTTCCTGGTGGAAAAAATAATGGAAAACCAGAACAGGATGTGTGGATTATACAGAAAGTGATATAGGTAATTCTATGTCGATGCAGAAATAACAGAAGAAACTTTTGATTAAATATGCATATTTATTTACGCCACTATTTTAGTGGCGTAATTTTTTTTACTAATTTTACAGCCATATTTTTAAACAAATTATACTATGATTACAAAGGAAGAATTTCAGAAGTTAATCTTGCAGGGAATTCCCGATGTTTTGCCGGAACCTGCTGTATATGAACCCGAAATAAATCATGCCCCAATAAGGAAGCAGATTCTCACAAACGAAGAAAAGAAGCTCGCAATAAGAAATGCGCTTCGCTATTTCCCAGCAAAATTCCACAAGACACTTGCTCCGGAATTCAAGAACGAACTCGAAACTTACGGAAGAATTTACATGTACCGTTTCCGTCCGAAATACAAGATGTTCGCACGCGATATTACGTGGTTCCCCCACAAGAGCACTCAGGCTGCTGCAATCATGCTTATGATTTCCAATAACTTGGATTACGCTGTCGCCCAACATCCGCACGAACTTATCACATACGGCGGCAATGGCGCTGTTTTCCAGAACTGGGCTCAGTACCTGCTCACAATGCAGTATCTTGCCAACATGACCGACGAGCAGACTTTGGTTATGTATTCGGGTCACCCGATGGGACTTTATCCGTCGCACAAGGATGCTCCGCGCGTTGTGGTAACCAACGGTATGGTAATTCCAAACTACTCGAAGCCAGACCACTGGGAGAAATTCAATGCTATGGGCGTTTCGCAGTACGGACAGATGACAGCAGGCTCGTATATGTATATAGGTCCGCAGGGTATCGTTCACGGAACAACCATCACGGTGCTCAACGCTTGCCGTAAGATTGCAAAGCATGGCGAAGGTCCCGAAGGTCGTCTGTTTGTAACTGCTGGCTTGGGTGGTATGAGCGGTGCTCAGCCAAAGGCGGCAAATATCGCAGGTGTTGTAAGCATTTGCGCCGAAATAAATCCAAAGGCAGCCAACAAGCGCTACGAACAGGGCTGGGTGGACGAAATAATTGATGATGTTGACAAGGCAATCGACACTGCTCTCGAATGGCAGAAGAAGAAAGAGCGTCACTCCATTGCTTACCTTGGCAATGTGGTTGACTTGTGGGAACGCCTTGCAGCACGCGACGTAAAGGTAGACCTTGGTAGCGACCAGACTTCGCTTCACAATCCGTGGGCAGGTGGTTACTATCCTGTTGGACTTTCGTACGAACAGTCAATTGATATGATGGCTCATAACCCCGAGAAGTTCAAAGAGGCAGTTCAGGCTTCGTTGAGACGCCAGGTTGATGCAATCAACAAGTTGACTGCAAAGGGAATGTATTTCTTCGACTATGGAAACGCCTTCCTGCTCGAAAGTTCGCGCGCAGGTGCCGACATTATGGCTCCTAATGGAATCGATTTCCGCTATCCGTCGTATGTTCAGGATATTATGGGACCAATGTGCTTCGACTATGGTTTCGGCCCATTCCGCTGGGTTTGCACATCGAGTTTGCCCGAAGATTTGGAAGTTACCGACAACCTTGCAATGCAGGTATTGGAAGACATCGCAAAGGATGCACCAGCCGAAATTTCACAGCAGATGCGCGACAACATTCGTTGGATTAGCGAGGCAAAGAAGAACAAACTTGTCGTTGGTTCGCAGGCACGTATCCTTTACGCCGATGCCGAAGGCCGTATCAAGATTGCAAAGGCATTCAACGATGCTATCCGCGACGGTCGCCTGAAACAGCCCGTTGTGCTTGGTCGCGACCACCACGATGTTTCGGGTACCGACTCACCGTTCCGCGAGACTTCCAACATCTACGATGGCAGTAAGTTCACAGCCGACATGGCAATCCAGAATGTAATCGGCGACTCGTTCCGCGGTGCAACTTGGGTTTCAATCCACAACGGCGGTGGCGTTGGTTGGGGCGAAGTTATCAATGGCGGTTTCGGTATGGTTCTCGACGGCAGCGCCGAGGCCGAGCGTCGCCTGAAACTGATGCTTCTGTGGGATGTCAACAATGGAATCAGCCGTCGTAGTTGGGCACGCAACGAGGGCGCAATGTTCGCCATCAAGCGCGCTATGGAGGAATATCCTGAGATGAAGGTTACAGTTCCGAATTTGGCAGATGACGATTTGATAAATTCATTGTATTAACAATATTGGTTTTCGGCTGTGCTTGGAAGTGCAGCCGAAAACTTTTTATAGAACGATAGGATTGTCTAATTAAAACATATATTATGAAGCAATATACCCATATATTAATAGCGTTTGCACTTCTAATATTAAGTGGTGGCGTATTTGCACAAAATCTCTTCGACAAGGCAAAGTTGGACAATTATTTCGATAAACTTCAAGAAAACAACAAGTTTATGGGAAGTGTTGCCGTCGCGAAGAACGGGGAGATTATCTACACAAAAGCAATCGGCTATGCTGATGTCGAAAATAAGGTTAAAGCAACCGAAAAATCCAAATATAGAATCGGTTCTGCCTCGAAATCGTTTACGGCGGTTTTGGTTTTGAAGGCTGTCGAAGAAAAGAAAATAGACCTTGACCAAACTATTGACAAATGGTTTCCGGCAATCGCAAATTCACAGAAAATAACTGTAAGGCATTTGCTAAGCCATAGGAGCGGAATACACGATTTTACACACGACGATGACTATCTGGATTGGTGTACACAGCCAAAGACAGAAAAAGAAATGCTGGCGATTATCGAAAAAGGTGGCAGCGATTTTGAGCCCGACAGCAAGTCCGACTACAGCAATTCGAACTATGTGTTGTTGACCTACATGCTTGAAAAGACTTTCTCGAAACCATATTCCGACTTGTTGCAGGAATACATTGTCAAGCCAATTGGTCTGACCGACACATATATTTTTGGAAAAACCAATCCGAACAACAACGAATGCAGGTCATACCGCTTCTTGGGTTCTTGGAAGGTAGAAAACGAAACAGACTGGACTGTTCCGATGGGTGCGGGTGCAATAGTGTCAACGCCGACCGACTTGACAAAATTCGCTGACGCTTTGTTTGGAGGAAGGCTTCTGACTGATGAAAGTCTCAAAATAATGAAAACCATTAAGGACGACTATGGCCTCGGGCTGTTCGAGATTCCTTTTGGCGAAAACATTGGTTTGGGACACACGGGGGCAATAGATGGTTTTGTTTCTGTTTATTCGCATTTTGACGACGGAAATATTTCGTATGCCATGACTTCTAACGGGCGTAATTTTAAAATCGGAGATATTAAAAAGGCGGTTTTAAGCGCAGTTTACGGCAAACCTTACGAATTACCAGAATTCTATAATGTGGCTTCGGAGGATTTGGACATTTATTTGGGCGTGTATGTTTCCAAGAAAATTGGTTTGGATTTTATTGTCACAAAAGAAGGAAACACATTGATTGGGCAGATTGGAGATGATGCTTTTTCGTTTGAAGCAGTTGACAAGGACAAATTTAAGTGCGACCAGTTAGGTGCAAAATTTGAATTTAATCCGAAAAAGAATGCAATGACTTTATTCCAGAATGGAGCGAAATTAGTTTTACGAAAGAAAAAGTAAATAATATAGCAAAATAAAAAGTATCGATTATGAAAAGAATAGTTTTCCCATTAATTGTTTTGGCAATGGTAGCGTTTGTTTCGTGCAAGGATTCTAACAAGGAGAATGGTGCAGTGGTAGCCGAATTCAGGATTCCGCAAAACGACATTGAAAGGACAGTCCGCAGCTTGAAGGAGTTCTGCAACGGACAGGAGTCGGACCGTATAGAGAAGGGCGTATCTCAGGTTGCCGCCTTGTGGCAGGAGCAGGATGGTTCGCTCGACGACTTCTACGATTTCTGTATGACAAACTTTGTGCTTGACTCGGCAAAGCGCTTCGAGACCTACAAGAAAATCGAGCGTGACCTTGAAATCCTTTACGGCTATGGCAACACAATGACCATCAAGTTGATGGAGCCTCTGCACCTTGATATGGGCGAAGTCGATTTTGTCGATGAGGCTATGGGCGCATATTCAACCACGGCGCATATTGCCGACGATTTGTTTGCCAACAAGATGGCTTTCTACATCGTGCTTAACTTCCCGTCGTACTCGCTTGCCGAGAAGAATGCCCTCTGCGACAAGTGGACGCGTCAGGACTGGGCGTATGCTCGTCTGGGCGACAAGTTTACATCGCGCATACCGGCCGAATACGAACAGGCCGCCAATGTTGCAATGACCAACGCCGACAACTACATATCGAGCTACAACATTTATATGGGAAATCTCGTGGATAACAATGGACAGACATTGTTCCCAAAGGATATGAAACTCATCAGCCACTGGAATCTGCGCGACGAACTGAAGTCCGACTATTCTGATTCGGAGCACGGACTCGAGAAGCAGCAGATGATTTATGATGTGATGTTGCATATTGTAAATCAAGACATTCCGCAGGATGTAATCAACTCCGACAAGTACCAGTGGAATCCGCGCACCAACAAGCTTTACAAGGATGGGGCAGAGGTTTCTAGTCCTGCCGAACCGTTTACCCGCTACGAACATATTCTGTACAATTTTAAGGCTTTGTCGGCAATGGACAAGTTCAACTCGGTTTATCCGACCTACATCGAAAGGGCCTTCGACGAGACAATGGAACTTACGCAGGATGAGGTGGAAAAGTTGTTCATCGACTTTATTTCCGCACCCGAAATTGCACAGGTCGGTCAGTTGGTTTCAAGTCGTCTTGGTCGTCCGTTGCAGCCATACGACATCTGGTACAATGGTTTTACAGCCCGCAACGACATGAACGAGGCGGAACTTGACCGCATAACCCGTCAGCGTTATCCAAATCCGTCGGCATTTGGCCGCGATATTCCGCGAATACTTAACGATTTGGGCTGGTCGCGCGAAAAGGCAAACTCTATCGCAGCAAAAATCAGCGTTGACCCTGCCCGTGGTGCTGGTCATGCTTGGGGCAGCGAAATGAAGGGCGATGTGGCTCACCTGCGTACAAGGATTGCAAAAAGCGGTATGGATTACAAGGGTTACAACATTGCAGTTCACGAGCTTGGACATTGCGTAGAGCAGACCATAACCCTTTACGACATTGACTACTATATGCTGAAAGGCATTCCTAACACCGCATTTACCGAAGCAGTTGCATTTATGTTCCAAGGTTGCGACCTGAAGTTGCTCGGACAGGCAAAGGGCGACACTTCGGAGGAGAAGGAAGCAATGGCTGCATTGGAAAACTGCTGGTCGGCATACGAAATCATGGGTGTTTCGCTTGTTGACCTGTACACTTGGCGCTGGATGTACGAAAATCAGGATGCCAATGCTCAGGAACTTCGCGATGCAGTGGTTTCCATTGCAAAGGATGTATGGAACAAGTATTACGCACCTGTTTTCGGTGTGAAGGATTCACCGATACTTGCAATTTACTCGCACATGATTGATTCGCCGTTGTATCTGGCAAATTATCCAGTAGGACATCTTATCGACTATCAGATAGAAACTTATATGGCCGACAAGCCGTTCTCTGAAGAACTTACAAGAATGCTTCTGCAAGGTTCCATCACTCCGCAGGCATGGATGAAGGGCGCTGTAGGAAGCGAAATCTCCGGCGAACCGACATTGGCAGGAGTAAGAAAGGCATTGACTATTGTGAAGTAATATTTGAGATATTTTGCACGAGTAATAGGTTTATTATTCGTGGTTCAATAAAAAAGGTCGTCCCAATCGGAACGACCTTTTATTTTGATTTGAAAAAATCTTAGCAGAACGAAAGTATCGACTTCTTGATTCTTTCGATAGCATCGCGCAATTCTTCTTCGCTGATTACCAGAGGTGGAGCGAAGCGGATGATGTGCTGGTGTGTCGGCTTTGCAAGAACGCCGTTTTCGGCCATCTTCAAGCAAACATCCCATGCTTCCTTGCCGTTCATAGGCTTAATGATAACTGCGTTCAACAAACCTTTACCACGAACCTTTTCAATCATCGGAGATTTAATCTTCATGATTTCTTCGCGGAAAATCTTGCCGAGGTATTCAGCTCTTTCGGTGAGCTTTTCTTCCTTGATAACTTCCAAAGCAGCGATACTTACGCGGGTTGCCAATGGGTTACCACCGAATGTTGAACCGTGTTCACCTGGCTTTATTGTCAACATGATTTCATCGTCTGCCAATGCTGCCGAAATCGGGAATACGCCACCGCCGAGAGCCTTACCGAGTATAAGGATGTCGGGACGAACGCCTTCGTGGTCGCAAGCAAGCATCTTACCTGTACGAGCTATACCGCACTGTACTTCGTCTGCCATGAACAATACATTGTACTTCTTGCAGATGTCGTAGCATTTCTTCAGGTAGCCTTCGTCTGGAACATAAACACCAGCTTCGCCCTGAATAGGTTCAAGAAGGAAACCAGCAACCTTGTCACCCTTTTCTGCGAGTACCTTTTCCAAAGCAGCAGGATCGTTGTAAGGTATGCGGATGAAACCAGGAGTCAAAGGACCGTAGTTTGCGTATGAATCTGGGTCGTTAGACATGGTGATGATAGTGATTGTACGTCCGTGGAAGTTACCTTCGCAGCATACGATCAAAGTTTCATCGTTTGGAATACCCTTTACTACAGTACCCCAGCGGCGAGCGAGTTTAAGAGCGGTTTCGTCTGCTTCTGCACCAGAGTTCATCGGGAGAACCTTGTCGTATCCGAAGTATTTGGTTACGTATTCTTCCCATTCGCCAAGGCAGTCGTTGTAGAATGCTCTTGAACTCAATGTGAGCTTCTGAGCCTGGTCGGTGAGAGCCTTTACGATTTTCGGGTGGCAGTGACCCTGGTTAACTGCTGAATATGCAGAAAGAAAATCATAATATTCCTTTCCTTCAACGTCCCAAACCTTTGCGCCTTTAGCCTTTGCAAAAACTACTGGTAGCGGATGATAGTTGTGTGCTCCGTACTTTGCTTCCAGTTCGATGTAATCTTTTGAAGTCTTCATTTTACTAATTTGTTTTTAATTTTGATTATGTTAATAAGTTTATTTTGCTTCCAATAGGTGTTTTGTGTCGTCCTCGACAATGTGCTTGTACCAGTCGTTGCCATATTTTGGCTGCTTAACTTCCGGTGAGTAGTACTTGTAACCTTCAGGAACTTCGCGTTCGGTCTTGATGTTGCCGTCAACATACTTTACGAACAGGCTAGCAAAGAGGTTCTGCCATGTTTGCATTGTGTTTTCCGAAGCCTTAGCCGAATATTCGGTAAGTTTCTTTGCTACATTCTGCGGATTGTTGGCTGCTTCTTCGCGAAGGTCGCCTTCAATCTTTGCGGTCTCGTCCTTGAAGCTTCTGTGCAAATCTCTTCTGACGGTCTCGATTTCAGGATAGATGTCGCAGTAGCGTGTGTAAGCGAAGTTTGATACGAGGTTGAAAATCCAGAAAGCTGCATCCGGTTTGAATTTCATCATCGAGCCGTTTCCTTCGCGGTAAGCGTATGGAATTTCGGTGATAGATGCGTACATAGGAACATAAACTGTTGTTGCGCAGTCGTCAACGCCAAACCAGTTGATAGCACCAAGTACATCGGGCAAATTGCCACGCAACTGTGCTACAAACGAGAAACCGGTCTGCTGTGTTCCAGTTGCTCTTTCGTGGATGTAGTTCTTTCCGTTGTATTCCCAAGTCATTGGTCTCCAGCGATAAGGGCAGTTGAAAGGACCAGCTCCGATTCCCTTGCTCATATCAAGTTCGGTACCTTCGAGGTGGTTGCCCATATTGTGCATTACAGTTTCGAGAGTTACAGGCTTAGCGGGTTTTACCCACAGAGGCATTCTGTTGGTTGCGTAGCCGTTGGCATCGTATTCAATCTTGGTGCCCTTTGCGTATTCCCAGTACTGGTCCATACCTTCGGCAACATCGTTGAAGAAAGCCCATACGCGGATTTCGCAGAAGCGAGCACCGCTGAAATCAACTGGTGCGTAGGTATCGGAGAAACTGAAATCGGCATCGTTGCCCTTGAAGTAACCCTTTTCGCGAGCGAAAGTGATAACATCGTCGGAGTAAACGCAGGTTATGTTCTTGTCGGTGAGGAGCTTGTCGATGTTCTTGAAAGTAACGACATCCTTGCTCTTCTTTGTTGCCTGCGGGAAAGTGGTGATTCTTGCCTGGTTAGCGTGAGCCGAAACATATCCGTCGGGAATCATTCTTGCAACCCAAACTGCACCTTTCTGACCTTTGCCCTTGCCGATAACTTCGAGAATCCAAGCCTCGTCCTTGTCAACGATTGAGAAGGATTCGCCTTCGCTGACATATCCGTACTTGCTCATGAGTTCGGTCATGACCTTTATGGCTTCGCGGGCGTTCTTTGCACGCTGTAATGCAAGGTAAATGAGGCTTCCGTAGTCGATGATGCCGTCGCCTTCCCAGAGTTCTTCGCGGCCACCGTAAGTGGTTTCACCGATTGCAAGCTGGTGTTCGTTTACATTACCAACAACATTATAGGTGTGGAGTACCTGTGGGATGTCACCGAGGTATTGTCCCGAGTCCCAGTTGTATATTTTCATCATTGTGCCTGGCTGGTAGTCAGCAGCAGGACGATAGTAGAGTTCACCGTAGAGTACGTGGCTGTCGGCGGCGTAGCTGAGGAATGCGGAACCGTCGTTCGATGCGCCTTTGGTAACAATGAAGTTCGTGCAAGCGAAACTTGCACTTGCGCTGAACATAAGCGCGATAGTCAATAATGCGAATAATTTTCTCATCTCTATGTTTTTTAGTTTGACTGCAAATTTAATATTTATTCCAATACCATAGAAAAGAAATTTGTTTAAAGATTTAAGGATTCAATAATTTAACTTCGTTGAGCAAAAGGTTGTGGATTTGAATGATTTGATAGATTTGAAAAATTGAAAATTCTAGTGTTTGAATATTGTTGAGTCGTGGCGTGCCGCGACTGTCCGTTATGTCCTGGCGTTGCGGGCAATGTCGCGGTTTGTTGAGACGCAAAATTTTGCGTCTGTACAATATTTATTTTAATTTTGCAAAAAATCCGATTATGCTTTTCGACAAGGAAAAATATAGCCGTCCTCATGCGATTGCGCTGCTTGTGATAGTGGTGTTGGGTGCGGTACTGCGTCTGGTCGGGTTCTTCGACTGCCCGTTTACTCACGACGAACTGAGTGCCGTGCGTCGTCTGCAGTTCGACAGTTTCATGGATATGATTCGCGACGGCGTTATGCTTTTCGAAGGGCACCCTGCTGGCGTGCAGTCGTTCCTGTGGTTCTGGTCGAAGATTTTCGGAACATCGGAGATTGCAATTCGTCTGCCGTTCGTGCTTATGGGTATTGCCTGCATTCCGCTGATGTACCTTGTTACTAAGATATGGTTCAACCGCACGGCAGGAATCTTTGCGGCTTCGATAATTGCAGTAAGCCAATATACAATATACTACTCAATACTTGCTCGTCCGTACATTTTCGGACTTTTCTTTGTGCTACTGACCTTGGTTTACTGGTCACGGATGATTTATGAAAAGGATTATTCGTGGAAAAATGTGATTCTGTTTGGCGTTTTTGCCTCGTGCAGTGCCTATACCCACCAGTTCTCGATGATGGTAGCGTTCATTATTGGCATTGCCGGCCTACTTTTCCAATCGCGCAAGTCGATAGTTAGGTATCTGTTGGCAGCCTTGGTAGCTATAGTGCTTTATGTGCCACATATTCCGATAACAATTTACCAGCTAACCGAACTCAAGGGTGTTGGCGGGTGGCTTGGCACACCAACATTTGATTTTGTTACCCAATACTTCCGATATCTTACACATTTCTCGTATATCGTATTGATTTTGGCAGTGTTGTGCATAATAATATCTGGCGAATATACGCGTGAACATTTTTCGGCAACATATAAGAAGTTTATTACTGCAATTTTGCTTTTCGCGATTCCTTTCGCAGCTGGTTACTGGTATTCGGTGCTTGTCGATCCTGTATTACAGCAGTCGTGCCTGATATTTTCGTTTCCCTTCCTTGTGCTGGCGGCGTGCTCGCTGGTAGGCGAAAACTTCAATCCGCTGAGGATGGTTTCGGTTGCTGTTTATTGTGTGGCAATGGTAATGAGCCTTATTTTTGTCCGCGAACATTATACTATGATTGACAAGTGGATATTTGAGCCGGGAGTAAAGACTCTTATCGATTGTGAAGAAAAATATGGCAAGGAAAATGTTTGCGGTTTGCTGAATTTCAGTGATAAGTTTATTGAGTATTATGAAAATAAGTTTGGCAAGAAGATAGAAAACAAGTATGCTGGCTACGATCCATCGGCACTATGCAGGCTGTTGGAAAATGAAAATGCCGAATATCTGGTTGCTGCCAAACTTGATGACTTTGAGATGTATGTAGCAAGGCGGTACTATCCGTATGTGCTTGACTATTCGGAATATATAGGTGCTGAAATTTATGTTTTGTCCAAGACGGAACAGCCGGAATGTGAAATGCCGAAGCCTTTATTCGACCGTACCTACGACTTGACTGGCTACAACGTTGATAACGAGTGGATGACCTTGCTCGATACGCCATTTGTGGCTCTTTCTGATTCTCGTTTTGTGAGGATGGATGTCGAAATGACCTATATGCAAAGAGATACCGCTGATGATTTCCTGATTGCGTTGCAGGCGTTTGATGCGAATGGAGAGTCGTATGATTGGCGCGAGTCTAGGGTGAAGAATTTCTCGGTTCCTGTAAACGATAGTGTCCGCAGTATTTTGATACCGATGAGGTACGAGCTGATATTCAAGGATTCGCGTAAACTTTCCGACTATTCGATAAAGTCTTTCCTTTGGAATATCGACCATGTGAAGTCGGTGCGACCGTTGAATGCGAGGATTAGGGTGACTCCTGATAACAAGTACATTTATTCGACGGGGGAGGAGTTGGAGTGAAATGATTGGAGCTAAACTGGCTGGCTTCCTGCACAAGTTTAACGACTTTCAGCTTGTTTTTCTGTCTGTTAGCCTGTCAGCTTGTTCGCCTGTTAGCCTCTTCTAAATCTTGTTAATTTCCTTCATTATCTGGAATCCAATGTTGCAGTTTAGGCATCTTTTGGCATCGCAGTAATTTTTCTTAAGGTATAGCATTGCCTGCGAGTCGAGTGCGTTGTCGCATGCAATCTTGCCAATCTCGGCAAAGGCGCGGGTCTCCCTGTTGTCCTCGGCCTTGATGGAGCGCATCATGTCGATTGTTTTTTCGCTGTCGAAGTTCGGATTTGTGGTCTTTCCGTAAAGGTACGAAAATGGAATTACGGTGTTAATGAGAATCTTGTCGATTGTTTGCATCCCGATTTTTGTTTCCTTTTCTTTGGCGGAAAGTTTGCCGAGCGAAAAGTGCGTTTTCCAATAGTCGGACAGCTTAAGGTTGTCGAAAATGTTACGGTCGAAGCGATTGTTGAGTATTCTGTCGGCGAGCAGTTGGAATTTCTGCATTATGGCGGCAAACTGTGCAAGCCGTGTTTCCGGTGAATTGACAGGGTGCATCTTCGAGCGTTTCCACATCGATTCTGGAATTGGTGTCAGATTGTATTTCTTTTGCTGAAAATGGTATTCGTCGGCAAGTTTTTTCGTGTATTCGTCGTTTGGCTGGCGTTCAAGCATTCCTGCCTGACCGAATGCTATCGCTTCGAGAGTGAACAGATTGTCGGTGTTGTGTAGCATTACGTTGAGTGGTGTGTGCATTGCAAGCTGTTCGAAGGGTAGGGCGTTTGTGCCGAAACCGAAGTTGCGAGCAAGAACAATATATAGGGTTTCGTTCCAGTTGCCATTGGTGAGGTTTAGGATTTCGCTTATATGTTCCGACTTGTGTTCGAGCCTTTCGACGGCCATCTTTTCCATCCACATAGAAATGTGTATGTTGTCGACGAGGTCTATGTAGTCGGCGCAGGCAATTGGCTTTTCGTTTAGCTTGAAGTCGGAATAACGGTTGAATATAGTTTGCGGAAACGAAATTTCCCATGTCGGCAAGGTCCGTCCGTTTGGCAAGGTTATGTCGCAGTCGCTGTTGTACACCACATGCAATATTACATTGTCGTAGGCGTGGTCGCCGTCGTGGTGGTGCTTGTGCCAGTCGGATGCGTTTACGTGGATTTCTACGTTGCCAACCCAGACGATTCCGTCGATCTTAATTTTGGCATTGAAGAAGTCGGGGCCCGAATCGTGGTTGTGAAGGCCAGTGTCTATTATTTCGAACGGCGTGTTGTCGGTAAGCAGTTCTGTGCCCTTAGTCCAAAGTCGGTTCTTGTATATGAAGTGCAGAAAGTCCTCGTGCATGGCAATGTTGTTTGATGCAAATATAATTAACAATGGACAATTAACATTGGTGATGATAAAAAAATCCTCGCATCGAAACCGATACGAGGATTTTTTTTGTCGTTGTGTTTGTTATTCTACAATTACTTTCTTGGTTATTGTCTTGTCCTGCATCTTGATGTTGAAGAAATACATGCCCTTATTCATTCCTTCGAGCGAAATGGTTTCGTTTGCCGATGTAGCATTTATTGTCTTCACGGTTTGTCCCAGTACGTTGATGATGCTTATTTCGGCATTGTCTTCCGGGAGATTGATTGTTACGTTTTCTTTTGCAGGGTTAGGGTATATGCTGATATTATCTGCGTTGATTTCTTCTGCATCTGCATTTAAGCCTAGAGCGATGTCGTCGATGAAGAATGCGAATACGTCATTTGATACGCATATAATTGCAACGTACAGCGACTGTCCTGCATAGCTCGACAGGTCGTATTTGAACTGAGTCCATGCTACTGGTGCGCTTACTGAGGAGCTGGAACTGCCGGCAATATATGTGTAGTTCTGATTGTTGGTTGAAACGGCAACGCGGAATTGTTCGAGACCGTATCTGTCGTTTGCTGAGCGAGCCCAGAACGAGAGTTTTGTTCCATTGGTTATATTAGTTTGTGGAAGAATGAACCAGTCGTTGTTTGGCGGGGTTGTTGCGGCCATGCAGCATCCGAACTTTGTTCCGCCGTGTGCGGTAAATCCGTCGGCAGTACCATTCTGGAAAGCAATATACGAACCAGTATATCCTTGGTTGCTAAATGTTAAATTGTTGATTATGTATGTTGCAGAACCGTCACCGTCTTTTGTAGTGCATGGTGAGAACTGGTCTACAGTCCATGCTGTGCAAGATTCGAAGTCGTATGTGAAGATGTTTGACGGTGTTGGCGGTGTTGAGCCGGCAGGATCGTAGTAGTCGCATGTTGTTGCTCCAGTATTGTTCGGGTCGAGCCATGGTTTCAACTTGTAGGCGTTGGTGGTTCCGTTTGTTGAATTGTCCCAGTGAACAGACATTTTTCCGTACAGGTCTTTTCTGTAAAATGAAGAAGCAGAGCAAGATGAAGATCCTCCACTCAAGGTGCCGAATACCTTGCCGTTTGAGTTGAATATTGGTGAGCCAGAAGATCCACCTTCGGTAACACCAGTTTTGTTGCCGCTATTTACCCATGAGATATACCAGTGTGCGTTTGATATACAGCTGTTAAAGGTTCCTGAAGTTGGTGTAGATGAAAAGAATGAAATTTTCTTTATGTCACCGGCAGGGTGGTGTATGCCAGCACCTCCACCCGTTGGAGCCGTCGTACTTCTGTCCCAACCGTTGTATATTGCGCCAATATTTATTGCATTCTGGGTTGTAAAAGAGTTAAGTTTTACCAAGTAAAAATCAGATCCTCCGTCGACTGCACCTTCTGCAATCTTGGTGCAACCCGTGAAGTCGGTATAGTTGATTGAATATTCTGAAGTTGGATTGTCGCATCCCGAAGCTTCGTAGTTGAAGCGGAATTTCCATTGGTTAAAGTTCGATGCTGTTGCGCTAGGTCCGCAGTGGTTTGCCGTAAGGAAATATGGAGTTCCGTCGTTGCTGGTGTTATTGATAAGCGTACCAGTGCAGTATCCAGCACTCAAGCCTTCGCGGACATAAATTCTTGCTACACCTCGCTGTTGTATTCTCCAGTCTGCGCCAACCGAGCAATTAATGTTTACTTCGCAGCTTTCGGCGTCACCGAACGGGCCTCTTACTCCTCTTTCGAATCCGCCTTCGCCACGATATACATAACCGAATTCTCCTATATTAATAATAGGTGCATTGGTGTCGTACGAAATTTTGCCTTCTTCAGATTTTGTCATTGGTGCAACATATTCAATGGTAATGTCGTCGCCAATAATATTACCGATCATAAAGTCTTCACCATTGGGATTGTCGCTACGGTAGTATGGTCCGTCAACAATTTTCCTGTCGGATGTATAAACGTATACTTCCGAGCCCGATGGAATATCGAACTTGTCAAAGTACAATGCCGATGCTTTTGCTCCAACACTCGAAAGACGGAGTCTCCATATTGGCTGTCCGTTGTCGAGGGTTGTCCAGGTACCCGAATTCTTGACAGTCGCGTTTAATGGTATAAGAGTAGCGACTTTATAAAAGGTGCCGTTTTTTTCTGTTTCGGCAATCTCTTCGGCTATAAATTGTGCCGATGGTGGGTAGATGTCTACGTGGTCGACATCCTCACTTACCTCTTTGTGCGTGAAGCTGGGAGGTAGGATGTTGCGGTTCGAATTGCTTTGTGCAATGCTGAACAATGTTGCAAATATTAATGCAAGAGTTACAATAAAATGTTTCATTTTTCTAAATTTTGAGTTGCAAAATAACTTTAATTAACTCGAAATACCAAGAAAAATCGTGCCAAATTTCCTAGATACCTATTATGTAATATGTTAATATGGTGTATAATATGTTGATTATTAATACGTTGTATTATTTGTTAATAAAAATATGCAAAAACATTAGAAAAAATTTGTTGCTTTGTCAAAAAAGTGCGACTTTTGCAGTCCGAAATTTAAAAGAGAAATAATATAAAAGAGTTATGGCACGAGTTTGTCAAATTACAGGAAAAACGGCTATGGTGGGAAACAATGTATCTCACTCAAGACGCAGAACAAAAAGGATATTTGATATCAACATGAAGTCCAAGAGGATCTTTGACGAAGAATCAGGTCAGTGGGTAGAAATGAGACTTACCACTTCGGCTATGAGAACTATCGCAAAGAAAGGCCTCAAGGCTGCGCTTAAGGATGCCGAAAAGAAAGGTTTTGTTAAATAATTTTAGTCGGGAGGATTAAAAATGGCAAAGAAAAGTAAAGGAAATCGCGTACAGGTGATACTCGAATGTACCGAACATAAGGAATCTGGATTACCAGGTACTTCAAGGTATATAACCACAAAGAACAGAAAGAATACTCCTGACAGACTGGAGATGAAGAAGTACAACCCGATTTTGAAGAAGGTTACAGTTCACAGAGAAATTAAATAGTTTAGGTTATGGCAAAGAAAGTAGTTGCAACCCTTAAGAAGGAAGGCGGACAGGTCTTCGTTAAGTGCATCAAGATGGTTAAGAATCCTGAAACCGGCGCTTATCAGTTCAAGTCGGCTATCATGGACAAGGACTTGTCAAAGGATTTTTTTAAGAAATAGTTGTTTTATCAATTAAAATTATAGCACCTGCCGTATATTTTTTGACAGGTGCTTTTTGTTGTTTTATTTAAATAGTCACGTTATGGGATTCTTCGGTTTGTTCGGCAAAGAAAAAAAAGACAGGTTGGACAGCGGTTTGGAAAAGACTCGCACCGGTTTGTTCTCTAAAATTAGCAGATTGATTTTCAGCAAGTCGAAAGTTGACGAGGAAGTGCTCGACGAACTCGAAGAAATCTTGATAACTTCTGACGTAGGTGTAGATACTACCTTGAAGATTATCGACATGATCAAGGAACGTGTCAAAACCGAAAAATATGTCGGCACCGACGAGCTGAACGAACTCTTGCGTTCTACCATCGCGTCGTTGATGGAAGATGGTCCCGACATGAAGAACCCCGACTTCACAACTTCCGACGGATCGCCATATGTAATTATGGTAGTCGGTGTGAACGGTGTTGGCAAGACAACAACAATCGGCAAGCTGGCAAACAATTTCAAGAAAGCTGGCAAGACTGTATATATCGGTGCTGCCGATACTTTCCGTGCCGCTGCAATCGACCAGTTGCAGGTGTGGGCCGATAGGGTAGGCGTACACATGATTCGTCAGGATATGGGTTCCGACCCAGCTTCGGTAGCTTACGACACTTTGGCTTCCGCCAAAAAGTCGGGCGCCGATGTGGTGCTTATCGATACTGCAGGTCGTCTGCACAACAAGATAAACCTCATGAACGAATTGTCGAAAATCAAGCGCGTGATGCAAAAGCTTGTTCCCGAAGCTCCGCACGAGATTCTGTTGGTTCTTGATGGTTCTACAGGGCAGAACGCTTATGAGCAGGCTAAACAGTTTATGAAGGCGACCGAAATAAACTCAATGGCAGTGACAAAGCTCGACGGTACGGCAAAGGGCGGCGTGGTAATCGGTATTTCCGACCAGTTCAAGATTCCGATCAAATATATCGGTGTAGGCGAGGGTATCGACGATTTGCAGATGTTCGACAAGCGCGAGTTCGTTGATTCGTTGTTCAAGAAATAGTAAGATAATGAGGCAAATCCTACTTGCATTATGTTTGACGCTCTTGTTCTCAGCAGGATGGTCGCAAGTGTGGATTCCCGTCAATTCGTACGATGTTATTTCGTGCCGGAATTATTCCCAGAAGATAAAGAACAACTCGTTCCATTCGTCGGTTACCTGGAAGGTTACGGTAAAAGATAATGTTATATCAAGAACAAAAACTTTGTTTTCCGAAACCTATTACAATGAGAATGGGCAGCCGTCACGGATTGTGTATTTCGGAGAGGGCAACCGCCCGAAATCTTTTACCATGGTGAAGTATAATTCTCGTAATTTGCCTTTTGAGGAGGTGAATTTTACAGCCGACTCGGTTATGGTCGGAGGTACCATGTACGAATACAATGATAAAAACTTGCTAGTTGCCCAGATTTCGTATTTAGGCAGTTCGGTTACAAGCAACTACCGCATCGAGCATGCGACTGACAGTATTGTGGTATCGGAACTCGATTCGCTGGGCAAAGTAATAAGCTGTGGTTCGATATCTACTATTGCTGCCGATCAGAAGGAACTGGTTTTTAGGCGTGCACAAAACCCGATAAATCCTGATGGCGACTACGATATTCTCTCGGAGGTTACTCACAAACATATTGTCGGCGCTGCCGAGAAGAAGGTTTTCATTTACGAAGGCGACAAGGTTGTCAAGACTTCGGTTTTTGGCCATGATGGCGACGAAATATCAAGTGCTTCGCTAGAGTACGATACGCTTGGAAATATCAGCCGAATAATTGAGCGGCGCGAAAAAGACGGAGCAACAATCGTGTATATGATTAATTATAGGTAAATAAAAAAAGGCTACCGAAAAGGTAGCCTTTTTTGTTATATCCGATTTAGAAATTCGGCTTGTGTTCGTAGTTGCGGTAGAAGTCTTCGATAATCTTCACTGCTTCTTCTGGAGTGTCGACTATGTTGTAGATTTCGAGGTCCTTCTCTGAGATGTTGTGTTCTCCATCGAGTACGCTTTCCTTAACCCATTCGAAAAGTCCTTTCCAGAACTTCGAGCCGAAGAGGATAATCGGGAATTTTGCAATCTTCTTGGTCTGTATCAATGTGATTGCCTCGAAAAGTTCGTCGAATGTTCCGAAACCACCCGGGAAAACGATAAATCCCTGTGCGTAGCGCATGAACATGGTCTTGCGTGTGAAGAAGTAGTCGAAAGTAACGAGCTTGTCGGTGTCGATGTACTTGTTGGCTGCCTGTTCGAATTCGAGTACGATGTTGCAACCGGCCGAGATGCCACCGCCACGCTGTGCTCCGCGGTTACCTGCTTCCATGATGCCAGGTCCGCCACCAGTTATTACACCATAACCCTTCTTTACAAGTTGGTATGCAGTTTCTTCTGCACCTATGTAGTATGGATTGTCTTCCTTTGTACGTGCCGAACCAAATATTGCAACGCACGGTCCTAATTTTGCGTAGTGGTCGAAACCGTTTACGAGTTCGCCCATTACCTTGAACATGCTCCATGAGTCGAGGGACTTTATTTCAGTATCCCATTTTTTCTGCATTCTGTTTTTTTCGTCTGCTGTCATAAGTTTTAAAATTTAGTTGTTTTATAATATGTTTCTAGTTTCTCGTTTCTTGTCGTGTCGTGGCGCGCCGCGACTGTACAATTTTGATTTTTTTTGTGCAAACATGGTTAAAGCCATTTGCCTTTTAGCCCATTATTATAAGTTTCCAATAAGTTCATCCAATTCTTTTTTGAAGGCTTCTGCCGATTGGTATCTGTCGTTCAATGCCTTAAGTACCATTATTTTTTGAGCGTTGTCGCTGATTGCTCCGGGAACAAACGGCAACGGCCGAACTGTTGCTTTTTCGATTATTGCATGCGCTTCATCATTTATGCGGTAGTGCTGCTCAATTTTGCCGAATACTTGCTGGCGTTTTACGATTGGTTTGTCGGGAGAGAATAACGGCTCCCGTGCCAATGCTTCGTACATTATCAATCCCATGCTGTATATATCGCTGTAGTCGCCCACAAGGTCTTCAAAGCCAATTACTTGTTCTGGACTTTGGTATAGAGTGTTTGAGACTCTGCGAATGAGAGGCATGTTCTTGAATCCTAGCTTAATGCTCTCGATGCTCAAAATCTTTGTTGTCGGATGCATGAAGTCAAACTCCTCGCATTCGTCCCATTGTACTATGATGTTTTCTGGGGTTAGATTTCCATGGCAAAGTTTCAGCTTGTGAATGTACGTCAAGGTTTCGAGGCAGTTTGAAATTATTCGCAGGAAGAATATGTCGTTGCGGTAGTCCATGTACTTAGGGTCGCAAATAAGCTCCTTAAGCGTGCGTCCCGACACATATTCGCATACAAGATAGATGTCGCTTCCATCAAAGATCATGTCGTCGATGCGTACAAGCCCGTCTGTTTTCACTTCGTTGCATACCGTTGCGAAAAACTTGAATCTCTGGGCATCGTTACCGAACATTGCCGTAGAGATTTTCTTCAGGACTATTTTCTCTTTTGTGTCTGCATTTGCTCCTACGTACAATGTTGCGTAACCCGAACGGCTTATTATCGTGTCCTGTTCTTCGGGGAAGTATATGTATTTGGCTTTGCTGCCCTCTAATATCTTAGGTGTCATGTTGTTACTTGTTAAATTCTTCTATAGCACGACGTTCCCAGTCGTTGTCGAAAGTGTTTTGTCCGTATCCGTTCGAAGTAAAGTCAACCGAATTGTAGGTGTCGGATATACCGTACGACGACGATTTGCTTCGCGAAAGGTAGCGTGTCCAGTTGAAAGTGTGTATTTCTCCTTGCTTGTTTGAATGCAGAAGTTCGAATTCGCGGCCTTCCATGCTAGGGTTGTAGAACACAAACTTACAGTTGTTATCTTCACCAAGACGGTAGTACTGCCATATTTCGTATGGGTAGGCACCGGGTTCGATAGGTGACTGGAAAATATGGTTTGGAATTCCGTACTGCAAGTAAATCACGCCTCTGTCGGTTTCGAATCCGTGGCGTATTGTTGTGGCGTAGTTTTTCTCAACCAATTCGACCTGTTTTTTGTATTGGTACCATTCGTTTTCGGGGTTTACGTAGTTGCGCTTTACCCAGAATTCGACGAAGTATTTCTGCAAAGTTGTCAATTCCGCTTTGCGTAGCTGGTTGTCGATGAACGGACGTTCATAGACGCTTGCAATAGGTCGCATTGCTCTTATGTAGTATATGAGCGAGTCGCGCGAGTTCATGTCGCCTGCAAAAGTGTTGTTGAGGTCGAACTGCTCAGCCCTTGCTGCGTATTCTTCGTTGCTGAACGTGCTCTTGTTCTGGCGTTGGAAGAAATATTTGCTGCTGGCTACAATTTCGTTGTTGCGGTTTGCAATTTCAACTACAAGGTCGTAGTTGCCGCTAGGTAGCTTTTCGATGCCAAGTTCCCCGATGAACGGGACTACGTTGCCCGGTTTCATCTTCTTGAAACGGCTGCACGTTGGGATTTCCTTGCCTGTAGCATGGTCGTCGATATGGTATTTGAGCATGAAATCGTCGTTAAGAGCCTTGTCGGTGTTGTAGGCCTCGACGTAGAATTTCACCGTGTTCATGTTTTCGGGGAAGAAATTGGCGACATAAGGCACCATGTCGTAGCCGCTTTTTGTTATCGACGATTCTCCCGACGATTTTGTGTAGCTTTCGATGAGTTCAATGTCGCTGAATGTGAGTGCATCGGTAAAATTGATGTCGATCTTGTCGCTGAAGCAATAAGGCGGCTTCTCGCTGTTGATGTCGCGTATGCTGATGTCGAATGTGTAGCTGCCGTTGGGCAGGTTGATGCGCTGTACGTCAATGAAATTGGGAATTGCACCTGTAGTGTCGGTAATTTCGGGACTACGAAGCACATACTTGTCAAAGTTCACAATCGAGTCGCCAGCCTTGAAGACCATCACGACCTCAATTTCCGACTGAAATTTTCCGTTTGTATTTTTGTTAAGTACAGTCGAACTGCCGATTGTACTCATATATGTTTCAATGTATTGACCTTGCGGCGAGTTGAACTTGGAGTACATGAAATACACTTCGAGTCCCGCAAACGATTGGGTTGCAATGGATAAGCATAATAATGCAATGCAAAGTATCTTTCTCATATCAAAAATATGTATGCAAAAATAAAAACGCAAGATAATAAAAAATATGATACGAGGAAGAAAAAACTTTTTGAGTTTATGTGAGTTTATGGCTGTCGCCGTTTCAAGTTTTTGGTTTGGCTTACGCCGAGCTAAAGGTTAACTTCGTTGAGGGCTACTTGTGCTGCGATGTGCTGAGTGAGGTCGAAGTAAGCGCAGTCGAAGTACGCCGTTCAGGTTTCAAAGTTTCTCGCCCTCTGAGACGCCCCCTGCGCTGTACTGAGCTTCGCTCCCTGCGGCGTGCTGAGCCGTCGCACTGAGTGAAATCGAAGTGTTGTCGAAGTAAGCGTAGTAGAAGGGTCGAAGTAAGCGTAGTAGAAGGGTAAGTCGAAGGGACGAAGTGCTGGTTTACGTTTCACGTTGCCAGTCTCAACCCACTTAATTTACTCAGTCAAACACATGTCCAAGTCCTTGCAAATTTGCTCTTTGTCCATGTTTTGTCCAATGAATACCAGTTTTTGCATGCGGTCTCCGTATGTGTCGTCCCAGTCGCGTAGGATGGCTGGATTGCGCAGGATGAGGTCCTCAAGTTCGTCGTCGGGCATAGTGGCAAACCATTGTCCTGCATCGCGTAGCGAGATTTGCTTGCCAGCCTGCTCGAATACGTAGCAGGTGTCTTCTTCGTTCTTGAAGTAGCACATGCCTTTGCAGCGTATTACGCTTTTGGGCATCTTGCGGGCGACAAATTCGTCGAAGCGACCGAGGTTGAACGGACGGCGGTTCTTATATACAAAGGTGCTGATGTTGTATTCCTCGGTTTCACCGCCTTCGTGGTGATGCTCGTGGTCGTGGTGGTGATGTTCGTGATGATGTCCATGCTCATGTTCTTCATGTTCATGCTCATGGTGATGCTCGTGTTCATCGTGGTCGTCGTCATCGTCGTCATCATCATGGATGTCTTCCACTTCGCGAATCCATGTGGCTGCCGTCACTGTTCTGTCGAAGTCAAAAAGTCCAGTTTCCAATATCATGTCAAAATCGACTTTTCCGTAGTCGCATTCTATGATTTCTGCCTTCGACTGCAGTGCGCGGATAATTTCCTTCAGGCGGTTGCGTTCGCTTTCACTGATTTCAGACGCCTTGTTCAGCAATACGATGTTGCAGAACTCAATCTGCTGGATTACAAGGTTTTCAAGGTCGTCGTCGCCTATGTTCTTCTTGGTAAGGCTTTCCCCGCAACCAAATTCGTCCTTCATGCGCAATGCGTCAACTACGGTTACAATGCAGTCGAGGTAAGGAATACCATGACGGGTGTATTTTTCTTCGAGTGTCGGTATCGAGCAGATTGTCTGTGCAATTGGTAAAGGCTCGCATATTCCGCTGGCTTCGATTACAATGTAGTCGAACTTGTGCTGGCTTACAATGTCATTAAGTTGTTCTACCAGGTCCATCTTCAGCGTGCAGCAGATACATCCGTTCTGCAATGCAACAAGGCTGTCGTCCTTTTGTCCGACGACACCACCTTTTTCTATCAGGTCTGCATCGATGTTTACCTCGCCGATGTCGTTGACGATTACAGCGAACTTAATGCCTTTCTGGTTGGTAAGTATGTTGTTAACCAATGTGGTTTTCCCGCTTCCGAGGTATCCGGTAAGCAATAGTACTGGTATGTTATTTTTCTGCATGGTCAAAAATTTTTCGCAAAGATAATATTATTTACGATTTGTTGTGATGCAATGCATTGCGCCGCTATAAATTACCGAGAAGCAATTTTCATTGACAAAATTTCCTTTCTCACATTGATGATATCCTTTTTTTACTATCTTTGCAGACAAAGTTGTTTGGAAATGAGAATAGCGAAGATATTGGCAGTAACCTTATTGTGCATTGTGCTTGATATGCATCTTGCCAAAGGGGACGAGATTGATTCCTTGTTGGTGGAATTTGACAAGAACCCAACGGTAATGCTGTCGAACAGGTTGATGCAATGCTTTGCAGAAAAGCAGATAGCCGAAAGTGCCATTACTTTCGACAACAATGTACCCGCCGACACTTTGCGTAAGACAATCAGTTTCTGGGCTAGCGAATGGTACTTTGCCACACAGCGTTACGACAAAGGTGCGGAATACAGCTTGGTAGCATTGCCGTTGCTGCAGGCCAGTGGCGACAAGGAGAACGAGCGCGAATGCTTGAGCGTGCTTGCAATATGCTACATGCGTCAGTCTAAATACGACGACGCTATCAAATACGCCGAACTTTGCAACCATCTCGACCGCGAATCTGGCGACCCCGACCGCATCAGCGCGTCGTTTAACATCATTGGCTCGATATATGTTGCCGCCAAGCAGTCGCAGCAAGGTCTCGTCTATTTGCAGGAAGCCTTGGTATATGCCGAAAAAACTGGAGATCCTGTCAGAATAGCGCGCACTTGCGGAACTTTGTCGGAAACCGAGTTCTCTCTCGGTCATTTCGACAACGCAATTCAGTATGTCGACCGTGCAATCAAGCTCGACCGTCAGCATAACGGCGAAATCTACCTTAGCATCCATCTAGCACAGAAAGCTACGATCTTGGTTGAGATGGGGCACAGCAAGGAAGCCGTCGCGATTTTCGACTCCATAATACCATTTTTCCGCAAGTGCGGCAACCTGCAGTCGTTGGCTATCTCGTTGAACCAGAACGGTACTGCGCTTATGGCTCTCGGTAAGAAGCGCCAGGCAGTCGATAATTTCAGGGAGGCTGCCGAACTGTGCAACAAGATGAGCAATCCTCTCAACGAACTGCAAGCGCGAAAAGGTCTTTACGAGGCTTTATGGGATATAAATCCCGACAGTGCTAAGATAGAACTCGAAAAGTACAACGACATCAAGAACAAGCTTTACTACAGCGGTGCTACCGAAAGTCTAGCCCGATATACAGCCGAGTATGGCAACGAACAGCTGTCGGACGAAAACCAGAAGGTAAAACATAACAATATATTATTAGGTGTAGGAATTTTGGTGGCTGTCTTGCTATTGGGAGTCATTGTGTTTTTCTACATGCGCGTCCGCAAACGTTCTAGGCTGCAGCAATTACGTTTGAATCAGATCTCTCTCGACTTCAGCGAGTTGAAGAACAATTACGACCAGCTTTATGGAAAGTATGCAAATGCCATAAGGCCCGAGAAAAAAGATGCCGACGAACTTTCGGATAGCGACAAGCAATTCCTTTCGAAGACGATGACTATCATCAACGACCAGATAGATGCTTCGTGCGTCAATGTCGACGAATTGTCGTCGAAACTTGCCATGAGCACCTCGCAGTTCCGCCGTCGTCTGGCCGCAGTTGCCGACACTACGCCGCAGGCTTACATCACAAGCATCAGAATGCAGAAGGCCCGTAACTTGCTCGATACCGATTCGTCGCTTTCAATTCTCGACATTGCTATCCGTTGCGGTTACGACGACCAGTCGAGCTTCACCCGCGCATTCAAGAAATTCTTCGGCAAATCCCCAACCGAATACAAAGGAAAATAGTTAAAAGTTAAGAGTTAAAAGTTAAGAGTTGAAAGTTGAAAGTCTGTAGAGTCGTTGCGAGCAACGACCTCTACTATTCAAATTCTTAACCTTTAGTTCGCGCAACCAAATCGTTGAACCCTTAAACGTTGAACGTTGAACCTTGAACCTCGAATCTTCAAATCTTCAAATAAAAAAAATCTTCCCCCTGCGAAGCCCTAAAAACGGACTTATGCAAAATCTTATACTTGAATCTACTGGAAATCAATAGTTTGTAGATTCTGCACAATCTGCATTTTGCAACATTTTGCACAAACTTTGCTCGAAAATGCAAAACCAGTCTCCCTATACAGCCATAATTTTGCTTTCGAAAACAAACACAAATTAGTAATTGATTTTTGTAGTTGTAGACGAAAAATTAAGTAACAAAAATAATAACATCTAAAATTTAATATTATGGTAAGAGTTAGTACATTTTTTAAGGTTATGGCATTGTTGGCCATTATGTTTGGTGTAAGTTTCAATGCCGAGGCTCAACTTTTGGGCGGAATCGCAAAGGCAATAAAAAATAAATCGCAGCAGTCAAAACAGGAAAAAGCAATGGAAACGCCTACAGGCGATGCAAAAGATGCAAAGAATGGTCCAGCAACTTTTTCTGTAGGTAGAGACGGCGAATTGCAAGCTTGTACATGGAATCCCGAAACACTCGAGATTACAATGCTCTGCGATATTGCGGGCAACAAGAAAGGCGATGTAATTAAGTACGACCCAAGCACTGGCAAGTTTACAAATAACCGTGGCGAGTACAAAGGTTCTATGAGTGAAGATGGGACTATTGAATCAATACATATTGGAACGATGAAGTTTGTGGTAAAAACTTATGGAAATACTACAAAGTATACCGTAAATAAAGATGGCAAGCAAATCGGTAATCTTACAGCAGACCATTTTGTTTCGTTAGCTATTATGGGACCGTATACAGGTAACCCGAGCCGTTTGCTTACTGCGTATGTATATTATGGGCTTTTGCTTGACAAGAGAACATACTCAATTAATATATTGAAGTTCGATCCTGAATTAAAATATACTGTTGAGCAGTTGGATGACAAGGTTAAATGGATGGATCAAGAATCTATCAACAAAATTATGAAGTACGAATCGTCGCTTCCAGGAGCTGGTTTCAAGGAAACATATCCCGAGTTCAAGAACTGCAAGGTTGCTGCAGTTGGACTGATGAGCAATCAGTGGGCAGAAAGAACAGAAACAGATAGACAGGGATACAAACATTGGTTCTATGTATGTGATTATTGGGTTGTTTACGAACTCGCCGACGGACGCAATGTTGTTACATTCAGTGTTGCACGCGAAAATAGTAGATACGGCGATGTAATATCAAAGTGGCAGGTACACGATGGCGAATTTAACGAAGTTTCCGACTGGGTACGTAAATAATAAGTGTAAAACATTAAAAATATAATTGATATGAGAAATTTAGGAATGTATTTAAGAATGACAGCATTGATGGCTGTTATGATGGGCTTCTGCTTCAGCGCCGAGGCTCAGTTGGGTGGAGTGCTAAACAAGGCAAAGAACAAGGCAGTTCAGCAGATTCAGCACAACCAGTCGCAGACCGACAAGACGCAGAACGGAAAAAGTCAGCAACAAAATTCAAACACACAGCAACAGAATTCAAGCACCCAGACGCAGAATTCAAGCAGCCCGAAAGCACAGCAACAGCAATCTTTAAGCCCTATTGATAAGGCTGCATTGGATAAGATGTCGCCGTATGAGACTGCTGCCGACTACAACTTCCATGTTGCAACCACAGTCACCAAGGAGTCGGCGCCCGAGGACATTGTTCGTGCCTGTCTTTTCTTCGAATACGCGCTCAGCCTTAGATATGGTATCGACTACGATGTGCTTATCGGTGCGTTGCCACAGGCTAAATTTGTAATTGGTTATGTGTCCGGTGATTGGCCGGTGACAACTGGAGAACTCTACAGGATGAGTAGTGAATTGTCGAACAAGTCGCCGTGGAATAATTCGTCTTCCGACCGCGATGTCGTTTCCGATTTTCTCAGCTTGGTAAATATGGGACAATTCCAGTCGTACGGTACATTATATAATATGTTTGTAAAGACCGCGCTGGAGGCGGGCGTATCGCCGCTCAACGATATCAGCGGATATGTTCGCGAACAACTCGACAAGATGAACACCTGCAAGACTGTTGCTGCAAAGATGTGGTTTATTCGTGAAATCTTGCATTGGATTGATACAGAAATAGTTGGACAAGGTAAGATTTTCCCGACTGCAGAAAAACTTTATCTCAACGAATTGAAGTCGGCAATGGACCAGATGCCTGCCGATTCGATTGCAAATCTTCCTATTAAGTTCCGCACTGCCGATGAACTCGACAAGGCTCGTATTGCACATTGTGAGAAGGCTACTAGATCGGTAAGTAAGCCGTCGTCGCGTGATGCTGTAATAGAGAAAAATCTCAAGACCCAGCTCAAGGCAAACTATCCGTCAATGCAACTTGTTGAAGCTTTTTGTCCTTCCGATGCTACTGCAAAATGGGACATCTCTAAAAATTCTGTCGGCATTCCAGAGTACCGTCTCAAATATGCTGAGGTTATCATTATCGACGATGAACACCCAGGTCACAAGTTGGCTACACAGTACCCAATCCGTCAGGATTATATAGGTGGTGGCAAATATGGAGAATCGAGGTTTGTTGCCAATGCTACAACAGAGAAATATCTGTACGGTAAGTTCCATTGGTATTTTGTAAACTATTAGGATAATTAATGGGCTAAAAGGCTAGAAGAAGACCAGTCTAGCAGAAGACCAGTCTGTCTGTCTGTCTGCAAGACTGTTAGACAGTAAGCCTGTTAGCCAAACAAGAAATAGAATTATTAATTTAAAAATTTTAAGATATGAAAAAAACATTAGTACTTTTGGCAAGCATAGCATTCGCATTGGTAATGCTTTATTCGTGCAACAACGGTTCAAAAACCGAAGAATCAGAATCAAACTCTCCGTTTGTAAAGGGACAGTGGACGCTTAACTTCTTTGGCGAAATCACTACCTATCAGTTCAACGATGACATGACTGGAAAGTTTATATCATCGAATGCTAGTGACAGTTATGATTTTACTTACGAGACAACGACTGATTCCATATTCTTCACCAATGTTGCAGACAAATCGGTAAAGAGATATGCTTACACATTTATCAATGATGACAAGCTGAGATTTAATTATCCAGGTCACAATATGGTATATGATCGCGAAAAGCGTAAGTAAACATGTAATCATTCCACCAATAATATTTTTAGATCGGCTGTAGGTTTGTTGTCCCCCAAAGCTTTAAGGCTCAGGTGGACAACGAACTCCAAGCCAAAGCAAAAAAATGAACATTGAACGTTAAATTTTTAAAATTATTGAATATGAAGAAGTTATTATTATTTTTCGCCATTGTTTCTGTAGCAGGAATGTTGGCAAGTTGTAATGGCAATGGTAAGACTGCCGAAGCCTCAAGTGAAGAAAACGCAGCAGAAGCCGAAGAAATCGGAATGTTGCAAGGTTATTGCTATGTTGACCTTGGTTTGTCGGTAAACTGGGCAACCTGCAATGTAGGTGCAAATGCTCCCGAAGAAGTAGGATACTATTTTGCTTGGGGTGAAACCTCAAAAAAGGACAACTATACTGCAGAATCCAATAAATATTTTGGAAAGCAAGGCGAATTTGCCCCAGAATATACCAAGTACAATAGTGACGACAATTTGACAAAACTGGAAGCCGATGACGATGCTGCAACCTCCAACTGGGGAACAAGCTGGCGTACGCCAACCAAAGATGAATTCAAGGAACTTATAGAAAAGTGCACTTGGACTTGGAAGGGTAACGGCTACGAGGTAAAGGGCGCAAACGGAAAATGCATTTTCTTCCCTGTTACCGGAACTTATAGTGGAGACAAGCTTTTCAATGAAAAGATAGACGGCTTTTACTGGGCAAGCACTATGTACTCATCCAGCAAAGCAGAATATATGGCATTCTCTGAACTAATAGAACCGCACAATAGCAATGGTGGACGCTGCGATGGTCAGTGTGTTCGTCCAGTTTGCGCAAAATAATGGGCTAAAAGGCTAGCTGCCCCCACATGCCTTAAGGTCATTAACGGCCTTAAGGGCCTTAAAGATGGGGGCAAGTAGCCTTTGTTACCAACCAAGAAACTCTTAAACTTTGAACTTTTGAACCTTGAACTTTAAATCATGAAGAAATTGATGTTATTTTTCGTCATCGTTTCTGTAGCAGGAATGTTGGCAAGTTGCAATGGCAATGGCAAGACTGCCGAAGCCGGAAGCGAAGAAGGAGCAGCAACTGGTACTCTTGCCGGTCACGAATGGGTTGATCTTGGTTTGTCGGTAAACTGGGCAACCTGCAATATTGGAGCAAGCAAGCCCGAGGAGTATGGCGATTACTTTTCATGGGGCGAGCCTTCAACAAAGGAGAATTTTGAATGGACATCATATAGTATGTGTAAGGGTAGCGACACCAAGCTTACAAAGTATTGCAATGTCTCAAAATACGGTGACAACGATTTTACCGACAATTTGACTACTTTGGAGAGTTCCGACGATGCGGCTACTGCAAATTGGGGCAAGGAGTGGCGTATGCCTTCTCAAGCAGAGTTTCAGGAGTTGCTGAATAAATGTACTTGGACATGGAAGGATAACGGCTATGAGGTAAAAGGTCTAAACGGAAATACAATTTTCTTCCCAATTACTGGTTCTAAATCTGGTCGTGCTTTGTTCGATGACGGTAAAAGAGTAGAGTATTGGTCAAATTCAGTCAACACCGACTATCCGTGTTATGCCTACGATATTATAATGGATTCGATACACTATAAAATCAACTACCAGAACAGACATTATGGAAATCCTATCCGTCCAGTTTGTGCAAAATAAAGGCTAAAAGGCTAGCTGCCCCCACATGCCTTAAGGTCTTTAAAGGCCTTAAGGGCCTTAAAGATGGGGGCAAGTAGCCTTTGTGCCCGACCTAGAAACTTAAAAACAACAGAATTATTAATTTAAAATTTTAAGACATGAAAAAAACATTAGTACTTTTGGCAAGCATAGCATTCGCATTGGTAATGCTCTATTCGTGCAACAACGGTGCAACATCCGAAAATTCAGAATCAACATCTCCTTTGGTAAAGGGACAGTGGACAAGTAATTTCTTCGGTACAATCGTCACTTATCAGTTCAACGATGACAAAACAGGAAAATTTATCTCATCCGAAGAAGGTAAAAGCTATGATTTTACTTATGAGACAACTGAAGATTCCATATTCTTCACCAATGTTTCTGACAAATCGGTTTTAGGATGTGCATACACCCTGCTCGAAGAAAATAAGTTGAGAATTACAGAACCTTGCCATAATAGGATATTGGATCGCGAAGATCGCAAGTAGCGTAGATACATGAAGGCGGACCGCCCAGCTGTTCGCCTTCTTGCCACCGCTCAAATATTATTAAAAATGAAAAAGTTTTATTCAATAATCTTGGTAGTCTTGGCTGTCGTTTCTATAGCAGGAATGTTTGCATGCTGCAACACAGATAAGGAAGAGATAGCCGCAGAAATGCCGTCAGGCAACCTTGACGGTCACGAATGGGTTGACCTTGGCTTGTCGGTACGATGGGCAACTTGCAACGTAGGAGCTAACTCTCCCGAAGAGAACGGCGACTACTTTGCTTGGGGCGAAACCACAAAAAAAGAAGAATATTTGTTGTGTAATTACATGTATTTCAATTGGGATAGCGATGGCTATCAGTCGTTCGCAAAGTATTGCAATGGCTCTAATTATGGAGAAAATGGTTTTGCCGACAATATGACAGTATTGGAGGCTTCGGACGATGCCGCCACCGTTAACTGGGGCGATGGCTGGCGTATGCCTACCAAGGACGAGTTTCAGGAGTTGTTTGACAAGTGCAAATGGATAAAGAAGTCGAACGGTTACGAGGTTACTGGTCCAAACGGAAAAACCATACTTTTGCCTCTTGCTGGTTATCGTGTCACATCCGAACCGAGAGAGGTCGGTTTAGACGGTTACTACTGGACAAATTCGCTTGGCGAAAAGGGCCCTTCTTATGCGTGGAGAACCGATTTTGGCAGAGGAAGAATGTTTGAAGATGGTCGCGATTCTGGTCTGCCGGTTCGTCCAGTTTGCAAAAAATAATTTAACTTTGCAACCTGATATTTAATTAGAAATTGGCGTAGCCAATAAAACGCCGCAGGCATAGAAACTTGAAACGGCGAAGCCATAGAAACTTAGAAACTTTTAAATTGTTGAATATGAGAAATATCTTATTGTTTTTAGCCTTTGTTTCCGTAGCGGGAATGGGCTGTAATGCAAACGGAAAGACTTCCGAACCTGTAACGGAAGATGTTGCAAACAATGTAGAACAGGAAAACCAGGAACAGACTGTAGAGGCCGAACCTGAGACTTACTATCACTATTCCGATTATCAAATCACTTTGCCTACCGAAAAATGGGAAGTCGATATTGCATATTCTAATTCTGGAATTAGAAAAAAAGGAACCAAAATCGAATTTGAAGTTAAACACTGGGATTCTCCAAGCCTCGAGGAAACCATCTCAAAATATCCTGCCGAAAGCCGTCACGACGACATTGTAATCGGCGACTACACTTGGAAGGTGTTCACCGACGACAACGACTATTTCAAGATGTGCTGCTACATATACAACACAGAAAAGAAATATGTTGTACGCGTTGCCACCGACAATATAACCGATCCGACAAATCCCGACTTGCACGAAGTTTTGGAAGGGGTAAGGTTTGTGGATTAATGGATAATTTACAATGAACAATTGACAATTTTGTAGGCTCGCAATGCATTGCGGGCCTACAGTTTTTTGTGTAAATCATAAAATCTTTGAATTATTAAATTTTTGAATGATTATATTCATTGAATTTTCCTTACTTTTGCATCCCAATTTCGCTAGGAGATGAAGCATTGTTTCGTATATTGTATCTTGCTGGCAATTATGATGTTGCCACAGTTTGCCTTTGCGCAAAAATATACAATTAGCGGCTATGTGAAGGACAAAGCTACTGGCGAAGACCTAATTGGCGCAAACGTAATGGTTGCCGGACAGACAATCGGCACGAGCGCAAACGGCTACGGCTTCTATTCGCTCACGCTTCCAAGCGGTTCTTACGACATCATTTATTCGTTCATAGGCTATAGCGACGACACCGTACACGTCAACCTGAAAGCCGACAAGACACTTACCGTGCAACTTTCGGCTTCGGCAATAATGACGCAGGAGGTTGTGGTGAGTGCTGAGCGCAAGGCCAATGTGCAGAGCAGCCAGATGAGCGTGGTGCGTCTGCCTGTGGAGACTGTAAAAACGTTGCCCGCCTTCATGGGCGAGGTCGATGTGCTGAAGACCATACAGCTGATGCCTGGCGTGCAGTCGGCTGGCGATGGAAATGCTGGTTTTTACGTTCGTGGCGGTGGTCCCGACCAGAACCTTATTTTGCTCGATGAGGCAACAGTTTACAATGCATCGCACCTTTTCGGGTTCTTTTCGGTGTTCAATGCCGA
The DNA here is from genome assembly GCA_017617125.1 of Bacteroidales bacterium. Taxonomy (GTDB): domain Bacteria; phylum Bacteroidota; class Bacteroidia; order Bacteroidales; family ML635J-15; genus Bact-19. Next base: position 144,683 of record JAFZWY010000008.1, read on the forward strand.
TGCTGTGAAGGACATGGAGATGTTTAAGGGCGGTATGCCTGCCGAGTATGGTGGCCGTATCAGTTCGGTACTCAACATATCGATGAAGAACGGAAACATGAAGGAATATCACGTCGAGGGCGGAATAGGTTCTGTATCATCGCGTCTGACGGTGCAGGGTCCTATTGTGAAGGACAAGGCTTCGTTCATAGTTTCGGCACGAAGAACCTACATCGATGCGCTGATTCGTCCTTTCACAAAGAAAACCTCATTGCTGAGGACTTCGGGATACTACTTCTTCGATGTAAACGCCAAGGCAAATTGGATTATAAACGACAACAACCGACTTTACCTTAGCGGCTACTACGGTTACGACAAGTTCCGTTTCGGAAGCAAGGAGATGGGACTCGACATGAATATGCCGTGGGGCAACGGCTTTGTTACCTTGCGCTACAACCATGTGTTCAACAACAAGTTCTTTTCCAACACAAGCCTGATATGGTCGAACTACAAGTTCAATACGTCGATTTCGATGCTAACTATGGTCGACGAGAATGCCGAAAACAATGAGAACGCATCTGGCTTTGTGCTGAAGCAAAAGTCTGGAATCAACGACTGGAACTTGAAGCAGGATTTCACTTGGCTTGCTGGTCCGAAAAATACAGTAAAGTTCGGCGTTCAGTACACACACCACAAGTTTACTCCAAACACGCTTGCCGCCGAAATTTCAGACACTACGCTCGGTTCCGACTTCTCGAACAACAACAACCAGTTTGCACACGAAGTCGGCATTTACATTGGCGACGATTTCAAGATAAACGACCGCTTTACGCTGTATCTGGGTATGCGTAACTCGTATTTCGTTCAGGTTGGACCATTTACACGCTACATCAAGGACGATTTGCACCAGAACACAATCGACGAAATCCGTTACAAGGACAATCAGCCGGTTGCGTTTTACTGGGATGTTGAGCCTCGCGCGTCGTTCAAGGTTTCGCTTACCGAAAATTCGTCAATCAAGGCTTCGTATATGCGCAATTCGCAGTACATACATCTGGCATCCATTTCGGCAACGACCTTGCCGATTGACCTGTGGGTTGCTTGCAGCGATGTAGTGAAGCCGCAGAAGGGCAGTCAGTACGCGCTCGGATATTTCCAGAACCTGTTCAACGATAAGTTTGAAGGTTCAATCGAGGTTTACTATAAGTCGTTGAAAAACCAGATTGAATACATGGACGGAGCTTTGCCTGGCGACGACATTTCCGACAATGCCGACAACTATTTCATTTTCGGCAAGGGCTATTCGTATGGCGTCGAATTTTTCTTCAAGAAGCGTGTCGGACTTTTCACTGGCTGGATTGGTTACACCTGGTCGAAAACCGACAAGATTTTCGACGATATCGACAATGGAAATCCTTTCCCTGCAAAGTACGACCGTCGCCACGACCTGTCGGTTACCGCTACTTACCAGATTACCGAAAGACTTACCGCATCGGCTGTGTTTGTCTATGCGACAGGAAATACAACAACATTGCCAGTAGCTTCGTATATGATTGATGGTGATTATGTAAATGTGTATGGCAAGCGCAATTCGTACCGAATGCCAGCATATCATCGCCTTGACCTTTCGCTGACATGGGATATGAAGACGAAAAAGAATTGGAAATCGTCATTGAATTTCTCGATTTACAACGTCTACAACCACAAGAACCCGTATTTCATTTACGTATATAATACTGGAAATGTAAAGGATGGTACATACAAGACTGTTGCAAAGCAGTTGTCGATTATTCCTATTTTGCCAGCAATTACTTGGAACTTTAAATTCTGATGCCGATGAGAGAAAATTTGCTTAAGATTTCGATAATTGTCGTGTTGCTGTCGATGGTGGCAATTTCGTCGTGTATCAAGGATATTACGCTCGACTTGCCGCAGTCGGAACCATGTCTGGTGGTTGATGGCTATGTCGATTTCGATGACTACCCAGTTGTTTTCCTGTCGAAAAGCACCGCATATTTCCAGGAACTCGATTCCAATGCAGTAAACGATTTGCAAATTAACGACACAAAGGCTACCGTAATCGTTTCCGACGGAAATATATCCGACACCTTGCAGTACCTTCCGATACAACGCTGGCCCTACAAGTGTTTCATGGGCACCAAGTTCAAAGGGGAACTCAACCACCGCTACGACCTTAAGGTTCTGTACGAAGGCAAAACATACACCTCGTCGACATACATACCCGATACTATTCCAATCGATACGGTTTTCCCGACATTTATGACCGATACATTTGCCGTGATGCGTATCAACTGGAGGGATCCGAAGAACCAGAGCAACTACTATACAATCCATGTCAAGAACCAGTATCAACCGATGTACTACCGTCCGTATGCGTTGAACCACATCATAAGCGACAAACTTGCCGATGGCGAGGAAATGTCATTTGCCATGGTTGTGAAAGGTCTGGAACGAAATGCGTACTATGATAATTTCTTTACGCAGGAGGAACGCGATTCGTTTATAAATAAGCTTGGCGACATCTTTTGTTTCCGTGAGGGCGATTCTGTGTCGTTGAAACTGTCGACAATCGACAACGTTTCGTACAATATCTGGGAGTCGTGGTACAGGAACTATCTTACCGATGGCAATCCCTTTACTAATCCTGCAACCGTAAGGACAAACATTAATGCTCCCGAAGGTATGAATGCCCGTGGATTCTGGGTAGGTTATGGCTGTAACTACCGGTCGCTATATTTGTATAGCAAGGATTCTGTTGTCCCAATCGAAAAATTCTAAATCAAACCACCTCAAACCACTTCAAACAACTTCAAACAATCTCAAACCATTTCAAACAACTTGAAACTTATAAACGGCTTTAGCCATATAAACTTAGAAACAAAAAACATTACCTATGCTTTGTATCTTCAATAACTCCAACGATGCCTATTTCAACATGGCAGTAGAAGAATATGTGTTCACGCATTTCACGGATGATATATTCATGCTTTGGCGCAACGAACCAGCGATTATTGTGGGATTGTTCCAGAATTCGCTAGCCGAAATAAACCTTGATTATGTGAAGGAAAAGAACATTAAGGTTGTTCGTCGTCTGACTGGCGGAGGCGCAGTGTTCCACGATTTGCAGAACTTGAATTTTACCTTTGTAGAAAGCAACAGCAAGGGCAATTTTCGCACTTTTACCCAGCCGATTATCGAGGTTTTGAACGGACTAGGCGTCGATGCACGTTTCGAAGGTCGCAACGACCTTATGATTGACGGACGCAAGTTTTCGGGCAATGCCCAGTGTGTAAGCAATGGACGAATGTTGCATCACGGAACCTTGTTGTTTGACACCGCTATGACAGACATGTCGAATGCCTTGAAAGTAAACCCGCTCAAATTCGAGGACAAGGCCGTAAAGTCGGTGCGTAAGCGCGTGACAAATATCAGCGAGCATCTGAAATCGCCCATGACGGTTCTTCAGTTCAGCGACTTGATTATGAAGCATATCATGGATACAAAGCCCAATTGCCGCAAATATGAATTCACCGATGAGGATATTGCTGCGATAACAAAGTTGCGCGACGAGAAATATTCCACCTGGGAATGGAATTTCGGACATTCACCAAAGTATTCCTATTCGAAGATGATAAGGACAAAGGGCGGAAATGTCGAGTTGCATCTCAATATCGAGAAGGGAATCATTACGGCTGCGAAGATTTACGGTGATTTCTTTGCTAAGCGCGATGTCAGCGATTTCGAGAAATTATTAATTGGTGTGCGTCACGAAAAGGATGCCGTTGCCGATTTGCTTACGAAGGTAAATCCCGAAGATTATTTTCTCGGAGTAACAAGTGAGGATGTGATTTCGTTGATGTTTTAAATGGCGAACAGTCTAACAGTCTTGCAGTCTAACAGTCTTACTGTCTTACAGTCTAACAGCTTGTTTGCCTTTTAGCATTTCTGCCTTGAACATTGCCCCAGAACGGCGAAGCCCTCAACAAAGTTAAACTCAGAAACGGCGTCAGCCCCTGAAACGGCTTTAGCCATAGAAACCTAGCAACCAGAAATAGGCGTTAGCCGAGAAACAAGAAACGGCGAAGCCATTCAAACTTTGAAACTTTGAAACGGGCACCAGCCCTAGAAACGGCGTAGCCTTTATCTGTTTTTCATCAGAAACGGCAGCACGTCCTTGTTGTCGTTCCATATTTTTTGGAATTGGGATATAGGCAGGGGGGATGTACCCGAACCGATTTCGATAGTGGCGGCCTTTATGCCTTTAGATGTAGCCCAGTTGCTGCATCCTGTGCCGAAATCCTCCTCCGAATGATATTCGTAGTTGGTGACGTCCTTAAGTCCTTCGGCAAGGTTCTGGCATTGCTGGCGGAAATCGTCCTTCTGTCCATATGCCCAGAAAATTTCCTCGCCAGCCGAATGATAGCTTATCAGGGTCACTATGTTTCCTAACGATTCCACAAGTCCGACCAAAGCCTGAGTCTCGAGTTCTGAATGCGCGTTGGCACCTCGGTAGTTTGCGCTGCGGGGCGACTTCAAAAATGTCTTGATATGGCGGTTGACATCGAAGTTCCTGTTCAAGTCAACTCCAAGGGCGTTGCTCTTCCACATTCTTAGGAATGTGTTCAGTTCTGGTCGATTGCGAACCTTGGGGTTTTCTGCGTAGTATATCTTCATTATGTTGTCACGGATATGCGGGTCGCGGATGCTATCGAGTCCGAATTGAGATATGCACACTCCATCGGGGTTGAGCATCGGGATTATATGAAGCTGGCAGTCTTCGGTCAGTTCCGAATAGCTTGCGCCGTCAAATGTTCCCGACCAGAAGTTTTGTAGAAAATGCTCTGTCTGGCACATCACAAGTTGGCTACACATGTATTCGCGTGCGTGTGACGTGGCTTGTACGATGACTTGTCTACTTGAATTGTCATTGCCGATTATGAGGTCGAAAATAATCCTTCTGTCGGCGGTTGCACCTAAAGTGTCGATTGTGAGAAGCGAGGGGTATTGCTCCGACAGCCTTTTAATGTCGGCACATAGCTTGTCGTATGAGTAAAGTTCGCTTATGGTGTCGGTCACCCATTCGACTTTGTTCCAGTTTGTGCGCAGTATCCCGTTTTCGTTGAAGTAGCACATCTCGCCGTCGGCAGAGAAGTATCCTGTGACTTTCGCTCCTGAAATGTGGTCGATGAATGTCAGTCCGTCTTCGGTGTTCTTCCAACCTCCAATGTGCAGTTGTCCGCGTCCTATTCCGTGTTCCTTGCAGTAGCTGTCGAAATCTTCACTATTGACGAAGAGTCTGAGTATTGCACGGCGTGTGTAGTTCTGCGAAAGCAAGCCGATATAGTGTTCTCTTTCCCGGTCTCTGAGATTTATGGCGAGCGCCGAAGCAAGGCATTCTACATAAAGAGAATTGCTTAATGTGTTCATTATTGGGCTGTTGCATACTATATTGTCGGTGACTGATGCGGCTGTGGCATTGTCGTCGAGCAGGAGGTTGAGTTCTTCGGCTGAGGCCTTTCTGTTGTTGGTGAACGAGAATACACGTTGTGCTAGCATTGTCAGTTCGGCGTTCCTGTCCCTATTTTCCAAGATGCCAGCATTTCCTCTTTCAATTCCATGCTTGGCGCATAGGCTATGGAAGCTTTCGCTGTTGATTATGTAGTTGCATACGTATTTGCGGCTTATGCCATTTTCAAGGTACGACAATAGCTTGTCGCGTTCATTTTGTTCGATTTGGTTTGGTAATATTGTGAGCAAGTCGCCTATATATGTGCTGTCGGGTTTAGAATTGCATTGGGGCAGGTTTGAAAAATCGCACAATATTTCGGCTCCTGTTTTCTGTTTTGCTGTAAGTAGTCTTGTGAGACTGTCGGCAAGTGTGCGCGACGGAATATCACCTGTTGCGATTTTGTGTATTTGTTTTATGAAAAGCTTTGGGTTCTTTGAGTCTGCTGCCATCGAAGTGAAATGGCAGAGCATTATGAATGCAACTATGAGTATATAACGAATCCTATGCTTCATTCCAATAGAAAGACTTGATTATTCCCTCTTGAAGTTTTACTTTCATAATCGTATCCCCTTTTAGTCGTTTGCAGTTCCTGCGTGTCGATTATGACGCAAATATAATGATTTTTGAAATACGTTGAACCTTGAACGTTAAACGTTGAACCTGAAACTTGAAACCAGAAACCGCGTTAGCGAGAAACGGGCGTTAGCCATTGAAACTTCTCATCACCCACACAGCTATCGCTACCCACGGAATTGTGAATATGAAACTGTCGAGCCTGTCGAGCAGACCGCCGTGTCCAGGTATGAGGTTGCCAGAATCCTTGACGCCTGCGCTACGCTTGAACATCGATTCGATGAAGTCGCCAAGTATTGCAAAAATGCCGACCATAGCACCAATTACACACCACTGCCATACTTCAAAGCCTAGTTTCGGGAAAAGATAGCCACCAAAAGCCGCTGCAGTTACAGTGAATACGAATCCTCCAATAGCACCTTCCCACGATTTCTTTGGTGATATGCGCTCAAAAATCTTGTGCTTGCCGAACTTGCAACCAACGAGATATGCCATCGTATCAGAAACCCATATCAGAATGAATACTGCCATTATGAGCTGGTTGTCGGTTTGTCCGATGTAGGTGGCAATGCTAAGAGGAAGTGCAATGTATATCAGTGAGAGGAAAGATTTTCCAAGATGTTCTTCCTGCTTTGAGTCGTGCTCGAAGAGTTGGATTATGAATAGGGATAGCATCAATGCCAAAAGTGGTATGAATGTCATTGTGTATCCTCTGCTGCCCCAATATGCCGAAAGTATTGCAAATGTGCCAATCGTTTCGATGAATATTGTTCTTAAATGGGACATTTTGAACATCTTCATAAATTCGAAAAGCATTATTACACAGCACAATCCCAAATAGATAGCACAAGTGTGTTCGTTGTATAACACCATGAAGCATGTTATTGCAACGAAAAGTGCTCCGAATATGGTCCGTTTCAAAATATTAGGCATCCTAGTAGGTTTGAAAGTTTCTAAGTTTAAAAGTTTCTATGTTGTGTCGTGGCGCGCCGCGACGGTACATTTATGATTCTGTGTTTGCGTTATCTATATTCTCAGCTCCCTGAGCGTCAGTCGAAGGGGCGGTTTCTGCATCTGCAGTCTGTTTTTCTGCTTCAGCCTTTTCCTGCTCCTTAGCCTCGTTTATTGCATCGAGAGCCTTGTTTTCTCCTTTGCGCTTACCGAAAATGCGTTCGAGGTCGTCGCTGAAGATGACTTCTTTTTCGAGCAAGGTTTCTGCAAGCTGGGTAAGTCCTTCCATATTGTCGCGAAGCACTTCCTTGGCGCGTTCGTACTGTTCCTCGACCATAGCCTTCACGTCTGCGTCAATCTTTTCGGCGGTCTTGTCGCTGTAAGGCTTGGTGAATCCGTAGTCGTCGGTCGAGTTGTAGTAGGAGAGGTTACCTATGTCGTTGCTCATGCCGTAGAACGAAACCATTGCAATTGCCTGCTTGGTAACGCGTTCGAGGTCGTTGAGAGCACCTGTCGAAACCTTTCCGAAGTTGATTTCCTCGCTTGCACGTCCGCCCAATGTTGCGCACATTTCGTCGAGAAGCTGTTCCTTGGTTGTGATGGAACGTTCCTCTGGCAAGTACCATGCTGCACCGAGAGCCTTTCCGCGTGGGATAATCGTGACTTTCAGCAGAGGATTTGCATATTCGAGCAACCAGCTTACTGTTGCGTGACCTGCTTCGTGGTATGCTATAGTGCGTTTTTCGGTTTCCGAAATAATCTTGTTTTTCTTTTCCAATCCGCCGATTATGCGGTCAACGGCATCGAGGAAGTCCTGCTTGTCGATTTCCTTCTTGTCGTTTCGTGCTGCGATGAGGGCTGCCTCGTTGCAAACGTTGGCAATGTCGGCACCGCTGAATCCAGGTGTCTGCTTGGCAAGGAAGTCGATTTTTACGCTCGAGGCCATCTTGAGGTTCTTGGTGTGGACTTGGAAAATCTCTTCACGTTCCTTTACATCTGGAAGTTCGAGGTGTATCTGACGGTCGAAACGACCGGCACGCATAAGTGCTGAGTCGAGGATTTCGGCGCGGTTGGTTGCGGCAAGGATTATAACACCGCTATTGGTGTCGAATCCGTCCATCTCAGTAAGGAGCTGGTTGAGTGTATTTTCTCGTTCGTCGTTACCGCTGAAGCTGTTCGACTTGCCACGGGCACGACCAATTGCATCTATTTCGTCGATGAAGATGATGCACGGAGCCTTGCTCTTTGCCTGACGGAAGAGGTCACGTACGCGCGATGCACCCACGCCGACAAACATTTCAACAAAATCGCTACCGCTGAGCGAGAAGAACGGAACATCGGCTTCGCCTGCTACAGCCTTAGCCAACAAGGTCTTACCGGTTCCTGGAGGGCCTACAAGCAATGCGCCCTTTGGAATTTTACCTCCGAGTTTTGTATATTTTTCTGGATTCTTCAGAAAATCAACAATTTCCATTACCTCAACCTTGGCTTCTTCGAGTCCGGCAACGTCCTTGAAGTTGACCTTCACCTTGCGTTCCTTGTCGAAAACCTGAGCCTTCGACTTGCCAATGTTGAAAATCTGGCCTCCGCCACCACTTCCGCCGCTCATTCGGTTGAAGACGAACCACCAGAGGACAATGATAAGTACAATAGGGAATATCCAGCTTATTATTGAGCCAAGATAGTCGTGTTCGGTCTTGTATTCAACGCTTACGCGCTGTTCCTTGGGCATGTCTTTCTGAGCTTCGGCAAGTTTGTTCTCGAAACTTTCGACATCGCCGATTGTGAAGTAGAATGCGGGTGATGCACCGGAGAAAATGCTGCTTCCGCGTGCTGCTCCGCTGAACTTGTCGAGGCTTTCGGGCTTCAGGTAAACGTCGGCGCGTTCGCGGTTGACGACTACTACCTTTTCAACATCGTTGGTAAGAAGCATTTCGTTCTCGAACTTGTTCCAGTTTATCTCGTTGGCTCCTCCTCCGAAATCAACGAATGAGATGACGATTAGCACGGCAAAAATTACTATATATATAATAATTCGCGCTTTGCCATTGCCACCGTTGTTTGGTAAGCCCTGGTTCTCGTTGTTGGGCTTGAATCCTTTGTTACCTTCCATTTTATTATTTGTTTTCTATAGATTTGGTTTCTGCATCAGCCCAAAGCTGTTCGAGCTTGTAGAACTCGCGTGCTTCGGGTAGGAAAATGTGTACAACAACATCTACATAGTCCATCAATATCCACTCGCTGTTTTCGAAACCTTCTTCTTTCCATGGCCTTTCCTTTAGTGTGCCGCGTGTCTGGTATCTGATGTAGTCGGCTAGCGTATTGGCATGGATAACCGAGTTTGCCGTGCAAATTACAAAATACTTTGTTATATGGTTTTCAATGGCTTGCAAGTCCATATTGACGACATTTTCGCCTTTCTTGTCGAGAATTGCCTGATTGATAACTTCAAGCAGCTTCTGGGTGTCTTCTATTTCTGAAATTTTAATCATTACTTATATAAAAATTAGGGGACAAAGATAAGGAAAAATTTGAATGTTTCAAGTTTCTGGTTTCATGTTTCTTGGTTATTGTCGTGTCGTGGCGCGCTGCGACTGTACAAGGTTCAATATTCAATAATTGTAGCGACGCAATGCGTTGCGCCGGTTTGCAATGTGGTACGTTAAATGATTTGTAGAGACGCGCCATGGCACGTCTCTAAGATTCAGGAGGTAACGTTCGATGATTTGAAAATTTGAAAATTTGATGATTCGAAGGTTTCAAAAAAATCAATCTACAATCCGAATACGCCAATCGTAAATTATTATTAATTTTGCGCTCAAAGTTTTGCAATGTCAGAAAAGAAAAAACATAAGTTTTGGAGGTGGCTTACAAGGCCTTACCAGTTTGTGATATATCGCGAAGGTAATTTCGAGGTGCTGAAGAAGTTCCACATGAACAAGATCATATTTTCGCTAGTCATTGTGGCTATGTTTGTGATTTTCTTCGCGATTATTTCTGCTCTGGTGGTATATACGCCGCTTAAGTACCTCGTGCCGGGATATCCCGATCACAAGACTTTGGAACAGATACGCGAAAATGCAATACGTGTCGACAGCCTGTCGACGGAGCTCGATGCGCGCGAGGAATATCTGAATATGATCCGCGACATTATTTTTTCGGAAGTTCCAATCGATTCCGACTTCGCAGTTCCAGTTGCAAACCTTACCGAGGAGCAGATTCGCGAGTTCAACGACCCCACAAAGCCGCGACAGCGCTACGACGAGTCGGAGAATGTGAACGTGGTAAACAAGAATGACATTGTGCCGAATCTTTTTGTGCCGCTTAAAGGCATGATTGTTAATGGATTCGACAAGACTAAGAGGCATTTCGGTGTCGATATTGCACCGACGTCGGACGATGCGGTGTTTGCCGTCCTGCAAGGCATTGTGATTGAAAGCAACTATACTATCGAAAACGGCTATTCCATAATCTTGCAGCATCCGAGAGGCATCATTTCTGTGTATAAGCATTGCGCAAGTCCGATGGTTAAGGAAGGACAGAAGGTTCGCCAGGGAGAACAGATTGCCTTGTATGGAAATTCGGGTGAAAACACAAGCGGACCGCACCTGCATTTCGAACTGTGGCAGAACGGAGAGCCGCTTAATCCAAAGGATTATATTGAATTTTAATGGAAAAGAAAGTAAAAAATATAGCAATTCTCGGTTCTACCGGCTCAATAGGAACTCAAGCTCTCGACATTATACGCGACTATCCCGACAAGTTCTCGGCTGAGGTGCTTGTCGCCAATAACAATGCGCAGTTGCTTATTGCACAGGCACGCGAGTTCGAGCCCAATTTTGTGGTGATTGCCAACAAGGAGAAATATCCCGAAGTGCGCGATGCTCTTGCCGACTTGCCTATAAAGGTTTACGCTGGCTCGGAATCCATTCTCGATGTCGTAGTGATGGACTGTGTCGATATGGTTTTGGCGGCAATGGTTGGATTTGCTGGACTTCTGCCGACAATAAAGGCTATCGAGGCTGGGAAGGTGGTTGCTTTGGCAAACAAGGAGACGCTTGTGGTTGGCGGCAAGATTATATGCGACAAGCTGAAGGAAAGCGCCACGTCGTGTGTTTTGCCTGTCGATTCGGAGCACTCGGCAATTTTCCAGTGCCTGCGTGGCGAAAATATCGATGATGTTGAGAAACTGATTCTTACAGCATCGGGCGGACCGTTTTTCGGGAAAGATGTTGAGTTCTTGAAAAATGTTACAGCCGAGCAAGCGTTGAATCATCCCAACTGGAAGATGGGCAGCAAGGTTACAATCGATTCGGCATCGCTGATGAACAAGGGTTTTGAGGTTATCGAGGCGCATTGGTTGTTTGGTATTCCTGCCAACAGGATAGAGGTGCTTGTGCATCGTCAGTCGATAGTGCATTCTATGGTTGAGTTTTCCGATGCGTCGATAAAGGCGCAGATAGGTGCACCGAGCATGCGAATTCCTATTCAATATGCTTTCGACTATCCAAACAGGTCGTATTCGCCCAAGAATCGTTTTTCGTTTCTCGAACACGGATGCAATCTTACATTCGAAAAACCTGATACCAAAACGTTCCGCTGTTTGCAAATCGCCTACGATTGCATGTTGAAAGGTGGAAATGCACCGTGCATAATGAATGCCGCCAACGAAATAGCCGTTGATGCCTTCCTAAAAGGCCGTATTGGTTTTATGCAAATTCCGGAAATAATAGAGTCTACCCTTGAAAAATTGCCTTTCGAGAGCAAAATTTCCATTGAATCGTGCTTTGCAACTGACAAGGAGGCTAGGCGAGTGGCCGAAGATCTTGTTGCATTTAATAGATAATGCAAAATAGCATTTAATAACCCCCTTTTTTATAAGTTATAAATCTGTATCTTATTAGTAATAAATAAGTTGAGTGTAATTGTATTAAAAAGATTCCGCTGAAATCTATATTGAATATTAGCGGAATGTGTGTTTTAAAGTATAGATTCCGCTGAAATTTGAAAAATATTTTGGCGGAATGTTGAAAAATATTTTTACCTTTGTGGCATAAAATAGAATTAGTATGAATGCAATGATTGTCGGTCGAGAGTTGGAATTGAGACAGTTGGCTCGTTACTACGGGTCCAAACAGTCGGAATTTGTAGCAGTTTATGGTCGTCGCAGGGTTGGAAAAACCTTTTTGGTCAGGAATGCTTTCCGGAAAATTGATTTCCAGTATGCAGCAATGATGAATGCTTCTAGACGCGAACAGCTGGTCGGATTTGCCAATGCTTTGCGAGAACAAGGTCTTGCCGATGTCGCCGAAATTGCATCGTGGCAGGAGGCTTTTGGCGAACTGAAAAGACTAATAGTTGCCTTGCCAAAGTCACGCAAAAAAGTCATTTTCCTTGACGAACTGCCTTGGATGGACAAAACTGATGCAGTTTTTATGTCTGCGTTCGAGCATTTCTGGAACAGTTGGGCATCGGCACGCAAGGACATTATGCTTGTAGTTTGTGGTTCTGCCACATCGTGGATGATGGACAAGCTGATAAACAACCGCGGAGGTCTGCACAACCGAATCACATTGCACATACGTCTCGAACCGTTCACGCTCAAGGAAACAGAACTTTATCTGAAATCACGGAAATTCCGCTGGGGGCGGGCGATGATTGCCGAATGTTACATGATTTTCGGTGGCGTGCCATATTATTTAAGTCTGCTTGACCCAGCTATGAGTCTTGCAAAAAATGTAGATTTCCTATTCTTTAGGCAGAACGCCATACTCCGAGGTGAGTTCAACAACCTTTATGCGTCGCTGTTTACAAATTCCAAGTTGTATATAGGTATTGTTGAACTGCTTGGAACAAAGAAAAAAGGTCTTTCGCGTGACGAGATTGTCAAAGGGTTGAAGTTGGCTGATGGAGGAACATTCACGAAGGCTTTGGCTGACTTGGAAAACTGTGGTTTCATTCGTTGCTATACGCCATTTGACAAGAAAAAGAAGACCGCTTTGTTCCAACTGGTTGATTTTTACACATTGTTTTACTTGAATTTCATTTGGGAGCGCAAGATTAACGAAGAAGAATTCTGGTCGAAAAATATGCGGTCTTCATTGCGCAATGCTTGGATTGGGTATGCGTTTGAACAACTATGTCTGGCGCATGTAAGGCAGATAAAGCAAGGACTGGGCATTTCGGGAGTAATCACAAATGTATATTCGTGGCGCAGTAACAAACAAGATGGCGGTGCACAAATCGACCTTGTCATTGACAGGAACGACAATTCCATAACGCTATGTGAGATGAAATGGACGAACAAACCTTATTCTATAACTGCCGCCTACGAGAAAAATCTCAACAACAAGGTTGAAACTTTCATTGAAGAAAACGAAACTGGCAAGTCTGTATTTCTTACAATGGTAACTATGCAGGGTGTTTTACCTAATTCTCATTCTCAAATTTTAGATAATAATTTGATATTAAACGATTTATTTGTATAATATTAAAAAAGATTCCGCTGAAATTCATATTGAATATCAGCGGAATGTATGTTTGGAAATATAGATTCCGCTGAAATATGAAAAATATTTTGGCGGAATATTTAGTTGCTGTTATTCGAAAAACTCTTCCGACCAGCCGTGTCCCAAATCCCAATGTACATCTACTACAAAATCGAAATCTGACGGTAGATTGAATTCATCCTCAAGGGTTTCGCGAAACTTCTCTATGTCAATGCTATTAAGCCAGTGACCGACGTAAACTTGGAATTTGCCGTCTGCTTCGTTTTGGAAAATTCTGCCACGCGGTATCATTGTGTAGTTGCTTTCAGTATAGAATATTGACGAAGTGTCTCCTTTTGCTGTAGCGCGATGATGCTGCTTTTGCCAATAGGTTTTGTGCAATTTGTTGATAGTGGCTTTTCCGTTTATGAAAATAGCTTTGTCGGCATCTGTTTTTTCAACTCCGAACAAAGAATTGTCAGCAATGTCGTACCAGAAAATGCCAACCTTTGGTTTCCCATTGTCCATAAATCCAGACATGATTTCGATGAGTTCATCATGTTCTTGTTCGTCAGTGTGTTTTATGCCTTTATCGTCAGTAGTCATTTTGAATGGAAATAATCTTTTGCAAAATTAGCAAAAAGTATGATACGGCAACAAAAAAAGCCGCAATTACGCGGCTTTTTTATTGTGATTTTCAATTTTCTACCATGCGAAAAGCGGGTAGTTTGCCATCATCTTGTTAACTTCGGCACGAACCTCAGCGATAACGGTTTCGTTTTCAGGATCGCAGAGAACGCGGTCGATAAGGTCAACGATAACAGCCATCTTGTCTTCCTTTACGCCACGGGTTGTGATAGCCGGGGTTCCGAAACGCAAACCTGAGGTCTGGAATGGGCTGCGGGTATCGAAAGGAACCATGTTCTTGTTGGTAGTAATGTCGGCAGCAACAAGAGCCTTTTCAGCAACCTTACCGGTGAGTTCCGGGAACTTGGTGCGGAGGTCAACAAGCATAGAGTGGTTGTCGGTTCCGCCGCTGACGATCTTGTAACCCTTTGCCATGAAAGCATCAGCCAAAGCAGCAGCATTCTTCTTAACCTGCTTCTGGTATTCCTTGAATTCTGGAGTGAGAGCCTCGCCGAAAGCAACAGCCTTAGCAGCGATAACGTGCTCCAATGGACCGCCCTGGCAGCCTGGGAATACTGCAGAGTCGAGCAATGCCGACATCATCTTTACTTCGCCCTTTGGAGTCTTCTTGCCCCAAGGATTCGGGAAGTCCTGGCCCATCATGATGACACCGCCACGAGGACCACGGAGGGTCTTGTGAGTAGTTGTAGTTACGATGTGAGCATACTTAACTGGGTTTTCGAGCAAGCCGGCAGCGATAAGACCTGCAGGGTGCGACATATCAACCATAAAGATTGCACCGATTTCGTCGGCAACCTTGCGGATGCGAGCGTAATCCCATTCGCGGCTGTAAGCAGAAGCACCAGCGATGATGAGTTTCGGCTTGTTTTCGCGTGCAACGCGTTCGAGCTGGTCGTAATCGACGCGACCGTCGCTTTCCTTTACGTTGTATTCCAATGCCTTGTAGTTGATACCCGACATATTTACTGGTGAACCGTGTGAAAGGTGTCCGCCGTGTGCGAGGTTAAGACCGAGGAAGGTGTCGCCAACATTGAGGCATGCAAGGAAAACAGCCATGTTTGCCTGTGCGCCCGAGTGTGGCTGTACGTTTGCCCAGCAAGCGCCGAAGATCTTTTTCAGTCTTTCGATAGCGAGGGTTTCGCTCTGGTCAACAACTTCGCAACCACCATAGTAACGCTTTCCTGGATAACCTTCAGCGTACTTGTTTGTCATTACCGAACCCATAGCTTCCATTACCTGGTCGCTAACAAAGTTTTCCGATGCGATGAGCTCGATGCCCTTCATCTGTCTTTCTCTTTCCTTCTTTATAAGGTCGAAAATTTGTTCATCTCTAACCATGATATTTTATTTTAATATGTGTTTTAAAAATTTTCGGCAAATGTAATAATTATTTGTCACATCGCAGATTAGTTTTCTTATTGTTTTTCAACATAGATGGAGTGGGTGAGAAATGTTTTATTCCAACAATTTCAAAAGCCAGATTCGTAGAAGTTGCATATCAATAAAAACGTTATGCAACCGAAGCTGGGGCAGAAGAGTGCCTGATATTGCTAATTGTTTGAATTATAGTAAATTGGGTTTGTTAAGCTTCTTTCAAAAACGGAATAAGTGGTAATTTTTGCCCTTAAAAAAATGGAATAAGTGGTTTTTTGTTTTGCAAAATGTCACTAAATAATAATGTAATTGGCGACGTCATCGAGATGTATAGATTGGGGGCGTATGTTATTGCAGCAAAAAAGATATATAATTGTTTAAAAGTAAAAGAAGCGAAAAGTTGTACTCGTAATAGAAAGTGTGTATTTTTGTACCCTAAATAATTACTACTTAATCCGGGATATATAAGTGCTAATTTTATGAACGAACGCTTTTTCTATCGAAATTCCATACGAGATTTTCTTCTACAAAATGAACTTGAAATATTTGGTATCATAGCTGGAAATGATGAGTATGATACAGGGGATACGCAAAAGATTGCATGGAAAGAGGAAATAAAGCTTTTAAAGAAGGTGTTAGCATCATATAAAAGCGAAGATGGCTGGGTAATTTTTGAATATACAATACCACGTTTAGGAAAGAGAATAGATGTAGTGGTTTTGCTGCGAGAGCGAGTGTTCATTCTTGAATTTAAGGTTGGTGAAATGAATTTTAACCATCAAGATGTAGATCAAGTGATGGATTATGCTCTTGATTTGAAGAATTTTCATCAAGGTAGTGCTGATAGATTCATTGTCCCTATTTTGGTTGCAACTGTCAGTAAGGATTCTTCTGCAGAACTTAAGTTGTCGCATTATAATGATGGCATATATGAACCATTAAGGACAAATTCTGAAGGATTGTCAAGCGTCGTAAAAATGGTTCTAGAACAAGACATTCCGGAATATGCAGGCGATGTTCCGATGAGAGACTGGGTAAAGAGTCGATATGCTCCTACGCCAACTATCATAGAAGCTGCAAGTGCATTATATTCACAACATAGTGTCGATGAGATAACTCGTCATGAAGCAGAGGGAGAACAATTGGATAGGACAACAGAATATGTTCTGAAAGTTATTCACGAAACGAAATTACGTGGAGGAAAAAGTATTTGCTTTGTGACGGGAGTTCCGGGGGCTGGAAAAACATTGGTAGGTTTAAACGTAGCTATTAAACAATTGTCGCATGAAGAAGGGGAGAAGCCTGATTTGGCAGTATACTTGTCTGGGAACGGACCTTTGGTAAGTGTGTTGACAGAGGCTTTGGCTAGAGATCGTAAGCGACAGAAAAACGAACAAGGAGAAAAATATAACATAACTGATGCTCGTCGAGAAGTAGGTCAATTTATACAAATAATTCACCGATATCGTGATAATATGCTTCAGAAATTGCGCACACCAATCGTTGGGAAAAAGATAGAAATTGATCCGCAAAAAGAACTTAAAGATAAAACGGCTGGATATGCAGAAGTGGAAAATATTGCCATTTTTGATGAGGCACAACGTTCATGGGATCAAGAGCATATTTCGAGTTGGCTAAAGCGTAAGAAGGGAATACAGGATTTCCCAATGTCAGAAGGAGAATTCCTGATATGGTCTTTGGACCAAAGAAAGGATTGGGCAGTAATAGTTTGTCTTGTTGGAGGCGGACAGGAAATAAATACTGGAGAAGCTGGCATTGGCGAATGGATTAGATCAATGAATGAAACCTTCCCAGAATGGCGAGTATATATATCTAATCAACTAACGGCAAAAGAATATGCAGAAGGTAAGATTGAAGAGTTGCTCTCTAAAAATCCTAATGTATTATATTCAGAAGATTTGCATTTAGCCGTTTCTATGCGTTCTTTTAGAGCTGAGAGTTTGTCGAATATGATACACCATTTGTTGGATTGTGAGATTAACAAAGTTATAGAAAATTATGCAAAAATTAAAGATCGCTATCCCATTGTATTAACAAGGGATATTAATGTTGCAAAACAGTGGTTGAGGAACAAAGCAAGGGGTAGTGAACGATACGGAATGTTAGTTTCTTCAAAAGCATATAGATTGAAACCGTTAGCCATAGATGTAAGGTGTAAGCCAGATACTGTACATTGGTTTCTTGATGATATTGATGATGTGCGTTCATCATTATTTTTAGAAGATGCTGCAAGTGAATTTGATATTCAAGGATTGGAACTAGATTGGACATGTTTGGTCTGGGATGGCGATTTACGATATAATGATGGAAAATGGGAATTTTATGAGTTTAATGGTGGTAATCGATGGAATCGTATAAATAAAGAAGAACGAAAACTTTATCAGCTGAATGCATACAGAGTTCTTCTTACCCGTGCTCGTCAAGGAATGGTAATTTGTGTTCCTGAAGGAAATAATGATGACAATACAAGAAAATCTGAATTTTACGATGGAACGTATATGTATCTAAAGTCAATAGGTTTAGAAGAAATTTAACAATTTATATCATGGATAATAAGTATTCTGATTTGTGGAGTTTTATCGCAACTAATCTTCCTAATTATAGTTCGCGCGATGACGTTTTAAGAAGTGATATTTTGTTTCGATTTCTTAACAATGAAGATGTTGATGAATCTGACAAACAATGGATAAAACAAGAATTTGGGAATGATATTAATTTAATTAAACAGGAATGCTTTCGGTTTGATCTAAAATTTCTTTCAGAATCATTAGAGTCGTACTATTCACGTCTAGCACAGATATAAAATGGTAGTTGTAGCAGCCATTATTCATGATAATAACAATCTAATTTTCGCAACTCAACGTGGTAACGGAGATTGGAAGGATTGGTGGGAATTCCCTGGCGGAAAAATTGAAGCAGGAGAAACTCCAGAAGTTGCTTTAAAACGAGAGATTTTGGAGGAATTGGATACAAAAATTGCCGTTGAAAGATTTATTGATACAGTAGAATGGGATTATCCTAAATTTCATTTGACAATGCATTGTTATTGGTGTGAAGTTGTCGAGGGAGATTTATCATTATTGGAACATGAAGCTGCACGATGGCTTTCATTTGAACAACTATATAGCGTAAAATGGTTGCCTGCCGATGAGGTTGTTATAGATAAACTAAAAGCTCAACTATCAGCAATTTCCGAATAGTTCAATCATTTTTTTTCTCGTCCCAAATCACATTTTCCCCCAAAGCAATAGGTTTTCAAATTCGAATGCGGGGTGGAAAATAAATGGAGAGCTATTTATGAAATATTATGTATTTTTGTGCGATAAAAATGCCGATCCTGTAGCGATAAATAAATTGTATGACTAATGAGAATAGAAACATATTGCTAAAATTGCTTGAGCAACATCAAGAGTCGGGCATGTCGGAGCAGATAGACTACAACAAATTCTATTTGTATTCCATTATCACGCATTCTACGGCTATAGAAGGCTCAACAGTAACTGAAGTCGAAGCTATTTTGCTTTTCGACGAAGGCATTACAAGTAGCAAGCGCACAGTGGTCGAGCAGATGATGAACCTTGATTTAAAGGCAGCATACGAATATGGGATGCAATGGATTGTGCGTCACGAACCAATTACGGTCGAATGGCTTGTCCTGCTTGCATCAAAAGTTATGGCTCGCACCGGTAGTGAGTATCATTCTGCAAGTGGAGACTTTTCTGCTGCAAAAGGTGAGTTGCGCAAACTGAATGTTACTGCAGGATTTGGCGGCAAGTCGTATATGTCGTATCAGAAAGTGCCAGCTCGTCTTGAAGCTTTTTGCGAAGAATTGAACAGACGGAGAAAGGCAATTGACGTGTCGGATGTGAGTGCTATATACGATCTTAGTTTCTGGGCTCATTACGAATTGGTGACCATTCATCCGTGGGCAGATGGAAATGGCAGGATGAGTCGTCTGCTTATGAATCTGCTCCAGATTGAGTTTGGTGTTTTGCCTACCAAAGTGTTAAAAGAAGACAAGGAGGCATACATACAAGCACTAGTGGATACTCGCGAAAACGACGACATAAATATTTTTCTCGATTGTATGGCTCGCCTTCACATTGCTCATCTTCAGAGCGATATAAAGCAATACGAGGTGGCTTTGCAAGATGAAGTGGACAGGAAAGGTGGACAGAAAAAGCAAAAGGTGGACAGAAAAAGTGGACAGAAAACACGTGATGCCATTATCGCTCTCATTTCTAGCAATCCGCACATTACTACCGCCCAAATGTCTGAGTCGCTTGGAATCAACCGAAGTGCACTTTCAAAGCATATCAAGCGTATGCAGGAAGACGGTATCATCCGTCGTGTAGGACCCGACAAAGGCGGTTTCTGGGAGGTGATTAGCGATTGATGTATCATTGATCCGCAAGCACAAAGCATTGCACCGCGAGTGTAATTTTTTGAATCCTTCAAATTTTCATCCAAATCACATTCCCGCCTAAAGCAATAGTTTTTTGCAATTTCGATTGCGGGGTGGAAAATAAATGGAGAAAATCGGTGGAATTTTTGTATCTTTGTGAGCAAAATAGGAAGTTATGACACTGCACGAAATACAAACTCGCAAGGAAGACCTAGGAGAATCGCCAAAAGAGAAGTCTATGATGATACGAAATAGTACGGCAGAATTTCTGATATTCCAGGCACAAAATCAAGCAGATGGAGTGGAAGTGTTTTATCGTGATGAAACAGTTTGGTTGACACAAAAGTCCATGGCGTTGTTGTTTGATGTGGATAGGACTGTGATTACAAAGCATTTGAAAAATGTTTTTGATTCTGGAGAATTGCAACAAGAATCAGTATGTGCAAATTTTGCACATACTGCTAATGACGGCAAGACATATTCAACTAATTTCTATAATCTTGATGCCGTCATTTCCGTTGGTTATCGTGTGAATTCCACCCGCGCTACGCAATTCCGCCAGTGGGCAACGGCTGTGCTTCGGCAATTCGCAATCAGAGGCTATGTGTTGGACAAGAAAAGACTGGAAAACGGGGCGTTCTTGTCGGAAGACTACTTTGAACATCTGTTGGCTGAAATTCGGGAAATTCGCCTTAGCGAGCGACGGATGTACCAAAAGGTGACAGACCTTTATGCAACAGCTGTTGACTATAATAAGGAGGCTCCAACTACACGCCAATTCTTTGCAAAGGTCCAAAACAAATTGCATTATGCCATTCATGGACATACCGCTGCAGAACTGATTTTTGAACGAGCCAATTCAGAAAAGGAACACATGGGATTGACAACATGGGAAAATGCGCCAGATGGCAAAATTGTTAAGACCGATGTTTCTATTGCAAAGAATTATTTGAAAGGACAAGAACTTGAAAGTCTAGGAAGAATCGTGAATGCTTTCCTGGATCTTGCAGAGGATCGTGCAAAGCGTCACATACCAATGACAATGGAAGATTGGGCAAAATACATAGACCGTTTCTTGATGATGGATGACCGTAAATTGTTGCAAGGCAATGGAAAAATATCAGCCGAAGAAGCAAAAACGTTTGCTGAATCGGAATTCGAGAAATATCGCATTGTACAAGACCGCTTGTTTATGTCTGATTTTGATAAGGAAATAGAAGGTCTATTGGGAGAAAAGGAGTAAAATTGCCAATAAAAACAAAAATCCAAAATCGTAAATCTAAAATCGTAAATAATATTGTATCTTTGCACACCAAAATTGATTTACGATGAAGATTTCATACAACTGGCTTAAGAATTATGTGGCGTTCGACGAATCGCCAGAGGAATTGGCAAAAATATTGACAAGTGTTGGACTCGAAGTTGATGGTACTGAAGAAGTTTCGTCAGTAATCGGCGGACTCAAGGGATTTGTAATCGGCGAGGTTTTGACCTGCGAGGCTCACCCGAATTCCGACCATCTGCACGTTACAACTGTCAATGTCGGTGGCGAAGAACCGCTGCATATTGTCTGCGGTGCTCCAAATGTTGCTGCCGGACAGAAGGTCGTAGTGGCAACCATAGGCACTAAGATTTACGCCAAGGACGGTGTGTTCGAAATCAAGAAGTCGAAACTGCGCGGCGAACCGTCGGAAGGTATGATTTGCGCCGAGGACGAGATGAACATCGGCACTTCGCACGACGGAATTATGGTTCTGTCAGCCGACGCCAAGGTGGGTACGCCCGCTTCGGAGTATTTCAAGGTAGAAAACGACACCGCTATCGAAATCGACATTACTCCAAACCGTATCGATGGTGCTTCGCACATTGGTGCCGCCCGCGATGTGGCTGCCGTAAAGGGTATAAAATACAATATCCCCAAGGCCGAAATCACCGAGAATCCAAAGAATGAAATCAAAATCGACATCAAGATAGAAAATACCGAGGCTTGCCGCCGCTATATGGGCATCTGCCTTACTGACGTGAAGGTGCAGGAATCGCCCGAATGGCTGAAGAACCGCCTGAAATCGGTCGGCTTGAACCCAATAAACAATATCGTGGATGTCAGCAATTTCGTATTGTACGAAACTGGAAATCCGCTTCATACATTCGATGCTGACAAGATTGCCGGCAAGCAGATAATCGTGAAGAATGTCGCCGAGGGAACTCCATTTGTTACTCTCGATGGCGTTGAGCGCAAGCTTTCGGCCCACGACCTTATGATTTGCAATGCCGAGGAGCCAATGTGCATCGGCGGTGTGTTCGGCGGTCAGAAGTCGGGCATTTCGAACGAAACAAAGAATGTTTTCATTGAGGCTGCATATTTCAGCCCTGTTTCTATCCGCAAGACTTCCAAGTTCCACGGCTTGAAGACCGACGCTTCGTTCCATTTCGAGCGCGGAGTTGACATCAACATGGTGCCTTACGCATTGCGCCGTGCCGCAAGCCTGATTGTGGAGATGGGCTGCGGTCGTATCGCTTCCGAAATTACCGATGTGTATCCAAATCCAATCGAACCGGCAATAGTAGATTACAATATCGACCGTGGCAATGCGCTCATCGGCAAGGAAATTCCCGAAGCCCGCGTGCGCGAAATCATCGGTTTGCTCGATATGAAGATTCTCGAGGACAAGGGTCGTGACCTGAAGCTCGAAATTCCAACCTACAGGGTCGATGTAACCGGCGAAGCCGACGTGGTTGAGGACATCATGAGAATCTACGGCTACAACAACATCGAGGTTCCAAACCATATTTCGTTCAGCATCAACTACCCCGAAAAGCCGGAACCGCAGAAGATGATGAACCTTGTTTCGGACGTGCTCACAGGCATGGGCTACACCGAAATAATGTGCCTCTCGATGATTTCTGCAGATGACATTGCAGAGAACAGCGAATATGCAAACCGCATCGTGAAGATTTACAATCCGTTGAGCCGCGAACTGAACGTTATGCGTCCGTCGCTGCTTTATGGCGGACTCAACAGCATAAAGGCAAACCTGAACTACAAGAACGGCGACCTAAAGTTCTTCGAATTCGGCCGTACCTATTATTATAATGCCGAGAAGCAGATTTCCGACATCACCGCATACAGCGAAACACAGTACATCGGAATGTGGATTACAGGCAAGCGCAATCCGCTGAGCTGGAACCTGAAGGACAATCCTACCGACTACTTCATGCTGAAGTCGGGAGTGGCTGCAGTGCTCAAGAAAATTGGCATTGACATGTCGGCATTGAAGTTCGAGGTTTCGTCGGACGAAAAGTTCAGCACTTTCCAGTCGTTCAAGCTGAAGGACAAGGAAGTTGCCCGCATCGCCGTTGTTTCGAAGGCCTTGCTCAAGAAGATGGACATCGACCAGGATGTTTTCTATGCCGAAATCAACTGGGATGTGCTTCTGAAGTTCGCCAAGACTCACAAGATAGAGTACCAGCCGATTTCGAAGTTCCCGCGCGTACGCCGCGACCTCGCTTTGCTCATCGACAAGTCGGTAACCTACGCACAGCTCGAGGAAGTTGCTCGCAGAACCGAGCCTAAGCATATTGTCGAGGTTGGTCTGTTCGATGTTTACGAAGGCAAGAACCTGGAGCCGGGCAAGATTTCGTATGCTTTGAGTTTCGAACTCGAGGACACCGAAAAGACGATGACCGACAAGCAAATCGACAAGATCATGCAGAAGCTCATAATGTTCTATGAGAAGGAACTTGGCGCCAAGGTAAGGTAGTTTCTGCACCTTGTGCGTAAAGCATTGCATTGAATATTTTTACTTTTTGTGTTGAAAATAGGGCTAATCATCTGATATATACAAGTGTATATCGGCGATTGCCTGTGAAAAAATATTGGTCAAAATTTTTTCTAGTTGACAAAAAAGATATACCTTTGCCAGCGATTGATAAGTAATCAATTCGTTTCTGAAGATTAAAAATCACAATAGAAATAATTTCACGGCCGCTTGTAGGGTTTGAAAGTTGTTACTTATTTGATTGATACATTACCCCTGAGGGGAAAAAACAAAATTACGATTAAATTTTATAACATTTAATAATGAAGAGTTATTCAGAATTGAACGACAAATTGCTGCCCGAACTTAGAGAGTATGCAAAAGGCTTGGGTATCAAAAGAGTTGAAGCATTTAGGAAACAGGATTTGATAAGGAAGATAATGGATGCTGAGGATCCTGACTTTGAAGAAGATATTGATGACGATGATGATCTCCTTGTTGGAGTTACCGATATAATGGCTCCTTTGCCAGAAAGAAACACACGTTCTCGCGAAATCGAAGACGATGATGATGACGAAAAGGATTCGGAAGATGGCGCAGATGATAATTCGCAGCCCAGAAGGCGTCAGCGCAGGGCAAGGATTCAGTCGCCAATAATGACTACACATTTGGATGAAACCGGTGTCGGTGCAAAACTGGTATTCAACAATCAGGAGAACCAGAGAGTCCAGAAGATGAATGCCGAGCCAGTCGCAAGAGTGTCGGGCGATTCGGTTTCGAAGGTAGAGACTATAAATTTCCAGCAGAATAATAGTGGCGGCTATCAGCAGAACCGTCAGCAGGACAACAGGAAGCCTTTCCAGCGTTTCGACCAGCAGCGCAACAACCAGCCGCGCAACGAAAACAATAACAATGGCGGTCAGCAGGCTCAGCCACGCCAGCAGCAGTTGCCACTCGACAACGACAACCATCAGCAGGCAAATGCTCCGCAGGCTCAGCCAGTAGAGGAACCAAAGCCAAATTACGACTTCTCGGGAATAGTTACCGTAACAGGTGTACTCGAAATAATGCCCGAAAACTACGGTTTCCTCCGTTCGTCGGATTACCATTACCTGAATTCTCCCGATGACGTATATGTTTCGCAGTCGCAGATAAAGCTTTTCGGTCTCAAGACCGGCGATACCATCGAAGGTTCGGTTCGTCCGCCAAAGGAAGGTGAGAAATTCTTCCCGTTGACTAAGATCATAAGCATAAATGGTTTGGATCCGGCATTGGTTCGCGACAGAATTCCGTTCGACCACCTTACACCGTTATTCCCGACCGAAAAGTTCAACATTACCGGCAAAGGTCATGCAACGCTTTCGACCAGGGTTGTCGATTTGTTCACTCCTATAGGAAAAGGTCAGCGTGGTCTTATAGTTGCTCAGCCTAAGACTGGTAAGACTGTCTTGCTTCAGGAAATTGCAAATGCAATAGCAGCAAACCACCCCGAAGTTTACCTTATCATATTGCTTATCGACGAACGTCCCGAGGAAGTTACCGACATGGCACGTAACGTAAACGCAGAAGTTATCGCTTCTACTTTCGACGAACCTGCAGAACGCCACGTAAAGGTTGCAAGCATAGTTCTCGAAAAGGCAAAACGTATGGTGGAATGCGGTCACGATGTGGTTATTCTGCTCGACTCCATCACTCGTCTCGCCCGTGCATACAACACCGTTGCTCCTGCTTCGGGTAGGGTTTTGTCGGGTGGTGTCGACTCCAACGCACTTCACAAGCCAAAACGTTTCTTCGGCGCTGCTCGTAACATCGAAAATGGCGGTTCGCTCACAATTCTTGCAACAGCACTTACCGAAACCGGCTCCAAGATGGACGATGTGATTTTCGAGGAATTCAAGGGTACGGGCAACATGGAACTTCAGCTCGACCGCAAGCTCTCGAACCGCAGAATTTACCCTGCTGTGGATGTTACAGCTTCGAGTACACGTCGCGAGGATTTGCTTGTAAATCCAGACCTTGTAAACCGCCTGTGGGTAATGCGCGAGTTCCTTGCCGACATGAATTCGGTGGAGGCTATGGAGTTCATCCGCGCACGCCTGCCGCAAACCCCGACCAACGAGGAATTCCTCCTCACAATGGACAAGGGCTTATAAAGGTTTCTAAAATATTATTATATTTGCAAGTCGGGAATTTTTCTCGGCTTGCTTTTTGTTTTATGATAATTATATGAAGAAATTATTTTGCATATTGATTCTTTCGCTCATTTGCGGATTCGCTTTTTCGCAGAACGAGGAATATCATACCAAGTCGAAGGCTGCCATAAAGAGTTTCGAGAAGGCTGTCGCATACTACCAGAATGGTAAGACCGACCAGACCGTAAAATTTGCCTTGCAGGAGGTCGACAATGCAATCGCCAAGGATCCGATGTTTATCGAAGCATATCTGCTGAAAGCGGAAATATATGATTTCCTCGGTGATATAAAGTCATCGATTGCCTATTACGAAAAGGTTGTCGAACTCGACGCTCATTTCGACTACGGCATAACGCTCAAGCTCGCCATGCACAACTATGGCATCGGCGACTATGCCTCGGCAAAAAACTACATCGACTTTTTCTACGCCAATGCCGATCTCAATGTCTACAAGAAGTTCGACACCGACCGTCTGCGCGAGTACATAACTTTTTCGGACAGTGCCGTGCGTAATCCTGTGAACTTCAAGCCTCGCAGCGTAGGTAAGATAAATACCGAATGGGACGAGTACTGGCCGTCGCTTTCAGCCGACGAGGAAATGCTGGTGTTCACAAGGCAGATTCCGCTCAATCCCAACAATCCGTCGCGCAGCCAGAGCAACATGAACGAGGATTTGTTCTATGCCTACCGCAACAAGCAGACGGGCAAGTACGATGGCGCAGCTCCGCTTCCAGGCAGAATCAACACCGAGCTCAACGAGGGCGCACAATGTATTTCGGCTGATGGAAAGACCTGCGTAATAACGGCTTGCAACCGTCCCGACGGCAAGGGAAGTTGCGACTTGTACATAATGTTCTGGGAAGGCAAGCAGTGGTCGCAGCCGCAGAATATGCGTTCGGTGAATACCGAATCGTGGGAGAGCAACCCGTCGCTGTCGTCGGATGGAAAATACTTGTATTTTTCGTCGTCGCGCTCGGGTGGCGTCGGCAAGACCGACATCTGGCGCGTGCAGATCGACAGCAGGGGCAATGCCCTGAAACCTGCCGAAAACCTTGGCAAGCAGATAAATACGCCTTACGAGGATATTTCCCCGTTCATACATCCCGACTGCAAGACCTTGTATTTCGCATCGAAGGGACATCCCGGACTTGGAAGCTATGACTTGTTCTTGGCAAAGACCGAGGATGACGGTGCAACCTGGTCGAAGCCAAAGAACCTTGGCTATCCGATAAATACGTTGGGCGAGGAGAGAAGCCTTATTGTGAACGCAAAGGGCGATCTTGCAATGTTCTCGTCGTCGAGTACCAAGCGCGACCTGGACATCTATTGCTTCGAACTTCCGCCCGAGGTGAAGCCGGTGACTGTTACGTATGTAAAAGGTTACATATACGACTCGAAGACCAACGAGAGATTGAAGGCAAAATGCGAAATGCTCGACATAGAGAGCGGCGAAAAGCTGGTGGACATCTACTCTGGCGACAAGGACGGCGAATATATGGTATGTCTGCCAATCGACAAAGACTATGCCTTCAATGTTTCGCGTGAGGGCTATCTGTTCTATTCCGAGAACTTTTCGCTCACCAACCTCGAGCATCCCGAGCAGCCGTACATCATGAATATCCCGTTGCAACCGATAGAAAAGGGCGTGACTGTGGTTCTGAAAAACATTTTCTTCAAGACCGACAGCTACGACTTGCTGCCCGATTCGTACACCGAGCTGGGTAAGGTTGTGGAGTATATGAATGCCAATCCGAAGATGAAGATAGAAATCGGCGGTCATACCGACAACGTTGGCACCAAGGCCTACAACAAGACCTTGTCGGAAAATCGTGCGAAATCGGTTTACAACTACCTTGTGTCGCAGGGGATTGCGAAGGAACGCCTGTCGTACAGCGGATACGACTTTTCGGTTCCGATTGCCACCAACGACACCGAGGAGGGGCGTGCGCAAAACCGTCGTACCGAGTTTAAGGTTGTTAGCATAGAATAAAATGGCATTGGAAAGATTGAATATTGCTGTAGTTTTGGCTGGCGGAAGCGGTCGTCGCATTGGTGGAGACTTGCCCAAGCAGTTTTTGCAGGTGGGCGGAAGGCGGATTGTCGAATATTCGATTGATGCCTTCGAGAAAAATGTTGGCATTGACGAGATTGCAGTGGTCGTAAACAAGGATTTTATTCCGCTGATGGAAGAAATAAAAGCCGCAAGCTCGTGGTCAAAACTGAAACATATCCTGAATGGAGGCAAGGAACGCTATGATTCAAGCCTTTCTGCAATTCGTGCATACGAAGATACGGATTGCAATCTGATTTTCCACGATGCAGTCCGTCCGATGGTTTCGCAGAGGATAATTTCGGATGTGGTTTCGGCGCTCGAGACATATGATTCTATCGCAGTTGCTGTACCTGCAACCGATACCATTGTGAAGGTTGACGGGTCGGGGCGTATGATTAGCGAGATATTGCAGCGTTCGCAGTTGCGTTGTCAGCAGACCCCGCAGGCATTCCGCCGCGAGACTATTGCCCGTGCGTACGAACTGGCACTTGCCGACCCGAATTTTGTTGCAACAGACGATTGTGGAGTAGTTTCCCGTTATCTTCCCGAAGAAAAGATTTTCATTGTCGATGGCGATGATTCAAATATAAAGGTAACCTTCAGGAAGGATTTGGAAATGGTGAAGGTTCTTCTAGATGAAATGGCCTAGTTTTCCAAAAATGCAATTATTATACTGAAAATCTTTATTATCTTTGCCAATTATATTATTTTGAAATAGGTATAATATCATATGTTTGGATATTCTATATAAAGATTATGAAACTTACATTAAAAAATACTAAAAGCGAGATATTTGAAGCCTATGAAAGACTTCAGAAAGAAGTGCAGGAAATGAAGAAAAAATCCTCGGCCGGTGTAAAAAAGCAAGGTTCGGAAGATGATGAGATAATTGGTTACACAACTGGTGTATATGACTTGTTTCATATTGGACATCTGAATCTTTTGAAGAATGCCAAAGGTATGTGCGACAAGTTGATAGTAGGAGTTACGGTGGATGATTTGGTAGCATACAAGGGCAAGCAGGCTATGATTCCATTTGAGGACAGGATTGAGATTGTACGCAGTTGCCGTTATGTAGATGCTGCGGTTCCCCAGTATGATATGGATAAGCTTACTGCATGCAAGAAACTTGGTGCAAAAGTCTTGTTTGTAGGTGATGACTGGTACGGAACCGACAAGTGGAAAGAATACGAGAAGAAATTCAAGAAGGAAGGAATAAGAATAGTTTATTTCCCATACACAAAAGGAATTTCTTCAACAAAAATAACGTATACATTGCAGCAGGTTCGTGGTTGGACCGACGAATCGGCACAAAAGGCTCTCAAGATAAATAATGAGGATAAATAATTATGGCAGATAAAGATTATTGTTTGAGTTCATATATGGCCTTCAGGTTTATTGATGCTGATGGCAAGGACTTTTATGAGGGAATGCAGCACAAGAATATTGTCCGGATTCCCGATTCTGAGAAGACTTTTGTGCGTACTTCCGAAGAAATAGGTAATGCAATTGAGAAGCTGCTTTTGCAGTTTAAGGGCAGAAAAATAGGCATTATGCTATCTGGAGGAATGGATAGTGCGATTGTAGCTTCATATATTGGTGGTGGAGAAGCCTATACGTTTAGATTTTTGGGCGGTGAATTTCAGAATGAAGAACTAATGCGAGCTGAGTATTATGCCAGACGTTGTAATCTGAATCTGCATTATGTAGATATCTCATGGGATACAGTGCTAAAGCATGTGGATGCCTGCATGAAGTCTAAGTGCGCTCCAGTGCATTCCATTGAGCCTCAAATTCTTCAAGCGGCATTGCAGGCCCAAAAAGATGGTGTGGAAATTATGCTTATTGGCGATGGTAGCGATTATGTTTTCGGCGGTATGGATAAGTTGTTGTCGAAAGATTGGGATTTCGATGCTTTTGTCAAACGTTATTATTCCATAGACCCAGAAGAAGTGTTGAGGAATCCCGTTGATATGTCGTATGCTTTCGAACCTTTCCGCAAGGACAATAATAAAATAGATTTTCTTGGGTTTATGCAGGGGCTAATGATAACGGAAAGTTATAGCTCGTACAAGAATGCCTTTTCTGTAGCTGGTATGCCGTATTACGATCCGTATGCAAGGTTGAAGATGGCGGAGCCGTTGGATTTGAACCGTATAAGGAACGGAGAACCAAAATATCTTATTCGCGGGCTTATGAGTATGCGTTATCCTGAAATTCCTATACCCGACAAGAATCCTATGCCACGACCGGTGGATGTGTATTTTGCCGACTGGAAGGGTCCAAAACGCAAAGAATTCAAGGAAAATCTTGATATGACAAAGTTTACTGGTAATCAGAAATGGCAGTTGTGGTGCGCCGAGCGTTTCTTGAATATGTTTGAGGACTGAAAACCTTGATGTAATGAAGTCGATAGACAAATCATATATGTATCAGCTGCGCTTATTGTGGGCGTATAAGGATTTGCTACGCAATCATTTCAAACCTATTACAAACTGGTACATAAGGAAGTTCCGTGCCGCTCAGTTGCAAGCAGCTCATAAACTGCAAGGAAAGGACTGCCTTGATGTCGCCTTCTTTTTGTCTATTCCTGGCATGTGGAAGCATGATACCTTGTTCGAGGCTATGCAAAAAGATCCACATTATCATCCTTACATTGTGATTACTCTTTATTCGCAATACAAGGGGTTCGAGAAGGATGAGATGATGAAAGTGCTTGAGCGAACACGTCAGTTTGCTGAAAGCAAAGGGTATGAATATGTAATTCCATATGATGATAAATCGGGGAAGTGGCTGGATGTGAAGAAATTGTATCATCCCGATATTGTGTTTTTCACGGCACCGTACAAAGATACTTTACCTCAAAACTTTATATATCACTACAAGGATACATTGACTTGTTATTTGCCATACGCCATTACGTCGCTCAATTATTACAAGACCAACTATAATCTTATTTCAACCAATATTGTAGGAATTTATTTCGTTGAGACTCCAATTCATAAGGAGTTGGCATACAAGTATTCGCGTAATAATGCCGAAAATGTTGTAGTGTCGGGACATCCTGCGACAGAAGTCTTTCTGAATCCAAACCATTCTCCGCACGATGAATGGAAAAAGCAATCGAAGCCTAAGAAACGTGTCATATACGCTCCGCACCATTCCATTGATTTCGACAATAATGCTACGTTTATGGATAATGGTGAGGCTATTCTGGCTCTGGCCGAGAAGTATTCCGACGATATACAGTTTGCTTTCAAGCCTCACCAACTGCTAAAATTCAAGTTGCAGCAGGTGTGGGGTGAAGAGAAAACCGAGGATTATTATCGTAGATGGGAAAGCATGGAAAATACTCAGCTGGTAACCGATAGCTACGAGGATTTGTTCCTTACATCCGATGCTATGATTCATGATTGTGGCTCGTTTACAGTAGAGTACATTTTTACACAAAAGCCTGTGATGTATTTGTGTAAGGATGAGGATATGTCCGATAAGTTCAATCCATTTGGTATCAAGGCGTTTGATTGTCATTACCATGGACTTTCGATTGATGATATTGAACATTTTCTCAAGGATGTGGTAGTAGAAGGTAATGATCCTATGAAGGTTCAAAGAAAGCAGTTTTATGACGATTATCTGGCTTCAAAAGACGGAGTGCTGCCATCGCAGAAGATGTTGCAGATTATTGAAGATACTATCAATGGAAAATAACAACTTGGCGTTTTGCCAAGGCGAAAAGAATATTTAGGTGGTGGCGGTGTCTTATTTTTTTGTAATTTTGCTTTTTTGAATATTGTTTATGGTGAAAGTTTCAGTAATACTTCCCGTTTACGGTGTTGCTCAGTATATTGAAAAATGTACTGCTTCGTTGCTGTCGCAAACTCTTGACGATATGGAGTTCATATTTGTGGACGACCATGGACCCGACAACAGCATCGAGCTGGTGCAGAATATGATCGCCGACCATCCTCGCAAAGACCAGTTTGTCTTCCTTAAACCTGAGCACAACTTGGGTGCTGGTATGGCTCGTAATTTTGCAATTCCTCATGCAAAAGGTGAATATATCGCCTTTGTTGATAGCGACGACTGGATTGAAAATGATATGTTTGATAGGATGTATGCCGAAGCAAAAAAGTACGACAGCGATTTGTGCTGTTGTCAGATGCAAAAGGTTTACCCCGATGGGCGTCGTGGCGATATACTGAAGAATCCTTTTATTGGCAATGGCGAAATTTCTGATGAAAAGCGTTCATATTTCCTTACTCACTATGTTTCGCAGTTTACTTCGCTTATATACAGGAAATCGTTGATTGACCAGTACAATATCCGTTTTCCAGAGGAACGAAGTGCCGACGACAGTTATTTCGTTTCGTGCGTACTGATGCTTGCAAAGTCGATTTCATACGTTGACGAGCCATTTTATCTGTATCTTATTCGTCCGGGGTCGGTGTGTACCACAAAGGATAGCACGAAATACCAGAAACGTCTGGCCGTTTTTAATAAGTTGCTTGCATTTTCGAAGCAAAACGGAGTTTACGATAACTTCAAGCCGGAAGTCGATTTTATGTACATCAAGAAAGGGTATCTGTCCACGGTTTTCAATTATGTGACGAATTCGACTGATCCTAACAAGGAAACAATAGCTTCCATATATGACGAATTGCTGAGGCAGATTCCCGACTACAAGTCGAATCGCTTCTACAGGTCTAATTTCAAATTGCGCGCGCTAATGGCATTTATCAGGACATTCCCACGGTCTGCAGTAAAGTTTATTAAATATTACTCGAGGCGCAAAGAATATGTCGTATAAAGATTATAACGTGAAAACAGTATGGATTTAATAATTGGAGCAGGAATAACGGGACTTACTTACGCAGCGCGAACATCTAACGACTATTTGATAGTTGAAAAGGAAAGTGAGATTGGCGGATATTGCCGTACTCATTATTCGGGCGACTATGTATGGGACTATTCTGGACATTTCTTTCATTTCCAGCACCCGGAAATTAAGGATTATGTAATGGAAAAGTTGTCTAAGGACGAAGTCCTTAATGTTTATAAATATACACAGATATATTACAAAGGTCGTCTTGTTGATTATCCTTTCCAGATGAATATACATCAGCTCGAAAAGGAAGAATTTATTGATTGCCTGTACGATCTTTTCGCAGTAAAACGTGAAGGCGATGTCAAATCTTTCAAGGAAATGTTGTATGCAAAGTTCGGTAAGTCTATTTCCGAAAAATTCCTAATCCCATATAATGAGAAACTGTATGCAACGGACCTTGACAGTCTTGATGTTGATGCAATGGGACGTTTCTTTCCATACGCCGACAAAGAACAGATAATATTGAATTTCAGAAATTCCAGGAATCAGTCGTACAATTCGTTTTTCTTGTATCCTAAACGAGGCGTGATAAAGGTTGTAGAGTCGGTAGCTTCAAGGGTAGATGCTAATAAAATAGCCTTGAATGAGCAGCTCGTTTCTATTGATATCGAGAAAAAAATAGCCGTAACCGACAAGCGAACAATCCAATACGATAATTTGATTTCGACGGTTCCGTTCCCATGTCTGCTCGATATGGCACAGGTGCCATACGACAGAAATGTGTATTCGTGCAACAAGGTTGTTGTGTTCAATATTGGCTTCGACAGGAAAGGTGCCGATACGAAAAACAACTGGATATATTTCCCCGATAAGGACATAGTTTTCTATCGTGTAGGATTCTATGACAATATTATTGGCCTTGACAAAATGTCGCTGTACGTGGAAGTCGGATTCGCTCATAACGATATGGTGGATGAAAAGGCATTGTATAAGCGTGTTCTAGCCGATTTAAAGAAAGTTGGAATCGTCGGTTCGGAACAAGTTGTCGACTATGAATGCGTTGTGATGAATCCTGCTTATGTTCATATCACACAGAAGTCGGAAACCGACAAGGTTGAAAAGATGAATTTGTTGAATTCGCGAGGAATATATTCTATCGGACGTTATGGAGAATGGAAATACTGTTCGCTAGAAGACAATATGCACGATGCGTTTATGCTGGCAGAAAGACTAAAATAGTTGCGTTTAGCTATTTCTCAAGAATCCCGCAACGACATTTTTTCGGAGGATTATTATAGCCTTTCCTTTCGAAGGACGAAAACTAATTGCGTAGTATGCCCATAGCAGTACAGAACCGCAGTTTTTGGCAATTTCCCATATTGCCTTTGTGAACACTCTTATCGGATTTTTCTTTTTGTACCTGATACGTTCGCTTTTTCCAATTCCTATTCCAATTTTTTTTATGTAATCGTATGTGGTTCTTGATGCAGGTATGAGATGTTCAACGGCAATGTTTCCGAAATAATATATTTTTTGTTTGTCTGCTTTCAGTCGATAGAAGAAGTCTTTTTCTTCGCCGCCTAGAAGCATGTTCCACTTTCTGCCAAGTTGTGTGTCGAATGTTCCGTATTTCTCAAATGCATAGCGGTTTACGCCCATGTTTGCTCCTACCGGGTACGACATTCCGTTGAACATTCCAGTTCCTTCGCCTTTGTCTGTGACAGCAAATAAGGGCATTGTCCAGCATGATACCCACTTGGGTATTCCAGTTTCGAAAACAGGAACGACCTTTCCTCCGAAAGCCAGGATGTTATGATTCTTAAGGTTTTCGCTAAGTGAGCGCAGGTAGTTTTTGCCTACAGAGGTGTCGTCGTCAAGAAAAATTAGAAATTCACCTTTGCTTTCTTCTATACCTCTATTGCGTGCTTGCGATAGTCCGTTTTGCAGTTCGGTAACAATCTTAATGTTTATATTGGGATAGTCATGTCTGAACCTGTCGGCTTCATCTAATGTATTGTCGGTGCTGTTGTTGTTGACGAGTACAATTTCGTAGTCGTCGGCAGGATAGTCGTTGTTGGCAATACGCGACAACGCATCGTACAGGTACTTGGCTCGATTGTATGTGCAGACAATTACTGAAATCATTTTCCAATTATGCTTTGACAGCGATTTTCTGTGCCTTTTCTTTCTTGTATTTCAGGTAAATGGCACCTGCAACCAAGATTGCTAGTAAAACAGAGAATGCTATCGAAACAATGTCCCATACTTTAATCATCGGAGCTTCGTTTATAAATTCAACCTTATGCTGTCCGGCTGGTATAACCATTGCGCGGAGTATGTAGTTGACACGGAAATATTCGGCTGGTTGTCCGTCGATGTATGCTTTCCAGTCGGGCGCGTAGTAGATTTCGGAGAATACAGCCAGTTGTTCCTTGTCGGCAATTGTGCTGTAAACCAGATAATCTGGGTTGTATGGTTTCTGGTGTGTCATTTCGATGGCAGAAGTAGTATCGCGCGACAGGTTTTTACCTTCAACATAGCTTGCAAACCTCTTGTCGATAATCGCAGTGTCGGCGGGATTGAAGTCGTTGAGCGCGAGAATCTCTGCATTTGCATCGTCAACCAACTGGCATCCATCAACAAACCATGCACTTCCGAGAGCTGCAGGATTGCGCTGTACCATGCTCGATCCTTGCTGGTCGGGAACAATGAAGTATCGAGTGTTCAGCATGTTTATTACGTTCATGTTCAGTTCTTTCACCATGTAGAAGTCGATGAGGTCCTGATAGCGACGGAATTTTGCCCCGTGGTATCCGCCTATCGAATGGTGGAATGCCGATGTGCGTGCGTCGTTGAACGTGCTTGTAGTTAAATTCATAACTCGGAAATCCTTGTCGCCGAAGCGTTCTGCGTACTGGTCGATTGTGCTATCGTCTTTTGTAGGCTTCAGTTCGGCTTCCTTTTTCGACATGTAGCTGTCGTCGTTGAGGTATCTGCGGTCGACTGTCCACAGGTCGAAGATTACTAGCAGGGCGATTACGGCAGTGGTTACGATAATGGCAACTTTTTGTTTCTTTTCCTTCATGTTGATTGCAAAGAAAATTGTTGCAGCCGAAAGCAGAATTAGTATTATCGATCTCCACGAATCGGAAGAGAACAAGTCCTGTCTGTCCTGAATGAAAATTTCCTGGATTTTTGGCCAGCCGTCACCGTACTGTGGCGCCATCTGTTCGTCGATTGCACCTGCAAACGAGAAAGAACCAGACATAATTAATACAATAAGTATTATGCCACATGTAATACCTGTAGATGCATAAAGGGCAATTTTCAGTTTTTTCTTGTCGATTCCGTTGTCGAAAATGTTCTTCAGGGCAAGGACAGCCATCATTACCATTGCTACATTTGCAATTACGAGGCTCATCGACGGGGTGCGGAACTTATTGTACCCAGGTAGGTGGTCGAACAGAAATCCATTGACACCCATAAGGTTTTTGCCCCACGACAATATTATTGCCATGATTGTGATTGCGAGCAGCCACCAGCGTTCTGGTCCTTTTACAATGAATAGTCCAAGGATGAATAGGAATACTACAATTGCACCGAAGTACACAGGTCCGGAGGTAAATGGCTGGTCGCCCCAGTAGAGCGGAGCATTTTTGATTCGGAAGTTCTTGTAGGTTTCAGATTTCTTGTCAACAGGTTCGTTAGAACCGCCACCGAAGCTTCCGGGAACAAGAAGAGTGTATGTTTCGCCGATTCCGTAGCTCCATGCGAAGGCGTAGTCCTTGTTAAGACCAACCTTGTTTTTGTCTTGCGAGTGTTCGATGTCGCCCGACAGCGATTCGGGAGTGACGGTAATTTCTGAGCCACCGCGCATGGTGTATTTCGAGTATTCGTAACTGGTCATAAGCAGGCGGGCATTGCCACCAACTGCAAAGATTGCGCCTACTATAAGTATGCAAATTGCCGTTCCGAACTGTTTGAAGGTCTTGTCCTTTATTGCGTAAATCAGATAAACAATTCCGAGGATTATCACTGATAGGAGAGTGTAGTAGGTAATTTGCAGGTGGTTGAACCCAATCTGGATACCAAGTGCAAAAGTAAAAAGTATTCCTCCCCAGATGTATTTTTTCTTGAGAGTCAGTATTATTCCACTGAATATCGGTGCAACCATTGCCAGTGCCCATGCCTTCGACAAGTGTCCCGCCTCGATAATTATAATATTGTAGCTGCCAAGTCCGAATGCCAATGCTCCGATTGCGCTGAGCCATGGATTTACGCCTAATGCAACCATACTTATGTAGAATCCTAATAAGTAGAGGAATATGATACCTATGTTTTTTGACCAGCCGAGCCAGTCGAGGTCCAATATATCCTTTGCTCTGAAAATAGAATCCTGCGGTTTGTTTGTTATCTGATATGTTGGCATTCCGCAGAACATTGCGCTGTTCCAGTGCGTGTATATTCCTGTCTCCTTCAAAAAATCCTTTTGTTCTTTAACCATTCCGAGCCAGTTGCGGTCGTCACCTTGGTTAAGCACTTTGTTGGTGGTGACTAACTTGTCAAAAAACAGAATGGAAATAAGGAAGAATATTATCACTATTCCTACGTGTGTCAGAACGTTCTTTACTATTGGTTTCATATCAAATCTTGATGTTACAATTAAAATACAAAGGTAATGCTTTTTTGCTATTGCACAAGTTGTGTTTCCAAGTCCTTTTTTTCTTACCTTTGCAGTCCAAAAATCGTAAGTCTTGGAAAACGGCAAGTACATAGAGTTTGTGTCCGACAAAATATTTGCGGAAGTGTCCGAAGTCGCTGAACGCGAAAATGTTGATGTTTTTGTCATTGGCGGCTATGTGCGCGACCGCTTTTTGAAGCGTCGGGGCAAGAACGACATTGATATTGTTGTCGATGGCGATGGCGTTGACTTTGCCCGCAAGCTGGCAGCGCACCTTAAGGTGAAGAAGGTTAGCATTTTCAAGACATACGGCACAGCGATGTTCGTATACAAGGATACCGAACTCGAGTTTGTCGGGGCGCGCAAGGAATCGTACAATTTCGATAGCCGCAACCCGATTGTCGAACGCGGAAGCATCGAAGATGACCAGAGGCGGCGTGATTTTACAATAAATGCCTTGGCTATAAGCCTTAACAAACGCAATTTCGGTAAATTAGTCGACCCGTTTAATGGTTTGGAAGACCTATATTTCCGTACCATCAGGACACCGCTCGAACCGTCAATAACTTTTTCCGACGACCCATTGCGTATGCTTCGTGCTATTCGCTTTGCTTCGCAGCTCGATTTCCAGATTCATCCCGAATGCCTTACGGCAATTCACGACAATCGCGAGAGAATCAAGATAATAACCCAGGAGCGCATTCATACCGAACTTAACAAGATTCTCGAAAGCAAAAGGCCGTCGATTGGGTTGAAGTTATTGTTCGACACAGGCTTGCTCGAAATCATATTCCCCGAGTTGTACCAGCTTTCCGGTGTTACGGTTCAGGAAGGGCTAGGGCACAAGGATATTTTCCTGCATACTATCCAGGTAGTTGACAATGTCGCAGAAAAAAGCGATGACCTTTGGTTGCGCTGGGCTGCATTGTTGCACGACATAGGCAAGTTGAAGACAAAACGCTTCGTTGAAGGCACCGGATGGACCTTCTATTCTCACAATACCGTGGGAGCCAACATGGTGCCGAAGATTTTCACGCGCATGCACCTGCCTCTCAACGAGAAGATGAAGTTTGTACAGAAGATGGTTGATTTGCACATGCGTCCCATCGCGCTCGTAGAGGACATTGTTACCGATTCTGCTATCCGACGTCTTATTGTCGACGCTGGCGACGATATCGATGCCCTGATGACCCTCTGCGAGTCGGATATTACTTCGCGTAACGAGAAAAAGGTTGCTCAGTTCATTGAAAATTTCAAGCTTGTGCGTCAGAAGATAGTGGAAGTGGAAGAACGTGATTCGCTACGCAATTTCCAGCCGCCAATCTCAGGAGAAGAGATTATGGAATACTTCGGTATTGAACCGTCGCGAGTAGTGGGCGAAATAAAAAATGCCGTACGTGAGGCTATTCTCGACGGCGTAATTCCTAACGATTACGAAAAAGCCCATGAGTTTATGGTGCAGAAAGGAAAAGAGCTGGGATTGGGAAAGAATTGATAAATTGAGGATTTGAAAATTTGATAATTCGAAGATTTGGCTTACGCCGAGCTAAAGGTTAACTTCGTTGAGCTAAAGGTTGAAGATTTGAAATAAAAAAGGCATCTTGCGATGCCTTTTTCAATTAAATGTTTTCAAGTATTGTAATCCAACCGAACGGGTCTGGAATATCGCCGTACTGGATGCCAACGAGAGTTTCGTACATCTTTGTCGACCACTTGCCTGGTTTGCCGTCGGGGCAGTAAACGTAGTGCTTGTTTTCGTCGATGTCAACGATTTCGCCAATTGGAGAAATAACGGCTGCTGTTCCGCATGCACCAGCTTCTTCGAAAGTAGGAAGTTCGGCAACGTCAACAGGACGTCTTTCAACCTTCAAGCCAATGTACTTGGCAACTTCTTCGAGGCTCTTGTTGGTGATTGACGGAAGGATTGATGTCGATTTTGGTGTGATATAGGTGTTGTCCTTAATTGCGAAGAAGTTTGCTGCACCGATTTCGTCGATGTACTTCTTTTCGCGGCAATCCAAGTACATAGGTGAGCCGTAACCTGCTTCGTGAGCCTTTTCGAGACCGCGGAAGCTAGCTGCATAGTTGCCACCGACCTTCATTGTACCTGTTCCAAGTGGAGCAGCGCGGTCCGAATCCCTGATGATAGCGATTTTTACAGGGTTGAAACCTTCCTTGAAGTAAGGACCAACTGGTGTAACGAAGATGAGGAATGTGTATTCGTCGGCAGGATGAACACCAACCTTTGCGCCCGAACCGTAGAGCAACGGACGGATGTACAACGAAGCGCCAGTTCCGTACGGTGGAATGAAGTCGGCATTGAGTTCAACGACTTTCTTTACCATGTCGAAGAACAATTTGTCGTCAACCTGAGCCATGTAAATGCCGGCAGCCGAGTCTTTCAGTCGCTTGCAGTTTTCTTCCCAGCGGAACAAACGTACCTTGCCGTCCTTGCCGCGGTAAGCCTTCATTCCTTCGAAAGCTTCCTGTCCGTAGTGCAATGCGGTGGATGCGATGTGGATGTTGATGTATTCCGAATCACTAACTTCTATTTCTCCCCATTTGCCGTTTTTCCAAACGCAACGTACATTATAGTTCGTCTTTACATATCCGAACGGGAGTTTTGACCATTCTAAATTCTGCATATTGTTAAAAATTATTTGTTGTTACATATTATTTTTCCAGGAATGACTTTATTACACCGAAAATTTCGGTGTTGTCGAGTATAGGAGTTGTTGTTCCTACTGCATAAACAGGGACTTTTGCGCAGGTGTGGGCTGTTGTGGAGAATCCTACCGACGCCTTGCGGTTCATAATCTGGCAGAAAGCATAAGCCATTGGATTGATACCGTTGTATTTCGACTTGGCTTCGTCCTTTGCGCGGTTCGATTTTGCGTTAATTGCAGCGTAAGCTTCGTTTAGCAATGCTTGTTCGTCTGCCGAAAAATCCATGTCTGTTCCCATGAAGTACTTTGATGCCAGGTCGGTATAGTCTTTCATCGAAACGTTTTCTTCGTTCTTTGTCTGCTTCTTTATTACAGATGCGAACTTCGACATCGACATTTTCTGCTTGCTAAGTATTCCAAAGTCCGATTCGTAGCCATTGTCGGCAATGCCTAGCGATACACCGCCTGTTTCGTGGTCGGCGGTAATTATTATCATGGTTTCGTTTTTGTGCTGCAAGTAGAAATTGTAAGCCACTTCAATGGCATTGTCGAAATCCTCCATTTCACCGATGATTGTGCCGGCATCGTTGTCGTGGGCGGCGTAGTCGATTTTACCACCTTCCACCATCATAAAGAACCCTTTTTTGTTGTCGAGATGCACAATTGCGGTTTCCACTATTTCGGCGAGCGAGTTGCCAGGAGCTCCTTCGCGGTCGATGGCGTAAGGCATGCTTGCGTCTTTTTCGAGGGTTTCGTTGGTGAAAATAACTTTTGTGTCGTGGCTTTTAAGTGAAGCGATTGCTTTTAGTGATGTAAAAGTCAAGTAACCGGACTCTTGGTATATTGTCATCAAATCCTTTTCATCCTTTTTGTTGCCGGTCTGCTTTAGCAGTCCGCCGCCACCGAAAAAGTCGAAGTTGCTTTCTGGAAGCTGAAGACCTAT
Source organism: Bacteroidales bacterium (assembly GCA_017617125.1). GTDB lineage: Bacteria > Bacteroidota > Bacteroidia > Bacteroidales > ML635J-15 > Bact-19. The sequence continues at coordinate 185,773 of JAFZWY010000008.1, forward strand.
CTGGTAGTAGTTTTTGCGTGTGGGTTGGTTGGCATAGAACGAAGCAGGGGTGGCGTGGTTCATTGGTGCGGTGCTTATAATGCCGACTTTCATTCCCATTTCCTTGGCTACCTTGGCTATCGATTTCGGCTGGCTGCCGGTTTCTGAATAAGCGATTTCTCCAACGTTGAACTTTTCTCCGCAGGCAATGGCCGAACCTGCAGCTCCCGAATCGGTTATGCGGCGGTTTTTGCAAACCGTGCTGCACATCGAAAGCAATGGCAGTTTGTTGATTGTTGATTGTGAGAATCCACTTTTGCCTTCCTTCTCTGCGAGATATGCTTCATAAAGGTCGACATCTATTTGCCCCATACCATCACCGATGAACAAGAAGACATATTTCTGTGCATTGGCAAACGTAATGGTTGCCAGCAATATTATGACAATAATAAAACACTTTCTCATCGTACATTTATTTGTGTGCAAATATGAAAAAAATAATTGGCATTAACTAGAGTTTTTATGAATAGATACTAACAATTGGTTTCTATGGCTGAGCCGTTTCTGAGTTTCTATGTGCTGCGCACGTTTAACTTCGTTGAGGGCTTCGCCGTTCAGGTTTCACGTTTCACGTTTCAAGTTTCAGGTTCAACGTTTAAAGTTCAAAATTCAATGATTTGAAATCGTAACCATTTTGCGTTATCTTTGCACAAAAATTATGACAATGGAAAACAATAAGGTTCGCATAATTCCAATAGAGGACTTTTTTCGCAATTCGGAAAAGTCGTCGTTTGACATTTCGCCCGATGGCAAGCACATTTCGTATATGGCTCCATACAAGTCGAGAATGAACATTTTTGTAAGTGGCATCGACCTAGGTGAACCCAAGCAAATTACTTTCGAGGAGGAGCGTGATATTGCTGGTTACATGTGGGCCAACAACAATAGAATCCTTTTTATGAAGGACGATGGTGGCGACGAGAATTTCCAGCTATATGGCGTTGATGCCGATGGTACCGATATGCGTCCATATACCAAAATGAAAGGTGTGCGCACCCATATTCTTGACGATCTCGAGGAAATCGACGATGAAATTCTAATCGAGACCAATCAGCGCAATCCTGAGATTTTCGACCCGTACCGACTGAACCTTAAAACCGGCGAAATGACCATGCTTGCCGAAAATCCAGGCAACATCCAAGCTTGGATGACCGACCACGACGGCAAACTGCGAATAGCCTATTCGATAGTTGATGGTGTGGACCAGGAGATGCTCTACCGCGATACCGAGGACGAGGATTTCCGTCCTGTGATCCGCACTTCGTTCAAGGAAGATGTGTCGGCAATTGTTTTTACCGCCGACAACAAGAATGTGTATGCCATCACCAATCTCGGGCGCGACAAGTCGGCTCTGGTGCTCATGAATCCTGCTACAGCCGAGGAACTTGAGGAGATTTTTACAAACGACCGCTACGACATTTCTGGTGTAGGATGGTCGAACCTTCATAAAAAACTTACTTCTGTTTCGTTTGCCGGACATAAGGATACTGTGCGTCATTTCTTTGACGCTGAGGCTGAGCGCATCAACCAGAGGCTGACAGAAGCATTCCCGAACCACAAGTTCGGTACAGCAGCCACCAATAAGGCCGAGGATATGAGAATAATCTATGTCGGCAACGACCGCACACGTGGCGCATATTACCTCTACGATGTCAATGCCGACAAGATTAGCAAGATTGCCGACCTTTCTCCGTGGCTGAAAGAGGAGGAATTGTCGTCGATGATTCCAGTGGTTTATACTTCGCGCGACGGCTTGCAAATCGAGGCTTACCTTACTTTGCCGAATGGCTATACGCTCGAAACTGCGCGAAATCTGCCTACTGTTGTAATTCCTCACGGTGGTCCGTGGGCACGCGACTATTGGGGCTACGATTCGGAGGTGCAGTTCCTTGCAAATAGGGGGTATGCTGTATTTCAGATGAATTTCCGCGGCTCTACAGGGTTTGGTCGCAAGTTCAAGGAATTGTCGTACAAGCAGTGGGGACAGACAATGCAGGATGACATTACCGATGGCGTTATGTGGCTGATTGAAAATGGATATGCCGACCCGAAGCGAATTGCTATTTACGGCGGAAGCTATGGTGGTTATGCCACCTTGCAGGCATTGGTTAAGACTCCTGAACTTTTTGCTTGCGGTGTTGATTATGTAGGCGTTTCTAACTTGTTTACCTTCTTGAACACTATTCCGCCGTACTGGAAGCCAATGTTGGAGATGATGTACGAGCAGGTGGGTAATCCCGAGACCGACAAAGAGATGCTTGCCGCCAATTCGCCAGCTTTGAATGCCGATAGGATTGTACGTCCGTTATTTATTGCGCAGGGAGCCAATGATCCGCGTGTCAACAAGGCTGAATCCGACCAGATGGTAGAGGCTTTGCGCAAGCGTGGCGTGGAGGTCGATTATATGGTTAAGGACAACGAAGGCCATGGTTTCCACAACGAGGAAAACAGGTTCGAGTTTTATCATGCGATGGAGAGATTTTTGAAGAAATATTTGGAATAAATGGATAATAGTGTCAATTGATAATGAAAAAAAACGGAATGTCATTCAGAACTTGATTCCGTTTTTTTGTTGGTGTAATATTATATTTTCACCTTTTTTGTTTCCCTGTCTGTTTGCCTTTGTACATTTTTTCCATAGAATCAATGGTTTCCTTCATGCGGTTACGTAGTGAAGTCGGTTCCATGATTTCAACCTCGTTGTTCATGGTAAGGAGTTCCTGTATCAATTCGTAGGTTGTTTTTATGTCGTATTCGAAGATGGCGTATTTATCGTTTGACTTTGCCAGATTTTCCTTTTGCGAGCTATGTAGCGGAAGCGAGCGAAGGTAGCAGTCGCGGTGGCCGTATTGTTCGCCTTTGTATGCCTTTAGGACAACGTGCTCGACTTTTGCATTGGTAATGCTTATGCCGATTATGTTTTCGAAAGTTTCGTCGGGGGCGATGTCGGGGAACTTGTATTTTTTGTCGGTAACTTCGATTTCGTTTATTCTGTCGAGGGCGTAGATGCGGTTGCCGACCTGCGATTTGGCGTAAACATACCAGCGTTGGCGGAACAGTTTTACGCAGATGGGCTTTATCTCGAAATCGCTTTCGTGTTTTCCGAATCCCTGATACCATATATGTAGCACGGTCAGGTCGCGTATTGCCTCGATGATAGTTGTCAGGAACTTTTGTCCCGACGGGATATTTTCGAGCAGGATACGTTTTTTCAGTTGCTGGCTATCGCATACGAAGTTGTGCAGCGACATTGAGTTTAGCAGCCAGTTTTTTGTAGAGTCGGACTTGCTGTCGTCGTAGGTGATGAAGTAGTTGTATTCACCGCATCCCTCGCATTCTATGTCGATGCCGAAAATGTCGGCAATGTCGTTGATGTGTCGCAGGAAAGTTCGTTTGCTAAGTTCCAAACCACCGTCGCGTTCGCTGCGTTGCCAGGCTTTGTTTATTTCCTTGAACGGAACACTGCCTTTTCTGCGTATGAAGTCAATTAGCCATACATAATTGGAAATCAATGATTTTGTATCCATGTTGCGTTTGTCTTTTTTGTTTGTTTCTGCAAAACTACAAAAAAGATACGACAAAAAATGGCGGATGATGGAAATAGTTTGCAAATGTCATTACACATTTTATGAACCATTTTGGAGTGCAATTTACACATTTTATGAAGACTTCGCCCTATCCATTATGCACCTCTATCCATCTCTTTAGCAGGAATGCCGTAAAATACGGGAAGGTGTAGAACTTTCCGTTGAAACCTACATTTTTGTTGCAAAGTTTTATTCCGTACTTTATGTCTGGGTACGAGTCGCTCTTTATCAGATTGTTGAGCGATACGGTAGCAGCATCCTTGGCTTTCACTTCGACAGGGACAAGACTGTTGGTGTCGCGGACGAAGAAATCCATTTCGAGCTGGGCATTTTCCTTCTTATAGTAATAAGTTGGAAGTCCCGATTTTACAAATGCTTCTGCAACAACATTCTCGTAAATTGCCCCCTTGTATATGCCAAGGTTTTTGTTTTGGCGCAGGTCGGCAAGCGAATATTCGTCGAGGCTTGCCATAAGAAGACCGTTGTCGTGGAAATAAATCTTGTACTTTGCTTCGTCGTAGTTGCCACGCAATGGCAATTCGGGGAACGACAGGCAATAGCAGATGTTGATTATGCCCGCATCGTTGAGCCAGTCAACGCAACCGATGTATTCGCGGCTTCGGGCGTGTGCGGCAACCTTGGTGACTTGGAATTTCTTGTTTTCCTTTGCCAGAAAGACAGGAATGTTGCGATACACATTCTTTATTTTTGCCTTGTCAATTCCTCGGGCATATTTGGTGATGTCGTTTTCGTAGTCGAGAAGAAGTTGCCTTTGCATTGCAAGCGTATCGCTATAGTTGCCAGAATTTATGAAATTGCTTACTATTGCAGGCATTCCGCCTACTGTTATGTATTCGAGAAACTTTTCGCGGAGCACATCCATTTCAAGTTGCGAAAACGGCGTGACTTCCACAAGATGCTGGAAAATGTTCTCTATGAGTTCGGGCGTATAACCTTTTGCCCACAGAAATTCCTCAAAATCGAGAGAATACATGGTAATGTCGGTTTTGTAGCCAACGCTTACCGAGGTTATTTCCTTGTAGTTGAGTCCCATCATCGAGCCGGAGCAAATCACATCGTACCGTCCGTCCTGCTTGAAGAACTTGAGACTAGTAGTGCAGTCGGGGTATTCCTGTACCTCGTCGAAGAAAATCAATGTATCGTTTTCTATGAATTTGAAGTTAGGGTTTATCAGACTAATCTGCAATACGATTTCACTGGCACCGAATCCGTTTGCAAATATTTGCTTGTATTCGGGATTAGTTACGAAGTTAATCTCAACGAACGACTTGTAGGTTTTTCCGAACTGCCGTATCGAGTATGTTTTCCCCACTTGCCTTGCACCGCGCACAATCAACGGCATTCGGTTGGGATTGTTTTTCCAGTTGAGCAGATATTTGTCTATTTTGCGTTCCATCATAGCGTTTCACATTTTATGTACATTTTCAACCGCAAATTTACACATTTTATGAATATCTGCAAATTTTTCTAAATCATTTATAATCAATATTCCTCACATTTTATGAAGGTTTTTAGTTGTGATTTTACATATTTTATGAACCATTTTGGATGGTAATTTACACATTTTATGAAGAGGAGAGAATAAAAATCCCCGCTGGGAGGGGCGGGGAAAAGTGAAAATTAATTTATTGCTTCTTTGTTTCTTCGATTATCTTTTTCCCTAGTTCAATAATTTTGCTTTCAGCAAGTTTTTCCTGTATAACCAATGGAAGTTTTGTTAAACTTTGACTATCAATATCAATTTTCAAACTTGCATAATGTCTCCAAATATTACCATGTTTTTCCGATTCTTTTAACATTGGAAACTCATTGTTTAGTATGGCTCTAAAATGATCATGCTTGTTCTCTACACTACTTTTGACTTTATTTTGAATTTCAAAAACAACTAATATATGGGGGCTCGAATCATTTCCTGGCCTTAGTATTCGTTTATAGAAACAGGTCAACATAACATCTTTATTACTTTTGAATATATACTTAACATACTCTTCATTCTCTCCTGTTTTTTCTTTTTTGAGTTCTAATTTTTGGCTATCTATATAATTTTTCAATACAGAGTCTTTTTTCAATGTCATAATGTCTGTAATGTATTCCTTAATAACTCTATATACATCATGAACTTTAGTAATCTTCTCTCTATTCCCAAAAAAGAAATCGGTTTCGTTTTTACCAATCATATTTGTGTGATTTTTAACGTTTTTATAAAATTCTTGCAATAAATATATGTGATAAGGTTTCGCTTCTGGCAGATACTCATGGATATTTTTCATAATCTCATTAAGAAGTTCTAAATGCGTAATACTTTGATATCTGTCAAGATTATATTTTGACAGACCTAACACTATTACTTCAACATTCTCATAGCCTTTTGCTTCAACACTTTCTTTATACAATTTTAAATCATTATTTAAAGTATGGTACACCTTGTTTTCTATAACAATAGCATTACTTTTCTTTTTGTCAGTGAGTAAAATATCAATTCTTTTTTTGTCTTTTACGACATATTCTCGGTCTATTTTAAATTCTTCAAGGAAACCTTGCTCAAGTTTTGCTGTTTTTTCTAAACTTCGTATGAACAAGTCTTTCATATTGTGTTCTTCTTTGACATTAAAAAAGAAACTATATATGTCAGACCACATATTCTCATGGTGCGTAACTCCAGTAATATCCATCAATGAACGTTGCCAACCTTTGTGTTTCGGAATATCGTCAAGTTTTAGTTTATCCAACCATTCTTGACATTCTTTTATCTCTGTATCTGTCATAATATAATCAACATTTATTGTGAGTTGCAAATATAATCATTTTGCCCAATTATCCAACATCTTATTGCAAATTATAACCGCTTTCGCTCATTTTTTACATTCCATTCTAACTTCAAAAAGATCTGGATTTATCATGACCAATTCTCCGATGTTGTTTGGCAAAGCCGACAAAAATTTGCCTGATTCCGAAAACATCATGTATTCATTACCAATATGTAATACTACAAATCCTTCTCCGAAACTGCAACCCTTGTAGGAATCTTCCGTCACTTTTTGTGCGTCTAAAAATACCGATTTCTTTGGTTTGTCGGTATATGTTATACTCATGTAGGGCAAACTTACTGTTTGTGGTTGGTTCATGGAGAAATCCTCCAACCGAGTGAACGATACTTTAGCTTTCTTAATTGTCATAGTTCTATCGCTTTAGTTTTATTGCGCAAACATAGAATAATCATACGCCAAAATGTGTCGTATGATTATTCTTTTGAAAATTATTTGCTGGTTATTGAAATGCTCGTCCATCAAAAGTCTTACTTGTAATGAATTTTATAATCCATTTTAACATTTACTTCGATATGGAAATCTCTAACATATATGAAGTCTGACAATGCAAACATAGTATGTTCAAACAAATCATGGAAAGGCATAATTAGGTGTAAATCCTTTGTCAAATTAGTGTCAAGCCCTTCGTTCCAATTTGGTGTTTTTGTTGATATCCCGATGTAATTGTCAAAAGTTTCTTTTTCTATATTATCCAAATAAAGGCTAGGGTATATTCCATAACTATATTCTTGATGTAGGTCATTGTCGGTTAGTGCCTCCCATAAAGTTGATTGGCTATACGCCACTTTGCTTTTTTCTCCAGATAACGGATGTTTTTGGGGATAATTAGTATCAAACCATAGACTAGCAACAATATCACGATGTTCATAGTTGATTTTCTTGTGAATGTCGGAAACTAGTTCCCACATGTTAAGAAAAGCAGCTTTCAAAGCGTCATTAAACGATACAATATCTGACAATAATTCGTTTTCATGTTTCATCAATTCGCCATTGATAATTTGCTTGCGCCGATTCATCGAATAATCAAGCACACAGCGCATTCGTTTAGGCTCAATATTGCCGGTGTACTTTTTTTCATACATATCGCAAATCCATTTTTCAAGTCCCTGTATTTCTGTAGTTGTCAAAATCTTAACTATTTCCATTTCGTTATGTAGTTTTACGTTATAGACAACAAAGGAATATGCTATGTCCGCCAAATCTTGTCACACCTTACTTTTTTTCATCAAAAAGGTACAAAAAAGGCGCACAACAATGCACGCCTTAATCAAAATCTGGAAGTTTCAGGAATCAGTTGAGTTTTTCTACCACGAAGAGGCTAGCGTTGCCGAGGGCATTAGCCTTCTTTAAATCAACTCCGTACTTTGTCATGAAAGCCTTTGCAATTTCTTCCTTTGCCTTTGGGTTGCTGAACGGAGCAACTGTCGGTGATAAAACTTCTACTGACAATCCCTTCTCAATGTGCACGCCGTTTACATTGCTCTCGTGCTTGGTTGTAATTCTTAATAAAGCCATAACTTAAACAATAACAGGACTTCTATTTTAAACATTATTGCGCTGCATTCTCCTTTTTTGCCGAAGTCCATTTAAACAGAATCAGAGAAAAACAGCCCAGAATTCGGAGCAAACATAGAATATACGTATGCCAAAACATGTCGTATGATTTAAGTTTTTCCCATTTCTTCCATCACTTTCTTCTTCATTTCCTCCATCCTTGCAAGTCGCTCGTTTGTGCGGTCGTTCTGTTTTTGGTGTGTTGGGTCGAAATGGTCGAGAAGGTCGTAGAACTCACGACGGTGGTTGGGGTAGATGATGTGGCACAATTCGTGGAAAATCACATGTTGCTGAAACTTCGATGGCATCTTCGCCAGCGCCTTGCTTAGACTAATTTTTGCAGGAGTGCAACCATAACAAAGCCCCCAAGTTTTCTTGTTCTTGCCAATGCGCATTATTGGGTGCGGTATATGAGGAAATTCCGCCGAAAACTTATTCCAGCAATCCTCGAAAACAGGACTAAGTATTTGATATTCCGTTTTGTTTGCTTTCATCGCTCCGACTCCCTTTCCCATCTTATGTATTTTTGCTCGTTTGTTATCCGAAATGCATTGTCGATATTGTTTACAGCTTTTACAGCCTCGGCAAGCATATCTAGTCGCTTGTTGACTACCTCTATTGAACGGTAAGGAAGCGACAACTTAAACATTCTTGCCTTTTCGAGCTTGATATAGAGCGTAATCGACTGATTGTTTGGCGTGATGTTGTATTCGTAGCCGAGCTGTTTCATCTTTTGTTTTATTAGTGTCTTGACGCCCATTTCCTTTATCTCATGCGACTTTTTCAGTTTTTCGTACTCGTATTCCCATTGCTCGCACTCATCAATCCAAGCTGGCATAAGATTGTCAATCCTCTCTAGAAACCTCATATCAATTTCCACTTCGCGAAAACTATTACAGCAATCATTACGCGCATTGATTTTAATCATAATATCCCAGTGGTTGTTTTTTTCTACACTAATGTTTTTTAATGATGCGTTTGCTTCTGGGAATTGTTTGTTGAAACTACTCCAGACTAAATTCTTTTTTTCGCGACACCCCATAAGTTGCACATTTAGTCTATTTGACAATATACGACCAATACTGGTACCGTTTAACACAGACTCGCGTTCTTCTTTCCTGATTTCATTTTCGTATAGAGCAGTCTGCCGAGCCATCATATCGGCAAATTCCTTTTCCCATTCTGGCATCAGGCGGTTGGTTTCCTTCATAAATTCCACAATATTGGGGATGTCACTTATATAGAACCAGCCCTTATCTTTTGCGCCTATGTACTTTCGTCGTCCTGAGTTGCCAATCCTAAAATCGACATTCTTCATTTCTATTAAAAAGTCTGAATATATTGTTGCTTCAGGGAAGTATTTCTTTATCGTATCTATTAGATTTTTGTTCTTAACTTCCATTTTTGGAAGGCTCGAATCATTTCCTTGCCGACCAAATAACTCCTTGGCCTTTTCCCAGTAAAACTCTCTGCGAATTTTATCTGGTTGATACACAACATTATTCACAAAATCCTTAACGTCCATATCTTTTTTTGTGGGCAAAGAAAAAGAAAGCCTACGCCAAAATCGGGCGTAGGCTGGGAAAATATTAATCTTTTTATACCGTCATTTTTTACAACAAGCGTCAATGATTTTTTGATACTCTTTCAACTTTTCAATAACCTCGTCAATATTGACAATGCCAGTACCAAACAAATTTTCTGGTTTAACAATGGCAATTGTCATATAACAACCAGCACCAAATTTTTGGGGCTTTATAATCTCTGGATGTCCCATAAGTTCTGCTGTAGAAATAAGATTATTATACCATTTCCACCTGAAGTCGGAACGTTCATCAACATTACAAGATATTTTAAAACACAATTTTTGCTTTTCAAATTGAAGATACATTTCCCCATTATCGATCTCAGTAAAATGCCACCATGCTCCCAGAAAGCCTCCATTAGGATTAGACACATATCCCCAACTGTTTAACCCTAGACGTAGATCCAAATCCATGTAAAAGCCTTGCCAAGCATCCCAATCCCAATTTTCCACGGACTGATTTCTATAACTCTGAGTTTCTTCTTCTATACATTTAAGATTTGTTAGGTAACTTGAAATGATTGTATTATTACCATGATACATTTTAAGACAATTGATTATATCTACTCTTGACACTGTCTTGTAGCCAATCTGTATTATTCCTTGTAATACAGATAACGGTTCATTACCAGTTTTTACATATGCATAATACAATTTATTTCTTTTCCCTTCATACTCTTTTTCAACAATTTTCTTGTATCTTTCAAGCTGATTGTCGTGAATTGAAGAATTTGTTTTATCCTCAATAACAAGGAATGTATCATCATTGATTTCAACCCATATATCAATATTATTCCATTGTCGTCCAACGTTTATTGAGCTTATGGCATAATCTTTTTCTCCCAATAACATTCTGACAAAATTTTGTGCGACAGAAAACATTTCCTCATCTTTGTCTTTATACTTTGGATCTGCCCATTTGATAATCCATGCAAATACAGCATCCTGACTTAGTTCCGATGTTGCAAAATCAAAAATATTTGGAATGTCATCAGATGCTTTTTGTATGTTTCCTTTTGTTAACAAGCGTCTAAGTTCATTAAGCCTAGGTTCAAACATTTCCATATTTTCATTCAAAAAATCTCTTAAACCATCTGTGCTTTCTGAATCCTGAATAAATTCATTCAATTTACTTTCTTTGCCGTTTATTGTTGCTATTATTAAGGTTGCCAAATCTAATACTCGCCAAATAGGCATTTCTTCGCTTTGTCTAGACCAGCGGTCTCCACTATGTCGCCAGATTTTAGCAGAATAATCTTCTTCATTCCATGAGGCATGGCCCAATGACAAAAATTTGGCATCACCTGCATATGCATCGTTTTCTTCGTAATCAACACTAATTATTGGTTTATGTGATAACCACCATGGAGCAATCTTTTCTTTTTTCATTGTTTTTTCTTTTCAGACTTCTAATTTTACATTCCAATCATCATTTTCCCATCCTCTGCCGAAGTCCCTTTAAACAGATTCCGAGAAAACGACCTCACAAATTTACTACAATTTCCTAATCTTCAAAATCGTCTCATCTCCTCTTCACCCAAGTTCTACCGCCATTTGTAGAGTAATACAGGCCTTTGTCGGTGTTGGCGAGAAGTTCTCTGCCGCCGTCCATAAGGTTTTGGAATGTGCCGCACGAAGTGCCCATGTAGCGTAACGACCAGGAACGGCCTGCGTTACTGCTATAATATATTCCCTTGCTGGTAACAGCTAGAATTTCAGATCCGTAGGGCAGCAGGTCAACAAAAGTACCGCACGAAGTGCCCATGTAACGTATCGACCAAACACGACCGCTGCTGGTCGAGTATTCAACGCCCTTGGGCGTTATGCGGAGCATTTCGCTCCCTAAGTTTATCATCTGTGGCATAATCGTATTTTTTTAGTGCTTCAAAATTACAAATTAATACTATATATTTTTTGGTTGATAGATGTTTTTTTTATAACTGAAAAAATATCGTTCTGCGACAGCAAATGTCGCATGCACATACGCCAAAACTTGTCGTAGGTTTGAAAAATCACAACTTTTTTCTTTATATCTTCGTTTGCAAAGTTTTAACGAAATATTATGGACGATGTGGCACGCTTTGTGATATATTTGTTTTCGCAAATTTCTTAAAAACAGATGACTATGAAAAAGTTGGTTTTGTTTGCTGTTATGACCGTTGCGGTTATTTCTGCTATGGGTGCAAATGTAGAGAGTTTTGCTCCTCAAAAGAATTTGATGAATGTTGCTGTCGCCAACGATGACGGCGATGTTGACTTGTACCTCGATTGTTTCGAGAATGCCGTGAAAGCCAAGGATATGGAGCTGGCGGCGAAAATCGCTAATGTCCTTTATGGTATGGAGATGAATGCTGAGCAGTTGAAGCGTTTTACTGCTATCGAAAATAAGATTTCGAAGAAAGATTACCGTGTGTATCGCGACAATTTGAGGTATTTTGCTTCAAAATCATCGCCTGCGCAGGATGGTTACTACGATTTTTATGTTGAGCCTTATGCCGACGACAACACATACGATGACGATTCGTCGTTTGCCGACGATATTGTCAATGCTTTTTCGTCGTTTTTCAACGATTTGGGCATAAATGATGCTGATTCTTCCTATTCGTGGCATTATGAGCGACATGATACAATCGATGGTGGCGGCATGTATGATGTATTTGTCGATGCTTTTAGCAACTTTTTGTATGGCGGTGATGGTTCCGAAGTGCAGAGCAAGTCGGCTGTTGACGAGTCGGAAATGGACGCTTTGCTCGACGACTACGAGAATTATGTCAATTTGGCAGTAGGGGCTTTGCGCAAAGTGATGCGTGGCGACGAGGCTGCTATGGACGATTTTGAGAAATACAGCCAGGAGGCATCTGCAATATCAGACAAGCTGACTAAGGGCGGTGCTAACATGACATCAAGGCAGTTTAAGCGTTACATGCACATTTGGGGCGACATGGTGAATGGTTTGTTCTAAAATATTCTCTATTTTTGCATCGAAAATGCGATTTGAATGTCCGATTGCGATGTGATAATAGTTGGAGCTGGTGCTTCGGGGCTGCTGGCGGCGATTTCGGCTTGCCGAAGCGGTCAGAATGTTGTCGTGGTGGAGAAAAACGCCCGTGCGGCGCGAAAGCTCATGATTACGGGCAAAGGCCGTTGCAACGTTACCAATTCCGACGACATAAAGGATTTCATGAGCAACATTTATCCCGAACCACGATTCCTGTATCCTGCTTTCAAATCGTTTTTCTCGTCCGACATACTTGCAATGCTCGACGAGGCTGGTGTTGAGGTGGTGCTGGAACGTGGCGGTCGCTATTTCCCTGCATCGGGAAAGGCTGTGGATGTGGTTGACGCTCTTGTGGCGACTGCACGCAGGTCAGGGGCGAAATTCATGTTTTCCACCTCTGTAACTGGCATTATTGTGGCGAATGGTGCTGTCGCTGGGGTGAAAATCCGCGACGAAAGGGGCGAAAAATCTCTGTTTTCCGACAAAATTATAGTCTGCACTGGCGGACGCTCATATCCGCTCACGGGTTCTACTGGCGATGGATACGAGTTCGCTCAGAAATGCGGACACTCTGTTTCGCAGACTCTTCCTGCTTTGGTGCCGCTTGTCGGCAAGGGCGATTTCTTTTCTCGTCTTAGTGGATTGGCGCTCAGGAATATATCAGCATCGCTGTGGATTGACGGAAAGAAGTCGCACGAGGAGTTCGGAGAACTCGAATTTACTGATTTCGGCGTAACTGGTCCGGTGATTCTGACCATGAGTCGTTGGGCTGTGATTGCCTTGCACGAAAACCGCAAAGTGCGCCTTTCTATCGACCTTAAGCCTGCTCTCGACGAAAAGAAACTCGATTCCCGTATTCTCCGCGATCTTGATGCCAACGGCAAGGCAAAACTCAAGGCTTTGTTCCGCGAATGGCTGCCAATGCAGATGATTCCTGTTTTCATAGCTTTGGCTAAGTTGGATGGCGAAAAGCTTGCTAGTCAGCTTTCTGGAGACGAACGTCGTAGAATAGTTTCGCTTATGAAGGACTTTGCTTTCGACATTGTAGGACATCGCGATTTCAACGAGGCCATTATAACAAGTGGTGGCGTGTCGGTTGACGAAATCAACCAGAAGACAATGGAGTCGAAATTGGTAAAAGGTTTGTTCTTCGCTGGCGAAGTCCTTGATGTTGATGCAAATACAGGCGGATATAACCTGCAGATTGCATTCTCAACGGGATGGCTGGCAGGTGAAAATTGATTTATAAATAAAAAACAAATATGATGAGATTGAAGATGTTTTGTGGATTGGCATTGCTGGCAATAATTTTTGCCTCATGCAACAATCGAACTGCCGAATACATAAAGTACAGCGGACCTACGCAGGGAACGATGTTCAACATAACTTACCGCAGCGACACCAACTACAATAGTGAAATCGACCATTTGCTGAAAGCGTTTTGCCGTTCTTTGTCAAACTACGACAGCACTTCGCTCATTTCGCGCATAAATCGCAACGAAACAAACTCTCTCGATAGCCTTACCGAGGAATTTTTCACAGTTTCGAAAGAAGTTTGGAAAAACACTGATGGCTTTTTTGACGTAAGCGTTGCACCTATTGTCAACGCATGGGGATTTGGTTGGGTGCGCCACGAAAAGCATATTCCCGACAAAGCCGAAATCGACAGGCTTCTACAGCATGTAGGATTTGGTAAAGTCGACATTGTAAATGGTAAAATTATCAAGCATGACCCTGATGTACAAATAATTACAAATGCTATTGCTCAAGGAATGTCGGTTGATTATATTTCCGATTTTTTGAAGAGCAAGGGTGTTACTGATTTCGTGGTGGAGATTGGCGGTGAAATATATTGCTCGGGCAAGAATCCCAATGGTGAGAAGTGGAAAATCGGTATAGACAAACCCATTGAAGGTAGCGGTTACGGGAACCGCAAAGAACAAACTGTCATCCGACTTTCCGTCATGGCCGTTAACACCTCTGGCAACTACCGCAAGTTTTTGGAAGAGGGCGAGAAAAAATACGGACATTCCATAAATCCACTTACTGGCTATCCTGCCGAAAACGAGATGATTAGCGCTACAGTCGTCTATCCCGACTGCATACGTGCCGATGCCTACGCCACCGCTTTTATGGTCATGGGAGCCGAAAGAGCAATGCAAATTGTTGAAAGTATCAACGGCATGGAGGCCTATTTCATAATTCGCGAAGGAGAAGAAACCAAAACTGTGGAATCGAGCGGTTTTAAAAGGTTTTATGAGTAGGATAAATTAAGCTAATTACTTAACTTTCTGATATATAAGCACATCGGCATAACCATCCTCGGTCTGCTTCCACTGCTTCAGTGTTCCGCTTTGTACAAAGCCGCATTTTTCGAAAAGAGCAACGCTAACATCGTTGCTTGCATCGATCAGACACCACAACTGTTTTAGCAACAAGGTTTTGAAGGCATATTCCATAACCAGCTGCAAAGCCTCGGTCGCAATGCCCATGCTACTATGCTCTGGAGATACGATTATCCCCACTCCGCAACGATTGTGCAAAGGATGATACTCGAACAAATCGACAATGCCCACAGGACGCTGTGATACATAATCACAAATCATAAGGCGCAATTCCTTTGTCGTGAATATGTCGTAGCAATAGTTCTCGATATATTGCTTCAGTTCCCAGCGCGAATAAGGTGATTTTGTCTCGCTCACATGCCAGAAATCGGAATTATTCTCTATTGTGTACAGGAATTCCAAATCCTCGGGCTCCATCTTGCGTAGGTAAATCTTCTTTCCTGCTAATTGCATCCCAGTTTCCTCCACAATTTGTAAACCATAATGGCATCGTGCGATACCTTGTAGTCCTTGGCGTACATGATGTTAAGCCTGTCGGTAACGTCCTTCTTCACATCACGTCCATATATCATGTCTACGCTGAATACGCCCTTCTTGACCTTTGGCAAAAGGCTTACATCGTTCTTATCTGAGCGATACGACACGAAAGTCTTGCCGCCGAAGAGCACCGAGAATAGGTTTGCGTAAGCCTTCAGTTTGCCTTTTACGAACCAGATCAGCAATGGCGAAAGTATAATCATAAAGAACGAAACCACAATGTCGAACATACGTTTCGAGCGACGATTTTCGGGCTTGTCGATTGCGTTGATGTCAACGTTGTATAGCTCGCCTGTTGTGTTTATAGAGTTGCTTCCGATGACAGAAAATCCATCGGGACTTGCAATCTTGTAGTCGAGATTGGAACTCGAAAGGTTGAGCATCGTGCGGATAATCTGTTGCGACTGAATATCCTTTGCACAGAAAATAAGTTCGTCGATGTGGTTTATCGTGACAATTTCGTCAAGCTGTGTCATATCGCCAGCAAAGAACTTGTCGGTAGCGACATCGGGACTTACATACGCAGCAATCTCAATCTTTGTTCGCGACGACATAAGTTGTCCAACCAGCGAGCGGCATTCCTCCTTGCTTCCGACAACTGCGACTTTCTTGCGCTTGGGCAGATTAACCTTGAAAACTTGCAGTTTCGTAAAGTTAAGCAGCAGTCGTACAAGCGGGATGACTATAAATGTCCATGCCGTTCCAAGAAGAATCAGCGCACGCGAAAAACGCAAATGCGTCGGCAAGAGGGCATATACAGCAAGGATTACGACAGCCCCGATACCTATTCCCTTGAAGATGTTTTTCATTTTCACAGGCTTGTCGTAGCCACCCGAAAGCAACAGCGACAGCAGCCATACCGAAATGTACATTATCATTGCTCCAACAAAAACATCGTGAGGATATGCGCCCTCTTCTCCGAAAAGGTAGTTTCCCCACAACGGAGTGATTATCAAGAATCCGGACAGAATTAGCAGAGCATCAATAATTGGTGTTATGGCATTGGTTATGAAACGTCCGGCGATAGCCATTGCTGCACGCAGATATATTGCAAGGTTAATGAAGAAAATCATTAGACCAGCGCCTTCCGAGAAATGCTTGCGCGCAAAAATCTTCATCGCGTTGTAGAACACAACTACGTAGTTTACACTGCCTTTCTTGGTGCTCTCACCCTTGTAGTGTATGATTGTCGTCTTGGGGAAATAATAGTTGTTGTATCCGCCAAGCGTAATGCGGTACGATAGGTCGATGTCCTCGCCGTACATGAAAAATGTCTCGTCGAGCAGACCGACTTTCTTCAAGGTCTCGGCACGCAGAAGCATGAATGCGCCCGACAGCACATCGACCTTATGAATTTCGTCTTTGTCAAGATAAGTAAGATGATACTTGCCGAACTTTTTTGACTTCGGGAAAAGTTTCGACAGTCCGAAAATCTTGTAGAAGGCCACCTTTGGCGTCGGTAAACCGCGTTTCGACTCCGGCAGGAAACGTCCTTTGCCGTCAATCATCTTCACACCTAGTCCGCCGGCATCGGGATGGTCGTCCATAAAGTCGCAAACCGATTTAAGCGTGTTTTCCTCAATAACCGTATCGGGATTTAGCAGAAGCACATATTCGCCAGACGACTCGCGTATTGCCTGATTATTGGCGTATGAAAAACCGTAATTTTTCTTATTTTCGATGAGTTTTACCCACGGAAATTTCTCGCGGAGCATATTGCACGAGCCGTCAACCGAATTGTTGTCGACGACAAATACTTCCGTGTCACAATGCTTTGCAGCGGCAGCAACCGAGTTCAGGCACTGCTCCAGGAAATGCTTCACATTGTAGTTTACTATGACGACTGTCAATTTCATCAGACTGCAAATGTAAGAAATATTTACGATTTACAATTTGAAAATTTAGCAGCGTTGAGCTGAAGATTTACTGCATCGTGCTATAGGTTGAAGATTTGAAGGCTTCCTCTGTGCTATTGGTTGTTTTTTTATGCGCTAACGGCTAGAGAATCCGAGGAATGTTATTCGTTTATAATATTTTGATACACAGTATTTTGAGTTGCGAATAAATAAAAATCGACAAAATCAGACAACCATTTTTGTTTTTCTACGTTATGATATAAAGATTTAACGCACAATATTTTTGCATTTTTTGTTTTTTGTTTCAAAAAAATATTGTATGTTTGCTCATTAATACAAGTGTAACTATACATTTAGAAAGATGAAGAAGTTAATCAACATATTGTTTGTGATAATTTGCTGTCTTGCAGTAAATTACGCAAATGCCCAACAACCGGTAAGGCGTACTTGCGAAAACACCGAACTGGAATATACCGTTACGCATGACGATGTAATGTGCGACGGAACTGAGTCCACTGCGATGGTAAACATCGTCCACGGAGGCGATGGCGTCCATAATACATTCTTTTTCGAATGGTCCACAGGTGCCATTTCTCAGGTGATTCCTATCTATAGTTCGGGTACGTATTCCGTTACTGTAACCGACACCTACAACAATTGCTCCCTATCACAATCTTTCAGAATTGAACCCGCACCTGCTGTAAGTGTAACACTCAGCAAGACCGACATAACCTGCTACGGAAGAAACGACGGAACTATGACCGCACACGTAATTGGCGGTACTGGTCCATTCTCATACAACTGGTCTACGACCATGCACACACAATCGGTAAGCAACCTTGTCCCTGGCACCTATTCGGTGACCGTTACCGACGACAACCAATGTACAGCAAGAGCTACAGCTTCGGTTGTTGAGCCGACAAGATTCCTTTATACCATATCGCCTAACCAGGGAATATGCTATGGAAACGAAGCCTCGATTTCCGTTAACGCAACTGGTGGAACAACGCCGTATTCGTACGTTTGGAACGACGGTGCCACAAGTTCGAGCAGAATAGTTTCGCCCGAACAAACCACTGCTTATACAGTAACCGTTACCGATAACAACGGTTGTACCAACAATCCGCAGACAACTACCATAGTTGTCAGTCAGCCGATAACAATAACAGCCAGCGCACAAGACATAAACTGTCACGGCACTTGCTCGGGTTCGGCAACAATAAGCATCCAGGGCGGCATTCCTCCGTTTACTTATTCGTGGGAAAGCACAACCGACTATATCGAAAATCTTTGTCCGGGAAGCTACACCGTTAGCCTTACCGACCTGTACGAATGTACGGGCGCAACATCATTCGTCATAAACGAGCCCGACACCATGTATGTTGCTACACTTTCGGGGCCGGCAACATGTTTCGGATATGCCGACGGATTTGCACAAGCTGATGTTGTCGGCGGTGTACCAAACTACACATACCTTTGGGACGACGGACAAACCGATGCTCATGTTTCGATTGGAGCAGGATTCCACACCGTTACCGTAACCGACGCACATGGTTGCACGCAATCGAGCACCACTTTCGTCGACCAGCCCGAAGACATATATGTTACCGAGCCAATTCCTAACGGCGGAACAATATGCATAGGCGAAACTTTCCACTCATACGCCAACGCAACTGGCGGCCTTGGCCCGTACGAATTTGTTTGGACAGGACCAGACGGATTTGTATGGTATGGACATAATTTCACTGCATCGCCAACAACTAACTCGACATATACATTGAACGTAACCGACGTTAATGGCTGTACAGTAGCTCCAAAACAAATGACGGTAAATGTCAATCCTCCTATCGAAATTGTTTCGGTAACACAGGAAAACGATGAAGTGTGCAAGGGCGAAGCTATAAGGTTCAATGTTGAAATAAGTGGCGGAAATGGAGGCCCTTACAGATTGACATCCGAAAATTTTGGAATAATTAACACTCCTTACAGCCTATATCCGCCAGAATCGGGATTCTACAGATTTACCGTAAGCGACGCCTGCGGTTCGCCAACAGCGACCGATTCGGTATACGCTCTTGTTCATCCGTTGCCCGATGTCGGCTTCTATTCCGACAAGACTAAGTCTTGCCCTCCGGGAACATTCCAGTTCTACGAGATTTCGCCCGACAGCGTACAGCAGACTTATTTATGGGATTTCGGTGAAGATATGACATCGACGGCAAAAAATCCTAGACAGACATTCGAAGAAACCGGCTCATATAACGTATCGCTGACAATTACTTCCGACTACGGTTGCAGCAATACAAAGACAAAGACCAACATGATAATAATTCATGATGTTCCAAGAGCCGAATTCACCGTCGATCCCGATGTGACCAATATGCTTGCAACTGAAATCAAGTTCATAAACTACACTCAGGGCGCAACAACCTGCCTCTGGGACTTCGGCGACGGAAATACAAGCTTCTGGACTAACGAAACTCAGATTCACACTTATACGAGTGCTGGAGATTACACTGCAATGCTTGTCGCAAGAAACGAGCACCAGTGTGTCGACACCGCTTACAAGAAACTTAGAATTACAGACCTGTTTACATTCTATGCACCGACAGCTTTCACACCTAACGGCGATGGCGACAACGACTATTTCTACATCAGTGGAAACGGCATAGACAAGGACAACTTCATGCTCGTTGTTTACAACCGCTGGGGCGAAAGAATGTTCCGTACGACTCGCTTCGACATGGAAATGCCAGAAAGCATGGGCTGGGACGGTACCAACGAAGGCGATGTCACCAAGGGCGACAAGATTGCTACTACTGGTGCATACAACTGGGTTTGTAAATTCCAGGACTTCACAGGTAAGCCTCACGAGAAAAAAGGTACTGTCTTTTTGTTGAAGTAAATGTAATATTGAAACGTAATTCGCGTTTTATTTTACATGAACAGAATCCTGACAATATTAATTTTTGCGCTGATAACGATACCAGTGTTATTTTCCTCGTGCCGCAAGAATATATTCACAAAAGATCCGGCCGACAAACTTATTTTTTCGTCAGATACCGTACAGTTCGATACAATCTTTACGGGAATCGGCAGTACTACCAAGTATCTTATTGTTAAGAATTCGAACAAAAACAAGTCGATAAACATTGACCGCATTTACCTTGCACGGGGAAGTGCATCAAAATACAGGCTCAACATCGATGGCAACAAGGCGGAAAAGGACTATCGTCTCGAAAACTATGCACTTGCACCTGGCGATTCTATTTTCATTTTCGTAGAAGTTACCATTAATCCAAGTACCGACGACATGGTGGAGCAGGATTCCATAATTTTCGAATCGAATGGAAACATGCAGGATGTCGACCTTGTTGCATTTGGACAGAACGTAACCTTGCTCAGTGGCCGCATGATAACACAGGATACAACATGGAACGCCGACAAGCCAGTGCTCATTTATAATTCGGCAATGGTAGACACTATGGTCACACTCACCGTTATGCCAGGAGCAAAGGTTTATTTCCACAACAAGTCGAGCCTATTCGTAAAAGGAACGCTTAAGTCGCTTGGCGAAATCGACAACCGCGTAACTTTCACAGGCGACCGGCTCGAGGAATACTACCGCTACACACCGGGACAATGGGGTGCATACTTGCAAGACGAATATGGAAATACACGCGGAGTATACGGAGGTATACACCTGCTTGCCGGTTCGCGCTACAACGAGATGAACAACACCGATATTACCAACGCCCTAATCGGAGTGCAGGTCGACTCTGTTGTAACCGCCGATGCGCCTACGCTGAAAATGAAAAACACAAACATAGAGAATGCAAAGATTGCATGCCTTTATGCACTAGGCGCACATATTGAAGCCGAAAACTGCGTATTTGCAAATAGTTCGCAATACACTGTTGCTTGCTGGATCGGCGGAAAATACTCGTTTGTACATTGTACGATGGCAAACTACTCTGTTGGCGTACGCCAGACACCGCAGCTCTCGCTCAACAACTACTACACCTATCGCGATGCAAACGGCAACGTTCAGACATCGTACCGCGATCTCGAAGGTGCTTATTTTGCAAACTGCATAATATACGGATACAACAAGAACGAGGTCGGATTCGATTTTGTAAGCGGTGCTGCCGCCAACATACTATTCGACAACTGCCTGATAAAGTACGAAAATAGTTCAGATCTTGTCCAGTCGGCACCAAGTTCCTTTGTCGACAACATTTTCAACGAGGACCCGAAATTTTCTTCAACCGTAAAGCCATACCTATATAATATATTAGAAGTTTCGGCAGCAAGGGATAAGGCCAAAGTTGCCATTTCGGAAGCCATACCGCTCGACCACGACGGCATAAACAGGATTTCGTACGACGGCAAACCCGACATCGGAGCCTACGAATATATTCCGGAAGAAGAAACGAAAATGTTTACTATATTCAAAAGGAAATGAAGAAGTTACCTATAATCGCATCGATAATTATTTTTGCCATAGTGCTTGCAGTTTCGTGTAAGACAAGCAAAAACAGCACCGACGACAAGTTCAACGAGCAGCTTGTCCGCGATTCGTACAGGATAATGTTCTTCAATACCGAAAATCTTTTCGACACCATAAACGACCCCGAGAAAAACGACGATGAGTTTACTCCTCAGGGCGCAAAATACTGGACTGGGTTCCGCTACAAGCAAAAACTTACAAATCTTTCGAAAGTAATAATAGGTGCTGGCGG
The DNA here is from genome assembly GCA_017617125.1 of Bacteroidales bacterium. GTDB lineage: Bacteria > Bacteroidota > Bacteroidia > Bacteroidales > ML635J-15 > Bact-19. The sequence goes on from JAFZWY010000008.1 coordinate 207,865, forward strand.
CTGGGAACTACCTCAGATTGTAGCTCTCAGTGAAATTGAAAACCGCAAGGTTGTCGAAGATCTGATAAACAAAACACCGCTTTATAAGTCCGACTACCGCATAATACACAAGGAATCGCCCGACGCTCGCGGAATCGACGTCGCTATGATGTACCGCAAGAAGTATTTTACACCTATTTCAGAAACTTTCATACCCGTAAAATACCCGTCGAATATCGGTAGCGGAACTACTCGAGACATTATGTATGTAAAGGGTGCTACAAATCAGAACGATACGCTGCACATTTTTGTAAACCACTGGCCTTCGCGCTGGGGCGGACAAAAGGAAACCGAGGAAAAGAGAATTTTTGTCGCCGGACTTGTCAAGCATGCTACCGACTCGATATTCAAAACCGACAAGAACGCCAACATAATAATTGTCGGCGACCTTAACGACTATCCCACAGACAAAAGCCTTGTCTACGAGTTGAAGGCGCAGACCGAATACGACAACATAAAGAACGACAAGCTATACAACCTATCGTATTACCTGCAGGAAATAAAGAAGCAGGGAACGCACAAATATCATGGACAGTGGGGTATTCTCGACCAGATAATAGTTTCAGGCGCATTGCTCGACACAACCCATACGCTCCATACAACAATCGACGATGCCCACATATTCAATCCCGACTTTATGCTCGTTCCAGACGAGGGATATACCGGCAAACAGGTTTTCCGTACCTATGTCGGATACAAGTACCAAGGCGGCTACAGCGACCATTTGCCAACGTATATAGATTTGTACAGAACAAAGTAGAGAAAGTTCATGGGCTAAAGCCCGTTTCAAAAAAAGGAATGTCATTCTGAACTTGTTTCAGGATCTAATTCCTTTTTTTGTTTCTAAGTTTGGCTTACGCCGAGCTAAAGGTTAACTTCGTTGAGGGCTACTTGTGCTGAGCTGCTCCCTGAGCTTGTCGAAGGGCAGTCGAAGTACGCCGTTCATGTGCTGCGCACGTTTCAAGTTTAACGTTTCTAGTTTTTGGTAGTAGTACGGATATTTGAGGATTTGATAATTTAAACATTGAACTTTAAACCATCCCATTTTTTTTCGTCCCTAGCGGCCCATTTAAATCGTCCCACAAAAATATTTTCGCCCCACGGAGAAGATTTTCGCCCCTAAAAACCCACATAATGCCCCCTAACTACAAGGCTTTGCCACATTTTTAATCCCAACTCAAAAACAAGCTATTCCTTTGCGGCAATTTTTTGAAACGAAAAAGGTCATGAACATTTTAAGAAAAGTTTGGTGCAGGACATATCAGGGTGCATTTCATATGGCACAGCCACTCCTGCCGTATAAGGATCCGGTCGTAAAGCAAAGCATAAACGACATACCCGAGATTCTACTCAAAAATAATATCACTAATGTAATTTTCGTCACCGACCAGGGCTTGGTAAAGGCTGGCTTGGCAAAGCGTATCGAAGATGTACTTTCTAGCGCCGGGATTAACTTCACCACCTACGCTGACACCGTCCCCAATCCGACAATCGAGAATGTAGAGGCTGTAAGAAAACTGTACTTGGAAAAAGGCGCGCAAGGTTTCATCTCTCTGGGCGGAGGTTCGGCAATGGACTGCGCAAAGGGGGCTGCTGCTCGAATTGCTCGTCCCAAGAAGCAAATCCCGCAGATGCGCGGAATTCTGAAAGTACACAAGAAGTTGCCGACAATAATCGCAATCCCTACCACGGCAGGAACCGGCAGCGAAGCAACCGTAACAACCGTAATCACCGACAGCAAAAAGAATTACAAATATCCAATCAGCGACTTCTGCCTGATTCCGCCATACGCAATACACGATTATACATTGACAACCGGACTACCGCAGAAAATGACATCCACCACAGGTATGGACGCGCTCACTCATGCCGTCGAAGCATACATTGGCGGGTCGCTCAACAAGACATCGGCAGCTAATGCAGAAATAGCAACACTGCTGATACGTAAATATTTGTACCGCGCCTACACCGATGGCAACGATGCTGAAGCTCGTCAGTACATGCTCGAAGCATCGTTCCGCGCAGGACTGGCATTCTCGATGAGTTATGTCGGTTATATCCACGCAGTTGCACATTCGTTAGGTGGCAAATATGGAACGCCGCACGGACTTGCCAATTCCGTTCTGATGCCTATAATCCTTCGCGAATATGGCGAATGTGTATATAAGAAATTGGCACGTTTGGCACGCAAGTCGGGAGTTGTCACTAGTTTCGAAAGCGACGAGAAGACCGCAAAGCTTTTCATCGACTGGATTCAGGAAATGAACGACAAGATGGGTATTCCACGTACTCTCAGCGACATACGCGAAGAGGATATTCCCGAAATGGCAGCCTATGCCGATGCCGAAGCAAATCCGACCTATCCGGTGCCAAGACTTATGGACAAGAAAGAATTGGAAAAACTGTATAGGCTTGGAATGGTGGGGAATGCGCAATCGCACCCTGAGCCTGTCGAAGGGCAGTCGAAGGGGCGAAAGCGCGCTTAATGAATGGTTTGGATTATCGTCACCTTCACTTCGGCTACGCTCAGTGGGCGGTTTGAGACGACTATGCTCAGTGGGCGGGATTAGCGAAGCTCAGTGGGCGGAAATTTTAGAATTTTAAACTAACTTTGCAAACAAAACTTAAACTATGAACATAGAACAGATTGTCGGCACACAAAGAAAATTCTTTGCAACAAATAAGACATTCGACATAAAATTCAGGCTTGAGGCTCTCGACAAGCTGAAAGCATCGGTAAAAAAGCATGAGACAGATCTTCTCGAAGCCATTCACAAGGACCTGGGCAAGTCGGCAACCGAATCGTACATGTGCGAAGTAGGACTATTGCTTGAAAAGATAACATACACCAGGAAACACCTGCGTTCGTGGGCGCGTACAAGGCGTAAATGCACACCGCTGACCAATTTCCACGCCAAGAGTATGATCGTGCAGGAGCCTTACGGCATTGTGTTGATAATGTCGCCATGGAACTATCCAGTACTGCTAACGCTCGAACCGCTTATCGGTGCAATCGCAGCAGGAAACTGCGCCGTCGTAAAGCCGTCGGCATACTCGCCCGAAACTTCGGCAGTAATGCAAAAACTGATTTCTGAAACATTTGACCCAGAATACATTGCCGTAGTAACTGGCGGACGAGCCGAAAACGCCGACCTTCTGGAACAGAAGTTCGACTACATATTCTTCACTGGCGGCGTAACCGTCGGAAAACTGGTGATGGAAAAGGCTTCGAAGCATCTTACACCAGTAACTCTGGAACTCGGAGGAAAGTCGCCTTGCATAATCGACCATACCGCCAATCTGCGCATAGCAGCACGCCGTATAACTTTCGGAAAGTTCCTCAACTGCGGACAGACCTGCATAGCACCGGACTATGTTCTTGTCGAAAAATCGGTACACGACGAGTTTGTGAAACTTCTAAAAGAAGAAACAATCAAGATGTACGGCGAGGATATTTTTGCCAACAAGGACTACGGCAAGATGGTGAACCAGAAGCATTTCGACAGAGTTTCGGGACTTATTGCAAAAGAAAAAGTCGTATATGGTGGTCGACTGAAAGCGGAAACCTTGCAGATAGAACCGACCATCCTCGACAATGTTACGCCCGACGATGCCGTGATGCAGGAAGAAATTTTTGGTCCTGTGTTGCCGATAATCGTAATCGAGAACACCGACGAAGCCGCCAATTTCATAAAGAGCCGACCGAAACCCTTGGCATTGTATCTTTTCACAAGTGACAGAAAGGTGGAAAAGCAGTTTTTGCGCGAAGTGCCATTTGGTGGAGGCTGCGTAAACGACACAATCATCCATATTGCCACCAACAATCTGCCTTTCGGCGGTGTTGGCAACAGCGGAATGGGTAGCTACCACGGCAAAAAGACTTTCGAGACATTCAGCCATGCAAAGTCGGTGGTGAAAAAATACACCTGGCTCGACATCTCGATGCGCTACCAGCCGTACGCAAGCTGGAAGGACAAGCTTATAAGAATGTTTTTGAAGTAAATATTCGCTACTTCACCGTAGCAGCAATCCTGAAGCCTACCCATGGCTCCGGCATACTGATTTCCTTGCCTGCCCAGTTGTTACCAAGTGCTGTGCCGTCCGATGTCATTTCGGAAACATTGCCGACAGTGTTGGCTGAAATTCCTTTGGGTCCTATAAAGTCAGCTTGTGGCTCTAATACGGTACAAGTAGAAGCAAAAGTCTTCCATTCTGCTTCGGTTGGAAGACGGAATTCGATCTTCTCGAACTTGTGCTTCTTTCCGTCGTTGTATTTGGAGGTCAACCATTTGCAAAATTCTTCAGCCGACTTCTTGTCGATGTTTACCACAGGATGATTAAAGTATGCCGGATGTGCGTGATACAAAGTTACAAATGGTTCATAGTAACAGTATTTTGTGTGCCATTTTGCCGTGTCGGGATAACATTTTGCATACAAATCGGTTTTTCCACTTTTATTAAGGTCGGAAAGGAACATTCCGTATAGTTTGTTGCTTATTTCGTATTTCGAAACATATACCGATTCCGATATTTTCACCAACGATTTTTCAATGTCCTTCATTTTGACATTCTGTACCTTCTGTGCCGAAACTGCAATGGCAGACATGGCGAACAACAAAATAAATACGCGTCTCATATTTCTATAAATTATAAGGTTTCGATATAGTAACGGAAAAGATTTAGGAATATTGTAAAGTAATGTTAAATTTTTTGCAGTTTTATTATGTTTTCAGTAGGAGCGCTGATTCTCTTGCCGGCATGGCGAACAGAAAAATTCCAATCAAAACGCATTGTTCTTGACAAAAAAATTATTTTTGCGCCTCATTTTGTTAATATGAAACGTAATTATTCAAAATCATGCAGCGTTGCTCTTATCGCTGCCATCTATATTCTCGCCACAGTTGCCGGAGTAATCCTGTTTATAAAGCTTAACAGCGTGCTTAATTCACCGATATGGGCACTTTTCTGTGCCGATGTACTGGCAACGATAGTGGTATGGCTTTTCGGTCTGTTGTACGAAAACGTCTCGGTTTACGACCCGTACTGGAGTGTTTTTCCGCCTATAGCATTTCTGCTTTGGGGATTTTTTACGCACACATGGTCGATACCAGTCATTTTGCTACTTGTTGCTTCGTGGTACTGGGGATTCCGACTCACACGCAACTGGGCCATTACCTTCCACGGCATAGCGCACGAAGACTGGCGATACACGCAATATCGCAATCTGCATCCCGTTGTTTTCCATCTTATCAACTTCTTTGGATTGAACATGGTGCCGACGTTGGTTGTTTTTGCCGCCATGCTTCCCGGACTTATGCTTTACGAAGCTACCGAAACCGTCAATGTACTTACATGGCTTGGTTTTGTCGTTTGCCTCTCATCGGCTACCATTCAGCTTATAGCCGACAAGCAGATTCACGATTTCCGTGCCGCTCACCCTGGTCAATACTGCAATGTGGGACTATGGAAACATGGTCGTCACCCCAACTATTTTGGAGAAATACAATTATGGTGGGGTATTTGGATTATGTACGCCTCGCTAAATGGCTTCAACTGGTTTATATGTTGTCCGATAGCAATGACTGCTTTGTTCTTGGGAATCAGTGTTCCGTTGATGGAAAAACGCCAGCTGAAAAACAAACCTGGTTATGCCGAGTATAGGAAGAAAACGAGAATACTTATATAGTTCTTGACTTGTTGTAAATTGTTCTGACGTTTTTCCAGAGAAGAACGCAGCTTTTTCCCTATACAAACCTGACCTATGTGGCTTAGATCTGTTGGTGTTAGCTTCGTTTTCATTTTTTGAAAATATGCAGGTTTTTAAATTTTATCAACCTCAAAAAAAAATCAACGTAATTCACATAAAAGTGGTAACTTTGCACCTTAAATTTAAAGAATAAAATATGGGTATAATTAGTTTTTTGTCTAAGATGTTCGGTACCAAGTCGGAACGCGACTTGAAGGCACTGACACCAATACTTAACGAAATACTTGCTCTCGAGGACGAATTTCTCGCATTGTCGAACGACGAGCTGAGAAGCCGTACTCAGGAACTTCGCAAAGGTATTCACGAGCACATCAAGGACGAGGAAAATAAGATTGCCGAACTGAAGGAAAAGGCACAAAACCTCGACATTTGGGAACGCGAGGAGGTGTTCAACGAGGTTGACAAGATAGAAGAAAAAATCGACAAGAAAATCGAGGAGCATCTGCTCACAATTCTGCCGCAGGCGTTTGCAATACTGAAGGAAACCGCGCGCAGATTCAAGGACAATGCCGAAGTGGTGGTAACTGCTTCTGATTTTGACCGCGAGCTTGCAGCTTCAAACGATTTCGTGACCATCGACCGCGATATGGCTATCTGGAAAAATTCGTGGGTTGCCGGCGGTAACACAGTAACATGGGATATGGTTCACTACAACGTTCAGCTTATCGGTGGTATTGTTTTGCATCAAGGAAAAATCGCTGAAATGGCAACCGGTGAAGGTAAAACCCTCGTGGCTACTTTGCCAGTATTCCTAAACGCATTGACGGGTAGGGGCGTACACGTTGTAACCGTGAACGACTACCTTGCAAAACGTGACTCCGAATGGATGGGACCGCTGTATATGTTCCACGGTTTGTCGGTAGATTGCATCGACAAGCACGAACCAAACAGCGAGGCTCGTCGCAAGGCTTACGCATCAGATATTACTTTCGGTACTAACAACGAGTTCGGTTTCGACTATTTGCGCGACAACATGGCACTTTCGCCTGCCGATCTTGTTCAGCGCAAGCACAACTATGCAATTGTCGATGAGGTCGACTCGGTACTTATCGATGATGCACGTACGCCTTTGATTATTTCAGGTCCTACACCAAAGGGCGACGACCAGTTGTTCGACGACTTGAAACCTCAGGTTCAGCAACTTGTTGCAGCTCAGAAGGATTTGTTCAACAAGATCTTCAACGACGCAAAGAAACTTATATCAGAATCCAACCTGAAGGATGGTGGTTTCAAGTTGTTGCAGGCTTACAAGGCATTGCCTAAGAACAAGGCTCTCATTAAGTTCCTTTCGGAACAGGGTATGAAGGCATTGTTGCAGAAGACCGAAAACTTCTACATGCAGGACAACAACAAGATGATGCATCTTGCAACCGATGATTTGTATTTCGTTATCGAAGAAAAGCTTAACTCGGTTGACCTTACCGATAAAGGTTTCGACCTGCTTGCAAATTCGACATCGGATCCTAATTTCTTCGTGATGCCGGACATTGGTGTTGCTCTTGCCGAACTTGAGAAGGAAAATCTTCCTACTCCGGAGAAATTGCAGAAAAAGGATGAAATTATCCGCGATTATTCAATAAAGTCGGAACGTATCCATACTATAAACCAGTTGCTTAAGGCATACACCATGTTCGAAAAGGATGTGGACTATGTTATTATCGACAACAAGGTAAAGATTGTTGACGAGCAGACAGGCCGTATTATGGAAGGCCGCCGCTGGTCGGATGGTTTGCACCAGGCTGTTGAATCGAAGGAAAATGTAAAGGTCGAGGCTGCAACCCAGACCTACGCAACAATTACCTTGCAGAACTATTTCAGAATGTACCACAAACTTTCGGGTATGACCGGTACTGCAGAAACCGAGGCTGGTGAATTCTGGGACATCTACAAACTTGATGTCGTGACAATTCCAACCAACAAGCCTGTTGTCCGCAACGACTATGAAGACCTTATTTATAAGACTACAAAGGAAAAATATGCAGCCGTTATCGACGAAATCGAGCGTTTGGTTTCGATCGGACGTCCTGTGCTTGTTGGTACTACTTCGGTCGAAGTTTCCGAATTGCTTAGCAAGATTCTTACACGTAAGGGAATTAAGCATAATGTATTGAACGCTAAGTTGCACAAGCGTGAGGCCGACATTGTTGCCGAGGCTGGTCAGTCGAGTACAGTTACCATTGCAACCAACATGGCAGGTCGTGGTACCGATATCAAGTTGTCGCCCGAAGTGCGTGCGGCTGGCGGTTTGGCAATCATTGGTACCGAGCGTCACGAGTCGCGTCGTGTCGACCGCCAGTTGCGTGGTCGTGCTGGTCGTCAGGGAGACCCGGGTTCGTCTCAGTTCTTCGTTTCTCTCGAGGACAACCTTATGCGTCTGTTCGGTTCCGACAGAATTGCAGCTATCATGGACAGGATGGGACATCAGGAAGGAGAAGCAATCCAGCACTCCATGATTTCGAAATCTATAGAGCGCGCACAGAAGAAGGTTGAGGAAAATAACTTTGGTATTCGTAAGCATTTGCTCGAGTACGATGATGTTATGAACGCTCAGCGTACTGTAATATACAAAAAGCGTCGCAATGCTCTCGACGGAGAACGTCTTGGTGCCGACATTGCAAATATGATGAACGATGTGTGCGTTTCTGTGGTTGACGAATGCTATGGAAGCTACACATACGACGAGTTCAAGTTTGAGGTTTTCAAGACTTTGGCAATTGACATCGACCTCGAGGAGTCGAAGTACGATGAAATGTCGCGTAACGAACTGGTTGACTATCTGTACGAAACTCTGCGCGAAACTCACAAGCGCAAGGCTCAGCAGATTGCAGAACAGGCATATCCGACTATCAAGTATGTATTCGAGAACAAGGGCAATATGTACAAGAACATTATTGTTCCGATTACCGATGGTGTAAAGACGTACAATGTGGTTGTGAACTTGGAGAAGGCATACCAGACCAAGGGCGAGGAGATCGTTCATGCTTACGACAAGACAGCAGTTCTCCGCAATATCGATGAGTCGTGGAAGGAGCATCTGCGCGAGATGGACGATTTGCGTCAGTCGGTTCGTGCTGCTTCGTACGAGCAGAAAGACCCGTTGCTGATTTACAAGCTTGAATCTTACAACATCTTCAAGGAAATGCTCGACAAGACCAATCGTTCTATCATTTCGATATTGATGAAGGCGTACATCCCGATGTCGAATCCGGACGAGGTTAAGGAAGCACATCAGCCGCGCCAGAGGCTGGATACTAGCCGTATGCGTACTGGTCGTGAGGAAATCGGTGGCAACCATCCGCAGTACAACGACCCGAGCGCAGGTAAGCCCAAGAACGAGCCTGTTCGCGTGGAGAAGAAGGTCGGCAGAAATGACCCGTGTCCGTGCGGCAGTGGCAAGAAGTTCAAGAATTGCCACGGTGCAATGATGGGAGAGAATGAATAATGGACAATTAACAATGGACAATTTGTAGAGACGTTGCGCGCAACGTCTCTACATGTTTTTTACCACCTCAACAACCTAAACCTACAAACCTAGAAATTAGAAACTTAAAATATGTTGTAAATCATCTTTAAAAAGTTTTGCGGATTGAAATAATTACTAATTTTGCACAAGTCTAAAATGGACGATAGAGAATTTTAAGTAGTTAATTATAAACAATTTAATAAAAATTTTGAAATGAAGGCATATAATTTTAACGCAGGTCCATGCGTACTGCCAAAAGAAGCGATTGAATCTACTATCAACGCTATCCGTGATTTTGATAACACCGGTATCGGTCTTATGGAAATTTCTCACCGTACACCAGGTTGGGAACGTACAATGGAAGAAACTCGCCAGCTTTGGAGAGACATCCTCAACATTCCTGCCGAATACGAAATATTGTTCCTCGGTGGTGGTGCTAGCACCCAGTTTATGACCGTTCCGGCTAACTTGCTCAACAAGAAGGCTGCTTACTTGCAGACTGGTGTTTGGGCTAAGAAGGCTGCCAAGGAAGCTAAACTTTTCGGTAATGTCGAAATCGTTGCTTCGTCGGAAGACAAGACTTACAGCTACATTCCTAAGGGATGGAACGTTCCTGCTGATGCAGACTACTTCCACATCACAACCAACAACACCATTTACGGTACCGAAATCCGCAAGGACTTCGACGCTAGCGAAATCAACAACGTAATGCTTGTTGCTGATATGAGCTCCGATATCATGAGCCGTCCAGTTGACGTTAAGAAGTACGGACTTATCTACGGTGGTGCACAGAAGAACGTTGGTCCTGCTGGTGTTACTTTCGTAATCGTTCGCAAGGACATCCTCGGCAAGATCGCTGACCGTCAGTACATGAACCCATTGCCAACAATGGTTGACTACCGCACTCACGCTGCAGAAGAGGCTAAGAACATCTCTATGTTCAACACTCCTCCAGTACTTCCGATTTTCGTAATGCACGAAACTTTGAAGTGGTTGAAGAACACTATCGGTGGTGTTGCTGAAATGAACAAGATTAACCTCAAGAAGTCGAACCTCCTTTACGAAGAAATCGACCGCAACAGCATGTTCCGTGGAACAGTTGAATGCAAGGAAGACCGTTCAATCATGAACCACTGCTGGGTAATGGCAGAAGGTCGCGAAGACAAGGAAGCTGAATTCATGGCTTTCGCAAAGGAACGCGGTATGGTCGGTATCAAGGGTCACCGTTCAGTTGGTGGTTTCCGCGCTTCTCTCTACAATGCTTGCACAATCGAAGCAGTAGAAGCTTTGGTATCTTGCATGCAGGATTTCGAAAAGAAGTACAAATAGTATTGGCTATTTCGATTATAAAGGCTGCCCGACGGGTGGCCTTTTTTTTGTTTATGGTTGCTCGTCATCGGGGACGTCCAGTTTGGCGTTTGGTACTGCGAATATTACCACAAGGTCACCAACCGCACCTGCAATCGGGACAATTATGCGTGCAACAGAGCCTGCAGGAATAAACACAAAGGTTGCGAGCAATACCATGGTCGTCATAATGCCTACGGCGCCTGCCTTTTGTGCTACAGTCATTCCTCCGCGCTTGTGGTAGTTGCGTATGTACTTTCCTAACCGCGATGCTAGTAGCCATTGCTGAAGACGTGGCGAACTGCGGTAGAATAACCACGATGCAAGTAATAGAAATGGGGTAGTTGGCAATCCTGGCAATACAACTCCAAGAGCTCCAAGTCCAACAGCTATCAGACCGAATATTATGTATAAATACCGTTTCACGTTCTAAAAATCTTTGCAAAGGTACTGATTTTAGAATTTATTGGTTGCAAAAAATAAATTTTAGAAAAAAACCTTTGGTTTGAAATAATTGTCTTATCTTTGCAACCTCAAAACTGACGGATTCGTCTAACGGTTAGGACGGCAGCCTCTCACGCTGCAAATAAGAGTTCGATTCTCTTATCCGTTGCTCTCCAAAGTCCATTTTGCAAAACAAAATGGATTTTTTATTTTTGTCCCATTAATAATGACGATTATGAAAGTTCTACTTATCAACGGAAGTCCGCGTACCAATGGAAACACAGCCATTGCATTGCATGAGATGGAAAAGGCCTTTGCCGCAGAAGGAATCGAAACTGAATACATCCAAATAGGAAATCTGCCGATTAGGGGTTGTGTGGCTTGTGGTTCGTGTGCAACTACCGGTAAATGCACCTTCAACGATATTGTCAACGAGGTGTCACCTAAGTTTGCCGCTTGTGACGGAATTGTAGTCGGTAGCCCTGTTTATTACGCATCGGCAAATGCTACGCTCGTGGCTTTTCTCGACAGATTGTTCTACAGCTCCAATTACGACAAGACCATGAAGGTTGGTGCAAGCGTCGTTGTGGCACGCCGTGGCGGACTCTCGTCAACATTCGATGAGTTGAACAAGTATTTTACCATAGCAGGAATGCCAATTGCATCGAGCCAGTATTGGAACAGCGTTCATGGACGCTTGCCTGGCGAAGCCGAAAAGGATGCCGAAGGCTTGCAGACTATGCGCACCCTTGCAAGGAACATGTCATTCCTTATAAAGAGCATTGCACTCGGCAAGGAAAAATTTGGCTTGCCCGAAAAAGAGGAGAGGGTGGCTACGAATTTTGTGAGATAGTAGATGATATATGAATCTGATGTTTTTTGCATTATTTGATATAATAATGTTATATTTGCATTGATAATTGGAAACATAAAAACATAATAAATAATGAATAAATTTTTGATAATATTTGCCACGATGTTGTTCGCATTTGTGGCTAAGGGACAAGACGTTGACAGTGTAAATTATCCGGAATATGTTATTCCTGATTATGAGCAGATTAGCAAGGATTGTGGTGGAAAAGCAGGGGTGAACTATTACAATAAGTTGGCAAAGCGTTTTGCGGAGTATGATACAACGCTCACTTTGCGTGAATTACAGGCTTTTTATTATGGTCAAGCTTATCTTGATAGTTATGACCCTTATGTGGAGTATGAAGAATTAGGAGAGATCCTCTCAATACTGCGTCAAGAAACAACTTTGTCTGACCTAAAGAAGGTTATTAAGTTGGCCGATGCTATTATTTTGAAGAATCCGGCAGAGCCGAGAGCTTATTATTATAAAGCGTTAGCTCAATATATCGCAAATGAGGATTACGGTGAGGCGGAAATGCATGATGCAAGAGATAAATTCAATGTACTTGTTGATGTTTTATATAGCACAGGAAATGGCGTTTCTGTCGAAAAAGCTATGCATGTTGTCAATGTAGGGCATGAGTATTTGATTCTGGGGCTGAACGATTTTAACATGAATATGCAGTCATTGGCAAACATTGATGGACATTCCTATGATGTGTTTGATCTAGATTCTAATGAATACAATATTGATAAGTTATATTTTAATGTGGATCTTATTCTCGGTTCATGGGGAAAAATGTTTAGTGAAGATTTGAATCCTATAACTACCATTGATTTGGAATTAGGTGTGAAATTCGTACTTGAACTTAGGAACACGAAGAGTAAAAATAGTGAGTTTGTTTTAGTGTCTAAAGAGAAAGTAGAAGGTCCTTTATTTGCAGAAAAGGATAGTCTTTTTTGTGAACCTGTTGCTAAGAATCAGATAGTGGGGTATTTTTGCCCTATGTATTTGAGACGAGAGAGCGAGAATATTTATAACTGTTTGGTATTCATAAGTAGCAATGAAAATGGAAGGTTGTATTATGATACATATATTTCTCGAACAGGTCGAAAGAAAGATTTTAGTGTTACATCAAACGTTGGAATGTTCCCTGGAGCCATGATGAACGAAATGTGGCATGATGAAGCCCAATACCTTCGTATTAGCAATATACGCACAAAGGAATAATTATATTTCGTGTGAAGTAGAAAAATTATAGTTGTAAAATAAAAAAATCCCCCATTCAGATTCTGAAACAAGTTCAGAATGACAGAATGGGGGATTTTGTTTTAGAAGCCTCCACCCGAGTGTCCGCCTCCCGACGACCCATGCCCGCTGCTGCCACTGCCGCTGCTTTTGGGCGAGTATGTCCTCGTGGTAAACGTTCTGACAAAATTGGTGCGGTTTTGTGTCAGTTTGAACGAACCTTGCTTCTTGTAGTTGTTTGCATTCGTAGCTTTAAACTTGAGTTTGTATCTCCTGCGGTGAATGATAAAGAACAACAATGCGAAAACCAGGGCAAATATACTGCATTTCCATATCGGAAACGAGATTTCATAAAGATAGTCCTCTTCGACATTGTCTATAAACCACATTATTTCGCCATAATAATCTTCGCTCTGATAAAGTGGCTTCATGCTTTCGGCGTAACTGTCAACATTGTTGCCAATAAGTGACATGTTGCATGGTTTGCCGGCGTCGTAATAGCGGTTTTTGCCGTATGCCTGGTCGATAATCAGCATAACACCGTCTTCCTTGAAGTCGTTGTAATCGTAAAAATCCTGGATATAAACATCGGATGGAGCGTAGTCTTTGTACGGTTGTTTGGGATTTTCGTTTATGGTTACTATTGCAATGTCAAGTCCAGTGTTTTTCATGAATTCACGGCAACGTTGCTTGATTTGATTACGCTGCGTCTCTGTAAGAAGCTCCGCATAATCGTAAATTTTGTATGAGGTATCGACGTAAGGCGTTGTAAGAACGTATTCGATGTTTGCCGCCGTTACTTGAAATTTTTTTACATGCGGTACACTTTCTGTCCTTTGTCCTATAGAATAAATGTCGTTTTGTGCAAATGCGTTAAAACCGACAATTAAAAGCAATATGATTGAAAAGAATTTTTTCATTGTGACCTCCTTTTTTAATCAAATAACATTGCAATTAAAGCCGCGATTCCGAAGCCCAACGCAGTAAGAATCAAAAAGAAACATATAGCTTTGCCTTTAGAAATCGGAATATCACCAACAATTTTTCCTGTCTGTCCGTTCATTGCGAAAGTATAGGCTTTGTCTTTTATGAAAGTGTTGAGCATCCATACTGGTAGCAATACGTAATCGACATTTTCTATCTTGCATTTAATATCTTCTTTGGGCGAGACAAGCACACCTTTGATTGTTGATGTAAGCGACTGTTTAAGCGAATTGTTCATTCTGAGGTTTGCTCGGATTTCATCGTCTTCAGCGCTGACATCGTATTTTTCTGCCAGGAATCCCGACAAATACGAATAGTTGAATGGTACTAATTCTTCGAGTTTGAACGGCTCGATGGAGTCCATCAGGTCGTCGTCGAATTTTTCGCTACCGTCGGCTGGAACTTTCTCAAAACTTTCCATTCCTTCGCGGTATTCATGGTAAACGTCGGTTTTCTTGCATACGTAATCGCCTTCGCGCCAAGTGCTTACTTCGTGCCTTTCGCCTTCAACGTAGCCTTCCGATTGTCCGTCGTAAAGCCAGAAAGGTATGTATATGCCAGTAATTTTTTCGATGTTTTCCTTCTTGCCGAACTCGCTAGGAGCAAGGAATCTCTTTCTTCTGAGGCCCTTGTATGCGGCAATTGCCTGCTGTTTTGTCTGCGAAAACGGAATGACATATTTCGGACGGAATTTGCCTTCGAGACGCGACTTCAAAATACCAGTGCTGCCACAGTAAACACAGAAGGTAGATGCTGTATTCTGGTCGGCAACCATTTCGGCACCACAATTTTGGCATCGGTAAAGGTTGAGTTCGGGCTGGTCAGGATCGGGAGTTGTATCTTCTTTGTAATCAGACTTGTTGATGTCGATGTCAGCATCGGATTTTGCCTCCGTCATTTTCAAGATTTCTTCTTGGGAGAACTCTGCACCGCAAGTTTCGCACACCCAAAGCCCTTTTTCGGCATTGTATGGCAACGAGGAGCCACATCCGGGACATTTTAATACGGTAGTATCCATTTTTATAATATTGAGGACTTCAGCATTTGTAACTTCCTCATACTTTGCGAAGTCCGTTAAACAAAGTTTGAGAATAATGACATTGCAAATCTACATATTTTTGTCTTATTTCTGACATTTATGTTGATTGTAAAATAAAAAATCCCCATTTCAGATCCTGAAACAAGTTCAGGATGACGAAATGGGGATTTTGTTGCAGTATAGTCTATTTACAATACCTTTTCTATTTCAGCCTTTGCGAAAGCAGTAGCGTCGTCGAGCTTCGATGCGTCCTTGCCGCCTGCTGTTGCAAGGAATGGCTGTCCGCCGCCACCACCGAGCATAAGCTTTGCCGATTCGCGGACAAGGTTTCCTGCATTTAGACCTTTCTCCTTTACCATATTGTCGGAGAATGCTATTGCAAGCGTCGGCTTGTCGTCGCAAACGCTGCCGACAAGGAAAGCAAAGTTGTTGAGTTCGCCACGCAGCTGCATGCAGATTTCCTTGATGTCGTTTCCGCTGTGACCATCGATGCGTGTGCAGACAAAGGTTGTGCCGTTGCGGTTTTCCGCCTTTTCTACAAGCGATTTCTTCAGCGATTTAAGTTCTTCAATCCTGTAGCTTTCGACTTGCTTCTTGAGTGTGGCGTTTTCGTTCATCATAGTATCGATTCCGCCTACAAGGTTCTTGGCGTTGTTGAACTTTGCCGAGATTTCGCTCAAAGTGTCAATCTGCTTGAAAATGTATTCCTGAGCGGCAACGCCTGTTATTGCCTCGATACGGCGTACACCTGCAGCAATTGCACTTTCCGAAATTATCTTGAAGAAACCAATCTGTCCTGTGCTTGCAACATGTGTACCACCGCAAAGTTCTATCGAGTCGCCGAACTTGATTACACGGACAACCTTGCCGTACTTTTCACCGAAAAGTGCCATTGCTCCCATTGCCTTGGCTTCCTCGATGTTTGCCGAACGGTTTTCTTCCTTTACGATGTTCTGGCGTATCAGCTCGTTGACGATGATTTCAGTCTTGCGGATTTCCTCTGCCGTCATCTTGTTGAAGTGAGCAAAGTCGAAACGCAGGCGCTCGTCGTTAACCATCGAACCTTTCTGCTCGACGTGTGTGCCGAGAACAGAACGCAGTGCGTAGTGCAGAAGGTGGGTTGCCGTGTGGTTGTTTGTGATTTCGGTACGGCGTTTTGCATCGACGGCAATTTCGAAGGTGCCGTTCACGTCCTGCGGAACTTCCTTGGTGACGTGGATGCGGAGATTGTGTTCCTCGATGGTATTTATAATAGGTATGCGTTTCTCACCGTCGATAATTATACCCTTGTCGCCGACCTGACCACCTTTTTCTGCGTAGAACGGAGTGCGGTCGAATACAATGTGGTACAAGGTTTCGTTCTTCTGGACAACCTTACGGTAACGCAGAATTCTTACGGTTTCCTTGAGACTGTCGTAGCCTGTGAATTCCGAGTCTGCTTCGTCTATAATTACCCAGTCGTCGGTGTTGACCTCTGCAGCGTTGCGGGCGCGTTCCTTCTGCTTTGCCATTTCGGCGTCGAAATCGGGCTTGTTTACGGTGTAGCCTTTTTCACGAGCGATGAGTTCGGTAAGGTCGAGCGGGAATCCGTAGGTGTCGTACAGCAGGAATGCTTGAACACCCGAAATTTCGGTCTTGCCTTCCGATTTCAGCTTGTCCATTTCGGTGTCGAGCAGACGCAGACCGCGTTCGAGTGTGCGCAGGAATACGGTTTCTTCCTCGTTGATGACCTTTTCGACCAAAGTCTTCTGTGATACAAGTTCCGGGAACGAATCGCCCATGAGGTCAACCAAAGTGTCGACCAGCTTGTACATGAACGGAGTCTTGATGTCGAGGAATGAATATGCGTAGCGTACTGCACGGCGCAGGATTCGGCGAATTACGTAGCCGGCCTTGTTGTTCGACGGCAACTGTCCGTCGGCAATAGCGAACGAAACAGCACGAAGATGGTCGGCAACGACGCGCAAAGCGATGTCGGTTTTATTGTCCTGTCCGTATTTTTTGCCCGAAATCTTCGAAATTTCACCGATTATGGTTTGGAAAATGTCGGTGTCGTAGTTCGACTTCTTGCCTTGCAGTACTGCGCATAGACGTTCGAAGCCCATACCAGTATCGATATGTTTCTGAGGCAACGGTTCGAGTGTGCCATCGGCCTTGCGGTTGTACTGTATGAACACGAGGTTCCAGATCTCGATTACCTGCGGATTGTCCTTGTTGACAAGGTCAGCTCCAGCGACTTTTGCGCGTTCGTCGTCGTCGCGCAGGTCGATATGAATTTCGGAGCATGGTCCGCAGGGGCCTTGGTCGCCCATTTCCCAGAAGTTATCCTTCTTCGAACCATAAATTATGCGCTCTTTGGGGACATATTTCATCCAGAAGTTTTCGGCTTCGTGGTCGATGTCGAGGTTTTCCTTCGGGTCGCCACCGAAAACTGTCACATAAAGACGGTTTTTGTCGATTCCGTATTCTTCGGTAAGCAGATTCCATGCGAGGCGTATTGCATCTTCCTTGAAGTAGTCGCCAAACGACCAGTTACCAAGCATTTCGAACATTGTGTGGTGGTAGGTGTCGTGTCCTACGTCCTCAAGGTCGTTGTGCTTTCCCGATACGCGGAGGCATTTCTGCGAGTCGGCAACGCGAAGCGATTCGGGCTTGCGTATTCCAAGGAAAATGTCCTTGAACTGGTTCATGCCGGCATTTGTAAACATCAGGGTGGGGTCGCCCTTTACTATCATCGAGGAACTCGGAACTATCTTATGTCCGTTTTTCTCGAAGTAACTCTTGAATCTTGCTCTTATCTCTTTTGAGTTCATTTGTTAATCTGTTGATTATCAGTAATAATTTTCTGTCTTGTTCCAAAAATTTTGCAAAATTAAATAATATTGTTAATTTTGCACCGTTTTTTGTTAAAAACTATTATCAACAGATGAAGTTGTTTAAGAAAAAATATAAGTTCAATCGCGAGTCGTTGCAATACGAGGAAGTGAAATTCAGTTTCAAGAGATTCCTTGCAAGGATGATTCCTTATACAATTTCATCGGTCATCTTCGGTGCAATCATAATGTTCCTGTACATTGTTGTGTTTGAGTCGCCTGAAGAAAAATATCTTCGTTCCGAAAACGAATACCTGGAGAAGAATTTCAAGGAGATGAGCCGTCGTCTCGAGCAGAGCGATAGCCTTCTGAACGAAATGGCAAAGCGTGATAATTACATATATCGTTCTTTGTTTGAGCAAGATACGATTCCTTGTAAAATCCGCAACGCCGGTATTGGTGGCTCCGATGCATATTCCAAGTACGAAGGTTATGAGACTTCCGACCTTGTAAAAAGCGTGGCAAAGAAACTTGACCGCATAGAGTCGAAGATGAATGTGCAGAGCATGTCGTATGTTACCATTATCGATGAGATAAAGCATCGCGAAAAGGTAAGTTCATCATTGCCGGTTTTCCAGCCTATTCGTCCGGGGGACCTGACAAGCATAGGTTCGTACTTCGGTTACCGTATGCACCCCATACTTCATTTCTTGCGTATGCACACTGGCATCGACATGAATGCAGCAACAGGCACTCCTGTTTATGCAGCCGGTGATGGCGTTGTGGTAACTGCCGACGGCGATAATCATGGTTACGGCAATATGGTGGAAATCGACCATAAGGTTGACGGACTTTCGTCGCGTTATGCACACCTTAGCAAGATTCTTGTGAAGAAGGGCCAGCATGTAAAGCGTGGCGAACTGATTGGCAAGGTCGGTAGTACAGGTCTGTCAACAGGTCCGCATCTTCACTACGAAGTTCTCATTAACGGCAAGCAGGTTAATCCGCTCAGGTATATGATTACTCCTACAGCCGACGAGTACAAGGCTATGATAGATGCTGCAAACTACTCGGGAGTTTCGTTTGACTAGGCTATGCTAAAGCAGTTTAATGTTTAACGTTCAAGGTTCAAAGGTCTAAGATTCGAGGGAAAGACTCTTAACTCTTAACTTTCAACTTTCAACTGATACGCAGCTTTGCTGCGTAATCGTAGTGTTCCCCAAATTGTATGATTTCCATTTTCAGGCCACATTGCTCTGCGTAATCCTCAACGGAATACGGATCGGCAAAGAACCAGTTGAATTTGCCAGAACTCTGCTTGTGGAACGAAATGTCGTATACAAGTTCTCCGTAGTATTTTCCGCCTAGCGGAATATTCATTGAGCCGTCGTCTTCCAGGTAAAGGTATTGCAGGTCCGAAGAGTCGAATATTATTTGGCCGCCATCATTGAGCAACGATTTTAAATGGGAGAGTAGCTTTGGCAGTTCGGGCAACGTGCCGGCCATTCCTATGCCGTTCATAAGCAGGAATATGGTGTCGAACTTTTCTGCATTGTAGTCGAAGATATTTTTGCAGACAACCTTTTTTACACCGCGTTTCTGCATCACTTCGCAGCAGCCTTCCGAAATGTCGAGGGCGGTTACATCGAAGCCTTTGTCTTGCAGATACAGCGAGTGCGAGCCTGCGCAGGCGCCAATGTCGAGCACTTTGCCTTTTGCTTCGAGCAGGGCTGCTTTTTCGTGTTCGGGCATCTTGTCGAATCCGCGGAAAAGATAGCTTGCAGGAAGATAGTCGGTTTCGGCGATGTCGGTGCGCACTGTAATGCGTGCCCGCTTGTCGCCTTCTAGGTATGCCTTGAGGCAAAGTCCGAAAATATCGTTGTGTTGTGTGTTGTCCATTTTATTCTTCGTTTGCTGGTGACACTCTGAATACTATCCTGAATATGCCGTCGTTGTAGCTTGTGCTGGTGATGCGGAAACTGCCGATTTCGGCGGTGCTTTTCACGTGGTTGCCAAGGCAGGGGCAAACGTCGTAGTCGCCAATATAGACGAGGCGGAGTGTTTCGCTAGCGTCTTCGGGCAGACGGCTGATGTCGATTGACGGTGGCAGTTCGTTGCGGCTGACGAATTTTGTTTCGATTGGCAAGTTCTGAGCAATAATCTCATTTACCTTGGCTTCCACTGCGCGAATCTGCTCGTCGGTAGGGCAGAAGTCGAGGTCGTAGTTGCATTTGCTTTTCTTGCGCTCGATGTGGTTTATGCGCGAGCGTGCACAGCCGAAAGTACGTACCATGGTCTGGTTGAGTATATGTTCGGCGCTGTGTGCTGGCGGAAATTCGTCCTTGTTGTGTGCGTTGAGTGTCGGTTCTTCCATGTTAGTTGCTTGAGTCTGTTATTCTTACCAGATACCATTTGCCGTCGGTTGTTGCAAAGTAGTACCTTACGTATATGCCGTTTTCTATTCCGGTCTTGGTGACTACGTACGTGTCGTTTACCTTTTCTGTTCTAGATTTGTAGCTTTCGTCAACGAAATTGTCGAATAGCCAGAATTCGGCACCGATATCTTCGGTTATTTCGGTTTCGTTGTCTTCGTCGTATTCATAATAGGTAAGCGGAAGTGGAAACTTAGTGCGTTCCATTTGGAATACGGAGTCGGAAGTGTATGATTTCCAGAATTTCTTGAAGTTTTCTGGTGCATTGCTTTGTGCAGAACAATATACTGCAGCAATGCACATAATTGCAATTAAGAATAGGGTTTTTAAGTTTTTCATCGTTTGTGCGAATTATTGATGGAACAAAAATAGTGAAAAATCAATAATCTTCTCTTCTATGTTTTTCGTCTTCGTCGAAGAAAATGTTTGTGTACGAGTGATATCTGCTCCATGCTATTTCTCCGTTTTCGACGGCTTCCTTCACTGCACAGCCCGGTTCGTTGGTATGGGTGCAGTTGTAGAAACGGCACTTTTCGGCAGTCTTGAAGATTTCGGGGAAATAATGCGAGATGCAGTTGCGTTCAAGTTCTACAAGACCGAATGCACGGACGCCAGGAGTATCAATGATGTAGCCACCAAAGTCGAGCGGTAGCATCTGAGCAAACGAGGTTGTGTGTTTGCCCGATTCGTGCGATTCCGAAATGCTGGCAGTTTTAAGGTTCAGTCCTGACACGGCATTTACAATCGAAGTCTTTCCTACGCCGCTTTGTCCCGAAATAAGGCTTACCTTGTCCTTCAGGATTTCGCGCACGGCATCGAGGTTGTGGTTTTTCGTTACCGAAACGTCAATCACCTTGTAGCCGATTTCGGCGTAGGTAGCCATAAGTTCGGCAACTTGGTCGAATTCTTCCGGTTTGTATATGTCTATCTTGTTGAAGATTATTATTGTGGGGATACTGTACGATTCTGCCGAAACGAGAAAGCGGTCGAGGAAAACTGTTGTGGTTTCGGGCTGGCGCATTGTGAACACAAAGACCGCCTGGTCGATGTTTGCTGCGATGATGTGCGACTGCTTCGAGAGGTTTGTCGATTTGCGGATTATGCAGTTGCGTCGCTCGAAAATCTGTGTTATTGTTGCAGGGTCCTTAGAAATGTCAAACTCGACAAAATCACCGACTGCTACGGGATTTGTCGAGTTGTAACCTTTTTGTCTTAGCTTGCCCTTTATTACGCAGTCGTAGTGCTGGTTGTCGCAACTTACTATGTAGTTGCTGCCGTTCGACTGTATAACAGTGCCTTTTTTCAGCATCAGGACTATTTGTTGTTCAAGCGTTTAGCGAGTTCCTGTGCGACGTACGAAGCAACATCGTCGGCGTAGGAGTTTGCTCCGAAACCTGCATCGTAACCGAGTTCCTGTGCAAGTTCGTGGCTGATACGCGGACCGCCGCAAACGAGGATAACCTTGTCGCGAAGACCTTCGGCTTCAAGCATTTCGACAAGTTCGGTCATATTCTTGATGTGTACGTCCTTCTGTGTTACGGTCTGCGAAACGAGCAGTGCGTCGGCATGCATCTCGATGGCCTTTGCGATGAATTCTTCGTTTGGCACTTGGCTTCCCATGTTAAGGGTTTCGAACATGTCGTAACGCTCAATACCATAGTGACCAGCATAGCCTTTCATGTTCATTATGGCATCGATACCAACGGTGTGAGCATCGGTTCCAGTGCTTGCTCCAACAACGACAATCTTGCGGCCAATGTGTTCGCGGATGAAGTCGTCTGTTTCCTTCATGCTCATAACGGTCGATTCTACCTTCGGAACATGGATGTTGGTATAGTCAACGGTGTGGGTGCTGCTGCCGTAGCAGTTGAAGAATGTGAAGCCTTCGGTAAGTTCCTTTGAATAAACGACTAGTGGATTCTCGAATCCCATTTTCTTGAGGAGCTGTTTTGCTGCTTCTTCGGCTTCGGCGCCTGCTGGTACCGGCAAGGTAAAACTTAGCTGGGTCTTACCATCGTTCATCGTATCGCCGTACGGCTTTATTTTCGTTAAGTCCAAGGTTTTGTCGTAATCCTTGGCTTCCATTGAGTATAGTCCTTCGCTCATTGCAAATCAAAATTTTGAGGTGCAAAGATACAATTTATTTACGATTTACGAAATACGATTTACGATTTTATTTTGGGACATAAGGGCTTGAAGGCTAACAGTCCAATAGGCTAACAGCCTAGCAGGATGTTGTTGCCCCCCACATGCATTAAGGTCTTTAAATGCCTTAATGGCCTTAAAGATGGGGGAAAAAAGACTTCAAGCCTGTTAGACTTTGAGCCCGCAAGCCCCAAACGCCTAAACGAATTTCACAGCTGTGCCGTAGGCAACTATTTCGGCTGCGCCTTCCATAACTGCCGAGGTGCAATAACGCATACCGATAACTGCATCAGCACCAAGAGATTCTGCTTCTCTTATCATACGTTCGGTTGCAATGTTGCGAGCTTCGATGAGCATATCGGTGTATCCCTGTATTTCACCACCTACTATTGTTTTCAATCCAGCTAGAATGTCGCGTCCGATGTGCTTCGACTGTACTACTGTTCCCTTTACTATTCCCAAAACTTCAAAGTTTTTTCCCGGAATTGTGTCAATGCTTGCTAAAATCATATTATTAAATTTTATTTGGTTATTATTTTACTGTTCTGTTTACGTAGCCTTCGCTTCCTGCGTACGAGATTATTTTGGCTGGAATCCCAGCAACGCAAGCGTTGTCGGGGACATCAGCCGTAACAACGGCATTTGCTCCGATTGTGATGTTGTTGCCGATATTTATCTTGCCGATGATCTTGGCTCCAGGGCCAATGTAAACTTCATCGCCGATAGTCGGGACACCTTGCTTTTCACCGCGGTTTGTCCGTCCTATGGTTATGCCCTGCGAAATGTTTACGTTGTTGCCTATGACGGCCTGGTCGCTTACCACTATGCAACCGAAATGCCCGATGTAGAAACCTTTGCCAATCTGTGTGGTTTCGGAAATCTGTATGCCCGACTTGTAAGACAACCTGTTAAGCTTTAGCCTGTATATCAGGTATATAGGCAACAACCACTTGCGTGAACGCAGATAGCAGCATATGCGCATTACACGTGTATAACGGAATCCGATGACTTTCAGACGAAGCTTAAATGCTGCAAATTTGCTGAAAGTTCCAATGTATCTGTATGCATCGGCTGATATATATTGTTTGCATTGTGCTAACGAGTCGAATTTCATAATCTTATTTTTTATTGTTGAACACCCAGTCTAAATTGTTGTCGCTGAACGCAACGGGGCATACAGAAATGTGGTCGCAGTCCTTTTCGACAATGAAATTTATTGTTCCGCCATATTTCTGAGTTTCCTTGATTGTAGGTTTTACCAACGAAACTTTTGCCTTGTCGTCTTTTCCTGCCATAACGCAGCACAGTGCAGTCTGTGCAATGTTTTTCGGATACGCGTTGCGTGGATACGAGGCTACCGACATCGCTGCGGCAAAAGTGTCGGGATAGTCGGAAATCATACGCCACACGCCAGCGCCACCGCTCGAATAACCGAATATGTAAACGCATTTGCTGTCGATGTCGCTGTTGTCGGCTATTAGCTTGTCGATAAGTTGCTTGAGTGCGGTGCTGACCTTTCCGTCGTAGTCGTGCCAGAAGTGGTCTTTGTCGCATTGCGGAGCAACGACAATGGATTTTATGTTGCTTTTTTCCAAATAGCTGACAATGGCGCGTATTGCAGCGCCTCGAATCTGCGACTTGTTGTCGTCACCACGATGTGATCCGCCGTGCAGGAAAATCACAAGTGCCGACTTCCCGCTTCCGTTTTGGCATAGAGCTGCTTCACGATATGGAAGTGTTATGCTTTCATTTGAAAACGTACGGAATGCAAATTTGCGGTAGTATTCGGCATTGCCAGTAGTGTCGGTCTTCTGTTGCGAATAAAGCGACAGAAGAGTTGCAAAAATTATGACAATAGTGGTTAAAATTTTTCTCATTTCAATTCAATAAATTCTGTTTTACAACCAGCGAAATCCAGTTGCGGTTTAGTGTCGAAAATGCCGTACATCGTAGAGCCTGAACCCGACATCTGGGCAAAGATTGCACCGTTTTCGTAAAGTTTCTGCTTTATTTCGGCAAGAAGTGGATTTTCGGCAAAAACTGTCGGCTCGAAGTCGTTCTTTATGCAGTCTTTCCATTGTTCGATAGGTAACTTTATCGAATCTTCGAGCCTATATAGGGGTTCTTCGGGTTTGCATTGAGAGTAAGCCTTTGCTGTATTTACCGAAATTGGCGGAAGTACAAGAACAAGAGTTTTTCCCGACAAGTTAAGTTCTGTTTCGTGAAGTATGTTTCCTGTTCCTTCGGCAAGCATAGGTCGGTTGTGGATGAAAAATGCACAGTCGGCGCCAAGTCGCGATGCGTATGTAACCATTTGCTCTGTGGTGAGTTTCAATGAGAACATATCGTTGAGCATCTTTATAGTAAATGCGGCATCCGACGATCCTGCACCAAGTCCGCTTCCGAAAGGTATGTGCTTGTACAGCACGAACTTGACAGGAGGCAGATCGAAGTCGTCCTTTAGCATCTTGTATGCCTTGAAGCAAAGGTTTTTCTCGATTTCGCAGTCGATTTTTATGCCTCGATTGTCGAAGATGAAATTGTCGGACGGCATAATTTCCATCGCATCGGTGATGTTGATGGGGTAGAACAAGGTGCTGATGTCGTGGTATCCGTCGGCGCGTCGGCGTACAATGTCAAGTCCGATGTTTATCTTGGCGTTTGGGAAACATATTGTTTTGTCAATCATATCGTTGCTTGCTATTGTTTGAGCGAAAGTTCTGTAATTTCGTCGGTTATCTCCTTTATGCTTTTCATGGTGTCCATTGTCTGCGCCTTTGTTGCTTCGCAATTTGCCTTTAGCGCAGCAATTTCTTCGGCAAGCTGTTCGTTTGTCGTGTCGTTGGCGTACTCCTGTTCGAGCATGGCAAGTTGCGACTGTTGCTTTGTGCTTGTTTCGATTTGTCGTTTCAGTTCTGCCGAAAGTTTACGTTTCTTATCTTTTTTTACCTCGATGAGGTATTTGTTGCACACATCGATTATGATTTCGGAAAGCCTTGATTCTTCGCCGTAGTATACACTGCCGTTTTTTGTCCAGATGGAACTTAGCTCGTATGATGATGAGCAAACGTCGGCGGCAACGCTGCTAATAGCTGGATCGGGGCTATTGATGAATTTTTTATCGGAAATATCGTTGCCGTTACATACGTCATCAAAGATTTCTGAAAATATCTGCTGGTTGATTTTGTTGCGTAGTTCGGTGATGTTGTATTTTACCATCAGTCCTATCATCAGTTCGGCAACTTTCACCATCTGCGGGTTTTCTTTGTTGGCGTCGAGCGGATTGGCTATTGTTTTGTTTCCGTGCAGAAGCAAAAGCCTCATGATTTCGTGTTCTTTCGACAGGAATCCTAGTTCTTTGTTGCCCGATACCTTCGGCGTTTGCTGTCTTGGCGTTGGGTTTGGTTCTGGACGTTGCTGCTGCGTGTATCCGGTCGGTGACTTCCCTTCGGTGATTTTTTTTCTGCGGAACTTCATCAGTTCCGAGTATAGCGTATTCTCGTCAATCTCAAGGATTTTGCTGCATTCCTGCAGGTAAACAGTCTGCTTTATCTGGTCTTCGATAACTGATATTGTCTTGACGATATCGGTTATCATGGCAGCACGTTTCAGCGGGTCCTTGTCGGCTTCCTGCTTCGACAGTCGTGTCTTGAACCTTATGAAATCCTCTTCGTGGGTGTTGAGGTATTCTATTGTTTTTTCGCTTCCGTTTTTCTTGGCGAACGAGTCTGGGTCTTCGCCGTCGGGCAGAAGCAGAACGCGTACGTTAAGCCCTTGGGCAAGAAGCATGTCGATACCACGTATCGAAGCGTGGATTCCTGCGCTGTCGCCATCGTAAAGCACTGTTATGTCGTCGGTTAGACGGTGTATTATGCGGATCTGGTCTTCGGTGAGCGATGTGCCCGACGATGCCACAACGTTGCGAACGCCTGCCATAAAAAGGGAAATCACATCGGCATAACCTTCGACAAGGTAGCATTTCTTTTGCCTTACAATTTCGGTACGTGCCTGATACAGACCATATAATGTTTTGCTCTTGTTGTATATTTCCGATTCTGGCGAGTTTACGTACTTGGCTGTCTTTTCGGCGGTCTTTAGTATTCGCCCTCCAAAGCCGATTACTTGTCCCGAAATGCTGTAGACAGGGAACATTACACGTCCGAAGAAACGGTCGTAGCGGCGCTTGGTTTCTTCGTTTACGATGGTAAGTCCAGTTTTGGTCATGAAGTCGAGCTTGTAGCCATTTTTCAGTGCAGTTTCGGTAAAGGCGTCGCGCTTTTCGAGGCTATAGCCTAGTCCGAAAGTCTTTATGGCTTCGTCGGTGAATCCGCGTTCGCGGAAATACGCAAGTCCGATCGCTATGCCTTCGGGGTCGTTGAGCAGGTTGTTCTGGAAATATTTTGCTGCATATTCGTTGAGAATGCGCATACTTTCGCGGTCGTCGTTCTGCTTTTGTTCTTCGGGCGAAAGTTCCTTTTCGACAATCTCGATACCATATTTTTTCGCTACGTATTTCAGAGCCTCG
Organism: Bacteroidales bacterium; assembly: GCA_017617125.1. GTDB lineage: Bacteria > Bacteroidota > Bacteroidia > Bacteroidales > ML635J-15 > Bact-19. The sequence goes on from JAFZWY010000008.1 coordinate 234,964, forward strand.
GGGTAGGTCATCTGTTCGTGCTCCATTACGAAGCCGATGGCATTTCCCGACTTGCCGCAGCCAAAGCACTTGAAGATGCCTTTCGACGGACTGACTATGAACGACGGGGTTTTTTCGTTGTGGAACGGACAGCAGCCAATATAGTTTACACCGCGCTTCTTGAGGCTTACAAAGTCTTGTACAACCTCGACAATGTCGGCGGCGTCCATTATCCGGTCTATGGTAGTGCGGTCTATCATTCCAAAACTCAAATTTCCGATGCAAAATTAAGTTAAAAAATCATACGGAAGGAAATTAGTTATTCACAAAAGCACAATTAAAGCCCAGCTTTCAAGGATAAAGTTTTCAATGACAAATCCATATGCATTGCAAAGCAAGATGTAAATGCCCGCTCGCACAAAAAAAATCTAAAATCGTAAATCCAAAATCGTAAATAATTATTACCTTTACAACCTGTTTTAAAAATTACGATTATGAGAATGTTCAACCAAGAGGTTTATAAGGCTCGCCGTGAGAAACTTAAGTCGGCGATGAAGTCGGGTGTATGTATATTTATGGGTAACAACGAGGCCCCGATGAACTATCCGGATAACTGCTACCAGTTCCGTCAGGACAGCAATTTTTTGTATTTCTTCGGAATTGCGCAGGCAGGTTTGAAGGCAATAATTGATGTAGACAACAACCGCGATATAATTTTCGGCGACGAACTGACAGTTGATGATATTGTGTGGATGGGTGAGGTGGCTACCATTAAGGAATTGGCTGCCCGTTGTGGTGTCGTTGACGTTCGCCCGTCTGCCGAATTCGAAAAATATGTGAAGGCAGCAAAGGCTGAGATTCATTTCCTTCCGCCATACCGCCACGACAATATGATTTTCCTTTCGTCGGTGCTGGGTATTCCGATTCCAGAATTGCAGAAACGCTCGTCACTACCGTTGGTAAAGGCTGTAGTTGCTTTGCGTAATGTAAAGGAGGCCTGCGAAATAGAGGAACTTAAGGCTGCTGCCGAAATCGGCTACGAAATGCACACTACTGCAATGAAAATGGCCAAGGAAGGTGTTTCGGAACACGAAATCTATGGTACAATCGAGGGCATAAGCCTCAAGCATGGTCTTTTGACTTCGTTCCACTCGATAGTTTCGAAGAATGGACAGATCCTTCACAACCATACTCACGAAAATATCCTCCATACTGGCGATTTGCTGCTCAATGACTCGGGCGCACAGACCGATATGGGTTACGCTTCGGACAATACACGTACATTCCCCGTTGGTGGAAAGTTCTCGCAGAGGCAGAAGGATGTTTATCAGATTGTTCTCAATACAATCAATGGCTCAATTCCAATGATGAAGCCAGGTGAGACTTACCAGTCTATTCATCTGAAGGCTTGCGAAATTCTTGCCGAAGGACTCAAGGCTCTCGGCCTTATGAAGGGCGACATGAAGGAAGCTGTACAGCTGGGCGCTCACGCAATGTTCATGCCTCACGGACTTGGCCACATGATGGGACTCGATGTTCATGATATGGAAGACCTCGGCCAGATAAATGTCGGCTACGACGAGGAAGTACAGCCGATAAAGATTTTCGGCGTTGCTTCGTTGCGTATGGGCAAGAGGTTGCAGGTCGGTAATGTCTTGACAAACGAGCCTGGTATTTATTTCGTACCACAGCTTATCGACATATGGGAACGCGAACACAAGTTCGAGCAGTTCATCAACTATGTCGAGGTTGACAAGTACCGCGATTTCGGTGGCATACGTCTCGAGGACGACATCCTCATAACCCCGACAGGTTCGCGCATTGTCGGTGACAGACGCATACCTATTGAGATAAAAGATGTAGAAGATTTTATGAAATAGCATTTATGTAAGGGCAGGGATTATACCTGCCCGTGCATAATGCCATAACCATTGAGATATGTCAGATAAGAAGATAACCATAGCAGTCGATGGCTTTTCCTCGTGTGGAAAAAGCACCCTTGCAAAGCAGCTTGCTGCAAAGCTGGGGTATGTGTATATCGACAGTGGGGCGATGTACCGCGCTGTGACGCTGTATGCTCTGCGTAACAATATGATTGTTGACGAGGAACTTGATACCAAGAAGCTTATTTCAAGCCTTGACGATGTCAAGATTCATTTCGAGCTGAACGCAAACGGAGAACCGCAGACTTTCCTCAACGGAGCAAATGTAGAACGCGAAATCCGCAAGATTTATGTGTCGCAGTGGGTTAGTCCTGTCGCAGCAGTTCCCGAGGTTCGCCATGTGATGGTTGCCCAGCAGCAGAAGATGGGCGAGGCTAAGGGCGTTGTGATGGACGGTCGCGACATTGGTACGACTGTCTTCCCGAATGCCGAACTGAAGATTTTTGTCACTGCCGAGGTCGATGTTCGTGCGCAAAGGCGTTACGACGAGATGCTCTCGAAAGGCGAACCGGCAGACATGGCGGAGGTAAAGCAGAACCTTCAGGAACGCGACCGTATTGACCAGAGCCGCGCTGAAAGTCCGCTACGCAAGGCCGATGATGCTGTGGTGCTCGACAATTCGCATATAACTAGGGAAGAGCAGTTGCAGATTGCCTACGACTGGGCCATGGAGAGGATAAATGGATAATTGACAATTAACAATGTACAATCGATAATGACCGTTAATTGTCATGCTGAACTTGTTTCAGCATCTGTTATGCATACCCCATCGACCCTTCGACATGCTCAGGGTGCGGAAATAGTAAAATTGTCAACTTTTAGCTCAACGAAGTTAAATCGTCAATTTTTTGAATCGTAAATAGTTAGTGGTAGATATAGATAAATATGCAGGATTTTGCTTTGGCGTTACCAAGGCGATAACTTCGGCGGAAAACGAACTGTCGGAGTTCGGTTCTGCATCTTGTCTCGGAAAAATCGTCCACAACCAGAAGGAGGAAATCCGTCTCGAAAAACTTGGGCTTCGTACGATTGACAAGAACGAGATGTTTGCCAATCCACCGTCGCGGATGCTGATACGCGCTCATGGCGAACCGCCTTCAACATACAACGAAGCAAAACGACTCGGAATTGAGATAATTGACGAAACTTGTCCCGTTGTGCTTAAACTACAAGGACTTATAGCCAAAACATATAGAGAGAATCCAGATCGCACTATTGTCATATTTGGCAAGAAAGGACACGCCGAAGTCAATGGGCTTGTCGGACAAACCGATGGCAAGGCAATTGTCGTGTCGTCGTTGGAAGAGGCCGAAAAACTGAATATCAATGGTAAAATTGTGCTTTTTTCGCAGACAACCGCTGATTTCCAGATGTATGGACAAGTTGCAGAGATCCTGAAAAACAGGCATTCAGATGTAGAAGTTCACGAAACAGTCTGCGGTAGCGTAAAGAATAGAGTTCCGCGGCTTAAGGAGTTTTGTGCCAACTACGATGTTGTAATTTTTGTCAGCGACGAGGCAAGTTCAAACGGCCGAATGCTATATGAAGTGTGCCGTGCAACTAACAGCAGGTCGTATTTTGTCATTGATGCCGATGATTTGCAGGCGGAATGGTTTGAAGGAGTATCATCGGTGGGTATAAGTGGTGCTACCTCTACGCCGTCGTGGCTTCTCGAGGATGTAAGAAGCAAATGTTGTAAAATAATGGGAGATAAGATATGAAAACCAGTGAGTTGAAAATATGTTATAAGGTCCGTAGCCATTCGGAGTTGTCGTTCGATGAGCAGGTTTTGCTAAAGTCGGCAAGCGAGGCTGCAATTAAGGCATACGCACCGTATTCGCATTTTAGGGTTGGGGCGGCTGTGAAACTTGCAAATGGAGAAATCCTTAGCGGGTGCAATCAGGAAAATGCCGCGTATCCTTCTGGATTATGTGCGGAGCGAGTGACTGTATTTTATGCCAATGCAATATATCCCGATATTGCTGTCGAAACGCTTCTTATAACGGTGCTTGATGAAAATGGCGATTATCGCAGCAGAGCTATTCCCCCATGCGGAGCTTGCCGACAGGTGCTCACCGAGACCGAAAGCCGCCAAAAAAGTCCGATGCGGGTTTTGCTGGTCGGCAAGGACGAGGTGCTGGAATTCGATTCGGCATCAGATTTGCTACCTTTTATTTTTACTAGTAACGAATTATTGTAATGATTATGGATAAGATTAGATTGTTTATTGCTAATGTGTTGATTTTGTTTGGTCTTGTAACCTCAGTAAGCGCACAGAAAGAATGTCCCGAAGAGTGGCAGGCTTTTACAACAGAAAAGTATTTTTCGTATATGCAGCCTGGTGAAAATGAAGAAATAAAGCCGGAAGATGATTTTTTGTCAGGATTGGAAAAAAATGCAGTCAATCATCTTTTGAAAAGCGTAAAGGTTGCAGTTCATAACTATGTCGCATTGCAGACGTTGAGAATTGACGAGGATGCTGTTGTTAGCTATCTCGAAGAAAATGGATATGATTCTAATGTGGGTTCAAAGATAATCGAGAAGAAGAGGTTTTACAACAATTATACCCATCACGGATGTGCAATTGCGTATATTGAGAAGGATGCCGCCAGTAAAATGTACTGCGACAATATCTCTTCCTCGCAGAAGCTTATAACCGATGCTTTGGCAAAGGCAAAGGCCCATATTGCTGCCGGTTATAACGATAGCGCAAGATTAGATCTTGAGCCTATAATACCGAAACTGAAAAGCAATTCGAGCAAGCTTATCCTTCTGAGGGTTTTCAATTACAACCAGGAAACCATAGATGCATTGCGCGAAAAGCACATGCAGTGCATAATAGAACTTAAGGATTGTTTTAAGACTATTGGTCCGAAGATTATGGTTGCTGTAGAGTATAGCGCCGATGTGTTTGGAACACCCTACTGGGATATGCAGGAAAACATCAAGGACTGGCTCGCAACACGCGGTTATGGCTATACTACCGACAAGACCAAGGCAAGCTGGACGATTGTAATAAGGGCCACATCAAGAAAATACAACACCATGTCGAATGGTACGCAGACAACCTATTATTCGTATGTTGATGCAAACCTTACTCTTCAGAAAAATTCCGACGATAAGCCTGTATACGACAACAAGTTGTCGATAAAGGGAAGTTTCCTGAAGAGCTACAACGAGGCCGCCTACGCTGCATATAGGGACCTTGAGAACAAGTTGCTGAAGATTCTGGAGGATAACATTAAGTAGTATAGTCTGTTTTTCCGATGAGGATTCTGGTCGTTGCCAATAAAATGCCTTATCCCGCCAAGGATGGGGGGACAATCGCTACGCTTTCGCTTGCACGTTCGTTACGCAAGTGCGGATGCGATGTCGACTTGCTGGCAATGAATACACCTAAGCATTTCTGTAAAGTTGAGGATATCCCGGCAGAAATATCATCGGAAATCAACTTTTTCACCGTTGAGGTTGATACTGCAATCAAGGCGACAAAAGCATTGCGTAATTTGCTTTTCTCGTCGATGCCATACAATGCCGAAAGGTTTGTAAGCAAGGCTTTTGAAGAAAAGTTGCGTAGTTTGCTTTCCGAAAAACAATACGATGTGATTCAGCTCGAAGGCTTGTATCTTTGTCCCTACATAGAGACGATTCGGAAATATTCGTCGGCAAAAATCGCTTTGCGGGCTCACAATGTTGAGCACGAAATATGGCAGCGTATGGTCGAAAACGAAAAATCGCTACCTAAACGATTGTACAAGCGCATAATTGCAAGACGCATGCGTAGGTTCGAGTTGTCGTGCATCAATTCATACGATTTGCTTGTGCCAATAACCGAACGCGATGCCGATTTCTTTTCGCAGAATGGAAATGCAAAGCCTATGCATGTAGTCCCACTAGGACTCGAACCTAAGTCCCCGTTGTTTTCAATAGACAGCTCAACGGGAGAATTCCCCAGTTTTTCGTTCTTGGGTGCTCTCGACTGGCAGCCAAACATCGAAGGATTGGAGTGGTTTGTGCAGAATGTCTGGAGTGAGTATCGTATTAGGCATAGTGGGGTGAAATTCCGAGTCGCGGGGCGAAATGCTGATGATAGATTCGTTAGATTCTTGATTTCCAACGGTATCGATTATCATGGCGAATTGGGAAATGTGGCGGATTTTTATGCTTCGGGGACGATTTTCGTTGTGCCTCTGATGTCGGGAAGCGGAATGAGAGTGAAAGTTGTGGAGGCTATGGCAGCTGGCAGGGCTGTAATTACAACTACGATAGGAACCGAAGGCATTGCAACCGAGAATGGCAAGAATATACTCATTGCCGATGAGGCATCAAAGTTTATCGAATGCATGGAAAAGATAGCCGGTAATCGTGCTTTGTTCGATGATATTTCTGCAAATGCAAGGCGCTTTATTAGAGAAAATTACGATAATGATATGATAGCCCAAGGCTTGCGAGACTTCTATTCAATCTAAAATCCTCAATTTAAAATCGTAAATATTTCTTACTTTTGCATTCCAAATAAAGATATGAAGATATTGGCGTTGTTGTCGAGAGTGCCTTTTCCGCTGGAAAAGGGTGATAAGCTCAGGGCTTACCACCAGTTGCGTGTGCTTTCGCAAAGCCATGAAATATATCTTGTAGCGCTCAGCGATGGCGACGTGCATCCTGAGGCTGTCGAGAAATTGTCGCAGTTCTGCAAGGAGGTTCATATAATCAAAATTGGGAAGGCCTCGGTGTTATGGAATTTGTTCCTGGCATTTTTTAAGGGTATTCCTATGCAATGCGGCTATTTTTATACCTCGAAGGCAAAACGTAAGTTCGATGCTATAGTCGAAAGGATAAAGCCCGACCATATTTACTGCCAGCTAGTTAGAGTTGTAGAGTATGTAAAAGACCTGAATATATCAAAAACGCTCGACTATCAGGATGTGCTGTCGAAAGGCATGGCGCGTAGGAGGGATGTGGCTCCGTTTTATAGCCGACCGTTGTTTGCAATGGAATACCGTCGCTTGTGCAGGTACGAGAAAAAGGCAATGTCTATTTTCGACAACTGCACGATTATTACGGCAGTAGATCGGGATTTGATTCCGCACGACGATAACAAAAACATACATGTAATACCCAATGGCGTTGATTTGGAGCAGTTTGCCAATGTTGATACAAAAAAGGAATTCGACCTTATTTTTGCAGGCAATATGAATTATGCTCCCAATATCGATGCGGCCGAGTATCTTGTAAAACAGATTTTTCCGTTGGTACTCAAGGATTTCCCAAAGGCGAAATTGGTGCTTTGCGGTGCTACTCCTTCGGCTAGGGTTAGGGCTTTGGCTGCCGACAATGTCATTGTCACAGGTTGGGTCGATTCTATGGCCGAATATTATGCAAAGTCGCAGATTTTTATTGCTCCGATGAGGCTTGGCACTGGTTTGCAGAACAAGCTTCTCGAGGCCATGGCGACACGTCTGCCATGCATAACATCGCAGCTTGCAGGCCGTCCTCTCGAAAAAGCAGAAGCCGGCAAGGATTTGCTGATATGCAATTCGCCGCAGGATTATGCCGATGCCGTGAAAATGCTCATGACCGATGCCGAAAAGTACAGACAGTTGTCGGAAGCTGGATATGAGTTTGTCCGCCTGAATTACAACTGGGAAACGACAACGGAAAAGTTGAGCGAAATAATTTCAGAAACTAGGAAGAAATAGGCTTGTTCGTCTTATTTTATCAGCCTTGATCTTACTCCGACACACACTCCCAGATATTTGTCTTTACGCAACTCGTTGCTGTTGTAGCGCATAGCAATTTCGGCAAATACCGACAAAGCCTTGTTCTTGAGCGGATAATATGCAATGTCGAATTTCACAGTTGCAACATTTGTGCGGATTCCCTGCAGTAGTACGTTGTAGTAGCTTGAAACAGGAATATTGTTCTGGCTCGGCATGTAGGCGTCCATCGAAGGGTAGAATACATTTTGTCCGAAGTGCGAATTGAATGATGAGTCGCAACCAACTATTGCATACGACATTTCTAAAGCACATTCTATAATATCGTTGAAATAGCTGATGCCGCCCAATGCTTCCACGAAATTTGCGCCGAGCGGATGTGCAAGAGGCTTTAGCTCGTGCGTGTAGGTAAGTTCCTGCTGGCTATGTGAGTAAACATACGGACGCACAATGTTTCCCTCGACAAAGCAATCCAAACCCTTGACCTTGAACATATCGAAGAACTTAATTCCGCCTTGGATGCCCCACTTGTTGGCGAACCATCCGTATTGACTTGTATATGAGCTGCTAAGCCTGTGCTTTATGTCGTTCATCAGTTGTCCAACAATCACATCGTCGAGAATAAATTGTCCGTAGATGCAATTTTTCTGGCTGAACGATACCTTTATGTTCATACCCATAAGTGCGTTCTCGTTGCTTCCCATCGAAAATTCCACTGGACGGAAGAAAATCACAGGGTTGAAATATTCGAAAGAAAGGAATCGGCTTGACATTACCGACTCGAACAGACCGACATTAACATGTTTGCCGATGCGGCAGTCGAGGTAATGTGTGGCGTTGAACTTGCGCGAATCCCAGTGTGATATGGCATTCATATACGGATAATCGGGATCGTATATGAATCTTACATTTGGAAGATAGCCAAGCACCGACCACATGCACGAATATTTGAAATTAAGGAACTCGCTTTCTACTTTCAGGTATGGATAGTTTCCGCAGATGTCCGACTGCAGCAAAGAGCGTCGTCCGTCGCCGTAGAAGTGTTTGCCGTTACCAATTTCCACACTGAAAAATTCAACAGGCGTATAGTTTATGTTGAAGGTCTGCTCCATAAAGAAACCTCTTGCTAAGTTTTTGTCGTTGTAGAAATCCCAGATTTTGTCGAAATTGTATGGTTTGAGTTCTGCGAGTTGTTCATGTAGGGAAACTCTTTTCTTATATCCGTATGTTTCGGTAAGCATATAGTTGATATTCAGCTTGCCTTTGAGCGAAAAGTCGATGATGGCTCCTGCTGTTTCTGCAATGCGGAAGTCGTTCTTTCTGGCGAAGTTGTACGAACCACCCAGTTCATATACTGGCTGTATGTTGAGGTAAATGTTGTCATTTTGCAGTTTGTATGCCACAAAGTCGCTCATCGGGACAATCGAATCCGAAATTTCGGTCTGCGGTGTGGTTCTGTACGGTTTCATCGACGAGTGCGTGGTCGAAAATTTGCCGTTTGCCGACTTTTCTATGTCGCGTGCAATGCGGAAGTCGCGTACCTGCAGGTTCTGTGCGAAGGCTGTTACCGACGCGAGAATTATGATTGATATTAATGCTATGCGTTTCATTTTGCGTCGATTTTAATAGTTGTTCCTTAATGCTGTCCTGAATCCAATGCTGAAGTAGTAGTCGAGAGGTTTGTCTGCGAGGCTGTACATCGATATTCCTGCAAACCACTGCATTCGGTTCACGGGGTTCATCTCGTAGATGAACTGGAAGTCGAACTGGTCGCGAGGGATTGGGTATATGTGTGGTAGGTAAAATCCGCTGTTGGAAGTAATAGGTCGTGGCATAACAATATATTTTGCCATCAGCTTGAATTGCTTTATCTGGTACGAAAGCGCTGCGGTAAAATTGCAGCCAAGTATCTGTTTTCCAATCGGAATGGTCAATGGCTGTCCGTAGTTTGTGTTTATGTAGTAAATGCTGTTGAAGTCGTAAAGTTTGTCTTTGTCAATATCATCGGCATCATAGTAGCGCATGGCACTGACTGGCTGTGTCGTAAAGTTGCATTCTGCTTGCAGGAAAAGCCCCTTTGCACCGAACAGATTGTGGTTCTTGTAGCCGATTTGTGCGTCTATTCCGATTTGTCCGCAGGAAAAATATGTAGTATCGGAGCCATTGTCACGTAATCCTAGATACTTGTTGCAGAATACTGCGTATTGCATATAGAAAATTCCAACTTTCGGATTTTCGTACATTATGTTTGTTCCTAGTTTTGTATTGGTATTGTCAGCGAAAAATGGGTATACAATTCTCACCACTGGAACTCCCCGAGCAAGTCCACCCCAGATGTCGGTTTTGCGATGGTCGATTACACTCTGCTCGAAGAAGGTAAACTGCCAGCCGTTCTGCGGATTGTAGATAAACATGTTGTATGTGGCTACGCGACTGACTTTTTGCGCTGTTTCTACGTTTGTATCGTATCCTGCAAATTGCATCATGCGCGTGACGAGGTTCACGTATTCCCATTTTCCGAACTTTACGCTTGTCTTAACATACGGCATTGGCGCTGCATAGTCGGAAAGTATCATCGAGTGCATTCCGTCGCCGATGAAAAGGCGGTCGTAGCCGAGTGTGAAGTTGAGGCATTTTATTGGACGGAACGAGACGTTTCCGTAGGCGTTGGCGTAGTCGAATTCCGAATAGCCGTTGAGCTTCTTTACACGGGCATATCCTGGAATATTGCCCTTTATTTTGTAAACATCCTCAATATATGCAGGAAGAACTGCTTGATTTTCGTAGAAACTTGTGTTCAGGTAAACGTATTCGCTCAGTTTTGCCTGCACTAATACACCGCGCGTGTTGGTATATCCGTTGACCGCTGTAATGTTCGAAGGGTCGGATAGGTTGTTTAGGCGGTTGTAGCGGAAGTCGAATACCGGGTCGATATAGACCTTGTACTTTTCGTTGCCTATAATAAATAGGTGCTCGTGGAACAGCTTGCGGACGAACCAGTTTTTCTCGACTTTGTCGTTCTTTGGAAAGATAAGGCTGTCGTAAACTTCGTTTTCGACGCCGGTCGTAGGTCTTATGGCGGTGTTAACGCCTTTGAAATATATGTCGGCATCGCGCATGTTTTGCAGGTGACCAATGGTGAAGTCGTCCTGCGCAAGAGCGATGCTGGCAATCGTTATTGAGATTAAGTATAGTAATGTTTTCTTTAGCATCTTTTTGTGAAATTTGGGCAAATTTAAGAAAAAAAAATACCCGACAGTTTATATGGCGCTTTTTTTTGAAATTGTTGCTGATACTTATTATTTTTGCAAAAACAAATTTACAAATAGTGCTCAAACGTACATTCGACATATTCTGTTCTTTTCTCGGGCTGATTATATTGTCGCCCTTGTTCATTATTGTGGCAATATTGGTGGCAACGACTTCGCCGGGCGGAGTTTTCTATCGCCAGGTCAGGGTGGGAAAGAACTTTTGCAACTTCAAGATTCTGAAGTTTCGCTCCATGCGTCCCGATTCCGACAAAAAGGGGTTGCTCACTGTTGGTTCCAAAGATAACCGCGTGACCAAAGTCGGCTATTTTATCCGCAAGTACAAGATTGACGAATTGCCGCAGCTTATTAATGTTTTTGTCGGCGATATGAGTTTTGTCGGTCCGCGTCCCGAGGTGCCAAAGTATGTCGAGATGTACAACGACGAGCAGCGCAAGGTTTTGTCGGTTCGTCCGGGCATTACCGACTATGCTTCGATAGAATATCGCAACGAAAACGACATTCTTGCCAAATCCGACAACCCCGAGCAAACATACATCGATGAAGTTATGCCTGCAAAGCTGAAACTTAACTTGCAGTATATCAATGATATGTCGTTGTGGGTAGATATAAAAATAATTTTTAAAACATTTTTTAAAATTTTTGATTGAAGATTGAAAAAAATGTAGTACTTTTGCGGTCGCAATTGCCCAATGGTGTAATGGTAGCATTCCAGATTCTGGCTCTGACAGTTCGGGTTCGAGTCCTGATTGGGCAACTGGATATAAATCGCAAGCATCTAAAAGTCAGGTGCTTGCGATTTTTGTTTTGGTAAATCGCACCACAATCGCACCACGGATTTCGATGAATTTTTTTTATGATATGAAACGCAATGAATAAAAAAAGCCAGCCACAACAGCGGCTGACTTCTGATATTAACTCGTTGAAATATTGATTCAACTGCGCAAAGATAATAAAAAAGCCACTCAAAAAATGAGCGGCTGCAAAAAACAAAATAATTTATGGCCGAGATGCAAATTACCTGACATCAATGTCCGGCATTGACTGCTCTCCGCAGGGCTGCCGCAGCACTGAACCTAACAACATTCTTTGCAGGAATGTTGATGATTTCCTTCGGCTTCTTCGGATTGTGACCAGCTCCTACATAGGCATAGAAGGTATCACCATCGTTAAACGATTCTACTAGCCCAATGGATATATGAAGCTGCTCGTCTTCTCTCTTTGCATCGAGATAATTTATTGTGGTTTCTTCATAGTTCCCATCTGCAGATGTCCTAACTATAACAACCACAACCATATCATCAACAAACGAGATGCTACCATCAGCATCGTTTACCCATGTTAAGTCGAGGGAGAAATTGGTATCGTCATTCTCAAAAGCTGCGTGAAGGTCTGTAAGACCTGCCCTTGAAAATTCCCCGAAAGAGAGCCGTTCAAAGTCAATGGCATCATCAACAATGGCATTGTCGAAATTGATGCGAACTGCAGCATTGAAAGCAGATTGTTTCTTTGCCTGGTTCCAGTCGCTTGCCTTCAGTACAGGATTGACCTTTGACATAATTTGTACTATGGACTTGAAGTTAGACCTTACCGTAATTTGTGCGCTAGTATTTGGATTGGCAACAGATGTTGCCAGAGAACGCATATATTCAATGCCTTTCCAGGAGCCACCAACTACTGTTCCTGTTTTTCCTGAGAAACCTCCCAGAATACCTTTCTTAATCTTTCCCATGATATGATAATTTTTATTAGTTAATATTGTGATTTCGTTTTACCTCTTTTACAAAACTACCTGCAGGCTTGAAAGCCGGTATATTGTGAGCAGGAATGGTTATACTTGTATTTTTCCTGATGTTCTTTGCCGGAATCTTTATTACTTCCGATGGCTTCTGGGGATTGTGCCCCGTTCTGACCATGCATTCCGCGACAACTGCAACCGTGAAATAAATGATTGTACCAGTATCAACATCAAGACCGCAAGGAATCATTATGCTTGCAGAACCTTTGCCCCTCTCGTTGTCCAGAACATCACAAAACAATGGCTTGTAATCGCCTTTGGATATTTCTTGAACAGCAAACAATATGATTGAATCATTTGGAGACATCCAAGGCGTTTCAATCTTGTTGTCCCAAGACAATGTTCCACTAATATACTCCTGCTCCTCTTCCAA
>JAFZWY010000009.1 GCA_017617125.1 Bacteroidales bacterium
ATTTATGCACAATCAGCGCGAAGTGAAAATGAAAACTTATAAAAAGGAAAATAAAAATACACTGTCGGATATCCGACAGTGTATTTAATTGTATCTTTGTCCCGTAAAAACCTGTAACGGTTATTTAGGACTAGTCAGTTTATCTATTACAATAATTTCTTCTTTAGGTTCAGTATCATGTCCTCTGTCATGCGGTCGAGGTCGTACTGTGGTTTCCATCCCCATTCGTTGCGAGCGCAACTGTCGTCCATCTTGTTTGGCCAGCTGTCGGCAATAGCCTGCTTGATTGGTTCCGGTTCATAAACCATTTCGAAGTTAGGATAATGCTTCTTGATAGCATTGTAGATGATTTCAGGATCGAAACTCATTGCAGTAACATTGAAACTGTTGCGGTGAACGAGCTTTGACGGATCTGCTTCCATGATGTCGATCATAGCCTTCTGTGCATCAGGCATATACATCATATCCATGAAAGTTCCCTTCTTCAACGGGCATACGAACTTTTCGCCCTTAACTGCTGCGTAGTAAATTTCTACTGCATAGTCGGTTGTTCCGCCGCCCGGCAAAGTCAAGTGACTGATGAGACCCGGGAAACGTACGCTGCGGGTATCAACACCGAAACGTCTGAAATAGTAGTCGCTGAGCAATTCGCCGGTAACCTTGGTTACACCGTATATGGTATTAGGACGCTGGATAGTATCCTGTGGGGTGTTGTCGTGTGGAGTGCTCGGTCCGAATGCGCCAATGCTACTCGGAGTGAATACAGCACAGTTGAACAGACGGGCAACCTCGAGGCAGTTGACCAACGAGCCAATGCCGACATTCCATCCCAGCATAGGGTTGAGTTCGGCAGTTGCACTCAATATTGCGGCAAGATTGTAAATCGTGTCGATGTTGTACTTCTTTACTGCTTCGGCAATCTGCATTACCTGAGTCGAGTCAATACGTTCAATAGGACCACGTTCGTAATCATGTCCCTTGAGTGGACGCAAGTCGGAGCAAATAACATGATTGTCGCCATAAATGTCGCGCAGGTTGCGGGTCAATTCGGAACCAATCTGTCCGCCTGCACCAATAATCAATATGTTTTTCATCGTTTTATACTTTAAACTTAAGTTCTATAACTTTTGGGCAAAAATAAGCATTATGCAACAATGCGCAAAGATTTTTCGATTATTCTTTTTGCACCGCTTATGAACAAAAAAAAGCCCCACAATGTGGAGCTTTTATCACGTTATACCTTTATAATTATTCTTCGGTTTTGCTGCTTGTTGCAATGACTTCGTCTGTGACTGCATCCTTAATCTGCAGGCTCTTGAAATACCAGCGTTTCTTACCGTTGGTGTAATCTTCGATTTTAGTTCCAACAAGTTCGTAGGTAAGGTTGCTTATTTTTCCCATCTGCTTCTGTCCGGGACGAACCTTTATTTTCTTGTGTCCGCTATGGCGGATTTCGCCAGACTCTTCATCTTCGATATAAAGTTCGTAGCAAACAATAACTTCGGTAGTTCCTGTGTTCTGGAAGAACAGCGACAATTCGATTGGACTGCTTGCGTCCTTTGCTTTTGCATGTGCAAGTTTTGTCTTTATCTGAATGTCACCAAGTGTTTCAAAATCAACGTAGCCATTTTGTCCGAAAGCGGCAAGGCTTGCTATTGCAATAGCAATTATTAAAACTAACTTCTTCATATTACTTTGTATTTTCCTTCTTGTCCGGTTTTACATACTTTCCAATGAACAATATTGCATTGTTCTTGTTTTCTCTGATAATAAATATGAACGGCCTGTTGATGTTGATATTAGGAACTTGGCTTGCTATAGCTGATTTTTCCCTAACAATAACGGCGGTTGCAGCAGCAGCTTCGGTTCCCTTTTCCGAAACCTCGACAAATGCCTTGTGTATCACCTCGTCAATATACAAGTTGCTCTTGCCGTTCATCTTAGAGAAGTCGGCGCTCTTCGTGAATGCAGTCTTGATGCCCATTTCCATCAAAACTTTCTTCATTTCGAAACGAGATTCGATCTTGAACTTCGGCATCGAAAGGTTAACCTTCATGCCAGTGAGCGACTTTTCGAGCTTTTCGAACTTATCAAGGTTGAATTCTGATATGTACTTGTCGATGCCGACATTTTCCTTCGGCATTATTATGTACATCGATGCTGCATCCTTGCTGTAGTCGATCTTCATCATCTGGGCTTCATCGTTTTCGCTTAAGGCGACATTCTGCTGTCCGTTCATGAAGTCGGTTACATATTCAACAGAATTCTTGCCGTAGAATGTCATAGGTCTAGTCTTGTCGCCTTTGAACTCGGTATTCCAGCTAGCGTTGAAGTAGATGGCATTCAAGAGGATAAGTCTAGTCAACTCATTGACATCCTTTGTCGAAAGCAAGTCTTTTATTTTGTCGTTAGTATTTTTCGACACCCATGAGTTGATGTTCTTCACAGCCTCGGCACGTTCCTCGGCCTTGAAGAAGTCGGCTTGCGATATGGTTGCGTCGAAATCCTTGAGACATTGCATGTATGTGTCAAGGAACTGGTAACTTTTCTGGGCAACAGCAGCATTGGTAATCGTGAAGACGCTGTTGTCCTTCTTGTATTCGTTTAGCAACGATACGAATTCCTTATGCGACTCTGCCTGTTTCTTCTTAAATTTCATTACATTGCGCATTTCGGTTGCAGTTTTCTTTGCTGCACCGTCGTATGCCATGGCCAAGGCGTCGTATATGCTAAACGGACTGACAAACATATTAGTTTCAGCCGTATCTTCCGAATTGATATGCTTGAACATATCGAACGTAAAATCATTGTTGCTTTCCACAATGGAATTTTGTGAGCACATTGTGACACTTATTGCCAAAGCGATCAAAAATAAAAACCTTCTTTTCATATCATTTGTTCTTTTTTGTTTACAATTTAAATTCATTTCTCATTTACAAAAATCGGGCAGAAGTCCAGTAAGTCTTGATTTTTTCGACTCAAAACGGCTTAAATCTGCCGCCTGAGACATGTAACATGCTGAAACTTCACACGTTATATGGCATTTAGCAGTATTCGTCATTTCAAAAGTTTTAGAAAACAAAGATGCTTTTGCAATTGTCGTGCCGTTAATTTGCACCTTTTTCACACCTGCAATGCAATTTTTGCAAGCAGAGAACTTTCTTAATTCCGATACCTTATAATATAATACCATATTTCAGACGACAAAAATAATACATTGTTTTTTGTGGACAATAAAAGTTTTTCCTGATTTTGGAAAACTCATTTTTAGGGGTAAATAGGGGAGATTTTATTTTATGAAGAGTTTGTCCACAGCTAAACAAATAATCCCAAATTCACAATTTTTATTTTTGTAAATCGGATACTCAATTTTACAAATGTAATGCAATACAAATCCAAAATATTGGCAATATACAAATGTAAAACACAGAATCAATCATATGAATATTACATATGTAAAAATTATTACAAATCATCACACACAAAATTTAACAATTGTTAACGATAATTAATTTACTATTAATATTAAATATAAAATACTATTATTCAGTTAATTATAAATTTAATATAAAGTATGAGTTTATTAAAAAACAGGCTTGTATCTAATAGTTTCACCATCTAATGGCAAAACGCCCATAAATAGAAGTATAATATTAGTATTAAGTGCTTATTGTTCAGTTATATATATCTATTGTCATAACTAAACACTTTACTTTGATCATAATAATGTTTAATATTGAATTACAGGATATTGTGTTGTTCGTTTTATTGTAGCCCTAATTTTACAATTTACAAATGTAAATACTATTAGTGTTGATAACTTTTTACATTTGTATTGAATTAATATATTACATTTGTAAACTCAAAAGAGACTAAAAAAATGATAGACAGAATTAAGAAAATAATGGAAGCTGAAGGTATGTCGGCTGGTAAGTTTGCTGATGAAATTGGAATCATAGGTTCACGCCTTTCTCATTACCTATCTGGCAGAAATAATGTATCGCTCGACTTGGTGATGAGAATTCTGGAACGTTTCCGCGGTATAAATCCCGAGTGGCTTATGTTTGGTCGTGGCGAAATGTACAAGTCGGCAGATACGAAAACAACATCTCATATTTATGAGCCAAATCTTTTCGACAGTCAGCCGCTGTCTACAAATTATCCCTTAACTGAAAATGCAGACGAAAAATCGTCACCAGTTGATGACGAACCGGATATTTTCGATTCTGAAGAACTTAACGACAAGCCGAATGATATAATACCACCAAGCCAAAGTGTTGATAATTATAACGATATAGACTTGCATAGACCACAAAAAACACAAAAAAGCATTGATCGGATATTGGTGATGTATACCGACTCTACATTCGATTGTTATACGCCAAACGGACATAAGCAGTAATTTATACCTATTAATTATGCTATTCCGTCGAAAAGTTTTATTTTTGCATTCTTAAAAAAACAAGAATGGAAAAGAACTATTCCCAGTCGCTGATAGAAACATGGCAATACGGCAAGGAAGAAGCTGTAAGACTTGGCAGTAGCATGCTAAATCCCGAGCATTTGCTGTTGGGCATTATTCGTAATACCGAATGCGAGGCCATGCAGAAACTCAAAGAGCTTAATGTCAACACGATAGATTTGAAACGAGCCATCGAAGTCAACTATAAGTCGTCGGAACTTGCACTTACAAATCCCGAGGATGTTGTCGACAGCAAGCCGATTTCGCGGATACGCTTGTTTATGCATTCCGAAGCCATATCACTGGGTAGCAACGAAATAAATACAAACCACCTGCTTCTTGCAATTTTAAAGGTTCCCAGCAACCTGCTTCTTGTACTTGACAAGTTCAACCTCAATTACGACCTGTTCAGGATGACGATGGAAATTGGCGAATGGGAGATGGTGCAGGACGAGGATGGCAACGATAACGATATGGATGATGATCTGCCTGGCGACGGCATGGAGTTCTCGAACTTCGACAGGTATGATGAAGAGCCCCGAAGCCACAGGATGCGCAAGCGCAGCAAGTCGAAAACGCCTATGCTCGACCAGTTTGGCGTTGACCTTACTGCTGCAGCCTTGGAAGATAAGCTCGATCCTGTGTACGGACGCGAAACCGAAATCAACCGTATAACGCAGATTTTGTCGCGTCGCCGCAAGAACAATCCTGTGCTTATTGGCGAGCCAGGTGTCGGAAAGTCGGCAATTATCGAAGCTCTTGCCACAAAGATTGTCAAGAAGGAAGTTTCGCACGTACTTTTCGACAAAAAGCTCATAATGCTCAATATGACCTCGATGGTGGCAGGTACAATATACCGAGGCCAGTTCGAGGAGCGAATGACCGACCTGATAGATGAACTCAAGGCTTGTCCGGATGTTATCCTATTTATCGACGAGATACACACGATAGTCGGAGCTGGTGACACTTCTGGCAATTTCGATGCAGCTAACATTTTGAAGCCGGCGCTTGCTCGTGGCGAAATACAATGCATCGGTTCCACAACTCTCGACGAATACCGTAAGATAGAACGCGACGGCGCGTTGGAACGTCGTTTCCAGAAAGTTATCGTAGAATCGCCAACTGTGGAAGACACTATACAAATATTGCAGAAAGTAAAGGGTAAGTACGAAGATTATCATAAGGTTGAGTATACCGACAAGGCCATTGAGGCTTGTGTTCGTCTTACCGACAGATATATAAGCGATCGCGCTCAGCCCGACAAGGCTATCGATGCCCTCGACGAAGCTGGAGCAAGGGTACATACGTTCAAGGTGTCGGTTCCGAACAAGATTCTTGAACTGGAATCGGAACTGCAGAAGACTCGCGATCAGAAGATGCAATCGGTAAAGGACCAGCAGTTCGAGGTTGCCGCAGCATACAGGGACAAGGAACGTGAGATAGAAATGTCGGTTGAACAGCTTAAAAAGCAGTGGATGAACGACATTAACGACGACAAGAAAGTCATAACCGAAGAGGAGGTTGCCGAGGTTGTCGCTATGATTTCTGGTGTTCCCGTCAAGCGTGTGGCGCAGACTGAAGGCGCTCGTCTGCTCGAAATGGGCGAAGCCCTTTCTGGAAAGATTATCGGTCAGGACGAAGCTATCAGCAAAGTTGTGAATGCTATACACAGAAACCGTGCTGGACTTAAAGACCCGAACAAGCCTATCGGAACGTTTATATTCCTTGGTCCAACTGGCGTTGGAAAGACCCAGCTCGCAAAGATTCTGGCAAGATATCTGTTCGATACCGATGATGCCCTTATACGTATCGACATGAGCGAATATATGGAGAAGTTTGCAGTTTCACGTCTTGTTGGTGCGCCTCCAGGATACGTAGGCTATGAAGAAGGCGGTCAGCTTACAGAACGTGTACGCAGGAAACCGTATTCTGTAGTATTGCTCGACGAAATCGAGAAGGCTCACCCGGATGTATTCAACATTCTGCTGCAGATTCTCGACGAAGGACGTCTCACCGACAGTTCGGGCAGAAAGATTGACTTCAAGAATACCATCCTTATAATGACTTCCAATATCGGATCACGTCAGCTGTCGGACTTTGGCGTTGGTGTAGGTTTCGATACGAAGGCAAGAAAGGATGCATATCTCGAAAATACAAAGTCTGTGATTGAGAATGCGTTGAAAAAGACCTTCTCGCCGGAATTCATAAACCGTATCGATGATATTGTGCAGTTCAACACTCTTACAAAGGACGATATTTGCAAGATTATCGACATCGAGCTTGCTGGTCTGTACGAAAGGGTAAAGGATATGGGCTTCACTCTAAAGATAGAGCCGTCGGCAAAGGACTTTATTGTTGAAAAGGGATTCGATCCGAAGTTCGGTGCACGTCATCTGAAACGCGCAATACAAAGATACGTCGAAGACGTACTGGCCGAATACATACTGAAGGCCGATGTGTCTTCGGAAAATCTGATTACCCTCGAATTCGACGAAAAAGAGGGAATGAAAGTTTCAATGTCGAAAATATAGTTGTGTGTGATTTATAAAAAAAGCGTCTTTCGAGACGCTTTTTTATTTTTTAACCTAGATAGCTCTTCAGCAACTTGCTTCTGTTCGAGTGTTTCAGTCGCCTTATGGCTTTTTCCTTAATCTGCCTTACGCGTTCGCGGGTAAGACCGAACTGATCGCTGATTTCCTCGAGTGTTCGTTCGGGACCGCCAATGCCAAAGAACATCTTTACGATTTCTCTTTCTCTTTCGGTAAGTGCAGCAAGCACGCGCTCAATTTCCTTCGACAACGATTCCTTTATAAGTTCGGAGTCAGTATTTGGCAAGTCTGTATTTTCGAGTACATCGACAAGGCTGTTGTCTTCGCCGTTTGCGAATGGAGCATCCATCGAAACGTGACGTCCAGAAACCTTAAGAGTGTCTGAAATCTTGTCTTCAGGCATGTCAAGAACCTTTGCAAGTTCTTCGGAGGTAGGACGGCGTTCGTTTTCCTGCTCGAACCTTGAATAAGCCTTGTTGATTTTGTTGAGAGAACCAACCTGGTTCAAAGGAAGACGGACAATTCTTGCCTGTTCGGCCAAAGCCTGGAGAATCGACTGCCTAATCCACCATACTGCATACGATATAAATTTGAAACCACGTGTTTCGTCAAATTTTTCGGCAGCTCTGATAAGTCCCAAGTTACCTTCGTTTATAAGGTCGGGGAGGCTCAAGCCTTGATTCTGATATTGTTTTGCAACAGAAACGACGAATCTTAAGTTTGCTTTTGTGAGTTTTTCCAATGCCTGACGGTCGCCTTTCCTGATTCTCTGCGCCAATTCGACTTCTTCTTCTACCGTTATAAGCTCTTCTTTACCAATCTCCTGCAAATACTTGTCCAACGAAGCGCTCTCGCGATTGGTAATTGATTTAGTAATTTTTAACTGTCTCATTTCTTATTTAATAAACCTACTCGCTTATACGACTACATTAAAAAAAAGTTTTATTTTTTTTGAAAAAAATCTGCCTCAATTTTTATGAGGCAGATTCTATCTTATAATGGTAACGACACCGAATTATCTTACTATGCTAACTTTTGAAATGGAGTCGTTTATTTTAACGAAATAAGTTCCATTTGAAAGGTTGCTGACATCTATCGAATGTTTTCCGGATACATTTTCCATCATACGACTTGGCCAAGCGTATTTATAATTTCAACATTTGCGCTTTCAGCATTATCAATGTTCATTATATTGTTTGTCGGGTTGGGATAGATGCGGATACCGGTTTCTTCGATCGATGTTGTAGAACCGTATTGGCTGAAGTAGAAGCCATCATCTCCTGTTAAAATAATGCATCAAGGCGCATTTTTATCAAGATGAAAATCAGAAAGTTATTAACAATAATCTTTTCCTGTTAAAAAAATATTGCATGAACAATGCTTATTCCACTTTCGTCTGACTATTTTTGTCATAAAATAATTTGACATGAAAAAGATTCTCAATTCGTCGCAAGCACAGAAACTTGATGCAATGACTATGATCGCGCAGGGAATATCATCGTACGAACTTATGGAACGTGCTGTATGTGAACTGTATGCCCACTTGCGCTCGATATACAAGGACATTGAAGACAAAAAGTTCGTTGTAGTTTCCGGCACAGGAAACAATGGCGGCGATGGGTT
The DNA here is from genome assembly GCA_017617125.1 of Bacteroidales bacterium. Taxonomy (GTDB): domain Bacteria; phylum Bacteroidota; class Bacteroidia; order Bacteroidales; family ML635J-15; genus Bact-19. The sequence goes on from JAFZWY010000009.1 coordinate 8,635, forward strand.
AGGGCTGGCGCGAAAACTCAAGGAAGACAAGGCCGAAGTGTCGGTATGCATGTGCGACTTTTCGTCGAACATCAGTCCCGAATGCCTTATAAATTTAAATAGGGTAAAGGATATGGGCATTCGTGTATTATCGGCAAAAGATGGTGAGGTCGACTGTTTTTCGCCAACTGGCAATATGGTTGTCGTTGATGCGATATTCGGCACAGGCTTAAGTCGCAGTGTGAAAGGCGAATACGCAAAGGTTATAGAGGCAATAAATTCAACCGATGCCACGGTTGTGTCTATCGACATTCCTTCGGGACTTTTTGCCGACGACAATCGTGGAAACGATGGTGCAATTGTAAAGGCCGATATTACATTGTCGATACAGGACTACCATTTGTCGGCAATGTTTGCCGAAAATTCGACGTATTATGGCGATGTTCGAATCGTTGACATTGATCACGACAAGGAATCGTTGGCATCGTTCGATACCGAGTATGGTTATCTTGAAAAGAGCGACATCGAGAAGCTGATAAAACCAAGACACGATTTTGACCACAAAGGTACTTTCGGACATGCATTGCTGGTTGCTGGAGCTCTTGGAAAAGCTGGTGCTGCAATAATGGCTTCGCGTGCATGCATGAGGACTGGAGTCGGTTTGCTCACCGTGCACGTTCCTATGGAAATTTCCGGCATAATGCAAGTCGCAAACCCGGAAGCAATGCTTGATATAGAAGATGGTAAAAATATGCAATCCAAAGTAATAGACTACGAAAAGTATTCGTCTATTGGTATTGGTCCCGGCATTGGCGTCGATAGTCGTGCCGCAGCAAAGGTCGGCTCTTTGATTGCCTGTGGCAGACCTATGGTAATTGATGCCGATGCGCTGAATATTATCGCTGCCGACAAAAACAAGTTGGAGTCTGTTGCCAATTGCATACTTACACCGCACCCGAAGGAGTTCGAGCGACTATTTGGAAAAATGCAGACGACAATTGAAAAGCTTAGATTTATGTCGGAATTTTCGAGTGCTCACAATACGGCAATAGTATTAAAGGGCGGTGTTACAGCAATTTCACTGACTGATGGCCATGTCGTATTTTACAACGGACGAAATCCTGGCATTGCTACGGGAGGCAGTGGCGATGTGCTAACTGGCATAGTGACGTCGTTGCTGGCACAAGGCTATAGTATCGACGAGGCCGCCATGATTGGCGTCTGGTTGCACGGCGAAGCCGGCAGACTGGCAGTCAGCAGGTTGGGATCAATATCGACAATTGCAACCGACATTATCAACAGTCTGCCAGATGTGACAAAAAGCTTGCAAGCAAGAGACTGAAGTGTATTTCATGTTTTGTTGACATAAAAGTCCGAAAAAAGTCTTATCTTTGCACTCAACGAAAAAAAACGATTTCTTTATGAAAAGATTTAGTATGACAGTTGTTATTGTATTTGCTGCTATGCTGTATTGTTGCGCACAGATACAAGTTTTCCCTCTTACTGAGCAGAATGTCAAGATAAAGAAGAACTCCTGCATATATTACTTGCCACAGACGACTCTTGAGATAAAGATGAAAGTTAGCAAGCAAACTTTGACCCCGGGTCCATATTATAAATATGCAGAAAAATATTTGAGCATAAAGAATGTTCCTGCAGTCGTTTCTTCCGACATAAGCATTGATGACGTACAGATCAACAAGATGCAGCAACCAGACCCAAATGCCTGCTTCATGGTTGTAAGCGACCGTGAAGCCAACATTGTATATAACAACAAAGGGATAATCGTTGGGTACAACTGCGGAAATCCGAGCATGTCGTGCTCCGACATGGAAAGTCACTTCACGAAGGAGGCTGACTTCCAAACGCCTCTGTTCACCGATTATGGGGTAAAGCGCAACTTTATCGGCAATACCGACACAACCTACAAGGTGGTGGAAATCGATTCCGTATTCCAGAAGATACCTATATATAATACGGTAATTGTCAGCAAGGATGAAGAAATGAAAGCAGAGGAAGCTGCCAACTATATAATCAAGATAAGAAAACGCATGTTCAAGATACTGACAGGTCAGTTCGAAACCGATACGCCACCTTCGGATATTGACCTCATGATAAGCGAACTTAAGGAAATGGAAAAACGTTATCTCGAATTGTTCATAGGCAAGATAACAAAACAGACCGTGGAATATGTGTTCTATTACACGCCGCAGTCCGACCTTGTAGAAGAACGCGTTCCTATCTGCTACATAACGTCCGACGATGAAGTGGTGAGCAAAAAGACCGAAAGTTCCGAGCCTGTTTATCTTACTCTTAAAAACTCGAATGCAGCAAAGGAAGTCAGCAATTTCTATGGCAGACAGTATGATCTGAAGAAGAAAGAGAAGAAGATGGGGCTTTATTACCGCATCCCTTCCGAAGTCATGTTATCGGTTGAATTCGACGATTTTACGTACTACAATGGTATGACAACCGTTCCGCAGTGCGGTTACCTCGGACATCTGCCAGCCGAAATTTTCAAGAACAAGAACTTGAAGGTAGAATTCGACGAAAAGTACGGCTCGATAAAGGGTGTATTCACGAAATAATTTGACATTGACGATACCGAACACGCTAATATTGAACATTTTTGATAAAGGAAAGACACGATTTTTCGTGTCTTTGCGTTTTATTGACATGCATATTGTGTTTCGCAATATTATGCTTTGTCTTGTTTTGCTTGCATGCATACCTGCAAGCGCACAACGTGTGAGCATTTTTTCGCGCGATTCGGAAAGCGACAGTTATGTGTTTTCGCGACAAAAGAAGTGCGACAGCGTATCTGCCAGATTGTTTCTAGATGGCTATATAGAAAAGATGCAAAGGAAGTCGTATGTAGCAGCAGGGTACGACAGTATAACATATGGCGACAACAGTATTTCAGCATATGCAACACTTGGAAGGCCGTGCACAAACGTTTCGGTCAACACCGACGAAGTGCCATTCAGGATTAGCCGACGTAGGACTCGTAATCTTATGGAATACAACAGCCTTTGCAACCAGATTGTCGACTATTACACCGACAGGGGTTATTTGTTCGCATCTGCAAAACTCGACAGTGTCAGTTTCTGCGATACAGCATTTTCGGCAAAGATACATGTCGACAAAGGCGAACTTATCAGACTGGATAGTCTGATAATCAATGGTGATGCAAAAATAAAAAGGTATTATATCGAGCAGGTGCTCGAACTTAAGAAAAACACAATACTTACCACAACAAAAATCGATAGGATAGACAGCAGGATCAGGAACATACCGTTTCTGGAACAGGAACAGCCGTTCCAACTTGCCTTTTCCGACACAAAATCAGACGTATTGCTGTTCCTTAAGAACAAGAAAGCCAGTTCTTTCAACGGAGTGCTGGGAGTCATGCCAAGGAGCCAGACTACCGGAAGACTTATGATTACCGGCGACATCGACCTTGCACTGGTCAACGTTTTTCATTGTGGCGAAGACTTTAAATTTTCATGGAAGAAATACGAGTCTCAGAATCAGCTTCTTAATATTGGAGGAAATTTCCCGTACATCTTTAAGTCGCCGATAGGACTTGGTGCCGACTTTAGCCTCGAGAAAAAGGATTCGTCGTACCTGAAGACAGACGTCGTCGGCAAGGTAATTGTCGGCAACTACGTAAGCAAGGGCGGGTTCGTATATTATCGCAACACCTCGTCGTTTCCCATTGGCAACGACACCACTGCAAACAGTGATTACACAAAATACAAGGCAAACCTGTGGGGCTTCGGCTTCAAGATTTGCAACCTCGATAATGTTAGGAATCCATATCGGGGCATTGTGCTTGAAATACAGGCCGATGCGGGACGTAAGCGAGAGGAGGAAAGCGATCCGATATTTCATTCCAACATTTACTACGACATTAGCGGATATATAGGTTTCAGTAAGAATTTCACCATTAAGCTTAGAAGCAGCTCCAAGATGATATACAGCAAAAGCATCTTCGGAAACGAACTGCTATGGGTAGGTGGTCTCAATACTGTGCGCGGTTTCGACGAACTTTCGCTGCCTGCAACATATTATACGCTGGGGAATGCCGAGTTTAGATATCTGTTCGAGCGCAACTCTGCAGTATACGTTCTTGCCGATGCCATATACTTCGGAAAGAGGCATACTGCTTCCGACGCTTCAAACTATGCGCTTGGTCTTGGTGTAGGCATCGACCTTGGCACTTCGGCAGGGATTTTTTCGCTTATATATGCAATCGGCAAACAAAACGACAATCCGTTTAGTTTCAGCAATTCAAAAATACATTTCGGCTATAAAAGCTATTTTTAACAAGCCGCCATAACATCGTTGCAAAAAAAATCTTATCTTTGCGATGACAACATTCTAATGTCAACCATTTGAAAATGCAAAAGGAAAAACAGGATAGCAGCAGATTCTACACGAAGGAAAGGTTTGTTAACGGTGTAAAATATACTTTGGCGTACTATGCCGCCATCGCCGTTAATATATTAATAGCAGATTGCCACCAGTATTGGAATTTTGCATGGCAACTTGCCTTGTTGGAAGTAGTTGTTGTAGTAATTGCTTGCGAATTTGTCAGGGCGTTTATTAAATTCCACAAGTTCAAAATCTGGCACTTTATATGTTTCGACATCGCAATCGTTATAGCCAACATGTTCCTTGTCGGCTGGTTGTCAGAAAGTTTAAACCTGTTTTATGTTGCAACGATAGAATTGTCTGGCGTTTATCTTGCTGCCATGATTGGCAATCCGTTTATAGTGATTAACGAGAAGAAGCGCATCGAGGAAGTCAGGCGAATGGAGGAGGAAAAGCATCGTCTGGAACTATATTACCTCAACTTGCAGTTGAATCCGCATTTCCTTTTCAATACGCTCAATGTTATATATGTACAGTCGAGGAAAGAGAAGGCGGCTACTACGTCCGACATGGTCATGCACCTATCCGAGATGCTTAGGTATCAGTTGTACGAAAGCGTCGACAATAAGGTTCTGCTGAAGTCGGAAATAAAGCACATCGAAAACTATATCGAGCTACAGAAGATGCGGCAGACCGACTTGCATATTGATTATCAAACTGAAGGGACGTTTGATGGCATTATGCTGTATCCGTTCATGTCGATATCGTTTCTCGAAAACGCATTCAAGTTTGTGGGTGTAAATAACTCTGGTGAAAAGTTTGTGAAAATTTTTGTCGGAGTTGATGAAAAATATGTTTCCTTTGTAGTCCAGAATACCAAGTGCGAAGATGCCATTGCTTCACAACCGTCAAAACCGAAGTCCAGTGGAATCGGCATCGAAAACACGAAGAAAAGATTAGATCTTTTGTATCCTGGAAAATATTCCCTTGAAATAAAGGACGATAGCAAGTATTTTATTGTTGAACTAAAAATATTGATTGAAAATGATTAAATGTATTATCGTAGATGACGAACCTCTTGCACGCGAAGGCATGAGGATGAACGTCGAAGAGTTGGAAAACCTCGAATTAGTCGGTGAATTTGCAAACTCGGCAGATGCGAGCAAGTTCCTTTTGAAAAACAAGGTTGACTTGATGTTCCTTGATGTCGAAATGCCAGGTATGAACGGTATCGAATTCTTGAAGAACCTCGACAATCCGCCGATGGTAATCCTTACTACAGCATATTCACAGTATGCGGTTGAGGCATACGAACTCGACGTAGTCGACTATCTTGTAAAGCCGATTAAGTTCGAACGTTTCGTAAGATCGGTTGCCAAGGCCGAAGAAATCCTTAAGATGTCGGAATCACCTTGCATCTTTGACGCTTTCGAAGACAAGTTTATTTTCATCAAGTCTGAAAGAAAGTATATAAAGATTAATTTCGACGACCTTCTTTTCATCGAAGGCCTTAAGGACTATGTCATAATCCATGCTACACACGGAAAGTACATGACAGCTATGAATGTAAAGACCATCTTCAATAAGCTGCCCGAAAATATGTTCTTCAGGGTTAGCAAGTCGTACATCGTCAATGTAAACCACATCGACGACATCGACGGCGCATATATCAACATCAAGGGCAACCAAGTTCCTATCGGACGTTCGTACAGGGACACCTTTGTCGATTATATAAACACTCGTTTGTTGAGAAGATAACTTAGAACTTAATAAAATCAAAAAAAATAATACCTTAATTTTGAGGTATTATTTTTTTTTGTACCTTTGACATTGTGACTTGGATAGATGTGAAGATAGAAATGGATGCTTTCAATGAGCGTACGGCTAACGATCTCGAGTTGCAGCGCAGTTTGCTTTCAAGCTTTGAGACTGAGTTTGCTAGTTTGCGCAATTCGTTGACAGCTACGGCATTGAACCATGATTACCAAATGGCATCATCTTTGCTTCACAAACTGAAAGGGTCGGTTGGTATATTCGGATTCGATAATATTACCAAACGCATATCTGAACTGGAAAATATGCTAAAGTCGAATTTTTGTGCAGATTTTTCCGAAATGCTCGCCGAACTTTTTGCGTATGTCGAAAAACATATAGAAGAATTAAAGAAGTATATTTATTAATAATTAAAAAAACAAAGACATGGGTTTGTTCAATAAACTTAAAAATGAATTTATAGACATCATCGACTGGCTTGATCCGTCGAATAACACTATTGTTTACCGTTTCCCAAGGTATCAGAACGAGATTAAGATGGGTGCAAAGTTGACCGTACGCGAATCGCAGGTTGCTGTATTCATCAACGAAGGTCAGATTGCCGACATATACCAGCCGGGCATGTATACTCTTACAACTGAAAACATGCCAATACTTGCAACACTCAAAGGTTGGAAGTATGGTTTCAACAGCCCGTTCAAGGCTGAAGTTTACTTTGTAAACACAAAGAAGTTCCTCGACAACAAGTGGGGTACACCGAATCCTGTAATGGTTAGGGACCCTGAATTTGGTCCTGTTCGTCTGCGTGCTTTCGGTGTTTACGAATATAGGGTCGAAGACGCTGGCAAGTTCATCAAGGACATCGTCGGAACCGATGGCGATTTTACTGTTGAAAAAATTAACAATCAATTAAGAAATATCATTATTACTCGTTTTTCTGACGCCGTTGCCGAGTCAAAAATCCCAGTTCTCGACATGGCTTCGAACTACAACGAATTTTCCGAGAAAATAGGTCAAGTAATAATTGACGAATATAAGGAGTATGGTCTGAATATGACCAAGTTCCTTGTATCGAACATCAGTCTCCCGGAAGAGGTAGAAAAGGCTATGGACAAGCGCTCGAGCATGGGTGTTTTGGGCGACCTCAACAGGTACACCCAGTTCCAGGCAGCCAACGCTATGGAAGCCGCTGCAACCAACCCTGGCGGTGGTGCTGCTGCATCAGGAATGGGAATGGGCATGGGATTTGCTATGGCAGGACAAATGATGAATGCAATGAATCCGCAGCAGAACATGTACCAGCAGCCTCAACAGCCGCAGTATCAGCAACAGCAACCTGTTGCTCCGCCACCTATGCCCGCACAATCGGCTTATTTCGTGGCAGTAAACGGTCAGCAGTCGGGACCATTCGACATGAATACACTTTCGACCATGGCTGCAAACGGACAGCTGACAAAGGATTCGTTGGTATGGAAGCAAGGTATGCCTTCGTGGGCAGCAGCAGGAACTGTTCAGGAACTTTCTGCACTATTCGGTGCAGTTCCTCCGCCAATGCCCGGAATGCCACCTATGCCTCCGCAAATGTAATTGCTAACATTTAATTTTTTAGAATATGAAACTTAGATGCTTTTTATTGGTTGTATTTGCTGCGTTGGCATTTTCTGCAAACGCACAGACTCTGACAGCAAACGAAATCCCTGATGGACTCAATCCTGAAGACTATAGTTTTCCAAAGATGGAAGAGTTCGAACAGCAGATGCCAAAAGATGCAGATTTGTGTTCTCTTTCATTCGAAAATGCTACTGGATACTATGTCGACGTATGGATCGACAAATCATACAAGGGCAGAATAACCCCGTGGAAGCGTATGACACTTAAGGTTATATCTAAGGATAGCGAAGTGTATTTTAGGACCAGCGGCGGTACTTTCCAGTGGTACTCTAAGGCAGAATGCGACAACGCATTTGTTTTGGAGGTAGAAGAAGAGGAAGATTAGGAATGCCGATCATCAGTGCTTTCGAAAAAGAACTTGCTATATTCTCAGACAGACTGAAACTGTCTGAGAATATAGTCATTATACACCATTATAATCCCGACGGCGATGCTGTTGGGTCATCACTTGGACTGTACAACGCTCTGAAGCAGACAGGCAAGAAAGTGACAGTTATCAGTCCGACAATATTTCCCGACAATCTGAAGTGGCTACCAGGAGCAAAGGATATGCGCGTACTGGGCAAGAAAACCCAAAGCGACGAAACTATCTTTGATGGCGCCGACATGATTATCTGCGTCGACCTGAACGCCCGCAAAAGGGTGGGAAACGTACAGCCGCAATTCGAAAAGGCAACCGCTTACAAGGCTTTGCTCGACCATCATCCATTTGTCGAAAAATTTACCGACATAGCCATTGCCGATACACAATATTCGTCGGCATGCGAGCTTGTGTTTGAGTTTATTGAGAACACTTTCCTGAACCAGTACTTCAATATGGATGTGGTCACTTGTCTGTACACGGGCATCCTTACCGACACAGGTTCGTTCGAATACAACTCGTCGAATCCTAACCTGTTTAGGGTGGTCGGCAAGATTATGGAATATGGCATCGAGAAAAACAAAATTTACAACCGTCTGTTCAACGCATGGTCCGAAAACCGCATACGCTTTATGGGATATGTAACATACAACAGAATGGTTGTAATGCAAGAATACAAGACCGCATACATCTACATAACAGCCAAGGATAGGCATCAGTTTCATGAGCAGTTCGGTGACACAGAGAATTTTGTGAACATCCCAATGCAAATCGACGGCATTGTATTCACCGCAATATTCATCGAGCGCGACAACTTTATAAAAGCTAGTTTCAGGTCGAAAGGAACTTTTGATGTAAATTCATTCAGTTCCAAATATTTCAATGGCGGAGGTCATGTCAATGCTTCGGGAGGTGAAAGTTACGATTCACTAGAAACTGTATGCAAAAAATTTGAGGAATTGGTAAAGGGAGAATATGCCGAGGAATTAAAGAATTACATTTATTAATTGTTATAAGGTTGATTAAAAGGCTTTTATATATTGTAATTGTTGCAATCACTATCGTGTCTTGCAGTTCTCAAAACAAGCAGGACACCGACAAAGTGCCGTATTCGCAGCTTAAAAACGAAAAGAAGGAACAGTCGATTGGTATCAATCAGGACATGATCGAAGTTAACAAGGATGTAATCGAGAAGTACATTAGCCGCCACAAATGGGACATGACAATTACTGAATCGGGGCTATACTACATGATTTACAAGCAAAACGATGATGTCAAGGTAAACAGTGGCGACGAGGTGGAATTTTCGTTTAAGACATCGCTGATGAACGGTGATGTACTTTACGATTCTGATGCGACGGGCAACCGAAAGATGAAAATCGACAATAACCAGGAAGAGTCAGGTCTTAACGAGGGTCTGAAACTCATGAGAAAAGGAGAGAAGGCATACTTTATCCTACCTCCGCATCTGGCATTTGGCGTAGCTGGCGATTCATATCGGATTCCTCCGTATTCGGTACTGGTGTACGACATCGAAGTGGTTGACGTAAAGGCAGCTGACAATGCAGATAACGATAATATTGTATTGTAATTTTAAAAGCATGAAAGGTTTTGTAATATCAATAATAGTTTGTACTTTATTTGCTTTCGTTAGCTCGTGCTCAGGCGGTTATGGCGATTTTCAGACGGCAGAGTCGGGCTTGCAATATATGTTTGTAGAGCAAAATGAAACTGGACAAAAGCCAAAAATTGGAGATGTCCTGGAACTCAACTATTCGTACGAAACCGAAAACGGCAAGGTGCTTTTCGAGTCGCGTGAAAGTGGCAGGAAATATATGAAAACACTTGAAAAGCCGGCTCATACAGGAGGAGGCATAGAGGACGGACTTGCCATGATGCACGAAGGCGATTCCGCCATGTTCAAGATAAGCGCCGAAAACTTCCTGCTTTTTTCGGAGAAATTCGGACATCTGCCAGAAGGAGTCAAGTCGCTTGATCCGATAATAATAAAGGTTCGTCTGGTCGATATTATGGACGAAAAGGAAATGGATACCTACATGAAGCTTCGTTATCATAAGAGCGAAGAACAGGAAGCCGAAATCCTCGACCAGTATCTGAAAAACATGGGCATCGAAACCGACAGGCCAACATCAGGATTTTATTTTATCGAGAAGACTCCTGGCAGTGGCAGCAACATCAAGGATGGCGACATAATAACTGTAGACTACACACTTACATTGGTTGACGGATCGTTGGTCGAAACTACACTCGGCAATACGCCTCTTACATATAAGGTTGGCGACGAAAGTTATATCGTCGGTTGGGAAGAAGCTATCAAGATGATGCGAAAGGGTTCGTCAGCCACCGTTATAATACCGTCGGAACTTGGATATGGCGCCGAAGGTACGGACAATATATTGCCATATAGCACGTTAATATTCGACATTGAAATTCTTAACGTACAATGAAAACAAACAGGCTCATCATATTAATTTGCACATTGTCAATCTTGCTGTTGTCGGTATCGTGCCGCGAAAAGAAGAAGACCGGCGAAGACGAGAACGGAGGAAAGAGTGCAAATGTGGTTGCAACACAGGAAGAAGCGGATTCGCTGCTGTCGCAGTGGGAGTATAGCAACGATTCGGGCCAGGTGTCGATGATTGTTTTCGGCGAAAACGGTCAGGCCGACTATGTGGTCGACCGCCCCGAGAATGTATTCCTCAAGACGGCAACCGGCATAGAATATAAGATTGTAAAAGCATCAAAGTCACGTCGTACTCCCAAAGTCGGCGATGTTCTCTATATGTCAATGTCGTATAAGACAGAGAAAAACGACTCGCTACTATTTGCATCGTCCGACTTGAACGAGGATTTTAGGATGCGTCTTGCTGCACCGAGCGACAAAGGCTGCATCGAGGAAGCGTTGATGCTTTTGCACGAGGGCGACAGTGCCGTTGTCAAGGTTGACGCAATCAAGTTCTTTGTGAAATCGCAAGGGAAAGTCAGTATTCCTGCTTTCATAAAGAAAGGCGACAGGCTTGTGTTTAATATAAGGCTGAAGAAAATTGTATCTGGAATTGAATATGCCAATTCCAACAAACAGGTGTATCAGAAGCGAATAGACGAGGAGAACAGCCTTATCAACCGCTTCCTCATGAATATGAATTATCCTTTGCGTAAGACCGACAGCGGATTGCATATTCTAACAATTAATAAAGGTGCAGGTAAGAAACCTTCGGTTGGCAGCACTGTGAAAATTGACTATACGGCAGCCTTCCTCGACGGATCGGTTTTCGACTCAACTCTCGAACGTTCAGAACCTTTCTCGTTTGTGATAGGTAAGAAGGAAGTAATTTTAGGTCTCGAGGAAGCTGTAATGAACATGCAGGTTGGCGACCATTGCCTTGTGATTATTCCGTTCCGTCTGGCATACGGCGACCAGAAGTATGGCAACGTGATTCCTCCGTTCAGCACACTGGTATTTGAAATAGAACTGCTCGATGCAAAATAAAAGGGAAATATTACTCTATTTCGGTTCGTTCAATCCGATTCACATCGGACATCTTGCCATTGCTAACTATCTTGCTGAATATACGAATGTTAACGAACTTTGGTTTGTCGTAACGCCACATAATCCGCTCAAAAAATCAACTACGTTGATTGATGACCGCGTACGTCAACATATGGTTCAGCTGGCAATAGGCAACTATCCGAAATTCAGAGTTTCAGACGTAGAATTTTATTTGCCAAAGCCAAACTACACAATCAATACACTGACATATCTTTCGGAGAAATATCCCGACTACAATTTCAGCATACTCATTGGCGGCGACAATCTCGAAACCTTCCACAAGTGGAAAAACTACGATGTCATCTTGCGCGACTACAAGGTGTATGTTTATCGCCGTCCCGGCTGCAAAGTCGTTGAATATGATAATTCAAACATTGAAATTGTCGATGCTCCGCTGATTGAAATTTCGTCGAGCTTTATACGAGAATCGATAGGCAAGGGCAAGGATGTGCGATTCTTTATGCCCGAAAAAGTATTCGAATACGTTGACAAAATGGGCTACTGGAGAGAGAAGCCTTCAAAAGAAATCAAAGAGTAAATATCGTGACAATCAAACCGTTGACAAAGAAGATTATTACTCATGCAGGCATAGTGCTGCTATTCTTTGTTGTGTCTGTTGCGTATATGCATCCGATTCTAAGCGGAAAGATTATCAGTCAGGACGATGTAATAAATTATAGGTGGTCGTCAACGGAATATGCGAAATATAAGGCCGAAACAGGAGAAGATGCATATTGGAACAGTTCTGCTTTCAGCGGAATGCCTATGTATCAGATGCATAACATTCCATCTAAGAACATTTTCCAGCCACTGAAGTATGTGCTTACGCTTACGTTTATCGGCGATGGCCCCGAAGGACGCAACTGCGACTGGGGTATAATGTTCCTTTACCTGCTTGGATTTTATGTTGCTTTGACGGCAATGGGAGTAAAGCCTTGGTTGAGCTTACTGGGTGCATTTGCTTTTGGTTTTGGAAGTTACAATATAATAATTATTGCTGTCGGTCATATTACCAAAGCGTGGGCAATATCGATGATTGCACCGATTCTGGCAGGTATGATTATCGCTTTCAAAAGGAAATATTTGTGGGGAATGCTGCTGTTTGCCATTGCGTTGGGACTTCAAATCCAGTGCAATCACATACAGATAACTTACTACACGCTGATAATGGCTGTGGTTGTATGTATTACTTATCTTGCGTATTCCATTAAGAATAAGGAATTTAAACATTTTGCGAAAGGAGTGGGGGGGCTTGTTATATGTGCGGTGCTAGTACTACTCTCTACATCGCGATATTTTATGGTAAATGCCGAATATGTAAAGCAGACAATGCGTGGAGGTTCGGAACTGACTATAACGCCAAATGACATATATCCCGAAGAAAATCAAACAGTTGCAAATGACGGACTAGATACCGAATATGCCTCAGAGTGGAGCTATGGCAAGGCTGAGACAATGACTCTGCTTGTCCCTGGATTCTATGGTGGCAGTTCCGACGAACCTGTGTCGAAAAGTTCGGCATACTACAAGCTGCAGAAGGATGAGATAGCCCCGTTGTATTGGGGAGATCAGCGGTTTACATATGGACCCGTCTATTTCGGAGCAATTATAATTTTCCTTTTCCTGCTCGGATTGCTTGTCGTAAAAGGACCGGAACGCTGGTGGCTACTTGCTGTGACAATAATAGGAATTGTTATGGCATGGGGTGGCAACTTGCCGTGGCTCAACGATTTCCTACGAAATTATCTGCCGATGTACAGCAAATTCAGGTCACCGTCGATGAGCCTGGTGATAGCAAGCGTTTCGGCAGTTGTTATGGCAGTGCTGGCTTTGAGACAGGTATTTTCCGAAACAGACCGAAAGAAATACAACATTTTACTATACATTTCCGCAGGTATAACTCTGATAATCTGCGCCTTGGTTGCCATAATAGGGTCATCGACAAGCAATTTTAGTGGTGCAGGAGACGCAACATTTTCAGATGAAATTAGGAAGGCTTTGATTGCTGACCGCCAGAGTCTTATGACCACTGATGCGTGGCGTTCATTCGCCTTCGTGTTTGCCGTTGCGCTTGTGTTATGGTTGTTCATCAACGATAAGTTCAAGAACGCCAAGATTATTGTTGCGATAATAGGTGTGTTGGTGCTTGTCGACCTTATAGGTGTGGACAGCAGGTATCTGAATGAGGATAAGTATTTGAAGGAGAGTTCTCTGGACTTTAAGCCCGACGAAGGCGACAAGCAAATTTACCAGATGGCTGCCGAAAACAACGACGTCGATTATCGAGTGTTCAACATTAAGCCAAAATATGGGTCGGCATTCAACGATGCGCGAACATCGGCATTTCATCATTCGGTTGGAGGTTATAGCGGTGTAAAACTTGCTCGTTATCAAGATATTATAGAATTTTATCTGGCACATTACAACAAAAATGTAATGAATATGCTGAATATCAGATATTTCCTGAAATTCAAGGATGGAAAATACCAGGTGCGCAGAAATGCCGATGCATACGGAAATGCCTGGTTTGTGGATTCTGTAAAATTTGTAGAGTCTGTCAATGAAGAGATTAAAGCGCTGGATAATAACAACTTAAAGTATACCGCAATAATAAATTCGCAAGAATTTAATGCCGTAAATGAAGTTTATGAAAGGGATTCGTCTGCAACAATAAATCTTATTTCAGAAGATCCTTATAATCCGAATGTTAGGAAATATACGACAAAGTCAAGCCATAATGCTTTGGCTGTATTTTCTGAAATTTATTACAGCGCGGATTGGCGTGCGTATATTGATGGAAATCCGGCAGAGTATGTGAGAGCTGATTATTTGCTTAGGGCAATGGAAATTCCAGCTGGTGAACATATGGTAGAATTCCGTAACGAAGCACCGACATTCCATAAATGGGAGAAAGTTGAGATAGTAGCTTCGGCAGTTCTGGTTCTGCTGATTATTTTTGCTTTTGTGTGGAATTACAGAAAGAATAAACGTCATAATCCAAGTCAAGCATAATTCTTTAAATTTAAGACCAAGATAGTGGCCTTTCAAAAATACTATTTTACATAATATAAATTATAGGACAATTGAGGCAAAATGAAAATTTGCCGAAATTCGTGCTGTTATCAAGTTCAATCGCAATTTTTGAAAAATTTTGGCATTAGGATTTTTTTTTTGAAAATTTACAACGAATCTTGATCAGATATCAAATACGGCAAAATTTTGGCTTTAGAAAATTTTGTGCAAAACCATAACCGTTGGACTTTAAACTTTGAACATTGAACCAGGAACTTTAAACTTTTTGTCCTTGGTTTCGACTACGCTCAACCTGCGGCAATTTTACGGTTCCACCATAATGTTCAGCGAGAAATTCGAATTCGGACTAAGCTGACGTTCGTTTATAGTTGCATTGTCGCAAAAGTTTTCGACCGAAAGATTTGTCTTTTCGTAAATTGGAATTACAGCGTCGTATATTCGTTCGATGATTTTCACCTTGCCGTCCTTCGAATACGTTATTTTTTGCGGAATCCAGCCGGTGCCACCAACTTGGATGAAATTATCGAATGTAATCGCATATATATGCCCATCGATCTTTGTGCGCTGAACCATTCTCGGCAATAATGTCCTTGAATCAAACCATATCTGGTTCATATTCATTGTGTTATTATTGTAATCATCAATGCCGACAATGTAATATTTCCGGTCAGCAGTGTCTGTATAACTGCAAAAATCCGATGTGTTTACTATTCCGGACTCATTTAAACGATTTTCGGCATCTTTTGCAGACATTCCGTATAAGTCCATGACTACCAGCACTAAATCGTTTATATCGGGACGCGACGAAACCATTTCTCCGCCAGCAAATGCATAAATTGTGTCGTTAATGTAGATATAGCCGTCATCATTAATCATATCTGTCTTAAGGATATGCTGCGACGGCCTTACATATTCGGCACTGCATGTACTGCGCTTTTCTGAATTGTCGTCATCGAACCTTATGACCGAAATCATATACCTGATGTTGTTGAACCAGTTACACTCGTACTTTTTCTCTATTGCCGAAAGCAGTGATTTTGTGGAAGTTATGTTAGAGCATGATGTTGCCGACAAAAGGAAAAGCAATCCGATCGCCAGCACTACAAACGTTCTATTTCTAAACATCCTACTCATTCTCAATCAAATATCTACAAAATCTGTCCGTTAAGGATTACTGTATCAATCAAATCGGTACAATATGCGTACGGCATAAATTCTATCGACGGTATTTCCTTTGTGATAAATACGTTAGCCTTCTTTCCTACAGTAATACTTCCTGCTATGTCGCTGACTCCCATTGCATAAGCTGAATTCAATGTTGCAGCTATAATAGCCTCTTCTGGAAGCATCTTGTAGTTTACGCAGGCAAGCGACATCATGAACTTCATGTTTCCTGCCGGTGATGATCCAGGATTGTAGTCGGATGCAATTGCGACTGGCAGTCCGGCCGATATCATCTTGCGTGCTGGTGCATACGGCATATTAAGGAAGAATGCAGCTCCCGGCAGAATTGTCGGCATGGTTTCGCTGTTCTTCAGAACAGCAATTTCCTCGTCGCCAGTGTATTCGATATGGTCAACCGAAAGAGCGTTGTACTTTACACCCACCTGTATGCCGCCCGACTTTGCCATTTCGTTGGCGTGAATCTTGGGACGCATTCCATATTTTATTCCTGCCATAAGTATGCGTTCGGTCTGCTCGGTTGTGAAGAATCCCTTGTCGCAGAACACATCAACAAAGTCAGCCAGTTCTTCGGCTGCAACCAACGGAAGCATTTCGTTTATAATCTTATCGACGTATGCGTCAGGATCTTCCTTGTATTCCAACGGAGTTGCGTGTGCTCCAAGGAAAGTCGAACGAACAATCAGCGGAGTCGTTTCCTTGATGCGCTTGATTACGCGCAACATCTTGATCTCGCTCTCGGTGTCAAGTCCGTAGCCGCTCTTGATTTCCACAGCACCAGTACCAAACGAAATTATTTCGTTTATTCGTTCCATTGCCTGGTTGTAGAGATCCTTCTCGCTGGTTTTTCTCAGGCGCTCTGCCGAATTGAGGATTCCCCCACCCCTTTTTGCAATCTCTTCATAGCTAAGGCCTCGTATCTTGTCACTGTATTCGATTTCGCGGCTACCTGCATAAACCAGATGTGTGTGCGAGTCGCAGAACGACGGGAAAACCATCTTGCCCTTGGCATCAATCTCAATGCTCTTTTCGTCGTCTTCGTCCCAGTTGGGATTCAGTTCCGACATCTTGCCATACGAATGAATCTTGTCACCATCTAATATAAGGTATGCATTCTTTATGGTCTTCAGCTTCGACATTTCCTTGCCTTTTGCCAGCAGACGTCCACTTTCGTCAACGTTTACGAGTTCCTTTATGTTACTAATCAGAGTCTTCATATATTTATCTTACAATTAAATCGTCTATACAATTGCCGCCGACCATTTGGTTTATCCTATATACCAGCTGATTGCGGATTAACAATATTTCACTTCTTATTATCGAAGATTTCACCTTTACTATCATCGTTCGTCCCGAAAAAGAAATGTCTTCAGTCGAATTTGCTACGTATTCCCCCGAGATTTCTTTCCACAAAGACTTTATCCTGTATTTGCGGTAGCTTTCTCGCAAATTCGGGTTTGCATCAAGCACATTCGACAATATTGACCCTATCGGCATTTCGCCCTGCCTGTCCATTTCTTTTTTTGACTTTTTAAAGGAGGACAAAGTTACAACTTTTTCGCCGAATTAAGCAAGATAAAAAAGGCATTTCGGAAAATTAAATCGGGAATATTTTTTGGCAGGTATTACAATATTAATTACCTTCGCAACTTTAAAATGAATTTGAGACAGGTTAAATAAATTGCTGTTTGACGATATGTATATAGGCTCAAAAAATACTGATATACAAAGTGATGCCTTTGGCGTTGCATCGATTGGCATGCCTGTTCCATATATGTTGAAACATTTAACTCTTCAACCGTTTTTACGGTTGACATTAATAAATTAATACACACTTAATTATTCTTATTTATGGACGAATTATTAAACACCGAGAACTCTGTTGAGAACTCTATCGAGAATGAAAACATTGAAACACAAGTTGTTTCGGAAGTAGAACTAGCAGCACAAGAAGCTGAACAAAAGTATGAAGAACCGGTTGCAGAAACCGTAGCCGACGTACCACAAGAAATCGTACCGGAGCAAGAACCAGCAGTCGAAAATCAGCCAGAATCTAAGGAACCTGAAGTTACCGAAGCTGATTTCGCAGGGTTGAACAAGGAAGAAATTCTTGAAAAAATCCGTTACTATATACACGATTCCGAAAAGGAAGACTGCAAGAAGGAAATAGACATTCTTCGCAAGCTGTATTACGACAAGCAGCGCGAAGATCATGAAAATATCAAGCGCGAACTGCGCGAAAAGGCAGGCGAAGGCGTTGAAATAGAAATGCCGAAGGATCCGACCGAAGACTATTTCAAGGAACTTATGGAGGATTTCCGCAAACAGCGTGAAGAACGCATGCGCCGCCAGGAAGAAATCAAGGAAAAGAACTACGAGAAGAAACTCGCAATTATCGAGAAAATCAAACAGCTTGGTAGCAGTGAATCGGCATCGCAGTCGTACGAGGAGTTCCGTAACTTGCAAAAGGAATGGAGCGAAATCGGACAGGTTCCAGCCGACAAGAACAAGGAACTCTGGGAAAACTACCAGTTGCATGTTTCCAACTACTACTATCTCTTGAAGTTGAACAGGGAAGCTCGCGAACTCGACTACAAGAAGAATCTCGAACAGAAGATTGCTCTTTGCGAGAAAATGGAAGAACTTTTGCTTGAAACAAATATTCTTACTGCATACCGCAAGTCGGTGGAACTCTTCAAGGAATGGAAGGAAATCGGTCCGGTTCCGAACGACAAGCGCGAAGAAATCTGGGACAGATTCAACGACGGACGTACCAAGATTTTCAACAACTTCAAGGAATACAACGAACACCAGAAGGCTGAACGCGAGACCAACTACGAACAAAAAGTTTTGCTCTGCGAAAGAATCGAAGCCATGGTTGCCGACGATGCTCTGCCGCAGAACGGAAAGGACTGGGTTGTTGCTTCGCAGAAAGTATTGGAACTTCAGGCATTGTGGAAGACTATCGGTATGGTTCCGGCTGCAGTCAACACCGAAATCTACGAAAGATTCCGCACTTCGTGCAACAAGTTCTTCGATCTTAAGAAGGAGTACTTCGACAGAATGAACAGCGACCTCGAAGAAAATCTGCGCAAGAAGACCGAACTGTGCGTAACTGCCGAATCGTTGCAGGACAGCACCGACTGGAAAAAGACTACCGAAATGTTCTACGACCTTCAGAAGAAGTGGAAGGAAATCGGTCCCGCACCAAAGAAGCACTCCGACCAGATATGGGGACGCTTCCGCGCAGCATGCAACAAGTTCTTCGATGCTAAGAGCCAGTTCTATTCAAACATTGAGGCCGAGCACCAGATGAACCTCGAAAAGAAGGAGAACCTTATTTCCGAAGTTAAGGCTTACGTTCCAGTTGAAGACCAGGCTCAGAACATTGAGAAAATCAAGGAATTCAGAACCCGCTGGAACGAGATCGGCTATGTTGCATCGTCAGAAAAAGACCGTCTGTACAACGAGTTCAAGGAAGCTATCAACAAGATATTCGCCACAATAAACATCAACCGCAACGACATGGAATTGTCGACATTCAATTCGCAGGTAGAACTGATGAAGGATGCTGGCGAAGTAACGGCTCTGCAGAAAGAACGCAGTGCTATTGTCCGTAAGATGCAGGATCTTACTGTCGAAATCGCACAGATTGAAAACAATCTTGGATTCTTCTCTAGCGGATCCGATTCTATTGTAAACGAATTCCACAAGAAAATCGAAAAGATCAAAAATGAAATTTCTGTTCTGAAAGAAAAGAAGAAAGCAATAGATATCGCAGAACGTGAAATGAAAGGTGTAAACGATGAACAATAATCTAAAATTGAAACTTATGCTAATAGTTGCGTTTGTAATGGGCGCAACTATGGCATTTGCACAGACAGGAACGCTGAAGGGGTTTGTCCTTGACAAGGATAATGGTGAGCCTTGTATGTTCGCCAATATTTCTATTCCTGTAAACGGCATAAATATGGGGGCGTCGACCGATGCAAACGGATACTTTTCAATTCCGAAAATACCAGTAGGAACGCATTCGGTTACAATTACTTACTTGGGATACACCGATCTCACAGAAGAATTTACCATAGCAAAGGAAGGCCAATTGGTTTCCAAGAACTTCATGATGTCAAAATCGGCTGTAGTACTTCAGGAAACTGTAGTCTCGGCCGAACGAGAAGAACAAATGACACAGGTAAGGGCTTCTATCATAAAGGTCTCTCCTACCCAAATCAAGCAGTTGCCATCGGTTGGCGGCGAACCCGATATTGCTCAGTTCCTGCAGGTATTGCCAGGTGTAACTTTCACTGGCGACCAGGGCGGTCAGTTGTATATTCGTGGCGGTTCAAACATTCAGAACCTTGTGCTTATCGACGGCATGACAATCTACAACCCCTTCCACTCCATAGGTCTGTTTTCGGTATTCGATTCCGACATTATCAGGAATGCCGACGTATATACAGGTGGCTTTAATGCCGAATATGGCGGACGTGCTTCGTCGGTAATGGACATAACCATGAAGGACGGTAATGCACAACGCTTCGGCGGCAAGTTCTCGGCAAGCACATTCGGCGCAAAGCTGATGCTTGAAGGACCAATCGTAAAGTTCAAGGAAGGCAAAACAAGTTTGTCGTACATATTGTCGGCAAAGACCTCCTACCTCGAACAAGCATCCAAATATATATATAGGTATATAAACGATGGTGCCGGTCTTCCGTTTAATTTTACCGACGTATATGGAAAACTGTCGCTTGCAGCACCAGGCGGAAGCCGTGTAAACCTCTTCGGTTTCAACTTTAACGACAATGTCAGCTATCAGGGACTCAGCGACTTGCACTGGCGTACATTCGGTGTAGGCGGAAATGTTTCGGTAGTACCGCCAAGCTCATCGATGATGATAAAGGCTCACCTGTCCTACTCCAACTATGCAATTTCGATGCAGGCTCTCGAAAATTATCCTAGCGCAAGTTCCATCAACGGCTTTAACGTCGGCTTGGACTTCGTATACCACATGGGTAAGAACGACTTTACATGGGGTCTCGAAATGCTTGGATTCGCAACCGACTACGACTATTTCAACTCGGTTGGACGAGAACTCTCACAAGAGGAATACAGCACCGAGCTTGCTGCGTTTGCAAAGTACAAATGGAACTTGGGTAGCGTCGTCATCGAACCGGGATTCCGTCTGCACTACTATGCGTCGATGAGTTCTGTATCACCAGAACCTCGCCTTGGCATAAAGTACAATGTAGTTGAAAAGTTCAGACTGAAACTCGCAGCTGGACTGTATTCGCAGAATCTTGTAGCAGCCAACAGCGACAAGGATGTTGTTAACCTGTTCTACGGTTTCCTGAGCGGTAACCTTCCGAGCATGCCCGACACATACAAGGGTGAAATCCTGAAGACAAAGCTGCAGAAGTCGGAACATATAATTTTCGGTTTCGAATGGGATATTGTCAACTCGCTGAACCTTAACGTCGAAGGCTACCTGAAGAACTTCGACCAGATAACTACCATCAACAGAAACAAGATATACGACGACAATACAACCAATGCTTCGCGTCCTGATTTCCAGAAGAAGGACTTCATGGTTGAGTCTGGATACGCATACGGCGTCGACTTCCTGCTGAAGTACGACACCGAGGACTGGTATATCTGGGCTGTATATTCTCTCGGATGGGTTCGCCGTAATGATGGTGTTGATGTTTACATGCCAAACTACGACCGCCGCCACAATATAAATCTTGTTGTAACATACAGATTTGGCAAGAACAACTCGTGGAATGCAAGTGCAAGATGGAACTACGGTTCGGGATTCCCGTTCACGCTTACATCGGCATTATACGAAAACCCTGACTTCACAAACGGCATAAACACTCAGTACTGGACGAACAACGGTACGCTCGGCGTAGCATATTCCGATCTTAACACAGGACGTTTGCCCAACTATCACCGTCTCGACCTTACGATAAACAAGGTATTCGCATTCGAGCACAACATGAAGCTCGAAATCAACCTTGGCGTAACCAACGTATATAATCGCGCTAATATATTTTATTTTGATAGAATTGAGCATAATCGTGTAGACCAGCTACCGATTATGCCAAGCTTTGGTATGAACTTTACATTTTAACATATTATGGCACAAGAAACTAAATACATCTTTGTAACTGGCGGTGTTGCTTCGTCGCTAGGCAAAGGAATAATTTCGGCATCCCTTGCAAAGCTGCTTCAGGCAAGGAACTATTCAGTGACTATTCAGAAGCTGGATCCATACATCAATGTCGACCCAGGAACACTTAACCCGTTCGAGCACGGCGAATGCTTTGTAACCGACGACGGCGCCGAAACCGACCTCGACCTCGGTCACTACGAACGATTCCTGAACGTCCGCACATCGCAGGCAAACAACGTAACTACCGGACGAATCTACAAGACCGTTATCGAAAAGGAACGCCGTGGCGACTATCTGGGCAAGACTGTTCAGATTATACCTCACATTACTGATGAGATCAAGCGTAGGATCAAGTTGTTAGGAACAAACGGCAACTACGATTTCGTAATCACCGAAATCGGCGGTACAGTTGGCGATATCGAGTCGTTGTCGTACATCGAGGCTGTTCGTCAGCTGAAGTGGGAACTCAAGAACCGTTGCGTGTGCATCCACCTGACACTAGTCCCCTATCTTGCAGCATGCGGCGAGTTGAAGACAAAACCGACCCAGCACTCTGTAAAGGCATTGCAGGAAGCTGGTGTTCAACCCGACGTGCTTGTATTGAGAACAGAACATAAGCTTCGTCCCGATATCAAGGCAAAGGTTGCCAACTTCTGCAACGTACAGCCAGGTGCAGTAATCGAATCGAAGGACTGCAGCACAATCTACGAAGTTCCGCTGGTAATGCAGAAGGAAGGTCTTGACAAGATTGTTCTCGAACAATTAGGTCTTGAAGTCGGGCCAGAACCGGAATTGCTTCCTTGGCGTTCATTCCTCGAGAGATACAAGAATCCGAAGCATCATGTAAAGATTGCTCTTGTAGGTAAGTACGTAGAACTGAAGGATGCATACAAATCTATCAACGAATCGTTCATTCACGCAGGTGCAGCAAATGAAGCCGATGTAAACGTTGTATACATAAACGCAGAAAACGTAACCAAGGATAACTGCGAATCGCTGTTTGCCGACATCGACGGAATGCTTGTAGCTCCAGGCTTTGGCAACCGTGGAATCGAAGGTAAGATTGCCGCTGTACGCTACGCAAGGGAAAACGATATTCCGTTCCTTGGCATTTGCCTTGGAATGCAGTGCGCCGTAATCGAATTTGCAAGAAACGTGCTTGGTCTCGAAGATGCCAATTCGCTCGAAATGGACGAAAAATGCTCAAATCCTGTAATAAATCTTATGGAAGAGCAGAAACTCGTTACCGAAAAGGGCGGAACAATGCGTCTCGGTGCCTACCCATGTGTCCTGAAAGACGGTTCGAAGGCAGCAAAAGCATACGGAAGCCTTGAGATTGAAGAACGTCATCGTCACCGCTACGAGTTCAACAACTCTTACAAAGAAGCTTTCGAGGCTGCCGGAATGATTGCAACGGGAATAAATCCGCAGACAAACCTTGTCGAAATCGTCGAAATTCCTACCAACAAGTGGTTTGTAGGCGTTCAGTTCCACCCCGAATACAAGAGTACGGTACTTAATCCGCACCCATTATTTGTAAGTTTTGTAAAAGCAACTATTGATAATAAGAAGTAATATATGGATAAAAACACGATTATTGGGCTTGTAATCATAAGTGTCCTCCTTATCGGATACATGTTCCTCTCGCGTCCTAGCAAAGAGGAAATAGCCGAACGTCAGCGCGTGCAGGATTCAATCGCCCACGAGCAGATGGTAAAGGAAGAAGAAGCCAAGGTTGCCGCCGACCTGCTGAAGGCCGAAGCCGAAAAAGCAGAAAAGGAAGCAGCCGCCATGGCCGACAGCCTGAGCCCAGAACAACTGGATTCTATTAAGAACGCCAAACTGCGCAGCGATTATGGAATTTTCGCAAAGTCGGTAAATGGCGAAAACAAGTACACTGTTGTCGAGAACAACAAAATGATTGTAACCTTCCTGAACAAAGGTGGTAAAATATACTCCGTACAGCTGAAAGACTATAAGACTTTCAGCCAGGAACCGCTGATTTTGTTCGAGAATGACGAAAATTCAACCTTTGGTATCGTTTTGGCAATCAACGGCAAGCCGATGGTTACCAACAATATGTATTTCGAACCTCTGCTTGCAGGCAAGACTCCTGCCAGCGATACCATCAAGGTCGGCGAAAACGGCTTGAACCTGGCTATGCGTCTTACTGCTGATGCTGGCAAGTACATTGAATACAACTACGTAATCAAGCCCGACGACTACATGCTCGACTTCAGCTTGAACATCGTGGGTCTGAAGGACGAAATGAAGGACAACACCAGCACACGCATGCAATGGTACGTCGATGTGCTTGCTCTCGAAAGAGGCCGCGACTGGGAATCGAACAACACAACAGTATTCATGCGCATGTCGGATGAGGAAATCGAAAACCTCAACGAAATGAAGGATGCCGACAGCTACGAAACCAAGGGAAGCGCCCAGTGGATTGCCTACAAGCAACAGTTCTTCTCCTCTATTCTCGTTTCTAAGGACAATTCGTTAGGCGACCCGAAGATTTCGTTGCTGAAACTTGATGAAAACGAGAATCCTAGAGCATTAAAAACTTTCAAGTCCGACTTTTTCCTCGATATTCCCGACGAGGCAAAAGTAACCAAGGATTTCAGCTTCTACTTTGGACCTAACAAGTATTCGTTGCTTAAGGACTACGACATGGCCATGGAAAAGGTCATTCCGCTTGGTTGGGGAATTTTCGGCTGGGTAAACAAGTATGCCATCATTCCGATGTTCAACCTGCTAGGTCGCGGAATTGCAAATTATGGTATCATCATTCTGCTGATGACGATCATCATCAAGCTTGTACTTTTCCCGCTCACTTACAAGTCGTACATGTCTACTGCAAAGATGCGCGTACTGAAGCCGCAACTCGATGAAATTGCAGCCAAGTACCCCAAGGGCAAGGAAATGGAACGCCAGCAGGCACAGATGAGCCTCTACCAGAAGGCGGGTGTAAGTCCGATGGGCGGCTGCTTGCCATTGTTGCTCCAGTTCCCGATACTTATTGCAATGTTCCGCTTCTTCCCTGCTTCTATCGAATTGCGTCAGCAGCCATTCTTGTGGGCAAGCGACCTTTCTTCGTATGATGCTATTCTGGAATGGAGCACCAATATTCCTATAATTTCATCGCTTTACGGAAACCATGTAAGCCTTTTCGCATTGCTGATGGCAATATCAATGATTGTACAGCAGAAGATGACAAGCAGCCAGAATCCTAGCAACTCAATGCCCGGCATGAAGGTCATGATGTGGATGATGCCAGTGCTGATGCTCTTGTGGTTCAACAAGTATTCGTCAGGTTTGAGCTACTACTATTTACTCGCTAACTTGTTCAGTATTTTGCAGACATGGATTATCCAGCGTTTCGTAGTGAACGAGGATAAACTTCTTGCTCAGATGGAAGCCAACAAAAACAAGCCAAAAAAGAAATCAAAGTGGATGCAAAGACTTGAGGAAGCTTCGAAGAAACAGCAAGAGGAAATGCGTAAAAGACAGAAATAATGTCAGCGCACCAAAATAAAAAAAGCACCGTTTTTGCGGTGCTTTTTTTATTAATTGTTATCCATATTAGTCTCCGATATGGTCACTAGCATCAATGCTCCAATCGCTATGATCTTCACGGAAAATGTAATCGTACTTCTTTCCGTCTGGTGATACTATTGACAAATAATCGAATTTGGAGAAATGAATCTTTTTGTTGTCTGCTTCAAAAACTGTAGGTTTCTTTTGTCCTGCCTGTGCAGCAATACTAGCTATTTTAACCCATTCATAATTCTTTTTATCCCAACCAAAAACACCTACACTCAACGTCTGTTGCGAAGAATTGTTAATCATTCTTATGTTTTCGCTTGCTCCTCTCGGAAGTTTCTTCGATGTGAACACGTATGCATTGGAAGCTTCGTGATAAGGCAATGGTTGTTGTGTCATATCAGCGCCCTTGGTATAAACTAAAATTTCGATTTTAGCCATACCTTTTTCAACCTTAAAGTCATACTTACTTGCATCCTTTGTCACTACGGCAAAATAACGATACATTCCCAAATCTGGAAATTTCTTGCCAAAGTTAGCATCTGCATCGAATCCAGGAAGTGTTTCATTGCCAAGACTCTCCCATTTCTGTGTCAACGGAGAATGTACGAAAACCTCAAATTGTGCCGATTTGTACTTTGAATAGTTTACAATCTTGACATTGAACCCGGCAACTTTCGAACCATTGCCGAACTTATCAGAAACAGTGCGAGCATCAATCATCAATGCCGAATTGTCGCTGAACGCTGGCATTTCATAATTGCAATCAATAACTGGCTTTTCTTCCTGAGCATACAGTCCGTTAAGAAAGAACATTGCCACAATGCAAAAAGCAATAATCCTTATTGTTCTCATTTTTCTTCCGCCAGTTATATCCCATCGGCACGTCGGTTTTAAAGTAAAAATTTAACAATCAGACAAAAATACATTGCTTATAACTACTATATTATTTCATGTCGTATTTAAAAACACAACATAATTGTAACTAAAAAGGATACATTACTCGTACAGCTTAAAGAAATTGTAATCCAAGATTTTTGAGATGCGTTGCAACATTGCTGTATTAATGTCGGGCTTGGCGAAAATCTTATACAAATGCTCACGAGTACATGGAATTTGTTTTGCAAGCCAAACAACCGAGCGTCCTTGCTCCTTCAGTTTCGCCTGAATTATCCTGCCAATATGTATTTCACCTTCGACCATAAAAAAGCGTGAATCGTTTTGCTTGTTCGCCTATTACACTCTGCAGGTTCGCCAAAACCCCGTACTCTAATAAGCACAAAATAATCCACGCCATAGCGTGAACATTTGCAACAAATTCCTGAGTACTTTAAATTGGCGATTTGCAGAGCCAAGAATAAGAGCAAAGCTCAGTTATATTTTATATTTCAGTTTCTACATCATTTTATATGATATTTCACACAAAGATAATGCATTTTTCAATAGAAATACCCTATCCGCCAAAATCATCGAATGCTATCATCTCGGGCGGAACGCCGTAGTCGTCGAGCATCTTGGTGACGGCAGCCGTCATCATTGGTGGACCACAGAGGTAATATTCGATTTCTTCTGGCTCCTGGTGGTTCTTCAGATAGTTGTCCTCGATAACCTTATGAATGAAACCTACATAGCCATCCCAATTATCCTCGGGCTTAGGCTCCGACAAGGCAATGTTGAACGAGAAATTCGGAAACTCGGCTTCAATCTGCTTGAAGTCATTTTCGTAGAAAATTTCGCGGCGCGAGCGTGCTCCATACCAGAACGAAACCTTGCGCGTTGTCTTCAAAGTCTTGAACAAATGGAAGATATGAGAACGCATCGGAGCCATACCTGCGCCACCACCGATGAACATAATCTCGCGGTCGGTATCCTTGATGTGGAATTCGCCGTAAGGTCCCGAAATCATAACCTTGTCACCCGGCTTGCGCGAGAAAATGAACGACGAGCATACGCCAGGATTTACATTCATGAATGTTCCTGCGCTCCTGTCCCATGGCGGAGTTGCAATACGGATGTTCAGCATAACCATATTGCTCTCGGCCGGATGATTTGCCATAGAGTAAGCACGGAAAGTCGGCTCGGGATTCGTCATCTTCAAGTTCCAGATGCCAAGCTTGTCCCAGTCTTCCTTGAATTCGTCCTCGACCTCGATGTCCTTCGAATAATCAACCGTAACCTGCGGAACGTCAATCTGTATGTACGAACCCGACTTGAAGTTAAGGGTCTCGCCTTCGGGCAACTTGACAACAAATTCCTTAATGAATGTAGCCACATTGCGGTTCGACACAACTTCGCACTCCATCTTCTTGATTCCCATAATATCCTCGGGAATAACAAGTTTCATGTCGTTGCGAACCTTCACCTGGCAAGCCAAACGCCAGAAGTTCTGCTGCTCCTTGCGTGTGAAGAAGCCAGTTTCGGTCGGCAGAATTCCATTTCCACCCTGCACTACACGGCACTTGCACATACCACAGCTACCACCGCCACCGCAGGCCGAAGGAAGATGGATGTTGTGCTCCTTCAAGGTTAGCATCAACGAGTTGCCAGTATCGACTTCGAGAGTATCTTTATCGTTAATCGTAATTTTCACCTTCGACTGAGGCGTAAGTTTTTTCTTGGCAAAAAGCAAAATTGCAACCAAGGCTACCATCACGACAAGGAAAACCGCAATGGCACTGATAAGAACTATAGATTGAAACAACAGCATAATCCTACAATTTTATTCCCATAAATCCCATGAATGCGAGTCCCATAAGACCGACAATTATGAACGCAATGCCCAATCCGTCGAGGGCTTTAGGTATCTTCGAGTATTTAATTTTTTCGCGGATGGCGGCAAGGCTGACAATTGCAAGCAACCAGCCAATTCCCGAGCCGAAACCGAAAACGGCAGCCTCACCGACATTGGCGTACGAGCGTTCCGCCATAAAGAGCGAACCGCCTAATATTGCGCAGTTTACAGCAATTAGTGGCAGGAAAATTCCTAACGAATTGTACAGCGACGGCGAGAATTTCTCGATTACCATCTCGACCAGCTGAGTCATCGAAGCCACAACGGCAATAAACACTATAAATGTAAGGAACGACAGGTCAACATCGGCAAACGACGGTGAAATCCATGTCATTGCGCCCTTGCAAAGCAAATACTTTTCGATAAGGTAGTTGATCGGAACGGTAATCGTAAGCATAAACGCCACTGCAACGCCCAATCCGAACGAAGTCTTAACAGTCTTCGACACAGCAAGATACGAGCACATTCCGAGGAAATATGCGAAAATCATATTGTCGATAAAAATCGACTTGACGAATATGTTAGCAATGTTTTCCATTATTTACCCTCCTCCTTTTTCTGCTGGCGTGCGCGCTGTATCCACACTATCAATCCTACCGCTATCAACGCCATAGGCGGCATAATCATAAGACCGTTGTTCATGTAGCCGGCATCGTAGAATGCCTGTGGCACAACCTGATAGTTCCAGATTGTACCGCTGCCGAGCAATTCGCGGAAGAATGCTACCACTATCAATATAAAGCCGTAGCCCAGACCGTTGGCAAGTCCGTCAATGAAACTGCGGCGTGGACTGTTCGACATTGCAAAGGCTTCCAGGCGTCCCATGACAATGCAGTTTGTAATTATAAGTCCCACGAATACAGAAAGTTGCTTGCTAATGTCGAACACGTATGCCTTTAGGAACTGGTCAACGACAATCACAAGGAATGCCACAACGACAAGCTGAACTATTATCCTGATTCTGTTGGGGATAGTCTTTCGCAGCAGCGACACGATCACATTCGACAGTGCCACTACAAAAGTAAGGCTCAACGCCATAACCACAGCCGACTGCAACTTGACCGTCACTGCCAGCGCCGAGCAAATACCTAATATCTGTACCGTAATCGGGTTGTTCCTGACTAGCGGATCTAAAAATATTCTTTCTTTCCTATTCTTTTCCATAACATTTATTTCCTTGATTTTTCGATGTATGGCAAGTATTTATTCAAGCAAGACTCTAACATTTCGCTTACCGATGTTGAAGTTATAGTTGCTCCCGAAATTGCATCTACTTCGTTTTCGTTCTGTGCGCCACGCTTGTTGGTCTTTACTGCAACAAACTGATTTTCGGAATTGAAAATCTTCTTTCCTGAAAACTGCGACTGAAAATGTTCGGTAGCAATTTCGGCACCGAGTCCCGAAGTTTCCGACTTATGGTCGAAGTATGCACCGTAGACCGTGTTAAGGTCTTCGTCCAATGAGATATAGCCCCAGATTGGACCCCAGAGGCCTTTCCCCGAAAGCGGGAAAACATATTTCAAACCCTTGTCGGTCTGAGCTTTATACAAAATCAGAGCATCTTCTTTTTCAACCTCGTTGCCGAATTCGTCAACAGCGATTTCAGTTACGATTTTAGCATAGTTCGATTCAACCTCCTTGGTCTCGACGTTTATCTTAAGAGCCGACAGAATGTTCCTTTTCTGCTCTATCTCGTAGTTTTTAGCCTGCTTGGGCTGAAGCAACACGGCGACAAGGCTCAGAGCGCCAGCCACAACAACGACCAAAATTATCGAGTAAATAAATATGTATGAATTCTTGTTCCTGTCCATAGCCTATCTGTTTTTTCTACGTCTGACACGTCTTACCTTCACGCGTCTCAACCTCTTGTTAATGTTAGCCCTTACGACGCAATAGTCGATAAGCGGTGTGAAAATATTCATCAGCAGTATAGCCAGCATCATGCCTTCGGGGAAAGCTGGGTTCAGAATTCGTATCAGCATGGCCATCACGCCGATAAGGAAACCGTAGATGTATTTTCCCTTTTCTGTCTGGGCAGCAGTCACTGGGTCGGTAGCCATAAACACTGCACCGAATGCAAATCCGCCTAAGCAAAGATGCCAGTACCAATCGATTGGTGTGTGTGACTGCAATGCAAACGCCATTGCTGCGCCACCTGCAAATACCGAAAACATTATCTTCCAGCTTGCTATACCTGTAAATAGAAGTATGAATGCGCCCAAGGCTATAGCAATAATTGATGTTTCACCGATGGAACCCGGGATTAGTCCGATAGTTAAATCCAAAATCGAAGTTGTCTCGCCGA
The DNA here is from genome assembly GCA_017617125.1 of Bacteroidales bacterium. Classification (GTDB taxonomy): domain Bacteria; phylum Bacteroidota; class Bacteroidia; order Bacteroidales; family ML635J-15; genus Bact-19. The sequence continues at coordinate 39,396 of JAFZWY010000009.1, forward strand.
ATCCATTTGTTATCACATCACTACCCTCGCCTATCTGAGCCAATGGAGTTGCACCCGAAAAACCATCCACGGCATTTCCATCGGTCATTCCAGCTATCCAAATCTTGTCTCCAGACATTTTTGAAGGATACGAGAAGAAGAGGAATGCGCGTGCCAGCAAAGCTGGGTTTACTATGTTCATTCCTGTTCCACCAAACAATTCCTTTCCCACCAGCACAGCAAAAGCCGTTGCCAAGCCGACCATCCAAAGCGGCGTATCTACGGGCATTATCAACGGAATAAGCATTCCCGTAACTAGGAAACCTTCGTTGACCTTGTGCTTGCGCACCTGAGCGAAGGCAAATTCAATTGTAAGACCAACAAGGTACGACACCAACAACAGCCAGAATACCTTCAGGAAGCCATACCAGAATACTGTCCAGAAGCCAGTTTCGGCAAGCACTCCCATCGAGTTAAAATGTTGATAGCCCACATTGTACATACCAAACAATAAACAAGGAATTAAAGCAAAAACGACAATAATCATCGTTCGCTTCATGTCTATTGCATCGCGGATATGCGAACCGTTCTCGGTAACATCCTTAGGCACGAAAAGGAAAGTCTCGAACGCCTCGAAAGTCGAGGTCATAAACGGAAACTTCCCCAGCACCTTGGGTTTTATTTTGTCAATATGTTTTCGTATCGGATTCATAATCAACTATTCCATTTCTTTACGTACCAAATCCAAGCCGTGGCGAATCGCCTGCTGCACATTCACTTTCGAGGTGCATACAAATTCGCACAATGCCAGATCCTCTTCTATAACCTCGTAAATACCAAGTTCTTCCATCTTGTCAATATCGTCGGTCATTGCTGCCTTTACCAGCAGTTGCGGATAAATGTCGAGCGGACAAACCTTTTCGTACTGACCAGTAACGACATACGCGCGTTCTTCGCCGTGCATATTGGTGTCGAGATTGAAGCGCTTCCATGGCGTGAGCATCGAGAGGAAAGTCCTTGAGTTGCTGAACTTCTTTGCTCCAGGCAACAGCCAGCCGAACATTTCGTAGTCGTCGCCTTCTGGAATTACCGAAACCTGCATTTCGTTGAAGCCAAGATACGGATTATCGGTAACATTTATTCCGGTAAGCACATTGCCAGATATTATGCGTACGTTCTCCGACTTAAGCATACTGTCGGTACGCAACTGCGACAGGTCGGCACCAATACGCAGCTTGTAATACTGCGGTGCGACAACCTCGGCGCCACACACTGCAATCGTCTTTTCCGGCTGATATTCGCCATGTTTCAGCAAGCGACCGATAATTGGCAGATTCAAGGCGCTGATAGTCCACACCGTTTCGCCCTTATTTATCGGCTTCAGTTTGTTTATCTGCGTACCGACAAGTCCTGCAGGATGTTTGCCGGCAAATACATTCTTTACAATCTCGGGGTCATCGGGCATCAGCATTGCAAGGCGCGAATCTTTTCCGAACGACAGATATATGTTTCCGCTTGTGAAATGATACAGCGAACGAATTGCAAGTTTCAGATACTCAATATCTTCTTTCAGTGCAAATTCCATATTGCATGCAAGCGGAGCCGTGTCGACGAAAGATATGAAAATATCACGTGGTGTCGCATTGGGATTAGCGACAATTCCGTAAGGACGCTGATTTATAAGCGGATAAATGCCAGCCTTTGAAAACAGCGACTTAAGGTCTTCGTTGGTATCGAAAGTTACAGCCTCGTTGCTACCGTCGGCTTCAATTTCAACACGTAGAATCTTGCGTTTTTCTCCACGCACAATACTCTTGAGAACGCCCGAGCATGGTGATGCAAAGCAAATTTCGGGCACGTCCTTGTCGTGGAACACAATTGTTCCGCGTTTCAGACGGTCGCCTTCCTTGCAGTCCATCTTGGGTGTTATACCATGAAAATCCGTTGGCCTTATGCAGTATCGCTTGGGTGCGATTTTTGCCGACAGCAACTCTTCTGCCTCACCCTGCATCTTAATGTCCAAGCCTTTTCTAATCCTTATAGTTTTCAAAATACAATGATTAAAAAATTAGATGGCAAAGTTAAGCCTTTTTATTAATAGGTAAGTTTTCCGTAATGGTGTTTTATAAACAAGTTTTCAAACAGACACGGCACTATTTGTCGTCTGTTGACTTGCTGCTTGGATTGCTGGAGTCGGCCTTTTTCGGCTCAAGATGTATCGTGCTTTCTATACCCATTTTCTCGCGCAGAGCCTTCTCTATCCTGTCGGCAATGCCGTGACCTTCGAGAATCGTCATTTCGGGCGGCAAATTGATATGGAAAGTCAACTCGCTGTGAGTACCATAATTGTGTATATGGAAATGGTGAACCTGAAGGTCATTGTCAACCGATTCGCTGATAATTGCCTTGACCTGGGCTATGATTTCGTCGGGGACGCTCTCGCCCATCAGCTTGTCAACCGCTTCGCGGATAATCTTATATACGGCAACCATAAGTATCAGCGACACGCAAATTCCAAGCACGGCATCTATCCACCAGAAATAGTCCTGCAGGAAAATTCCAGCCAGCACAACAATCGACGAAAGCGCGTCGCTACGATGATGCCAGCCGTCAGCTTTTACCGAAGTGTTGCCGGTCTTGCGTGCTATGTAGAACGAGAACTGCGCCATGCCCTCCTTCACGACTATCGAGACAGCAGTGACGACAATCGCCAAAGTGCCGAAAATAGCCTTTGTGTCAGGATTTTTCAGCTTGTCAATTGCCTGAGTGATAAACTCGTATGCTACAACAGCAAGCATGACTCCGATTAGAATAGCTATCAGATTTTCGATACGGCCGTGACCGAAAGGATGCTTTTTGTCGGCCTTGCGCGACGACATCTTAACGCCTATTAGCACAGCCACCGAACTGAGCGAATCGGACAAGGTGTGCCATGCATCGGCAAGCAGAGCCACAGAACCCGATACTATGCCTGCCCAATATTTTATAGCGAACAAGAGAGTATTGGCAATTATCGAAATGATACCTGCAAGATAGTTGAGACGAGTATTTGAGGAAGTTTGTGACATGGAGTGAATGTTTCTAAGTTTGATGGGCTTGCAGGCTCGAAGGCTAACAGGCTTAAAGCTTTTTTTTGATTTCTACTTTCATTTCTGTTTGCCTTTAAGCCCAACAAATCAATCGTAAATCTAAAATCGTAAATCCTCTTTAGTTTCCCATTTCACAGATAAATTTCAGCCTAACAAGGCGAATTTCCTCTTCCGAGTAATCCTCACCGAACTCACGCAAAGCCTCTTCGATTGTACCGTCTTCGGAATCCTCACGGAAGTAGGTGTAGATATCTTCGATATCGTTGCTGTCGAGGATTGTGTTGAGGTAGTAGTCGATGTTGATAGTGGTTCCAGAATCGACAAACGATTCGAGTTGCTCTATGAGTTCCATGAGAGTCATCTTCATGCCGTCGGCAATGTCGTCGAGCGACATACGGCTATCGATATTTCTGATTATCATTCGCTTGGACTCGGAACTTGAACCGACAGACTTGATCACAAGGTCTTCGGGACGATCGATGCCATTGATCTCGATGTGCTGCTTGATGAGCTCGACAAATTCCTTTCCAAACTTCTGGGCCTTGCCCTGTCCCACCTTCTGGCAGTTTTTCAGTTCGTCGATTGTTATCGGGTACTGAATTGCCATATCCTGCAACGAAGCATCGTCGAAGATTACGTATGGCGGCAACTTAAGTTTCTTTGCAATGTCCTTGCGCAGATTCTTGAGCATGGTGTAAAGTTCCTCGTCGGCAGCGGCAGTTCCGCCATATTCGGATTCTCGCTCCTGGTCTTCGATTGCCTCGTAGTCGGTGTCGCGGGTAAGCATTATTGAATACGGATTCTTGTAGAATTCGTAACCCTTGTCGGTAATCTTAAGCAATCCGTAGTTGACGATGCCCTTTTCTATTAGTTTGGCAATAAGCATCTGACGGATAACACCCTTCCAGTACAATGGAGTTTCGTCGGAGCCGATTCCAAAGGTCGGCAATTTGTCGTGCTGGTATGTTGATATTTCAGATGTCTGTTTTCCGATCAATATATTAATTATATGGTCGACCTTAAAGCCGTCCTTTATTGCTATAATGGTTTCGAGTACGGTCTGTACGTCTTCCTTGCCCTCGAAACGTTCTTTCGGGTTGAGGCAGTTGTCGCAGTTTCCGCAATCCTCTTCCATTTCTTCACCGAAATAATTCAGCAGTTGGCGTACACGGCAAGTAGTTGACTCTGCGTAAGAAACAGTCTCTGCCAAAAGTTGCTTGCCGATTTCCTGTTCGTTCATCGGCTTATTCTGCATGAACTTTTCCAACTTCTGGATATCGTCGTAAGTGTAGAATGCAATACACTTTCCTTCTCCACCATCACGACCGGCGCGACCGGTTTCCTGATAGTAGCCTTCGAGGCTCTTGGGAATGTTGTAGTGGATGACAAAACGTACATCGGGTTTATCGATACCCATACCGAAAGCGATTGTTGCAACGATTACATCAACTTCCTCGTTGAGGAACATATCCTGATTGCGGGAACGTGTTGCTGCATCCATACCTGCATGATATGGCAAAGCCTTTATTTGGTTGACAACCAGCATTTCTGCAAGTTCTTCCACTTTCTTACGGCTTAAGCAATAGATTATGCCCGACTTTCCAGGATTGTCCTTTATGTATTTTATAATTTGCTTTGTAGCGTTAATTTTCGGACGTACTTCGTAGTATAGGTTCGGACGGCGGAACGACGACTTGAAGACATTAGCATCGAGCATATCCAAGTTTTTCTGGATATCGTGCTGAACCTTTGGCGTTGCCGTAGCGGTTAGCGTCATCAGCGGTGCCTGACCGATTTCGTTTACTATTGAACGTATTTTCCTGTATTCGGGACGGAAATCGTGACCCCATTCCGAAATACAGTGTGCCTCGTCGACTGCATAGAACGAAATCTTGAACTTTTTGAGGAATTCGATATTGTCCTCCTTGGTGAGCGATTCGGGTGCGACATACAGAAGTTTTGTCTTGCCCGACATTATATCGTCCTTAACGGCAGAAATTTCGGTTTTGCTAAGAGTTGAATTAAGAAAATGAGCAACGCCCTCCTCCATGCTGAATCCGCGCATTGCATCGACCTGGTTCTTCATCAAGGCGATAAGCGGCGAAATGATGATGGCAGTACCCTCGAGCATCAGAGCAGGCAGCTGATAGCACAACGATTTGCCGCCGCCAGTAGGCATCAGGACAAAGCTGTCGTGACCATCAAGGAGACTAAGAATAACCTCCTTCTGCTGACCCTTAAAGTCATTGAATCCGAAATATTTCTTTAAAAGTTCGTATATTTTTTCCTCTCTAGCATCCATATGAAATTGTTTTTTGAGGCACCCTACAAAAATATCCAGTAGGATACGAAAACAAAGATAAGATTTTTTTGTGATTAAAATATTATTTTTGCAAAAAAAATTTTCATGTTAGACAACAAGGAAATAATTAGCATTGGCAAACGCACTGTAACACACGAAGCGAATGCCATACAAAAGATTGTCGACTACATTGACGACAGTTTTGCAGAAGCAGTAAAGAAAATATCGCAGTCGAAAGGCCGTGTAGTAATAACAGGTATCGGCAAAAGCGCTGCCATAGGCACAAAGATTGTCGCCAGCCTCAATTCGACAGGCACGCCGGCAATTTTCATGCACGCCGCCGACGCAATACACGGCGACCTCGGCATTGTGCAGGACGACGACGTGGTAATATGCATTTCGAAAAGCGGAAACACACCCGAAATCAAAGTCCTCATACCTTTAATTAAACGCAATAACAATCTGCTCATTGCAATTGTTTCCGACACAGAATCTTTTTTGGCAAAGTCTGCCGACATCGTATTGCGTTCGACCGTCGACTCCGAAGCTTCTCCTCATAATCTTGCACCTACATCTAGCACAACGGCACAACTGGTCGTCGGTGATGCCCTGATGGTTGCCCTGCTCGAAATGAAAGGCTTCACTCCTGCCGACTTCGCAAAGTTCCACCCGGGAGGATCGCTTGGCAAAAAATTATATTTAAAGGTAAACGACATTTATGTGCAGAACGAAAGACCTCAGGTTTCCCCGGATGCAAGCATAAAGTACGTAATATCAGAAATTTCGAGCAAGCGTCTCGGTGCCGCAGCCGTGGTTGACGACAGCGGTAAGGTTCTCGGCATCATTACCGATGGTGATATCCGCCGTATGCTCAACAACTACGACAACATCAAGGACATAAAGGCTGCCGATATAATGACAAAGTCGCCCAAGTGCATACAGGAAGGCGAACTTGCCGTGAACGCACTGCAGATGATGCAGAAGAACAGCATCACACAGGTTCTCATTGTCGATGGCGACAAATATCTCGGGGTAGTTCATCTGCACGACCTTATGAGAGAAGGAATTGTATAATAAAAAAGGACGGCGTTGAACCGTCCTTTATCGTATGTTGTATATCCGTAAGGGAAGGTTTCAAACCTGCCCTTACGACAGACCACGAACACTCTAATCTTTCACAAACTTCCGCTGGCTGAGCGTAGCCGACCCTTCGACTCCGCTCAGGGTACGGATGCGTACCACATAAACACCACCAGACAAATCTTCCACATTGCAAGCCACATTGTCCGCATTCACATCAATACGCTTTACAACCTGTCCCATCATATTTACTATTTCGACTTCAGAAATTGTTTCCGAAGATGTAATGTTGAGCACGTCTGTTGCAGGATTTGGATAAAGAGTGATATTTTGTGATGTATGTTCTTCAACGGCTATAGGCAATTCAGGACCTCTTATGCCGATAATTATAGCATGGTTGCTGTTGAATCCGTATGAGCTGCAGATCGTCAGCGTGAAATATCCGTTTTGCTGTCCACCCCAGCCCCAGTTGAAATGGAAATAATTGTCTTCGCGGTAGCCGTCACAGGTCCATACGTGACCGCCGTAGTCTCCGCTACCACCATACATAAAAGGAGCTCCTTCGTCGAGTTCGCCCTTCAAATAGCCCAGCCAAACCGAAGACGAAAGGCTTCCACGTTCAATATATTCCACAGTTGCCGGATAACGGAAATACCTTGAGAGAGCTGTAACAATTTTGTTTGAATTCGCCACGCTTGCACTTGCTCCGTAGCGCATATCTACAGACACTCCGCAATGGTATAGCAAAGTCGCAACGGCTTCCACACAACTATCGGGATGTTCAAAATATGTAAACCTGTCGGGCATATTTTCATAATGGTATGTAGTTGCACCAAAATTGGCAGAAAGTGTACCATAGTTGCTACTATATGAATGGCTACCGCTTCCCGTAGTGGGAAAACGCCAGTAGTGCATTACCTGCCCCATAACTAAAGCGCCGCAACCGACAGCCGCATGTCCATCATAAGCCGCATCGCCAGTATCATCTGCAGGACATAGGTTGTTGTAGTACTTGGTCTGGTTCCATCTGTTGTCGCCTAATAACGGACCGACAATAACCTCAGCTTCTTTTGGCGTCATGTATGATCCCGAAAGCAACATCTCCCACTGTCGCTGCGTAGCCGCATCATTCTCTAGATTTTTGTCTGCAATATACTGAATGCCATCGACGTATCCATCCAGAAAAAACTGGATATGCGCTGGAATATTTTCAGTAACGAATGCTCCTTCGTCGGAAAAAGCCAGGATCGGTTGCGCCCTGTCGTCGCCGGCCACAATGACAAAACCTTCAGAATCGAAATTTACGACATAGAAAGCAGGATTGTTTTCGCCACGGATTGCAGCGGCAGCATATACAATTGCAGGATTTAATGATTCAATCTGACGGTTGTATTTATTTGCATAAAAACGGGAAGCAACCACACGTGCTTTCATTTCGTCAACAGGCGTTGCCGATACAGAACCCAACAACAGAGTTGACAAAACGATTAGAATTACAAATTTACATTTCATAAAATAATATATGATATTTTACACCAACAGACACATTTATATCTTGCTATCGCAACAACTAGATTTTGGGCAAATATAATGAAAAAAACAAACAGAAAAGAAAATTATATACAAACCGCTTGCATTTACGACAACTATTATTCATAATTATTTTATATTTTTGCGACACGAAAAAACATAGTAATCACAATATGAAAACTGACAAATTAAAGCAATTGAAAAATCCGGTGAAGAATTACTTCATAATGCTCATCGGACTTGTGATATATACTTTTGGCTACTCTGCATTTATGTTGCCAAACAAGCTTACTGGTGGCGGAATCGCCGGTCTTTCGACAATTTTGTACTACGGCACCTCCTGTCCTGTAGGTATCAGCAACTTTGTGCTTAATGCAATACTTATTCTTATTGGTGCCAAGACGCTTGGCAAGCGATTCGCTATAAACACAATTTTCTGTACTGCAATAAGCTCCGCCTTGTTCGGCCTGTTCCAGTCGATAATAACCGAACCTTTGATTGCAAACGATTTGCTTTCAAACGCTGTGCTTGGTGCAGCTATTTCCGCAATCGGTGTAGGCCTAACCATTTCGTATGGCGGAAACACTGGCGGAACCGACATTATCATCCTTATGATCCTCAAGTACAAGAACATACCTTACGGACGAATCTCGATGTACATAAACGTATTGATAATCGGTTCGTCGTATTTTATTGTACAAGATATACAGACACTTATCTACTGCTACATTTACATGTTCTCGTACTCGTACGTTTCCGACATGGTTATGGATGGCTACCGAAAGACATTCCAGATTGTAATTTTTACCAACAAGCCCAAGGAAATAGCCGACCGAATAACCAACGAAGTGCATCGAGGGGTTACGGTGCTGAAAGCCTACGGCTGGTACTCCAAGGAGGACAAGGACGTGCTTATGGTTCTTGCCCATCGTACCGACAAGCAGGACATCATGCAGGTAATCAATCAGGAAGATCCGGATGCTTTCATTTCTATCGCCAAGGTTCAGGGCGTTTTCGGCAAGAACTTCGACGAACTGAAAAGAGAAGTGTAAAAGGGATTTACGATATAATTAAATTTGACAACGAATCACAATCTGTAGTCTCGCAATCATTGCGAGACTACAATATTTTATATATCCATTGTACTTACGCAATATTTTGCGTCTCAACTAGAAATATTTTTTATATTTGCAAAAACTTTGTGTATGAGAAGTGTATTTTGCTTTTTGCTTATTCAGACAACTTTTTTGCTATCCGCCTTTGCGCAAAATGATTCCCAGATGCTACTTGAAGACTGGGAAACCGGCGATTTTTCTGCAATGCAGTGGGAACGTCTTGGAAACCAATACAAATGGGAAGTAACAAGCGAAGGCGCGTACAACGGCAAATATTGCGCCCGAAGCGGTAATTACTACATGGCAAATACTGAATCTACACTTCAATTGTCTGTATATCTTAACGAAAGCGGTACACTCTCCTATTTTCGCAAGGTTTTCTCGTCAGAAAATAGCGGTACTTTTTACTTTTATTTAGATGGTGTTCTGAAAGAAACACTTTCGGGCTATGTAGACTGGAGCGAATACCAATGCGAAATTTCGTCAGGCTTTCACGTGCTTAAGTTCCGCTATCAAAGAAATGACAGTTCCAGCAAAGGTTCCGACTGCGTATGGATTGACGATATAAGCCTGCCCAATGGTATTCAAGTGAACACACCAGCTAATTTGTGCGATGCACCAACACAATTACAAGCCGAAACTATTGGAAACAATGTTGTGCTTACATGGAACGGTTCGCAAAATCCGCAGGAAATTGTGATTTTCGATGATGTAGAAGGACATGAACACGGCACAATAAATTCTCAAGGAACAGTCGGATGGAACTACATTGATGGTGATAATGCTCCTACGGCCAATTTCTCTACACTTAATTTTCTTAACGAAATGGACACAATGGCTTTTATTGTGATTGATGACCAAGAAATTACAAACAATAGCAACTATTTCCATCTTGCACATTCAGGTCACAAATATTTCGGTTGTCCATATATTTACAGTACCACTAACGACGACTGGATTATAAGTCCCGAACTAAACTTTACGGAAGCTTTTAGATTTTCGTTTTATGCACGCAGTTTTTCTTCGCAATATTCCAACGAAAAATTTGTCGCTTCCTATTCTATTACCGACGCAAACGAAAGCAGTTTTATTCCTTTGCATTGCGACACAATTAAAACCACCTATTTATGGACCGAATATTCGTTCTATGTGCCATCTTCGGCAAAGTATGTCGCAGTGCATTGCATTTCTCACGACCAGTACATATTTTGTGTAGATGACATTTCCATACACGGACGGACTGGCCACAGTTGCAATGTGTATCGCGATGGCGTTCTAATTGCAGCCAATGTAACCGATTCTACTTACACAGATGTTGGAGTCATGCCAGGAAACCACTGCTATACAATTACGTATAATTGCAGTAGCAACACAGAGTCGGCTCATTCATCCGAAGTTTGTGTAAATGTGGAAGGAAACGAACGCTTTTTGACGCAAATTGACAGCATTAATATGCATTGCGTTCAGCCTAAAGGCATACTTGGCAGAGATTCCAACGGTGAACACATGGCGACCACATTGGAAGAAATGTTCGACTGGAACAAATATCCGACATACGAGGTGTATACGCAGTTGTTGGGACATTTCCAAAACACATTCCCGGAACTCTGCGAGATTGACACCATTTTGGAAGACACACCCCACCCCGACCTGCATCACTCTATTTACGGCATACACATAAGCAACACATTGGGGCAAACAACTACCAAACCAGCATTTCTGTATTCGTCAACCATGCACGGTGACGAGGAGGTCGGATTCTTTGTGATGCTGCGTCTTGTCGACTACATTTTGAATAATGCGACTACAGATACAGTGGTGCAACAAATATTGGATAACATTGATTTGTATATATGTCCGGTTGAGAATCCCGACGGATTGTATAATGTTAGCAACGACATGATATACAATGGATACTGCACTCGCCGAAATTACAATAATGTCGACCTTAACCGCAACTATCCGCACCTGCCTGTATTCGACACAGAAGCCGACATACAGCCCGAAACCACAGCCATGATCGACTGGGTAACGCCGAAAAACTTTGTCATGTCGGCAAATTTCCATAGCGGAGCTGAATTGCTCAACTATCCATGGGATTCTTGGCGTACAAGCCAGCGCACCCATGCCGATGACAACTGGTACCGCTACATTTGCCAAAATTACGCTAGCTTGTGCCAAGCCGAAGATACTGCATACCTACGAGGCGAAGACAATGGAAAGTCTGTCACCGAAGGTGGCGATTGGTATGTAATCCGCGGAAGCCGACAGGATTACATGAATTTCTACCAGCATTGCCGTGAAGTAACAGTTGAAATCAGCCCCTACCATATATACGATACGACAATATTGCCGACATACTGGACGAAAAACAAGAACGCTTTGCTGAGCTACGCAATGGAATGCGACTATGGATTCTGGGGCGTTGTAACCGATGCTGTAACCCACGAACCCGTAGAGGCTATGATAAAAGTGCTTAACCACGACATCTTTTATTCCGAAGTTTACTCGTATCTGCCGTTGGGAGCATACCACCGACCGATAATGGCGGGCACGTACACTGTGGAGGTTTCGGCGCCATGCTATCAGACTGTCACTTTTACGGTTACGACAAAGCCCGGCACAAAAGTACGTTGCGATGTGGAACTGCAACCACAGGTAACAACTCCTATGGCATTCGACCAGTACATACTTTCGGGAATGCAGACCACACTCGTAACGCTCTCGCAAAACGAAGTGCTTTGGTTCGTTTCCGATACGGCAAGCCAACCCATAGCATCAGGCAACTACTATACGACACCAGTGCTTTTCGACACGACAACCTACTACATTGAAGAACGATATGTTGACGATACGCTAACATGCATCAGTCCGCGCAGTTCTGTTACTGTTTTTGTCATAGATACGACAAACATTTCTTCAATGTTGCATACAGAGATTTCAGAATCCCGCTTTGCCGTATATCCAAATCCTGCAGACAAATATCTGACCGTAGAAAACTTTGTTCCCGATAATTTGACATTGACATTGTACGATTCAAACGGAAAACAGATCTTAACACAGCAGATTTCGAAATCAGCACAAATAGATGTATCGTGGCTTCACCCAGGTGCATATTTCCTGCAAGCAGTATATGGTGACGGAATAAAAGAGGTCAAGAAAATCGTAAAGAGAGGAAAATAGCCATAAGACATATCAAAAAAAAATCTTTCAAAAAATTTCTGTCCAATATTTCATTTTTGTTCAAAAATAAAATTACCTTTGCATTTTATTCAATATGGTTTTATAAGATGAAAAAGATTCCGTTGATAATAGCAATTGCCTTAACAATGATGCTTTCTGCATGCTCCACTACCCCGGCCGACAATGCCGAAAAGGTCGTGAAGGCTGTAGCCGAATATTGCGACAATGTAGAGAAAGCAATTGCCGACGAGCTTATTGACGACAACGACGTTGACGCGATAAAAGATTCGGAAAAATCCTACATGGACCTTATTGCAGAAATCAACGAAAGTTATGCTGGCAACGCCAACGACCGTGCCGAATTCGAACAGCAGATGTACACATCGGATGTCTGGGTAAGAATGGCCGACGTAAACGGTAAGCTGGCAAACACCGAAGGATATGCGAAATTAAGTCTAACAAATAAATAAATATAATATGAAGAAATTAGTTTTATTAGCAATCGTATCAGTTCTTGCAATGTGCCTTTACAGCTGCAAGCAAGACGCAAAGGAAAATAACGAAACAAAGGAAGAGTGCGCAAAAGAGATTTGTCCAGTACACGATGCAGTTACTATTTTGGAATCAAAGAATTCGATAGCAAACCTTATCAAGGAAGCAATCGCTGACAACGAAATCACCGACGAAGAAGCTACCAAGATAAACGATGCTTTCTGCGAATACCAGAGCATTGATGCTGAAATTAAGACCAAGTATCAGGACAAGAAGGATGCACAGGATGAACTTTTCGCTATCCTCAATGCTGAAAACAACTACAACAAGTCGATGAAGCTTGCTATCGAAGCTAAAGGTTACGACAAAATTAGCTCGAAAGTTAAATAATCAGAGGTTGTAAAAAAAAATAAAAAAAAGGCTGGAAACTCCAGCCTTTTTTTTGTTGTATATAAATGAGTCTTAATTGAGTTTCAACGCATAATATCCAGTCATGCCGTTAGGATAAATGCCTTCGAGGAAAATCGCGTTGCCCGACGACTTGATGGCATTCTCAAGATCCTGCACCGAATTGATATTCTTGTTGTTGGCACGGACAATTATAAAGCCGTTCTGTATTCCGCTTGCAGCAAGTTTTCCTGCCGTAAGGTCGGTAACCTGAACTCCGTTACGTATGCGCAGACGTGATTTCAGTTGGTCGCTCACAGGCTCGAAATGTGCACCTAAAGCATTTGCGCTTTCCGATTTGGCAAGTTCTGTGCCGCCATAACGATTCTGCAAAGTCATATCGACCTTGCGTGTAGAGTTGCCAGATTTTACATCAAGCGTTACATTAGCTCCAGGCCTATAAAGGCTTATTATTTCGAGTAATTCAGTTGCAGAATTTACCTTTGTATCATCTACGGCAAGGATAATGTCTCCGACAGAAATTCCCGACTTCTCGGCGGCACCACCGCTAACGACGCGAGCAACATATACACCATCGACATCGTCTACGTTCAACTTCTTGGCAGTCTGCGAATTCAAGTCCATCATTTCAATTCCCATGTAAGCTCGCTGGGCACTGCCAAATTCGGCAAGGTCGGCAACAATCTTGCGCACCATGTTTACCGGAATTGCGAACGAATATCCGACATAAGAACCTGTCTGCGATGCAATCGCCGAATTTATACCGACGAGCTCGCCCTTGGCGTTTACCAAAGCGCCTCCACTGCTTCCGGGATTGACCGCAGCATCGGTCTGTATGTACGACTCGATGACCTGGTTTCCAGAGTTTGCATCAATGTTGCGAGCCTTTGCACTTACAATACCTGCGGTTACTGTCGATGTAAGGTTGAACGGATTGCCGATAGCGAGCACCCACTCGCCTATTCTCAAGTCATCGCTATTGCCATATGTAAGGTACGGCAAGTCAGTTGCGTCAATTTTCAGCAAAGCGAGGTCTGTAGTGGCATCACGACCGATGACCTTGCCCGTGTATGATTTTTTGTTATTCATCACGACCTCAATGACTTCGGCATTTTCAATCACATGGTTGTTTGTGACAATATAGCCGTCTGACGAAACGATAACACCCGAACCCGATGCCGAAACCTGCATTGCCGACTGGGTGCCGAAAATGAAATCATATAAGGTATATGTTGGCTGATTATAGCTTGTCTTGATATGGACAACTGCTGGCATGCACTTTTCGGCAGCATCGCAAAAATCCGTTTCCCCTAAAGCACGACTATTACCATATCCTACTTTTGTTACCTGAACATCATCCGTATTTGAATTGACATAATTCAATTGTGAATCATTATTTTCGATAGTTTTATTTGGAGTAAAGATTAAAGTTCCTACAAAAACAATTGCACCTCCAATTATTCCAGACAAAAGACCTACAAGCCAAGTTTTTGTTTTCATTTTCAGATCCTTTCTATTTTTTCATCAACAGCAAATTTAACGCATTTTCACGAAAGATATTTTTCACAAGGCAATGATTAACTTAACTTTATTATTGTTTAATGGATTGTTAATTGGGAAGAAAGGCTAAAAGGCTGACAGACGAACAGGCTAACGGTCTAACTTTTAGCCTTATTATTTTCTTCCCTATTCGCAAAAAAATTGCTTACTTTGCAAAATTTTTGGCGAAGGAAATGGCTGACAAGGAATGCATAACGCTGAAAGGCGTAAGGGTTAACAACCTGAAGAACATAAATCTCGAAATACCACGCAACAAGCTTGTTGTAATCACTGGATTATCAGGTTCCGGCAAATCATCATTGGCGTTCGACACGCTGTTTGCCGAAGGGCAACGCCGCTATGTCGAGAGCCTGTCGTCGTACGCACGCCAGTTCCTCGGAAAGATGCACAAGCCCGAGGTCGATTTCATCGACGGCATTCCGCCCACAATAGCCATCCGCCAGAAGGTCAACACACGCAATCCGCGTTCCACCGTCGGCACCTCCACCGAAATATACGACTACCTGAAACTTCTGTACGCCCGCATCGGCAAGACCTACTCGCCCATTTCGGGTTGCGAAGTTAAAAGCCACAGCACCAATGATGTAATTAATGCAATTACCGCAATGCCCGAAGGCACAAAGGTGTTGATATGCTTCCCATATACCTTCAATACCAAGCAGAAAAAAGGCGAACAACTCATACTTATTTCGAAGCAAGGCTACATAAGGTTTGTTGACAACGGAAAACTTCAGCGCACAGACGAAATCGTTGAGGTAAAGTCGATTAGCGACACTATTCACATTGTCCTCGACCGTCTTACTGTGAAACCAGAAGACACTCTTGTGGGACGAATTGCAGACTCTGTCCAGACTGCTTTCTATGAAGGAAAAGGCGAATGTTTCGTGTATGAATATGGTGACGAACTGAAGTTGCATTCGTTCTCCAACCGCTTTGAGGCTGACGGAATTACCTTCGAACAGCCGTCGGTAAACCTTTTCAGTTTCAACAATCCTATAGGTGCCTGCCCAACCTGCGAAGGCTTTGGAAAAATTCTCGGCATCGATGAAGATTTAGTCATTCCGAACAAAGGAATGAGCGTTTACGATGGTGCAGTTTTTTGCTGGCGTGGCGATGTCATGAAGCAGTGGAACCACGATTTCATGATTAAAAGTGCCAGTTTAAACTTTCCTATTCATCGTCCTTACTATCAGCTTACTGAGGCAGAAAAAGATATTCTTTGGAACGGCGACAAGAAGCACGATATTTATGGCATAAACGACTTCTTCGAATACCTTGAAACACAGAAATACAAGATACAGAACCGCGTGATGATTTCGCGCTACAGAGGCAAGACCACCTGTCCCGACTGCAAGGGCAAACGTCTAAAAAAGGAAGCCTTGTACGTGAAAATCAGCGGCAAGAGCATAGGCGACTTGATAGACATGCCGATTTCAGAACTCTGCAAGTTCTTCGACAACTTGAACCTCTCACCATTCGACGAGGAAGCTTCGGCAAGAATACGAACAGAGATTAAAGTCCGCCTTGATGCAATGATTGAAGTCGGTCTTGGTTATCTGACGCTAAACCGCACAGCATCAACACTTTCTGGCGGCGAATCGCAACGTATGAACCTTGCCACTGTCTTTGGTTCCGGACTTGTAGGTTCGCTGTACGTACTCGACGAACCGAGCATCGGTCTGCACGAGCGCGACACGCAAAACCTGATAACTATCCTCAAGAAACTGCGCGACAAGAAGAACACAGTGGTTGTCGTAGAGCACGACGAAGCCATAATCCGCGCTGCCGACCATGTAATCGACATTGGTCCACTTGCTGGTGAATTTGGCGGAGAAGTGGTATTCGAAGGCGACATCAAAAAACTTGAAAAAGCCGACACGCTTACCGCAAAATATCTGCGCGGCGAACTGCAGAATCCCAAGAACGACAATCCGTTGAAGTGGCGCAATTCCATCAAGATTGAAGGAGCCCGCTATAACAACCTGAAAAACATAACGGTAACTTTTCCGCTCAACGTAGCAACTGTAATTACAGGCGTTAGCGGTTCGGGAAAGACCAGTCTCGTAAAGGGAATCCTCTACCCTGCAATCCGTCGCGAATTGGGCGTATCGGCCGACAAGGCTGGCGATTTCGACAAGCTTTCGGGTGATGTAAGAATGATTAAAAACATCGAGTTTGTAGACCAGAATCCGATTGCAAAGTCAAGCCGCTCAAATCCAGCCATCTACATTAAAGCATTCGATGAAATAAGGAAACTTTTCGCCGAGCAGAAGACTGCAAAACTCAACGGCTTGAAAGCATCGCATTTCTCGTTCAACACCGAAGGCGGCCGTTGCGAAGTTTGCCAGGGCGAAGGCGAAATAACTGTCGAAATGCAGTTTATGTCCGACATTCACCTTGTATGCGAGGCCTGCAACGGAAAACGTTTCAAAGACGAGATTCTGGAGATAAAGTACCGCGACAAGAACATCTACGACATTCTGGAAATGAGCATCGCGGAAGCTGTGGAATTCTTCTCACAAGGCGACGGCAAGTTGGAAAAGAACATCGTTTCGCTGTTGCAAAACTATATCAATGTAGGACTTGGCTACTTGAAGATGGGTCAGCCGTCGAGCACACTCAGCGGTGGTGAAAGCCAGAGAATTAAGCTGGCTACATTCCTGAGTTTGGAGAATTCCGAACCTACCATTTTCATCTTCGACGAACCGACCACAGGTCTGCATTTCCACGATATCAACAAGTTGTTGAAAGCTATGGCAAGCATGCGTGCAAAGGGACACACTCTCATTATTATCGAACACAATCCAGAAGTTATCAAGTTTGCCGACTGGATTATCGACCTTGGTCCCGATGGCGGCGAAAACGGTGGAAATCTTGTGTTTGAAGGCACTCCCGCCAACTTGCTAAAATGCAAGGAATCGATAACCGGAAAGTTTTTGAAGAACTTTGTGTAATTAAAATTTGAAGAAAATGAATGATTCAAATATGTCGTTAGCTAAGCCATTTCTAAAATGGGCAGGAGGCAAAGGAAAACTACTAGATCAATTAGATGGTTTTCTACCCCGACAATTAGATGGAAGACCATTCACATACATAGAACCTTTCGTTGGCGGAGGTGCTATGCTATTTCACATGTTGAAAAAGCACAAGGAAATTAAACATGCTGTTATCAATGATATTAACCCGCATCTAACTACTGCATATCGTGTAATCAAAGAAAATCCAAAGGAATTAATAGAACGACTTGCGGAACTAGAACGACAATACTTTGCGCAAGATAGAGAAGATGCAAAAAAAACTTTTTATCTTGGTATACGTAAAATATTCAATGAACATATACTTGATGATATTGATCGCACAAAATATTTATTATTTTTAAATCGCACATGCTTCAACGGACTATACCGAGAGAATGCTAAAGGGAATTTCAATGTGCCATTTGGCAAGAATCTACACCCTACTATATGTAATACCGATACGATTTTGGCAGATAGTGAAATTTTAAATAGAGCCAATGTGACCATTCTAAATGGTGATTTTTCCAATATACTTAACTATTTGGACAATAACGGACTTAACTTTGTGTATTTCGATCCTCCCTATCGTCCACTAAATGCAACGTCTAGTTTCAATTCATACGTAAAAGAAGAATTCAATGATAACGAGCAAATTAGACTTAGTAATTTTGCACAAGATCTTAACGATAAATTAGGTGTATATTGGATGCTTAGTAACTCTGATTGCTCATCAAAAAATCCCGATGACACTTTCTTTGAAAACATATATGCGAATTTCTACATTAATAGAGTTTATGCGTCTCGTTCTATAAATGCTGATCCTACTAAAAGAGGAAAACTTACAGAGTTGCTTATATGTAATTATATACCAGAAGAGTATGAAACAATTGTGGCAGAAAAAATAGCACCGTATAACTAAAAAGATATGAAAAAGGATTTCGATTTATTTATGAATCAATTGGCAGAAACAAATGCCACTCTTGATTTCTATACAGATTTCTCTAAGATACGAGAGAACGTTCAAAGTATTGAGATAAAGCTAAATACACTAAATTACTTAATTGGCAAAGAAGATTTAGCTGCCGCTGTGAAAAATTTGTGGGATACAGACAAAAGTGTATTCAATGTGCTAGATATACTAATTGCAACCCGAAAAGAACAAAACAAGAAGTATTTGGACGACATGGGGAAAGCACACTTAATTCACGACCTAATGAATTCTTACGAAGGTGTGATGCTATTCTTAAATAATACTGGACTAGCAGACTTTTTGAAAAGTAAAAACGTCAAAAATCTTGTAGACTATGTATTTGGCGTTGAAGTAGGTCTAGATACTCATGCAAGAAAAAACAGAAGCGGAGATATAACTGAATTACTACTACATCGCATTTTATCTGCCAATGGCATTGAACATAGAAGAGAAGTCTATTCTCACGAATTCCCCAAATTACAGGCAGCCTTGGGAGAAGATGAAAAGCGTTTCGATTTTATGATTCAGACAAAACGGTGCATATATCTTATTGAGGTGAATTTTTATAATGGTAGTGGTTCAAAACCTAATGAAACAGCACGTGCATATAGAGAATTGTCTCCTATTGTTAATGGGGTTAAAGGATTTAAATTTGTATGGATTACAGATGGTCAAGGATGGAACACTGCTAGGAATAAGATTGCAGAAGCGTATCATAATATAGAAAAAATGTACAACTTCGAAAGTCTTTCGGAGTTTATAGCCGAAATCAAATCAGAAATGTAGAGATGTTAAAAGCCTATTATAAATCTCCTTGTCATGATTTCAATATGCTCTGTGGTGACACTTTTGTTTTACTGCCACAGTTTGACTTTAAGTTTGATATGATTTTTGCAGACCCTCCCTATTTTTTATCGAATGGAGGCATAAGTGTGCAAAGTGGTAAAATTGTATGCGTTAACAAAGGAGATTGGGATAAAGGCATGTCCCAAGAATACATTAATAAATTTAACCACAGTTGGATTTCTCTCTGTCGTGACAAACTCAAAGACAATGGCACAATATGGGTTAGTGGTACATACCATAATATTTTTTCAGTTGCTAATTCACTAACACAATTAGGATTCAAAATTCTCAACGTTATAACTTGGGCGAAAACAAATCCACCACCCAATATCTCATGTCGTTATTTTACATATTCGACAGAATTCATTATCTGGGCAAGGAAAAACGAAAAAGTGCCTCACTATTATAATTACGAATTGATGAAACACATCAATGATAGCAAACAGATGACTGACGTTTGGCGATTACCCGCTATTGCTATATGGGAAAAATCATGTGGTAAACATCCGACTCAAAAACCATTGAGTGTTTTGTCTCGCATCATTATGGCATCAACGAAACCAAATGCTTGGATACTTGATCCCTTTGCAGGAAGTAGTACTACTGGTATCGCAGCGAATCTTCTTGGCAGAAAATTTCTTGGAATTGAGCGAGAAGAAAGTTATGCTGCTATTAGCAAAGCACGAAGAGAAGAACTCGAATTAGGTAATAACTTGGGAAAATTCCGCAAAAAAATCCCCGACATTGTAAAATCTGAAAACACACAAACAAATATCTTCAAATGCAATGAACCTTATCCGATAGATGAACTTCCGTTTCTTATATAACTATAAACTACATTTTGCACAATCACTCCCTTTCGCCTGTTAATTTCTTTTTCATACCAATACACTGCAAACCATATTTTTTATTATGTTTGTATGCTCTTAATTAGAACTATATGTATTCGACATTAAAAGAAACTATTGAACGCATCTGGGAACATCGAGAATTGCTCGAAGTGCCTGAAAACATAAAGGTTATAGAAGAAACCATAAAACTTCTGGATAGCGGAGAAATCCGCGTAGCCGAACCCGTTGGCGACAAATGGCAAGTAAACGAATGGGTGAAAAAAGCCGTGATTTTATACTTCCCCACTCAAAAACAGCAGAAAACTGAATCAGGAATATTCGAATACCACGACAAAATTGCTCTTAAGCACGATTACGACAAGCTTGGTGTTCGCGTAGTTCCACCCGCCACTGCCCGCTATGGCGCATACCTCGCCAAAGGCGTGATAATGATGCCGTCGTATGTGAATATCGGCGCATACGTTGACGAAGGTACAATGGTAGACACTTGGGCTACAGTGGGTTCGTGCGCTCAGATCGGCAAGAACGTCCACCTGTCGGGTGGCGTTGGCATAGGCGGTGTGCTCGAGCCCGTTCAGGCTGCGCCGGTTATCATCGAGGATAACTGCTTCATTGGTTCGCGCTGCATTGTAGTCGAAGGCGCACATATTTGCAAAGAAGCTGTGCTAGGCGCAAATACGGTAATCACCGCCTCGACAAAAATTATCGACGTAACTGGAAGCGAACCTGTCGAATACAAGGGCTATGTTCCAGAACGCTCGGTCGTAATCCCAGGCAGCACCGCAAAGCAATTCCCCGCAGGCACATACTACCTGCCCTGCGCACTCATAATCGGCAAACGCAAGGAATCGACCGACAAGAAAACCTCGCTCAACGAAGCCTTGAGAGATAATAATGTTGCAGTCTAAAAAATTAGCGCTATGATAATCGGATTCGACGCAAAACGGGCATTCGTCAACAGAGCAGGACTCGGCAACTACAGCCGCGATGTCATTCGTTCGCTGCAAGACCTTTATCCCGAAAACAAATACGTGCTTTTCAGTACCGAAAATCCTTATGGACTTGTTGAAGAAAAGTATTGTAACAACTTGATATTGGCACCAGAAGGTTCGTCAAAATTTTCGCTTGCAAAATGGCGTTCGATGCATTTGGGCGAACTGATCGAGAAAGAAGGAATAGAAATTTTCCATGGATTGAGCAACGAACTGCCACGCGACATCAACAAGACCAAGGCGATAAAAGTTGTCACAATCCACGACCTTATCTTCTTGAAATTTCCGCACTTGTACAAGTACTTCGACCGCAAGATATACGACTACAAATTCCGTTATGCCTGCGAAAAGTCGGACCGCATAATTGCGACAAGCAGCCAGACAAAGAAGGACATTATGGAATTCTACGGCATCAACGACAAGAAAATCGACGTGCTGTACCAGACCTGCAATCCCAAGTTCGCACAGAAAATCAGCGACGAGGAAAAGGAACGCATCAGGAAGGCCAACAACCTACCCGACCATTACCTGCTTTCGGTAGGCACAATAGAAAGACGCAAGAACACGCACCGAATCCTCGAAGCCGTCCACGAGCACAATATCGACATCGACATTGTGATGGTTGGCCGCAAGACCGAATACTTTGACGAAATCAAGGCTTACGCCGACTCGCACGGACTAACTTCGCGTCTGCATGTGTACGAACGACTGGGCAACGCCGACCTGCCAGCAATCTACCAGATGGCCGACATTTTCATCTACCCGTCGATGTACGAAGGCTTTGGCATTCCAATCCTCGAAGCATTCTTCTCGGGAACACCAGTAATAACCAACAGCAACGGAAGCACTGGCGAAATTGCTGGAAATGCAGCATTTACAATCAATGCGCCACACAAGGACAACCTTGCCGAAGCTATAAAATATCTTCTCGACAACGAGGAAGAACGCAAAAAACTCATCCAGCGCGGCTACGAGCGCAGCAAACGCTTCGACCGGAACCTTATTACCGAAGAACTAATGACTTTTTACAATAAACTATGAAAAACATTGTTGACGAAACTTGTAGAGTCTTGGAGAACGGCGGGACAATCCTCTATCCTACCGATACAATATGGGGACTAGGCTGCGATGCCTGCAACGAAAGCGCAATCGCACGAATTTACGACATCAAGCACCGCGACAAGGGCAAAAGCATGCTCATACTTGTCGATTCGATGGAAATGATGAGAAAATATACCGCATCAATTCCCGAAATCGCCGAGGAACTCATCGAAGCTGCCGACCGTCCGCTTACAATAATCTACCCTAAAGCACATAATTTGCCACAAAACCTTGTCGCCGAAGACGGTTCCATAGGTATAAGAATTGTAAACGACGATTTCTGCCGCGAAGTAATTGGCGTTTTCGGCAGACCAATAGTTTCGACTTCCGCCAACCTCTCGGGATGCAATCCTCCGCTCGGTTTCTGCGACATTGCCAACGAAATAAAGACGGCTGTCGATTACGTCGTTCCGCTTCGTCAGGACGAACTTAGCAAGAACAGGAATTCCGACATTGTAAAGGTTGACGAATCGGGTGACATCCAGGTAATCAGATAAATGACTGTCTCTCAATTTATCCGCGACCTTTCGACGCAACTCGAACGTCTCTACGACAGCAACGAGGCTCGCTCGATTGCTACCATATTCGTCTGCGACGAACTGAAACTTTCGCATACACAACTGCTTATGCGCAAGGACGAGGAACTTGCCGCAGCAGACCTCAACCGACTTAACAGCAAAACGAACCGACTGGCAAACGGAGAACCCGTGCAATATGTCACTGGCATAGCATCTTTCTGCGGTATGGATTTCAAGGTTGACAGCAACGTGCTGATACCAAGGCAGGAAACGGAGATGCTGGTGGAAACGATATGCGACAGCTCGCTGAGCGTAGTCGAAGTGGCTGGTAATATCCTCGACATTGGCACTGGCAGCGGATGTATTCCAGTTGCAATAAAGAAAACTCATCCCGAAGCAAATGTCTTTGCAGTTGACATTTCCGAAAAGGCATTGGAAATCGCCAGGCAAAATGCTAATGACAACCATGCGGAAGTCAAATTTGCACAATACGACATCCTTTCCGACGGCAAATTTCCATTCGACGAGAAATTTGACATTGTGGTAAGCAATCCGCCATACGTCACAAATAGCGAGAAATCGCTTATGCACAAGAATGTAACGGATTTTGAACCATCGTTGGCATTATATGTCGACGACAGCGATCCACTACTATTCTACCGCAGCATACTGATGTTCATCGAAAGGCATCAACCAGAACACAAGCCTTTGGTTTTCTTTGAGATAAATGAACATCTAGGCAACGAAATGCTTGAACTTTGCCAGTCGTTTGGCTACGATGCCGAAATCATCAAGGACCTAAATGGAAAAGATAGAATTATACGCTCACTGAGCCTGTCGCTCAAAGAGACGCCCCCTGAGCGTAGTCGAAGGGGAAGTCGAAGTAACGATGAGCGGCAAACAATCGTAGCAGATACAGAATCTTTAAGTCATCATGAAATTATTTCAGCATTTGGTCATCCTGAACTTGTTTCAGGATCTATAGCAACAGATGCTGAAATAAATTCAGCATGACTGCATTATTATAATTGTTAATTATCAATTGTTATGAAACAAGGAAAAGACAACAAACCGCACATAGGAATCTACGGCAGACGCAATGCCGGAAAATCATCGCTGATAAACTGCCTGTCAGGACAGAACATCTCCATAGTCTCCGACCTTAAAGGCACAACGACCGACCCGGTGAAGCGTTCGTACGAAATACTTGGCTACGCTCCCGTCATATTCATCGACACTGCAGGAATCGACGACGAAGGCGAAACCGGTCAGCTAAGAATACAACGTTCGCTCGAAACGCTCAACATTATCGATATTGCCATCATTGTGATTTCCGACAACGAATTCGGTGACTACGAGCGCAAAATCATCGAGCGGCTGAAGGAACTCAAGACCGTTTTCTTCATCATTCACAACAAGTCGGACATTGCCCCGCTCGACAGCAAACTGAAGCAAAGTCTCGAGGCAGAATACAAGGTTCCCGTAATTGACTTCACGACCACCAACCGCGACATGGTGCCGCTGGTATTCGACACCATAAAGCAGATTGCCCCCGAAAGCACATGGACATTCGGTTCGTTGCTTGGCGACATTGTCGGCGAGAACGACATGGTTCTGCTAATCACGCCAATCGACAGCGAAGCGCCGCAAGGACGAATGATTCTGCCTCAGGTGCAGGTTCTCCGCGATTGCCTCGACAACCATTGCATAGTAATCACCGTACAGGATACCGAGGTAGAAGAATTCTTCCGCCGTGGAATAAAACCACGTCTTGCAGTAACCGACTCGCAGGTGTTCCATAAGGTCAAAAATCTGATTCCCAGCGATGTGCCGCTGACAAGTTTCTCCATTGTGCTTGCCCGTAGCAAAGGCGATTTTGCCAACTACCTGAAAGGTACGCCACACATTGCCGACCTTCGCGACGGCGACAGGATACTGATGCTTGAAAGTTGCAGTCACCATGTATCGTGCGAGGATATCGGTCGTGTAAAAATTCCGAACGCGCTGCGAAAATTCACAGGCAAAAACCTGGAATTCACCTTTGTCGCCGGGCTCGACCAGATTCCCGACAAGATTACCGACTACGCCATGCTTATCCAGTGCGGCGGCTGCATGGTCACACGCAAACAACTGCTAAACAGGCTGAAACCAGCAGTAGACGCCGGCATTCCGATTTCAAACTACGGAATGACACTCGCATATCTGACTGGAATTTTCGACAAAGCAGTAGAAATATTTAAATAGTTGAAAGTTGAAAGTTGAAACTCAGTAGAGTCGTTGCGGGCAACGACTACTAATATTCAAATTTTCAAATCGTAAATCGTACTTCGTAAATCGTAAATAATATTGTAAATTTGCAAGCAAAACATTTGGCTACATGGCAAAGAATGACACCGAAACCCCTCTGATGAAACAATACTACGAGGTTAAGCGCAAGCATCCCGATGCAATTCTGCTTTTCCGCGTGGGCGACTTCTACGAAACCTTTGGCGATGACGCTGTTACGGCAAGCAAGATTCTTGGAATAACACTTACTCAACGTGCTGGTGCGCCATTGGCCGGTGTCCCCTACCATGCCATCGACACCTATCTGCCGCGACTAGTCCGTGCTGGTATGCGCGTCGCAATATGCGAACAACTCGAAGACCCCAAGACCACCAAGACAATAGTCAAGCGCGGCATAACAGAACTCGTCACGCCAGGCATCACAATGGACGACAACGTCCTCGAACAGAAGGAAAACAATTTCCTTGCCAGCATATACAGCGAAAACAAAATGTTCGGAATCTCCTTCCTCGACATATCTACAGGCGAATTCCTCGTCTCGCAAGGCAACAAGGACTACGTCGACAAGCTGATACATAATTTCAAGCCTAAGGAAACAATCTTCGAGAAGGAACAGAAAACGCTCATAACAAGCACTTTTCACGAGCTTCCGTCGACTTACGATTTGCCCGACTGGATGTTCACCGAGGATAACGCCTTCGAGAAACTTACCAAGCAGTTCAACACCAAATCACTCAAGGGTTTTGGCGTAGAGAATCTCAAAGTCGGCGTTGTGGCCGCCGGTGCCGTAATCGACTACCTCGACTACACCAAGCACGACTGCTGCGAACATATCAAGAACCTCGCCCGTATCGACGAGGAGAAATATGTATGGCTCGACAAATTCACAATCCGCAACCTCGAACTTTTCGATTCGGGATACGAGAACGGACGAAGCCTCATAAATGTAATCGACAGCACACAGACTGGTATGGGTGGACGTCTGCTAAAACGTTGGCTGTCATTGCCATTAAAAGACGTAAAAGCAATCAACGACAGACTTAACGTTGTTGAGCACTTCATAAAAAACAACGATATAAACGACAGCATATCCACTCAGCTTTCAATGGTTGGCGACATAGAACGTTTGGCTTCGAAGGTGGCTGTAATGCGTGTAAATCCGCGCGAAATGCTCCAACTCAAATATTCGCTCGACGCCATTGAACCCATTATTGAATTATGCTCAAAATCGGAACTTCCGGAACTGCAGGTTATTGGCGAAAAAATGTACGACTGTCGCGAACTGCGTGAAAAAATCGGCAAATACGTCAATCCCGACTGCCCCAACCTGCTGTCGAAAGGAAACGTTATAAACAACGGCGTTGACGCCGAACTCGACGAACTGCGCGGCATATCGTCAAACGGCAAGTCATACCTCGAGGATATCGAACGTCGCGAAAGCGAACGCACTGGAATTTCGTCGCTCAAGGTCAACTACAACAACGTTTTCGGCTACTATTTCGAGGTGCGCAATTCGCACAAGGACAAAGTTCCGCCCGAGTGGACACGCAAGCAAACGCTTGTAAATGCAGAACGCTACATAAACGAAGAACTGAAGGAATACGAGGAGAAAATCCTTGGCGCCGAAGAAAAAATATCGGCTATAGAATCGCGCCTGTTCAACGAACTTATTGCATACGCCATTTCACAAATTGGCAAGGTACAGATAAATGCGGGCATTATCGCACGAATCGACTGCCTGATGTCGTTTGCCAAAGATGCTGTGCGCAACAACTACTGCCGTCCCGAAGTCAACGAAAGCAACGTAATTGACATAAAGGAAGGTCGTCACCCTGTAATTGAGAAACAACTGAAATTCGGCGAGCCGTATATTTCCAACAACGTATTTCTCGACGACAAGACACAGCAGATAATGATGATCACCGGTCCTAACATGTCGGGTAAGTCGGCATTGTTGCGACAGACAGCACTGATATGCATTATGGCGCAAATAGGTTGCTATGTGCCTGCACAGAAAGCGTCGCTCGGAATAGTTGACAAGATTTTCACCCGCGTAGGTGCATCCGACAATATTTCAATGGGCGAATCCACCTTCATGGTCGAGATGACCGAAGCCGCAAGCATAATGAACAACCTCTCCGACCACAGTCTTATACTCCTCGACGAACTCGGACGCGGAACCAGCACCTACGACGGTATTTCAATAGCTTGGGCCATAGCAGAATATATTCACGAGCATTCGAAGGCTAAAACATTGTTTGCCACCCACTACCACGAACTAAACGAGATGGAAAAGGATTTTGCCAGAATACGCAACTACAACGTTTCGGTGCAGGAATCGGGCAACAAGGTGATATTCCTCCGCAAACTTCAGCCGGGAGGCAGCGAGCACAGTTTTGGTATCCATGTGGCTAAGATGGCGGGAATGCCAAAGTCGATTGTCTATCGTGCCAACAAGATACTCGAGCAATTGGAATCTGCTGGAAACGAAGTTAATGGCAATGCAAAAGTCGGAAAGCATGTCGATACCATAGCACAAAACCGCGACGGTTACCAGCTAAGTTTCTTCCAGTTGGACGACCCAGTGCTTTCGCAGATTAAAAAGGAACTCATGAACCTCGACATCGACCGTCTGAGTCCGCTCGAAGCCCTCAACAAACTTAATGACATTAAGAAACTGGCAGGTGCAAAATAAAAAAAAGGGAACCCGTCATGCTGAACTTGTTTCAGTATCTGGGTTCCCGTTTTTTATCAGTATAAATCCCTATCCTACTTTTACGCCGCTCTTTACCAAATCCTTTGGCTGAAGAAGGACTAAGCGTCCGTCGGCATCCTCGGCAGAGAGAATCATACCTTCAGAAACTACGCCTTTCAGCTTGCGTGGCTCGAAGTTGGCAATGAAGCAAACCTGAGTACCAACAAGCTTTTCGGGCTCGGTGTAGTATTTTGCAATACCGCTGACGATTGTACGTCCGCCCATGCCGTCGTCAATCTTGAACTGCAGCAACTTGTCGGCCTTCGGAACCTTGAAGCACTCCAGAACGGTACCAACCCTGATGTCAACCTTCATGAAGTCGTCAAAAGCAACGTTTTCCTTCACTGGCTGCGGCTTGTAGTTGTTCTTTTCGTTTTCGACCTTGATGTCGGCAAGACGCTGAAGCTGAGCATCAATAGCAGCATCTTCGATGCGTTCGAAAAGAAGTTCTGCCTCGCCAATCTTGTGACCTACAGGAATCAAATCGACCTTTGTCGTACTTTCCCAGTCGGGACGCTCGATATTGAGCATCTTGAACAACTTGGCGCTTGTGAACGGCAGGAACGGTTCTGCAAGAGTTGCCGACAAAGCGCACAACTGAAGCGAATAGTACAATATGGTACGGGTACGAGCTTCGTCGGTCTTGACAAGCTTCCAAGGCTCGGTGTCGGCCAAGTACTTGTTGCCCAGACGACTGACAGCCATAGCGTCCTTCAAAGCCTCGCGGAACTTATAGTTCTCGATGTTATTCTCAAGACTTTCCTTTATGCGAGCGATTTCGGCACGTATTTCCTTTTCGTAGTCGGTATCTTCGGCCGGCTGAGGAACATTTCCACCATAATACTTGTGAGTAAGTACAACTGCCCTATTTATGAAATTACCCATAATGGCAACGAGTTCGCTGTTGTTCTTTGTCTGGAAATCCTTCCACGAGAAGTCGTTGTCCTTGGTTTCGGGAGCATTGGCAGTAAGAACATATCTCAGCACATCCTGCTTGCCTTCGAAGTCGCGCAGATACTCGTGAAGCCATACAGCCCAGTTGCGCGAGGTGCTTATCTTGTCGCCTTCGAGGTTAAGGAATTCGTTTGCTGGAACATTGTCGGGCAAAATGTACGAACCTTCGTGACGAAGCATCGACGGGAAAATAATGCAGTGGAAAACTATGTTGTCCTTGCCGATGAAATGCACCAGTTTGGTATCCTTGTCCTTCCACCATTTTTCCCAGTCGTTTGGATAAAGCATCTTGGTATTCGATATATAACCTATAGGTGCATCGAACCACACATACAGCACTTTACCTTCACCTTCCTTAATCGGAACTTTAACACCCCAATTCAGGTCGCGTGTAACGGCACGCGGGAACAAACCCGAATCGAGCCACGACTTGCACTGTCCGTATACGTTCGATTTCCATTCCTTATGTTCCTCGAGAATCCAGTGGCGAAGTTCTTCCTCGTACTTGTCGAGAGGAAGATACCAGTGCTTGGTTTCCTTCATCACGGGAGCGTTACCGCTAATCATCGAACGAGGATTTACGAGTTCGGTTGGACTAAGCGACGAACCGCACTTTTCGCATTGGTCGCCGTATGCATCCTCGGCACCGCACTTTGGACAAGTACCCATTATGTAGCGGTCTGCCAGAAACTGATGTTCCTGCTCGTCGTAGAACTGCATGCTGGTCTTTTCAACGAATTCGCCCTTGTTATAAAGCGAAAGGAAAAACTCGGAAGCGGTCTTGTGGTGGATTTCGGCGCTTGTACGTCCGTAAATATCGAACGAAATGCCAAATTCAGCGAACGATTCCTTAATTATCTTATGGTAACGGTCAACAATGTCCTGAGGCGTTACACCTTCCTTGCGAGCCTTCAGAGTGATAGGCACACCGTGTTCGTCGGAACCACCGATAAAGAGTACTTCGCGGTGTTTCAGACGGTTGTAACGTGCATAGATGTCAGCTGGAACATATACGCCAGCCAGATGACCGATATGTACAGGGCCGTTTGCGTATGGCAAGGCCGAGGTAATGGTTATTCTTTTATAGTCTTTCATTTTTCAGAAAATTTGTGCAAAAATAACACATATTTGCGAGTTGCGAATTGTGATTTTTAGATTTTTCTCTTTATAGTCATGCTGAATTTATTTCAGCATCCGTTGCTAAGATCCTGAAACAAGTTCAGGATGACCGAATGCTGAAACAAGTTCAGGATGACTCGTCGTTTTCTTTACGGTCTCAATTTCAACCGCTTGCCGACACTGAGTATCGAGGTTTCCTTTATTCCGTTAAGGTCGCAAATCTGCTTGACGGTAACGTGATACTTGCGAGCAATGGCAGAGAGCGTATCTCCCGACTTAACTACATGATACTGAGAATTGTCCACAAATTTCATATAGTCGAAATTGCTCGCATACAACGGAATTCTTTCAGCAACCAGCACTCCTGTCTGCACATTGAAAATCAATTCAGGATCGAAAGCATTGTCTTTCAGACGAGTCTCGAAATGCAGATGGTTCGATGTCTTTCCGCCAACACCGACAGTTTCGCCAGCATTGACTTTATCATTGACCTTGCATTTTACATCGTCTAGATGTGCATAAACGGTTTCAAGTCCGTTGTAATGTCTGACAACCACGGCGTTGCCATATTTTGAACCGCTCCATCCTGCGAAACGTACAATGCCGTCAAAGGCAGCGACAACGGCATCGCCAGAATTAAGGGCAATGTCGATTCCAGTGTGCATCTTTCCGCTACGCATTCCGAAACCCGAAACTAGCTTTCCCTTTGCAGGAAAACTGGATGCGGCATCGCCAAAGTTGATGACGCTGGTCTCTTTGGTTCGTGCGTAGTCGGGATTCTGTGCATATACCGAGGTAGTAACCCAGTTTTCCGACTTAATGTCTGTGGTATCGATTGTTGCCGATTTTAGATCAGGTTGTATTTCAATGTATTGCCATGTCTTATCATCGAATATGACTACCGACAGGTTGCCACGCGATATGGTATCAACAGCGACTTTTGCCTGCGAGAACGATAGTGTGCAGACAGCGCATAATGCAATTGCAAGCGAAATTCTTTTCATACTGCAAAAGTAGGGAATTCTGACGAGAGGGAAAGTTTTTTGTAAAAAAACGTCATTCCGCAAGTCGCCCTGCCGCCCCCTGAGCGTAGCCGAAGGGTAAGGCGAAGAGAAGTCTATCCGCCCCCTGAGCTTCGCATACTGAGCTTGTCGAAGTATCGAAACGAAGAAAACAAAAGTAATAGAAACGCCCCTACGACATGCTCAGGGAGTGGTAAGGAGAACCTCTATTCCACTACAAACTTATATCCTACTCCATTGATTCTCAGTAGATACATTCCTTGCTTCAACTGCGACACACCAATCTCGCTGCCAGAAACCAAACCGTTAACGAGCAAACGTCCATCCATGGAATAAATCTCGTAATCGCCAACTACGTCCATGCCGAACTGGATTTTGCCATTGGTAACTGGATTTGTGAAAGAAAGATTTTCAGATTGAACATTATTAATACCACCTAAGACGCAATAATAAAATTCTTCACAAAGGGAATAACTGCATTCTCTACGATATAGTGTAAAACATATATCAACGGTATCATCTTGATCTGCTAGAAAATCTTCGACCATAAAATAAAAAGTACTATAATATGTACTATAATCAGCATCCTCTGGCAAAACTGTATAAGTAACTCCATTACCGCTATATACACAAGAATCAAAATCCGCAGTAACATTTACACCCATATATTCTGCTCCAATAGCCTTATTAGTCAGCCACACTGGTGCGAAATGTACAAATAGAGATTCTCTAATATTACATTCGACCCAATTCCCGCTTACTGCACCCACAGCCCCAATGATTAAATCTCTCCTAGTATTAAAATCAATATTTTCAGGGCAATATGAAAATTCATAATCATAACCATATATTACAGAGCAGAAAGTCAATGCTGCCAAATATGTTCCCTCAACTGTCGGGTGGCTTTCGTCCGATTGGTAAAGATTGATTTCGGGATAGTTGTCGCGGACATATTTCCACGCCAAGCCTACAGGCACCACAATGGCATTATTGTCGTCGGCCATCTGCACATAGCTTTCGCGAAGACGCTGCTGCATACCATCATAGGTACACAATGGCGGATAGTTGGCACAATTGCTCTGGTCGCCGTTTTCGCGTCCCCAAGTCATAAAGAACAATATCTGTGTACACGAATCGTTGGCTCGTATAGAGTCGCACAGCTGCTTTGCATACGGATAGCACTCCGTCTCTACCTGCGACGGTGGAAACGAAGGCAACTGGCTCTGCTCCTGCAACACAACATAGTCCCACGCCCGCGACCTTATACGGTTGAAGGTCTCGGAATTGTTGCAAAAAGTACTGAAAGATGCCCCACCTGCGGTAAATGATTCAACTTCCAGAGTATCGCCTTCGGCAAGGGCAATATTCTTCAACATCACATCAACGCCACCATTATAATATGTATAGCTGTTGCCAATGAAAAGTATCGACTTCGTCTGTGCAAAGCAGAACGACGAAAGTATAACGAATGCTATGAGTACCAATTTCTTCATAATACACATTTTTTATTCTTGACAAATATAATGCAATTTTCGCGCCGAGCAAACAATATTTGTTGGGAATATACGAACAGCAAAAAAAAAGTACATTTTGCAATGGGTGTTATATTATCCGGATGCTAACCTTCGACCCCTCGACTTACCCTTCGGCTACGCTTACTTCGACAAGCTCAGTACGGCGCAGGGGGCGTCTCAGGGAGCGACAAGTAGACCTCTATTCCACTACGAACTTAAAAGTTTCGCCGTTGGCAAGCTTGATGAGGTAAAGTCCAGAACGGAAATCGGAAACATCTATTGTACTGCCATGGAGAGTACCATGCTTGCACATCATTCCAGTGTATGTGTAAATTGAATAGTTGACTACAATATTCCTGTCGAATGTCAGTTTGCCATCGACAACAATGTTGCAGAACGAAGCGCGATTACGTTTTCCAGTTACATATTCCTCGCATCTTGGCTTAAGGTTCAACCGCCACTCGTCCATGCTTCTGAACACAACTATCGAAGCGGCCTGCTGAAGAATAGCAGCTTCTGTCTGTTCGAGTCCATATGTAAACGATGCTCCCTCTGGCGACTCCTTGAAAATTGACGCATAAAATACGCAAGCTGCCAAATATGTTCCTTGCGGACTCGGATGACTTTTGTCTTCGGTGTATAGTTCAATTTCAGGATAATTGTCGCGCACGTATTTCCAAGCCATTCCCACAGGAGCCACCGAGCCATCATTGTCGACTGCCATTTCGCAGTAGCTTTCGGCAAGACGTTTCTGCATTCCGTTGAAGGTTGTCAGCGGCATATAGGAAGTATCGCAGGTGTAGCCGTTCCTTCTTCCCCAGGTCATGTAGAACATAAGATTCGTGCAAATGCTGTTGTCGTGAACCATATCGCTAAGAATCTTTGCATAAGGATACGTCAGCGTATCGACAGCCTCGGGCGGATAACATGGATTTAGGCTGAGTTCCTGCAGTACAACATAGTCCCATGCCTTCGACTTTATCTTGTCGAGAGTCTGCTGGTTGTCACAATGCCTTTGCAACGAATAACCACCAATTGCCGACGACTCGGCATAAATTTCGATTCCTTTCGACGCAGCAAGCGACATAAGCATTTTATCTACGCCGCCGTTGCACTGGGTATAACTATTACCGACAAACAAAATGCTCTTAGTCTGAGCGAAACCGCACAGGCTAATCAGCATCATCGATATCGACAGAACCAAATTCCTCATGACTATTAAAAATTCACAGTCTATTATCTTTCGTTATTTTTTTCTAAAATTTGTGACGACGCTGATCACGCCGCCACAATAAAAATTTTCAATCTAAATTCGTAAATCTAAAATCGTAAATCGATTTTATCTTGTCTTTCCGTAATTGTCGTGTACTCTCCTAACTCGTGCACGTAGTTGCAACTTATATTCATCCCAGTCGGTAATGTTGCGACGTGCAACGCCAGTTTCCATTGCGGCCTTTGCCACAGCTGGTGCCACACACTCGATTACGCGCAAATCCAAAGGCTTCGGGATTATGTACTCGCGACCGAATTCAATCTTATCGACATTGTAAGCCTCGCAAACATAGTCGGGAACTGGTTCCATTGCCAGTTCTGCCAAAGCGTGCGATGCGGCAATCTTCATCTCCTCGTTGATCTGGGTTGCACAAACGTCCAAAGCACCACGGAAAATGAACGGGAAACCGAGAACATTGTTCACCTGGTTCGGATAATCGCTTCTGCCTGTTGCTATAATAACATCGGGACGTGCTTCCTTTGCATCCTCGTACGAAATTTCGGGAGTTGGATTTGCCATAGCGAACACAACCGGGTCCTTTGCCATAGTCTTCATCATTTCCTTCGAAACGACATTGCCGACCGAAACACCTGCGAAAACATCGGCACCGACCATTGCCTCGGCCAAAGTGTGCAAGTCGCGTGTAGTTGCAAACTCGCGCTTCTGCTCGGTAAGTTTCGGATTGTCGGCACGAACAACGCCCTTGCTGTCGCAAAGGACAATGTTTTCGCGCTTTACGCCCAAGGTACAGAACAAACGTGCGCAGCTTATACCTGCAGCACCTGCCCCGTTGAACACGACCTTAACCTCGTCGATTTTCTTGCCTGCAATCTTCAGTGCGTTGAGCAAGGCTGCACCCGAAATAATAGCAGTTCCGTGCTGGTCGTCGTGGAAAACAGGAATATTCATCTGCTTCTTGAGTTCGGTCTCGATGTAGAAACATTCTGGAGCCTTGATATCCTCTAGGTTTATACCGCCAAAAGTAGGTTCAAGCGACTTAACAATCTCCACAACTTTCTGTGGATCCTTCTCGTTGATTTCAATGTCGAACACGTCTACGTCGGCGAACGACTTGAACAGCAATCCCTTGCCTTCCATAACCGGCTTTCCGGCCTCGGGACCTATATCGCCAAGACCAAGAACTGCAGTTCCGTTGCTAATAACTGCTACCAAGTTTCCCTTTGCCGTATAGTCGTAAACCTTCTGCTTGTCGGCCTTTATTTCGAGGCATGGTTCTGCCACACCTGGCGTATATGCAAGCGACAAGTCCTTCTGAGTGCGGAAGTCCTTTGTCGAAACAACCTCTATCTTTCCTTTTCTGCCTTGGCTATGATAGTCGAGGGCATCCTGTTTTGTGTATAAGCTCATAATTATTTATTCGTCAACTTCATTTATTTCGTTAATATTGTAGTCGTCAACATTGTGACGCGATTCTTCAAGGTCAACAAGCGAACGCCTATTGTTGAAAATATCGACAGCCATACGTATTGCATTGCACATCGGCAAATAGTTAGCCTGGTTCTTGCCAGCAATCTCGTATGCAGTTCCGTGTGCCGGCGAAGTGCGTACTATCGGCAATCCTGCTGTAAAGTTTACACCGTCGTCGAAAGTCAATGCCTTGAACGGAGCAAGACCCTGGTCGTGGTACATTGCGAGTACTGCATCGAACTTCTTGAAGTCGCCTGAGCCGAAGAAACCGTCGGCAGAATATGGACCGAATGCCAGAATATCCTTTTCCTTGGCTTCGTTTATGGCTGGAATTATTATCTTTTCTTCCTCGTTGCCTATTACGCCATGGTCGCCGCAATGCGGATTGAGACCAAGGACTGCAATGCGAGGCTTGCGAATTGTGAAGTCGCGCTTTAGCGAATCGTTGAGCAATTCAAGTTTCTCGAGTATGAGTTCCTTTGTCAGGCACTTCGAAACTTCCGAAATAGGAATATGGCCAGTTGCCACACCTACGCGCAAAGCCTCGCTGCACATGAGCATCAGGCACTTGTCGGCATTGAACTGCTGTGCAAGATATTCGGTATGACCGGGGAAATTGAAGCCAGCCGACTGAATGTTCCATTTATTAATAGGTCCAGTGACAAGAATATCGATCTCCTTGTTCTTAAGGTCGGCGACTGCCTTCTCGAGAGCCTGGTACGAAGCCAAGCCTGCTATTTCGTTCGACTTGCCCACTTCGACGCGAATTTCCTCGCTGTTGCAGTTGATGACATAGATTCCGATATTTTTGGCTTCTTCTGCCGAATTTATCGTAGTTGTATTCACATTGCTTCCCAAATTCTTCTTGTAGTATGCAAGGATTTTAGGCGAACCATATATTATTGTCACGGCGTTGGGGATATTCTTTATGTCAATTAACGACTTGAGAATCACTTCGTAGCCGATTCCGTTAATATCACCAGGGGTAAAACCTATTTTTATTTTAGTCATAGTGTTATGTTTTCAAAAATTTTGGTGCAAAAATAATTTAATTTACGATTTGCGATGATTTGATAATTTGAAAATTCGAAGATTTGAAAATTTGAAAATTTGAATAGTAGAGTCGTTGCGTGCAACGACTCTACTGATTATCGTATTATCCTTTCTTTGTCAATTTATTAAAAAATTTGAACAATAGTCTCGTCGGTACCGATGTTCCGCCATTGCCACGATACGAATCCTTCTTTTCAGTGAAGGCCGGTCCGGCAATGTCGAGGTGAACCCACTTGTAGTCGGTGAAGTGCTTGAGGAACATTGCAGCGGTAATTGTTCCACCAGAACGTTTTCCGCAGTTCTTCATGTCGGCAATGGGCGATTCGAGCTGTTCTGCAAAATCTTCCCACAATGGCAGTTCTATCAGTCGTTCCCACACGTTGAAGCCGCATTCCTTGAGTTTTGCTATATCGTCGGGCGAATTGCCAAGCACAGCGGTATTCTTGTCGCCAACGGCAACAATGGCTGCACCAGTGAGCGTCGCCATGTCGATTACCAGCTCGGGGTTGTACTTCTTTGCATACGAAAGTGCATCGGCAAGAATCAGACGACCTTCGGCATCAGTGTTGGCGATCTCAACAGTAGTGCCGTCGTACATTGTAATAATGTCCTCGGGAACGTAGGCGGTTGCTCCTATCCTATTTTCGGTTGCAGGCACAAGTCCGTAAACCTTTACGGGAACCTTAGCCAGCGCCAATGCTGCGATAGTTCCGACCACAGCTGCACCACCAGACTTGTCGCTCTTCATGGTATCCATCGAACTCGACGGCTTAAGGTCGTAGCCACCAGTATCGAACACAAGCCCCTTGCCTACAAGAACGTACGGACGTTCGTTTATTGCATCGGCAGGCTCCCATTTCAGGATGCTGAAAGTTGGTGGCTCGACGCTTCCACGGTTTACAGCAAGAAGTCCACCCATCTTCAGGCTTTCGATTTGCATCTTGTCAAGGATTTCGGTCTTGAAACCGCACGACTTGCCAACCTCCTCTATCGTTTCGGCCAATTTCTTGGCTGTCATGTACGACAATGGCTCGTTAATAATGTCGCGGGCAACGAAAACGCCTTTAACAAGGCTGTTGAGACGAGCAATAGCCTTTTCGCAGACATCGCCGCAAATCTTTACCTCTGTCAGCGACACCTCTTTTTTCTTAGTCAGATACTTATCGAAACGATAGTTGGCGAGTTCTATTCCTTCGGCCAGATCGTAGGCAAAATCTTTTCCTGTATTATCGACTATGCTTACCGAGTTGCATTTCTGTGCGTTCAAGGCGTCAGAAATCGTACAGCCGTTCATTCTAACCTTCTCGCGCTGCTCGTCGACCGACTTGTCGGCATCGGGCATTACGAAAAAGCAGAATCTGTCGTACTGGTTAAGTGCGGCATAATTCTTCTTTGCAAGGGTTTTGCACAAATATTCGGTTTCCTTTTCCGAGAAACCTAACGATTTTACTTTTTCTTCATCAGCGACAATATAGGCGACATTTCCGCAATTGTCGTATTTTTCAATCTTTGTAACCATATATCTTAATCAACGTAATCTTTCTTTTGTACAATAACTACGAAATCGTTGTCGATGTAATATCCGTAGTCGTAACAATAATAGTATACCTTGTCCGTCTTTGTACGGTAGATGTTTGTCATGTAGTCGAACTTGAAGCCTTCCCTTACCAGTTTGTCCTTCTGTACCGAATGTCTTTCCTTTTCCGGCTTTTCGGCCTTGGTGTACAAGTCGCACAATATCTGGCGGTTTTTCTTCAGCACACGGTTAATCTTATATGTGATGCTGTTGTCTTCCTGCTTCAACTGATTATTATAAGTGTTACGGCACTGGTCGCAGCAGAATTTCTTGTCGGCACGACCATCGAACTCCGTATGACATACTGGACAAACTCTTTTCATATCAATCCTTGTTAAGCAGTGGCAAATTTAAACAATTTTTTCCGACTTGCTGGTATTCGCAAAAAACATTATTTTCGCTGTTGAAAAATAAATTTGAGTTTGTAACGTTTTATCCCTGTATTGTAAGGATTTAATAAAACAAAGAGTATATATCTACGCCTGATGAAACGCATTATCTTGTCAATATCGTTGATTTTTGTGGCAGTAATATGCCTGTCGCAAAAAATTACTGGCGTAGTAACCGACAACGATGGTGCCCCGTTGTATTGTGCAAAAGTCATGATTGGCGGCTCAACCCAAAGCTGCACAACAAAAAGCGACGGTAGTTTTGCCGTCAAGTGCAAGAAAGGTACGCAAAGACTTGTGATCAGCCATACCGGATGTGAACCGTACGACGAAAAAATAGCTGTCGAAACCGACATGAATCTTGGCACAATAGTATTGCAACCAGAATACAGGCCAACCGACAGCCTACATGTGCTCGACAAGATTTCGGACCAGCGCACACCGATGACTACCGAAACTTACGACCACAAATACATAACCACAAAAAACATTGTCCGCGACATGCCATATAACCTCGGGCAAACGCCATCGTTTGTAGCGCTGTCGGAGAATGGACTCGGCATCGGTTTTACCGACCTGCGCCTCCGAGGAATGAACAGCGAAGCTATAAATATCACACTCAACGGCATTCAACTCAGTGATCCCGAATCGAGGCACACGCTGTGGCATCATCTGCCAGATATTGCAAGTTCGGCAGACCATATAAAAATAACACGGGGCGCAGGCTCGTCGACAGACGGACCGCTCGCCTATGGCTCGAGCATCGACATAACCACCGAATCGCCAAGCACCAAACCATACGGCGACTTAACGGTAATGGGTGGTTCGTACAACACAATAAAGGCCAGCATCTCGGCAGGCACCGGAATTATGAAGAACGGCTTTTCCATCGACCTCAGGATGGCAAAGATAAAGAGCGACGGATATATCGACAGGTCGGGCATAAACCACAACACCGTAATGGTTAGTGCAATTTGGCGCGGCAAGAACAACTCGCTGGCCGCCAATATCATTTACGGCAAGCAAAAATCCGGGATTACAATGTGGGGATGTCCGTCGAACATAATCGACAACAACCGGTTGTACAATGCCGCAGGAGAATATTTCGACATCAACGGCAGAAAGAAATATTACGAAGACGAAGCCGAGAACTACACTCAGACGCACGTACAACTCATATACTCGCAAAAAATATGGAGCAATGTCGAACTTAACATCAAGCTGCACTACAACCATGGCGACGGATATGTAGAGGAATACAAGAACGGACAGTCCTTCTCGAGCTATATGCTTCCCGACCTATCGTTGCCGGTCACAATTGTCGAAAACGGAAACATTTACAATACTACTACG
Source organism: Bacteroidales bacterium (assembly GCA_017617125.1). Lineage (GTDB taxonomy): Bacteria > Bacteroidota > Bacteroidia > Bacteroidales > ML635J-15 > Bact-19. The sequence continues at coordinate 79,151 of JAFZWY010000009.1, forward strand.
ACAATCACAAAAACCGACCTTATCAGGCGCAGGATGACAAACGGCAACTTCTACAACGGCATTATATACGCGACCCACAAGATAGGAAACTTTGTAAACACCTTCGGTGGCTCGGGCAGCATTCTGGCGGGTCAGTATTTCGGCAACCTGATATGGACGCAATATGCAGGCAACAGCTACAAAGATTACGAATGGTACCACAACCGAAGCAACAAGACAGAATTCTGTGCATACTACAAGGCCGGATACACCTTTATCGACAAGATTACATTGTACGCCGACCTGCAGTACAGAATCATAAACTACGAAATGAACGGCTACGACTGCAATCTGTTGCCAAACGAACAGATGATACTTCTGAACGAGGACAACGACTACAACTTCTTTAATCCTAAAGGCGGTATAAACTACCAGATTACGCCCAAAATGAGACTTTATGCATCGGTAGCCCGCGCAAACAGAGAACCGTCGCGAAACAGCATAAAGGATGTTATTGGAACAAAAAAGACAATAGAGCACGAAACTCTGATTGACTACGAACTAGGATATTCGTACAAGTCGAAGATTTTCTCGGGCGAACTGAACCTATATTATATGGATTTCGAAAACCAGATAGTGCCAACTGGAGAATTTTCGCAAAACGGATATTACATAATGACCAACGTCGACAAGAGCTACCGCAGCGGAATAGAGCTGTCGGCACTGGTAAAACCACATCGCAAGCTCAGCCTCGAAGCCAACGCCACTTTCAGCAGAAACAGAATAAAAGATTACGTTTACCAGGCCCATACATACGACGAAAACTTGAACGAAAGCCTCGAAGAATATCACACTGGAGAAACCTGCACTGCATATTCACCCGAAATAATTGCCGCAGGAAACATCACTTACAACGTCTTTGGTAACTTCGATATGTACTACAATGTGAAATATGTAGGCAAGCAATACATCGACAACACATCGAGCATCGACAGAATGCTAAAGCCATATTGCATAAGCAGCCTTGGCATCGACTACGAAATTGCCGGACGATATGTAAAGTCGCTACGCTTCAAGTTTGAGATAAGCAACCTGTTCAACACACAGTTATGCGACAACGCCTACGGCGGACTATGGTACGAACAGGGCGTACAGAAATCGTGGGTAACATATTTTCCACAGGCAGGGATAACATTCTCGGGCGGTGTAACTATCAGTTTCTAAAAATGAGAATATTTTCTACATCGCTCTATATGCGCAAACTAACCGTTGTTGTTAAAAAAACTGAGAAAAAATTTCTTTGTTTTAAAAATTCATGCACTACTTTTGCAACCTAAATTTTAAATGATATTGTAACTATGTTTTTAGAAGGAATTTTGTCAATAGCTGGACAGCCCGGACTATTGAAGCTTGTATCGAGAAAAAACACCAGTGTCATTGTTGAATCGTTAATCACTGGCAAACGCATGCCGGCATTCTCAACATCACGCATAAGCACACTTGAAGACATTACCGTTTACACATACGACAACGACACTCCTCTTAAGGATGTCTTTGTAAACATTTTCAACCAGTACAAAGGTGCCATCACCGACGTAACAGCAAAGTCGGCAAACACCGAACTCGTTGCATTCTTCGAGAAGGTTCTCCCCAACTACGAAAAGGAAAAGGTATATATGTCCGACATCAAGAAAATCGTTTCTTGGTACAACCTGCTTGTCGAAAAGGGAATCATAACCGAAGACTCGATAAAGGCTTACTTGGAAGAAAAGGCAAACGCCGAGAAAGAAGCTGCCGAAGCTGAAGCAAAGGAAGAAAAAGCTGAATAACTAAAAGCTAAAAATAAACGAGTATGGCAAAGGCAAGTGTCTTTGCCATATTTTTCTAAACCGATCTTAATTATATGAAAAATGACAAAAGGAATGTGCCCATCGCGCAACTGATAAAAAACTACACTAATAAAAAAAGCGGGAAAGTATCCGAATCGCGCAAAGAAATACAATGGAGATTTAAATATCTAGACTGGAAAGACCAGAAGAAAATTATCCTAGCATTCCTTGATTCTTGCAAAACTGACCGGCAATGGGCATACACAATGGCTCTTGGCCTATGGGACAAGTCATTCGAACCCAAAATAAAGGAACTCTGGGAAAAATTCCACGAAGAAAGATGCTCTTGGATTGTAGTCCGCTACTTCCCCACCGAGTACATTTCCGAGAATATCGAGAAGTTTACTCATAGAAGAAACTACTTTTTCATATGCATGAGACTGGCAAATGACAAAAATTTCGTCCTCGAAAAGGACAAACTTTTCAACACGGAATACCTTGCTGTCGCTTATCACACAGGAAGGTGCATTAAGGAAGATGAAGGCCGGGACATATTATACAACATAATACACGATGTGTGTCTGGATAACAATAATTTTTCTTTGGACAGGAATGCATACTATGACGATGTCAAAGCAATAACACCTATTCTTTTCCATGATGTCAGTCTTGCTGTGTACTATCTTCAGAAATTAAACTGCCAGCAAACTGTTAGACAGTTTTACGACTGGAATAACCTTGTAACAAAAAGCATCTCTGAAAGCCAGGAATTAAAGGATTTGGATAAAGACGATTATTCATATAGATACTTATGCATTAATGTGGCAAAAAAATATGCATACTTAGCACTTGACAACAAGTACAAGAAAACATCCAACCTGATAATCGAAGATGTATTAAAGCCTGAAGGCTGGTATTCTATCGTGCAAGAACAAGACACAACATTGAGAGAAAAAGAACGTATGGCATATAAAAAAGTAAAATCAGATGCTCTGAACGAAATAAAAGACAACAATCCCAACGTTGAGAAGTTGATTTCAAATATAGGGCTTGAAATTTTTGAAGATTTTTCAACCTTTCCACCGACCAAAGCATTAGAAGACTTTCCTTTCGACCCAACAGACGTGCCTTTCTAAAATACAAAAAGCGGATTTTCATCCGCTTTTTTTGTATCTACTTTTCACAATTTCTTTCTAGGTCGGCGACTGCCTTGCACCAACCGCTGTACTTATCCTTGGCATCCTTCGGTTTCATCGTGGGCGAAAACGTATGTTCTAGTTCTCGCGTCGAAGCCAAGTCCTTCATTGTACACCAGCCAATTGCAAGTGCTGCAAGGTAGGCAGCTCCTAGTGATGTCGATTCCACAATCTTCGGTCTCTGCACATCAATCTGCAGAATGTCGGACTGGAACTGCATAAGGAAATTGTTAACCGAAGCGCCACCATCCACATTAAGAGCTGTAATCTTGATTCCAGAATCCTTTTCCATTGCATCGAGCACATCCTTGGTCTGGTAGGCCATTGCTTCGAGTGCGGCACGTACAATATGCTTGTATGTAACTCCACCGGTTATACCGCTAATGCTGCCACGAACATTCATATTCCAGTACGGAGCGCCAAGTCCTGCAAACGCAGGCACGAAGTACACGCCATTTGTGTTGCTTACCGACATTGCAATAGATTCGGTTTCGGCAGCGGTCTTGATAAGTCCCATCTTGTCGCGCAACCATTTTAATGCAGCGCCTGCCACAAAGACAGATCCCTCGAGAGCATACGAAACCTTGCCTCCAATTCGCCATGCTATTGTGGTGACAAGTCCGCATTCGCTACGCACTTCCTTGCTGCCTGTATTCATAAGAAGGAAACAACCTGTACCATAGGTGTTCTTTACAGAGCCTTCTTCGTAGCAAGCCTGACCGAAAAGTGCTGCCTGCTGGTCGCCAGCGATACCGCAGATTGGAATTTCGGCATCGAAGACAAGCTTGTCGGTTACGCCGATTTCGCACGATGAATCGACCACATTCGGAAGCATGCTCAGCGGAATATCAAACTCGTCGATGATGTTCTCGTCCCATTCCTGCGTCTTGATATTGAACATCATAGTACGCGAAGCGTTTGAGCAGTCGGTGACGTGGCACTTGCCGCTTGTGAGCCTCCAGATAAGCCAGGTGTCGATAGTTCCGAAAAGCAGGTCTCCACGGCGAGCCATTTCGCGGGCATTGGGAACATTGTCGAGAATCCATTTAAGCTTGGTAGCCGAAAAGTACGAATCGACCACAAGACCGGTAACTGCATTTATGTATTTGCCGAAATCCTTTTTCTTGATTTTTGAGCATAGGTCTTCGGTGCGCTTGTCCTGCCAAATTATAGCATTGTATATCGGCTTACCCGTGTTGCGGTTCCATACTACGGTTGTTTCGCGCTGGTTTGTAATTCCAATTGCAGCTACATCCGAAAACGAAATACCACACTTGTTTATAAGCTGGCGAGCCGTAGCTATCTGGTTGCGGTATATTTCGTTGGCATCCTGCTCAACCCAGCCTGGCTTTGGAAAATATTGCGTAGTCTCCTGCTGTTCGATGCCTACAATGTTGAACTTCTTGTCGAACAATATGGCACGCGAACTAGTAGTTCCCTGGTCAAACGATAGAATGTACTTTTTCATCAAATAAAATTTTCTGCAAAATTACAGAAAATATAAATGGAGAAGGAAAGAGAATCAGGCAAAAATTTCAACAATCGGTAGGCGAAGTTTACTGGGCGGAGATTATCCAGTTCAGAATATCGTTGTAGACTTCTTCCCTATTGATTTCGTTGAGAATTTCGTGGCGGGCATTGGGATACAACTTAAGCTGGATGTTTGCAATGCGCTGGTCGCGGTAAAACTCCACAGCCTCCTCTACACCACGTCCGCAATTTCCAACAGGATCCTTTTCGCCCGAAACGAAGAGCATCTTCAGGTTCTTGTTTATCATTGCTCCCGACGAGCGCTTGTTTATGTATATCAAGCCTTTGAAAAATCCACGGTAGAACGAATTGGAGAACAATCCTCCACAAAGTTCGTCGGCAATGTACTTCTTAACCTGCGCATCGTCGCGCGAAAGCCACTGGTAAGGAGCATTGTAGCCTTTGTTGTAACCGCCGAACGACAGTTTGTCGAGCAACTTGGCCTTGGAGCGGCAGCCCTCGAAAGTGCAGGCGACATTGGCAATGAACTTGCCAAAACGCAGCACTGCTGTCGGATTAGTGCCCGTACCGCTGATTATTACGCCCGAAATCTCGGTGCTGTACCTTGTTATGAATGTACGTGCAAGAAACGAACCCATGCTATGTCCCAGCACATAATATGGAAGACCAGGATTTTCAGTCGATGCAATATCTTTCAGCAACTTAAGGTCGCCGATTATACGCCACCACTCGTCACGATGCGGCCACACGCCATAGTCTTTCATGTCGGTTATGGTTCTTCCATGTCCACGATGGTCGCTCACATAGACGGCGATTCCGTTGTCGGTCAAAAACTTAGCAAAATCGGCATAGCGAGCCGAATGTTCCGCCATTCCATGAAATATCTGTAGTATTGCTTTTGTTTCACCATCGGGCAGAAACCTGCGGTAAAATATTTTTGCGCCATCCGACGATTTGAATGCATGTTCCGTAAATCTCATATCTCAAAATTATTAACAAGGTGGCACAAAGATAATTAAAGTTTTTAAACCGACAAGCAATTTCGGAAAATTTTCACAAATTATAGTAAAAAAGTCAACCCGAACGCCACGACGTAAACCGCATCGAGCAGAACAAACCGGAACAGGCATTTGTTGTACTTCTTGCCTTCGGCCTTTACCAGCAGCACATACAGAAGCACTGCAGGAACCAACAAAACCAACAGCCACAACGTTCCGAAACCAAGCACAGCAAAAGCCACCGAAGCCAGAAGTATCAGCGCAACACCGACCAACGCAGCTATCTTTCCGAAACGCACAGGGAAAGTTCGCTTGCCGACTGCACGGTCATCTTCGATGTCACGTATATTGTTGGATGCCAGCACGCAAACCGCGATGCAACCGCAGGCGCAACCTGCATAAAAAGCAGCAAGCGAAAACTCATGGCACTGCAAGAAAACAGTTCCTGCCGATGCTACTGGTCCATAGAACAAAAAGCAAATGATGTCGGCAATGCCAAGATAAGCCAATGAGAAGCGCGTTGCTGTGTAAAGCCAGGCAAAAAGAGCCGACAATACACCTACAAGCAGAATCACCCAGCCGCCTACCCACACAAGGTAAGCACCAAGCAGCAATGCCACCGACAAAGCGACTATACAGGCAGTTCGCATCTGCTTTTCGTTTACAATTCCTTCAGCAAGTGGACGTTGCGGACCGGAACGGCCAGCCTTGTCGCAACCGCGGACAAAATCGTAGTAGTCGTTCACGAGATTTGAAAACACCTGCAACGACATGGCGCACAACAAGGTAACCACAGCCGTCGGAATATCGAGAACTTGTCCGAACGCCAGCAGTCCCGCAATTACCGGACTAGCCGACACAAACAGCGAATAAGGGCGACAAACGCCAAACCAAAGCTTTATCTTTTGCATCCTTTGTATAATGTTGAAATTCCAAATGTTTGACTCTTATAACTCGTTTCACGGAAGCCGTTCTTTTCGAGAATGGCGACAAAATCGCGTCCTTTGGCGAAACTCTTCACACTTTGCATGAAATACACAAATGCTTCGCCGTTGTCGGTAAGACGTTTCCCAATGCGCGGAACAATACGCGTGAAATAGAAATCGTAGAAGAAGCGCACCAACTTGTTTGTCGGATAGGTAAACTCGAGAATGCGCAGTTGTCCGCCAGGTTTCAGTACACGGAAAATTTCGGCAAGGCTCTGGTCCAATTCTGCGAAATTGCGCACACCGTAGCCACAGGTGACTGCATCGAAAGTATTGTCGTCGAAAGGCAAATGAGCACAATCGGCGACAAGCAGTTCTATTTTGTCCGACATACCCTTCCTGCGCACCTTCTCGCGGCCGACGCCGAGCATTCCTTCGGAAATATCCACGCCTATTACCTTTTGCGATTTTCCTCGTCTGATAGCTTCGATGCATAGGTCGGCGGTACCGGCGGCCACATCGAGAACCGAATCGCACTTGGGCAACGACTTTATTGCACGGCGACGCCAGCAACGGTCGATTCCCATCGATGCCGTATGGTTAAACCGATCGTAACGGTTGGAAATGCTGTCGAATAGTCTGCCTATGTCTTTCATTTTAAAAAAGGGCAAAGAATAATCTTTGCCCTTGTATTTTTGTAGCTTATTATCTTTACTTTATTGCATTGATGGTCTTATAGGTGTTGGCATCGCTTACGTCCAAACCTTTAGACTTCATTTCTGCAGCCATCTTCGAAGCGTAAACACCTTTTTCGACTGGACTGAGCGACTTTACATAGTCGAGAACGTACTTGTACTCGTTGAGTTCGCGGCCCATATTATGTGCGTGATACAAATACTGGTATGCCTGTTCCGGCTTTCCAATCTTAATGTAGTTCTTTGCTATTTCGGAAGCAAGCTGCATCGAGAAACGCTTCTTTTCGACGTCGTTGTAACCTTTCTGCTTAAGTTCGGAAACCAAACGTCTGTAAGCACCGCCAAAAGCAGCGATTGCATCGCGGTTCTGATCGAACTCGGTATAGTTCTGGCCCTGGCTGTAAAGCAGGTTTGCATTGCGCTTTTCGAGAATAGCAAAGTCCGACTCACTGAAACCTTCGGTCGATTCGTTCTGCTTGGCAAGTATAGGTGCGCAAATCTCGTTGAATTTCTTCACGGCTTCCGCCCTGTCCTGATAGTCGTAGGCGACAAGGAAATTCTTTGTCGAGTAGCCCTTTTCGAACATATCCGACATCACTGTGATATTCCTGTACATCGACTTGCCGGCAGCACCCGAAGCATTGCAAGCATAGAAAATTATGTCGCCGAACGACTTACCGCCGACAGTACCTTCAACTACAATCATATAGTCGGCAATGTCGAAGCGTACATCGCCACCAGTCACCATCTTCACAGGCGAAAGAATGTCGAACTTGCGTATGTCGTCGGCAACCTCGATGGTCGTAACCTTCGACTGGCTGAGTAAAGACATCTTCTTCAGTTCCAGAGTCTTACCCTTGAACAAAACGTCGAGCACCTCGCCCATGGTAACGTCCTTCGAACCATTGGCGGCAAAGCGCAACGAAGCGTCCTGCATATTGAACGAACATTCCTGCGGAAGCCAGTACTTGTCAACCGCATCATATTTCTGCGCACTTGCGAAAGCGCAGATCAACGAAAAACAGAAAACTATATATAACTTCTTCATTGTTAGCATTTTTTAGTTCGACATTTTGTTCAAATTGTCCATGCACTCCGAAATCTTGGCGGTGTATCTCTTTGCCGTGTCAATCGTAGTTGCCTTCTGGTAGCATTCCTTAGCCTTATCGACCTTCTTCTGTGCGGCATAAATTTCGCCACGAGCGATACAAGCCTTTATTACACAGTCGAGGTCGCGGGCATCCATCTTTGGATTTGTCTGGTGAGCAAGGATAATCTTGTCGTACACATCCGAATTGTCGAGGTTCAGCTTGTCGAGGCATTCGGCGAGTTTTATGTTGCACGATACCGCATACTTTTCGCCAGCCGAATTACGTGATACGAAAGCAAGATACGACAATGCGCGATGGTACATTCCTACGGTGCAATAACCGCGACCGACATTGTATGCAGCCTTCGACATCATCGACAATTCCTGCGGGGTAATCGCTGCGCCCTTCTTCTGGAAATATTCGAAGATTGCCTTGTTCATATAAAGCGCATCCCAATGAACATCAAGCTGGTGCAAGTTCTTTGCAGCATCGAAGCCGCGTGGAATACCGTAAATGTTCACAAAAATAGGATACTCGTGTATAGGCAGGTTATAGATTCGCACTGCCGAAAGGTCGCCGGCAACCTCGTATTCGTACTTCGACGACGGATAACATATCGTAGCCATCTTCTCGCCCACACCGTCCTTTACGGTTTCGACGTTGATAATAATCACGTTAGCCGTTGTTGTTGACGACTGATCGGCATAATCCTCGCTGCCGCCCTTGCGGTATTTCACCTGCACGATGTACTTGTCCTTTCCGCTTGCGATTGTACTCTGCGGATTTGCGAGGTCGATTTCCGAGACTGCCTTCGAGCCTTCGTAGACCTTGAACTTCTTGTCGCAGATAACTGTAGCCTCGCTCAATTCCTTAGGCTCCAAGCCGTAAAGTTCGTTCAGGATTGTTCCAATCTTGTGCCAGTCGCTATATTCGGTTCTTTCAACCTTAAAATCCATATATGCGCTATCTGACGGTGCAAAACCAATCACATATCCGTCGTCCTCGGCATTTTGCGAAAACAACGCCATGCTACTGATTATAAGCGCTATTAGCAAAAAAGACTTCTTCATAGCAATGAAATTTACGATGCAAAAATAACATTTTCCAAAACAAAACACACATATATAAGCATCCTTTTCAACTTTTGTGCCAACATTGAGGTGTTGAAAGGTTGGGATGACGGGAATCGCAATTATTTATTCGGCAGTGTTTTTATGTTATCCAAGAAGTCTTTCTCCACTTGGCTCAGTGTACGTTGCTGGTATTTTTTGTATTCGTTGGTTGCGTGATCAATAGCTTGTTGGTGTGATACTTGACCTGCACCTTGAAGCAATTTTTCTCCGCTCATTGTCAGGATTTTGTCCAGATGCATTGCCCAGTCACTCATAGTCATTGTTTGTTGACGTTCGGCCTGGCGTTCGGCAAAGTCAAGGTAACCGGAAACTATCTGCCCCATCGCACGTAATTCGTTTTCGTTCAGATAGTTTTTCGCAACGACAGCATCTTTAAGATGCGGCCTGTCGCCCTCGAAAGTTGTAAGGCCCATGAATTCCTTTTCAGCATCAGCTCGGCCTACAATGACTTCGGCTGCTGTTTGTCCATGTACAGCGTAATGAATCTTGTTCTGTACCCGCTTGAAAAATTCTATTGAGATTTCTGCTTTGGGATTATAATCTATGCTTGTTGCGTAAATGTCAAGGATTTGCCTGTAAAATACTTTTTCTGAAGAACGGATATCGCGTATGCGTTCGATAAGTTCTTTCCAGTATCCGCCACCACCAAGATTTTTAAGCCTTGTATCGTCAAGGGTAAATCCTTTTCTTATGTATTCGTTCAAACGTTTGGTAGCCCAAATGCGGAACTGGGTAGCAACGGATGATTTCACACGGTAACCTAATGAGATTATCATGTCTAGGTTATAGAATGCTGTATTGTAATTTTTCCCATCCGAAGCAGTTGTTCGGAATTTCCGAACAACTGAATTTTCTTGCAATTCGCCTTCTTCGAAAATATGCTTAATGTGTTCACTAACATTAGATTTTGACGTCTGATATAATTCAGCCATCTGCTGTTGTGTCAGCCAAACCGTATCGTCGGACATCTGAACATCTATCTTTACCGCGCCATCATCGGTCTGGTAAATGATTATTTCCTGTGTATTGTTATTTTTCTCTTCCATATTCGTTCTTTTCCATCTTCCCAACATCTATTACTTCGCAAATTTACACAAACTCCTTTTTTTTCATAATAAACTTATCAACATTCTACAATATATTCAAATCGGCAGATATCATCTGCCGATTTAGCAACTCGTTTCCATTCTGCAATATAACTAATTAGCAGTTTTCATTCGAGTAGGGGGACAAATTGTACCCCACCTAGGAAGCAAAACCCTCCTATTCCTCCACCAGCCTAGGAACGCACCCTTCTATCTCAATCGGCAGCATCTCAAAACTAGCCGTATCCTTTGATATTGCGAGAGTTACAACTGCCGCACGGGTATTTATTGGGTTCTTCTGGTCGAAGATGAAATTGCCGATGCTATAATATATGGGGACACCTTTATAAGTTTCCACAGTCTGCAGGCAATGCGGATGATGGCCCACAATGCAGTCGGCACCGGCGGCAACCAGCCTATGGGCATCGCGCACCTGATACGACGAAGGCTCCGTAATATGCTCAACGCCCCAGTGCAGCATCACAATCACAAAGCACTTTGAATCAATATGTTTCAGGCTGTCAATCTGCGATTCGATAACAGAAATTCCACTCTCCGAAACGCAAGGCACACTGTCGAGATACGACCAGTTTTCGGATGGCACACGAAGCGAAGTTATCAGATATACCTTGCGCGGTGTTTCTGCAAGCAACTGCGGCTCAATGGATTCGGCAATAGTGGTGCCATAACCAATGGGAATCATTCCGTGCTTACGGATTTGGCTTTCGGTGTCGGCAAGTCCGCGCCGACCTTGGTCCATAGAATGGTTGTTGGCCAAATTAAGATGGGTTATTCCGTGCTCACAAAGAGCCTGTAACCAATCTGGTTCGCCACGGAATATAAAGCGCTTGTTTATCGGAGACACTATGCTCGTAGCAGGGCATTCAAGGTTGGCAACAACCATATCGCAGCTTGCAAAAAGAGAATCTATTTCGGGAGCAAAAAGTGAATCAACTCCACGCCTCTCTATAACCTTGCGTACACCTCTGTCAAGAAGAACATCGCCAGTATAAGCAATACGCAAAGTATCGTAGATTGGAGCGTTAGATTCTTTTACTTGAACTTTTCGTTCATCACATCCCTGCAGCAAAAAAATCGCTAGCAGCGCACAAATAGCAAAGGAGACACAGCGAGCCGTGCCTCCTTTTGCAAAATATGTACTGCAAATATTCATTAGCAACCAGAGCTATAGAATATTATATCGTTGCCCTTAGGAGCCTTGCCCGGAGCAATAATTTCCTTTATCCACTCAGGAACACCGTGGCTCGGTGACTGCTCAAGCATTTCCTGCCACTCCTCGTCGGTAAGTCTTGGATTGCCTAACGGAACATCAAACTCCCTGTACGACAGAACAGCACCGCGTGTCAACCAAAGTTTTCCTTCAATCTCCACAATGACATAAATCGTATTGACATTACCAGTAGCAACATACAATATCGACTTATCGGGATTGTTGCCCGAATTTGCCGTATAAACATCGGCGACAACTGCAACCTTACGGTCTGCGCCCTTTACTTCGTACCAATCATAAATCCTTTCTTCAGCACCAGAATTCAGCATATCGAGTGTAAGCCATTCGTAGTCGCTACCAATTATTTCAATCTGCTGGTATTCTTTTTCGGTCAGCTTCTTGCCAGCCAGTTCCTTCTCGCTTATCGACTTGAGGAACTGAGCCTTTTCGCGCATACTTTCTGTCATTTGTTGTGCCTTCGAAGTGTACATATCGTTGGCAATCAACACCTTTTCGGTCATATCGAGCAAATCGAGAGCCTTGTTCCAATAAGCAAGATTCGGCTCAACATAACCTACGACAATTGGCTCTGGCAGTTCGTCGCCACCACCACACTCAGCACCCATAGGCTGCTCGCCGTAAAGTATGCAGTCGTGCTTTAGCTCGGCCCACGAAGCAAGTGCAGCATTGATATTCTTCTTTGCCCACTGGTAGGTCTTCATAAAGTAAGGCTGACGCGAATCCTTCTCCAGCAAGGTGTTGAGCGACTGCATCCACTTGTTGTACATCGTAGCGTCCCAGTTGACCTTCTTCATAGTCTTCTTAACATTTTCGAACTCAGTGACATAATCAGGCCATTCCTTATCTTCCTGATATTCATCAATAAGAATCTTGTAGGCATCGTCGCTACCGAAAGCGGCAAGCACATCCAAACCTTTGGGTAATGCACGCTGAGTTGGTTTATTGATAACATCAACGAGTTCCTGAAGAATCTCGTTATCAGCCAAATACCTCTGCGGCATAAGATTAATCTTATCCTTGCACGAAACAAGTTGCTTAGGTGAAATACGGTTCTGCTGGTCGGCAATTTTCTTTATCGTTGAGCGGAACTTTGACATTTCAGAATTGCTGCCAAAAATCTTTTCGGCAGAGAGATTCGACTTTGCCATTTCCTCCGAAAGTTGCATAACCGACACATTGTCAGGCTCTCCAACAATGAAAGTAATAGGCTCGACTATGCCCTTGTACCTTTTCTGCAAGTCGGCACTCTTCCTGATGACATCGGCATTAAGAACTGCCCTGCCGAACTGAATATCATCATCAAGACAGAACGAAACATACTGGAACCACATCATAGACTTGAAGTAACGCTTAAAATCATCGCTGCGAGTGTAGTGACCACGCGGACGGAACAAACTATATGGGAACATAACATCTTCCCATCCTAGAAATTCCGAAAAATTGTCGGATGCCTTATTTACACTGCCGATTTCAACATCAAAGTCCTCCTTGTATTTGGCAGGAACTTCATAATTCTTGTTGTCTGTCAACAGGCTAAGACCTATAGCATAGAAAGTTGCATTGTATTCTGCTGCATCCTTTATTACAGGGTTGGAAGCGCTTTTTGCAATCTTCTGCATTTCGGAATGCATGGTGGTGGCAAAACTTTTCAGTTCGCCCATCAGCTTGGTCTGCTCCAGGTCACGAAGCAGGAAGTCGAAATACATATGATACAACTGCAAGTACATGTCGGTGGTCACAAAGCTCGGAAAATCAGAGTAGTCGTTCTTCTCGTAAATATGGAACAACTGCTCGTCCATACCTTCCACAATTGCAAAACCGTTCCTCGAAATCAAATCCTTGAGAGCATTTTCGGCGCTATCGAGCTGATACATATTGACAACATTATTATAATTAGTCAGATAGCCTTCGAGCGGATTGTAATTTGATTTCAGCAACTCCTCTTCGCGAGCCTTGATTCTTTCGATAAACTTATTCTGCTCATCTGTATATTTCACCTTCACTGGGTCACCATAAGCCTTCTCAATTGCAATATCAAAGTACCATGACGTGGCGCCATAGACATGCCTCAAAAAAGCGTCGGTAAAGCAATAGCCCTGCTGTGCCGCAAAGATGTTACGCAAAATACGCAAGTCGGCAAGGTTCAGCTGAGAAATATCCATATCCAGGTCAACCTTATCCTTCATGTTCTCAATATCGACATGGCAGCCACAAATATAAGTCGGCAAGTCGCAGTCGAACGACAATTTCGGTCCATTTGGATTCACCGCATTCGCAGTTTCTTCCGCTTTTACATCTTCGCCATCCTTGTTTTCCTTCGACTTGCATCCGAAAAGTAACATCGAAGCAGCCATCATTACGCATAATGCGTTGATACAAAATCTCTTCATATTATTTATCATTTAAAATTTCCATTGAGTTGTCAAATTCAAAATCACGGCAAATATACCTAATAAATTTCACACCGAAAGAACTCCACCGATATTCGGCGACCAAAAATTTTCCGTTTTTCTCCTCCTCCACACTACGGAGCCTCGTCTCGCCATCGACCTGCACTACGCGGAAATCGACAACCGGCTGTCCCAACCTCGATCCCATCCACAGCGGACGCACCTTGCCGCCAATATTGCGGAACATAAACACGCGTCGGCGCACTACAGGGTCGAAACGGGTAGTCTTCTCAACTCCCACTATGGCATCCACAATACTGTCGCCGTCCATATCGCCAGTGCAGAAGCGATAGACGGGATAACGCAGTTCCCAAACATCGCAACTGCTGTCGGTTTCGAGTATTAAATTATATAAGGTGTCGTTTTCCTTTGCTATCGAAAAACCGCCATTGTCGCTATCGATCGCTCGGCACGACACCAGCAACACGGCCATAAACGCTATTAGCAATCTTATTCTCATACAGCAAAAGCAAATCCGAGACAAAGATAACACTTTTCCGTCATTACTCGCAAACTTCGTACATTAAAGGATCCGCAAGCAAGAATAATAACGCGACACAGAACTTGAAGCGTTGTAGCCGCTCACTGAGCATTTCGCCCCCTGAGCGGAGTCGAAGGGTCGAAGTGCGGCAATCTTTAGAAAATCGCAACATACTGATAATAAACAAACAACAAGAAACATAAAACTTTTTTCAAAAAAAATTAAAAAATCTATTGCAGAGTTCGAAAAAAGCAGTACTTTTGCATCGCTTTTCACGAAGCAATCAGCTGGTGTGGTAGTTCAGCTGGTTAGAATACCGGCCTGTCACGCCGGGGGTCGAGGGTTCGAGTCCCTTCCACACCGCAGAGAAGACAGATTAACAGTCTGTCTTTTTTGTTTTTTATACCCCAACAAATAACATTCATTTCCTCAAATCAATCCGAAATCGCAAATTAATTTTATCTTTGCAAAAAATTTATAACACACAACATGAAGAAAATTGCAGTAATACTTTCGGGTTGCGGAACACGCGACGGCAGTGAAATACACGAGTCAACACTTTCGTTATTGGCTCTCGACATGAACGGATGCAAGTACCAGTGCTTTGCCCCCGACAGAAATCAGACCGAAACCGTAAACCACTTCACGCAAAAGCAGGAAAGCGAAAAAAGAAACATGCTTGCCGAAGCCGCTCGTATTGCACGTTGCGACATAAAGCCGCTTAACGCAATCAACGCTGCCGACTACGATGCATTGTGGATTCCTGGCGGACTTGGCGCAGCCAAGAACCTCTGCTCCTATTTCTACGAAGGCGAAAACATGAAGGTCGATTCCGAAGTCGAGGCTGCAATCAAGGCTTTCAACAAGGCTGGTAAGCCAATTGTGGCGCTCTGCATTGCTCCTGTCATCGTCGCCAAGGTTCTTGGAGCCAACGTAACATCGGGTAAGGATGCCGGCACTGCCGCAAAAATCGAAGCCATGGGCGGAAAAAACACTGTCTGCAACTTCGACGAAATAGCCTACGATGCCGAAAAACGCGTAATTACCGCTCCCTGCTATATGCTCGATGCATCAATCTCGCAGATTTGGCTGGGTATTAAGAAGGCTGCCGACAAGCTCGTTGAACTGATATAAGGTGAACAAGGAAATCCTAAGGCTTGCACTGCCAAACATAATTACCAACATCACCGTTCCTCTGCTCGGAATGGTCGATTTGGCTATTGTCGGCCATATCGGCAACGAGACCTATATTGGTGCAATTGCCTTAGGCACAACTATCTTCAATCTGATATACTGGAATTTCGGTTTCCTGCGCATGGGCACCAGCGGACTTGCCGCGCAAGCCTATGGTGCAGGCGACAAAGAGGAAGCGATGCGCATACTTGTCCGCGGACTTACCATCGCCCTTTGCGCAGCCGCTCTCCTTATAGCCCTGCAATACCCTATTGCATTGCTATCCGATGCCATATTGAACTGCAGCGACGAAACGCTAAACCTAACATTGTCGTATTTTTATGTGCGCATTTGGGCGGCACCAGCGACACTAGGGCTATACGCCATAAAAGGCTGGTTCATAG
This sequence comes from Bacteroidales bacterium, assembly GCA_017617125.1. GTDB lineage: Bacteria > Bacteroidota > Bacteroidia > Bacteroidales > ML635J-15 > Bact-19. The sequence goes on from JAFZWY010000009.1 coordinate 95,334, forward strand.
GAATGCAGAATTCGAAAACACCTATGGTTGTTGCCATTGTGCTGAATATCGTCAACATTTTCGCCAGCCTTGCCTTTGTAATCTGGCTCAAGATGGACATAGTTGGTGTGGCTCTCGGAACGGTAATAGCGCAATACTCGGGACTGGCATTGTCCATAATCTTGTGGTTCAAGCACTACGGCAACATGCGTCACCTTATCGACATTCGCGGAAGCCTGCACAAAGCCGAGATGAAACGCTTTTTCAAGCTTAATCGCGACATCTTCCTGCGCACACTCTGCCTCTGTGCCGTATTCACCTTCATTCCTGCAATATCGGCCAGCATGGGCGACCTTATACTTGCCGCCAACACCCTGATAATGCAGCTGTTCACCTTGTTCTCGTACATTCTCGACGGTTTTGCCTACGCTGGCGAATCGCTTGTTGGCAAGTACATAGGTGCCAAGAATCGCGAATCGCTTATTAAGGCGATACGACATCTCGTTTATTGGGGATTGATTTTCACAGCATTATTCACGGTGATATACTTCTTCTGGAGCGAAAACATCTACTATATACTCACCAACGACAGCAATGTTGTCGGCGAGGCCATGGGCTACAACCTTTGGACTATGCTGATACCGCTCTGCGGATTCGCCGCCTTCCTGTTCGACGGTATTTATATAGGTGCGACAGCTGCGAAGTCGATGCGCAACATAATGTTTATCGCCACTGCTGTTTTCTTCGTCGGATATTTCATATTGCAGCCAATACTCGGCAACGACGGACTCTGGATAGCATTCCTGCTATTCCTGGTTTTCCGTGGAGGATTGATGTGGATAAGGTACAAGAAAAACGTGGTGGAATCAGTTGAGAGTTGAAAGTTGAAAGGCTGTAGAGTCGTTGCGAGCAACGGCCTCTACTATTCAAATCTTCAACCTTTAGCTCGACGCAGTCAAATCATCAAATTATCGAATCATCAAATCATCAAATCTTCAAATATAAAATCGCAAATCATCCTTATATTTGCAAAATGAAACGAATCATTATAATATTAATTGTCATTGCCGTAATTGCAGCGGGCGTGACAGCCATAATTTATTTCAGCAATATGAACGACAAATTTACCACATTGAGTGCCAACGACTTTGAAAATGCCATCGCCGACGACCAGACCATAATCCTCGATGTACGCACCGCCGACGAATATGCTGGCGGACACATTCCCAACGCCATAAATATCGACGTCAACCGCGCAGGCTTTCTCTACGAAGCCGACGAAAAGCTTCCCAAGGACAAGACCATTGCCGTATATTGCCATGGTGGTGTGCGCAGCCGCAAGGCCGCATCTCTCCTCTCCGACAACGGCTACACCATCCTAAACCTCGACGGCGGCTTCAAGGAATGGCAGAGCGCAGGAAAAGAAACGGAGCAGTAGAAGGAAAACGACAACAGGAACAACATCAAACAACCATAAACTATTTCAAGCAACACAGACGCATGTTCTTGCGTCTCAACAATCTTAATTTATTACATTGCACAAAGTCCTGAAGGGACGACACAAAACAATCGGGAGTACAATCCAGGGATTGCGCATGCCTGGGCGAAAGAAAGATATACGAGATTATAGGATCAAAGATTATAACAACTGATTCTCAGTTATTTGTAAATACATAAAATTATAATTATAAATCTTGTTTCTACAAATTTAATTTAGTAATTTTGTACACGATATTTATGAGGTAATATCTATAACCATGCATGCAATAGCATTTTATTATCTCATTGAATTATTTTTATAACGAATAATTGTAATTGACATGAATAAAAATGAAGGAAATAAAGACAAAAAAAAGTTTAAAGAAAGATTCTATAATAAGTATAATTACTATGAAAATTACAAAAAAGATGCTAAAATATTCTTTAAAAACCATAGCATAGAAAAATTTATATTAATCAGTTTAGTATTTCTTATTTTATATAATTGCGAAAATTTATTCACTAATTATATTTTCTACAATTATCCGAATTGGTTAGATAAGATATTTGATGTTTTTCATTTATCACCTTTTTTGAATTATACGACCTTTTTTATTGCAATACTCAGTTTCATCACAATATTATATAAAGCTATAAAACGCAAAAACATATCTCCTTTTTTATTCATTTTTTTGAGTTTTTTACTGTTTTCATATCATAGTAGTGAAAAATGGGAATATTTAAACCTACCTTTTTCTCAGAAATTAGATTATAGACATTTATTATGTTTATTTTTGGTTGTATTTTTATCTATTGAATCACTAAAATTTATATACCCTATTATTATCCGTCCTATACGGATATTAATACACACATCAATAACATCACCATTATTAACGTTAATAAGATATTCAACAAAACTTCCATTAAGACATTTTTTAAAAAAAATTAAAGCTAAATTTATAAAACAAAGCAACAATGAGTCTAGTTATATAGGTTTTTTACAAAATACAAAAAAAGAAGATTGTCGAAATGTTGGATGGGGAAATTATGCAAAATCTATTACTATTAAGATTAAGGAGATGTCCGAGAAAAAAATCGAAGAAAGTTTTGCTATCGGAATTTCTGGGCTTTGGGGATCTGGAAAAACAACATTTATGAATCATATAAAGAGTAATCTATCCTCTTATGAATTCATAAAAATATATGATTTTAAACCATGGGCATGCTCAGACCCGAAACAGATATCAAAAGAATTTTTCAACTCTCTTATCCATAATATTAATCCTAATGATAATAATCTAGCAAAAAGATTATTAAAATATGCCGACATTATTGAAAATATAAACAAACTTTCCTGGATTGCAAAAATTGTATAAACACTAAAATACCCAAAGAAAAATTCTGTCTCAGAACTAAAAGACAAAGTTGAGGATAGAATAAAAGAGAGTAATACTATTGTTTTTTTTATAGACGATTTAGACAGATTGGGCTCTGAAGAATTGTACGAAGTAATAAAACTCATTCGTATCACTGCAAATTTCAAAAACATTATATATATAGTTGCATATGATCCAGTATATATAGATAAATTACTAGAAGAAAAAGGGATAAAAGAAGGTTCTGCATTTATGAAAAAAATTATAAATGTGGAAATATCTCTTCCAGCCTATGAAAAACTTCACATTCCAGAATTATTGTATGATGAAATATCTAGATTGTTTAAAAAGCCCAGCCAAACACTTAAAGATTTAATACACGAGGCGATTTTTTATACAGACGATAATTCATATGTATCATCTTTGCATTTATCAGGATTCCGAGATGTAAAAAGATTTGCAAACATTTTTGCTTTGAATTTTTCATATATCTATATAAACAAGAACTTAAATAATATAAATATAAGAGATTTCTATTTGATAGAGTTACTACATTACACATATCCAAGAACACACAATGCTTTAATTGTAAATTCTGATGCATTCTTTAAACAAAGAATTGATAATCGTACATATGAGTTAGTAGATGATTTGTATAATGACGAGAAAAATGAAGATACCATAAAAATGATAAAATCAATAGCAAATGACTTCTCTAAAAATACATTATTATTATTACGTTTGCTATTCCCTAAAAAAATAAAACAAGAAAACAGCATTCAATACAAGGATAATTTCTTAGAGTATTTTTGCTATAGAAACCTTGATGACATATTAAGTCTTGATGAATTCGACAAAGTATTATTTGCCAAATCAGATAATGAAATAGAAAAAACTATTAAAAATTGGCATGAACAAAAGAGAGGATATTGGTTTGACGAATCTATTAGCAATAGGTTCAAAACATATAATACAGATTCATTTTCAGAACAAAAAGCAAAGAATTATTTGTCAACCATAATTAAACTTACAAGATATATTCGTTCAGAAAAAATTATTAAAGAACTTATGTCTTTTTGTATTGATAAAAGGAAATACAATAAAACTATCTCTTCAACAATTCTTTCAATTTATATAAAAGATGAAATAGAAAAAGAAGTCACAAAAAATGATAATCCAATGATATGGAATATGATTTTTAATACTATTTATACAGCACAACCAGAACCTGATTTTGAGAATTGGGAAAATCATTCATTGTTATCAAACAAAGACATCGAAGAATTAAAAAAACTTTTTTTTGATTTTTTGATTAAAAATGATTATTTCAAATCATCTTTCAATTTTAATAATATACTAAATGAGAATAGTTATGCATACCAATATTTAAAATTTTCAGTAGTCTTAGATTGGTTTGATCCTCTTGTTGACGAGAGGATGGGTTATGTATTATTAGGTAAAGAATACATATTTAATCATTTGGAATGTTTAAATATAACAGATTTCGAATCTTATGACAATCAAATTACAGAATATACAAAAGACATGCCTAATGATAGATTTAATGATATTGATGAATTTGGTGAATACAATTGTGAACACATCATTAGTGAACTATTTGCTAACAAAGAAACATATATTGAATTTATTATAAAATGCGTCAAATGTTTAGATGAAAATAGAATAAAAGACCACTTAAGGCGTGTTGGAATAAGCAAAAACGAATATGAAACATATATAAACACAGAAAATAGATATCCTATTATTACATAGACGATATGCCACCAAACCTATTCTCTCTGAACATAGAATCTTTAGTCAACTTCACTCAAACATCACGACTAAATTTTCAAATCTTTGAATCATCAACCTTTAGCTCAACGAAGTTAAATTTTCAATTTTTTGAATCTTTCCTTATCTTTGTAGCAAATTCGTGCGTATATGTTAATAGGTATTTTAATCGGAATAGTGATTGCTGGAATAGCTGCAGCAATAATAATAGTAGTGTTGAAAAACAATGCAAAAAAGGATCTCGAGCAAACCAAGGAAATTATGTCGGCAAACGCCGCAGCCGAACACTCGCGACTCGAGACCGAACTCAACAATACCAACCGCAGAATAGGCGAACTCACAGATGAAAACAATAGTCTGAAAAACGAAAAAAAATCGTTACAAACAGAAAACACCAATCTACAAGTGAGCCTGCAAGAAGCCAACACACGTCTTGTAGAACAAAACAATAAAAACGAACAGCTGAAAGCCGAACGCGAAGAACAACAGAAACAGCAGATGGAACTTCTGCGCCAGCAGTTCGAAAATACATCGCAGACATTGCTCAAGCAACGCCAGGAGGAATTTGCAAAGACAAACACCGAAAACATGGGCAATATAGTAGCCCCGTTACGCGACGAACTCGAAAATATGCGCAAGCAGCTTTCGGAAGCAAAGTCATCGAACGAAAAGAACATATCGTCGCTCGAAGGCGCACTCAAGAACATGATTGAACAGTCGCAGGCCATAGGCCGAAACGCCGACAATCTAGCCGACGCACTCAAGAACCGCGGTAAAGTACATGGAGACTGGGGCGAACAGGTGCTTGCCAACATCCTTTCGGAAAGCGGACTGCGCGAAGGTACCGAATTCTCGTGCCAGGAAAGCTTCAAGGGCGAGAAAGGCAACGAACTGCGTCCCGACGTTGTGGTAAACTGCGCCGATGGTAGCCGCATAATCATCGACTCGAAGGTTTCGCTTACCGCATATTCGGAATACAACGGAGCCGAAAACGAGGAACAGCGCAAAGCCGCTATCAAGGCAAACTACGAATCGGTAATCAACCACGTGAAGGAGCTCGCAAACAAGGAATATCCAAAATACGTCGAGAATTCGATAAAATACGTGATGATGTTCATTCCCAACGAAGGCTCGTACATTCTGGCTACAAACTACAAGTCGGAACTTTCGATGGAAGCCTTCCGCATGGGCGTCATAATATTGAACCCCACAAACCTGATGCTGGCCCTGCACCTTGTACTGCAGACATGGCACAACAGCCGTCAGGAAGACAACTGCAAGAACATCATCAATGCCGCCAACAGCATGTACGACAAGTTCGTATCGTTTGCCGACAGCTACAATACCCTTGGCAATCAGCTCGAAACAGCACGCCGAACCTACGACAAGGCCATGGGACAGCTGCAGACTGGAAACGCAAACCTGCTAAAGCAGATGGACTCGCTGCGGAATCTTGGCGTAAACACAACAAAACGTATCAAGTCGCGCGAACCAAAATCGCTGACACAGAACATCGAAAGCATCGAGACGGCAGAAACACAAGCCGACGACGAAGCATAAACTTGCGATTTTTCCAAAATAACATATCTTTGCGCGCGAATAATAAAGACACACAACTATGCACACTTACAAGCACGAAGTAAAATACCACGAATGCGACAGGATGGGTATCACCCACCATTCGAACTATGTGCGCTTCATGGAGGAGGCCCGCGTTGACTGGCTCGACCAGATAGGTTACGGATTCGAAAAGGTTGAGGCCGATGGAGTTTTCTCGCCAGTACTGGCAATTGCATGCAACTACAAGAACCCGTCAACATTCAAAGACGTAATCGAAATAGAAGTGTCGGTTAGCAAAATGAGCGAGATAAAATTCGAATTTGCCTACACAATGCGCGTAGGCGAAAAAATTGTATGCACCGCGCAAAGTACACACTGCTTCATCGAAAACAACCGTCCTGTAGCTCTCTCGAAAAGGCTGCCCGAACTCTATAAGGCCATACAGGAAGCATACGAAGCAAATCAATAAAGCGACACTATGTTTCTCGACTGGCTCGAACATCACCTTCTGCCCTGCCCGACAAAATTCTTTTTCGGCGTGGAATGTCCCGGTTGCGGAATGCAAAGGGCGATTATAGAATTGTTGAGAGGCAACCTTGTCGAGAGCATAAAGCTTTACCCGCCACTGATTCCAATGCTGCTAATGCTGGTGGTTTTAGTAATAAACCTTAAAGTCAATTCGGCAGTATGGCAAAAAGTGCTGAAATACTTTTTCATAGCCAACGTGGCAATAATATTGATAAACTACATATTTAAATTCATATAACATGGAAACGACCTACGAGAATAACAACAATTTCAATGTCAACGAAAACCCGGAAAACGAAGTAAAGCAAACTCCGAAAAGCAACGGCATGAAAATGAATGTCCCCAACGCAAATCTAGTCCTGACATTCGGCATTATATCTATTGTCACATTCTGCTGCTGCAGCGGAATCGTGGGAATAATATTCGCAATAGTAGCGCTGATTCTGTCAATCAAAAGCAAGAGAGAATTCAGAGCCAACAGCGACCTATACGACGAAGCATCGTACAGCAAGGTATCTGCAGGAAAAACCTGCGCAATTATCGGTCTTGTACTTGGACTTATAATGCTGATAATCGCTATTGTAGCCGTGAATTTATTAAGTACCGACGAACTCATGCACATTGATGGAGGCTGGAACCAGATGGGATACTAGATGAAAGTTAAAAGTTGAAAGTTAAGAGTTAAAAGTTGAGAGTTGAAAGGCTGTAGAGCCGTTGCGAGCAACGACATCTAGTATTTGAATCCTTGAATCTTTGAATCTTTGAATTTTTAAATCTTCAAATCTTCGAATTATCTAATTATCAAAACAAATGACACTAAACGACAGAATAGAAATTCTCACATCTTTCGGCAACGACCTTGCTGCTATTTGCAACGGAACCGAAATAGATGGATTCCCTGGATTTGAAAAGATAAAGGTCTACAATCCGTGGTTTACCGAGGAAAATGTGAGATTTTGCCTACAAAACTGGCATTCGCAGCTCGACAGGAAATCATTGTCCGACTTTTGCTCACACTACCCTATCGTCGACAAGCCGTCGGATTTCCGCGTGGCAATAGTGATGGCCGGCAACATCCCGATGGTCGGCTTCCACGACTTCGCCTGCGCATTCTTGTGCGGAGTGAAGATTGTCGCCAAGCTGTCGAGCAAGGACAACGTGCTGATGAAATGGGCAATAGACAGGATTGTAGCCAAGTCACCCGAACTAGTCGACCGCATAACATATACCGAGGAAAGACTTCCCGACTTCGACGCTGTAATCGCAACAGGTAGCAACAACACCAACCGCTATTTCGAATACTATTTCGGCAAGTACGACAAGATTCTGCGCCACAACCGCAACTCTGTGGCGATTCTCACTGGTAACGAAACCGACAAGGAACTTGAAGGTCTCGCCGACGATGTTTTTATGTATTTCGGTCTTGGTTGCCGCAGCGTATCAAAATTCTACCTCCCAGAAGGTTACGACTTCAACAAAATGGGTGAAGCCTTCCAGAAATACGCCGACATAATAAACCACAACAAGTACAACAACAACTACAGTTACCAATATGCCGTAATGGGAATGAACAAGATAGAGCACGTCAATTTCGGACACCTGCTGCTCACCGAGAAGAAAGACCTCAACTCTCCTATCGGCGTAGTACATTTCGAATACTACAACGACATAAACAAACTGGCGACCGAACTTGCACAACAGAGCGACAATATCCAATGCATAGTATCGAAAAACAAGATTTTTGAAAATTGCATAAACTTTGGTGAAACACAAATGCCAAATATTTATAACTTTGCAGATAATATTGACACAATTAAATTCATTACAGGACTATGCAGAAAATAATAAAATACAAAATCTCAGACGATCTCGAATTCGTAAGGGAAATAGAAATGAAGGATGACTCTACTTTCAAGGACCTTCACACAGCAATACAAAAAGCTTGTAAATACGACCCTACACTCATAACAATGTTCTACATTGCCGACGAGAACTGGGAAGTGGACGATGAGCCCGAGAACGAAATCCTACTCGAACGCATGGACGAGAAGACACAGCAGGACTGCCGTCTGATGGAAGACACTCCGCTGAATTTCGTCAAACCCGAAAAAGGACAGAAATACCTGTACCTGTACGACCTGCTTGGCGAAAACAGTTTCTTCGTAGAGGTTGTCGATGTGCGCAACTTCACCAAGAAGGACGAGAAGACGAAATTCCCCAAATGCACCCTGGCCGAAGGACTTCCACCGAAGCAGCTGGAACTCGACGACTTAGGCGAAGAATTCAACGAAAACGAACCTCTCGAAGACTTCGACGATTTTGACGAAGAAGAGGAAAATCCGTACTACGACAATGAATTCGAAGACGGATACGATGAATTCGGTGGCGGCTACAACGACGACTACAACTACTAAAACCGTCTGCTCTTGGCTAAATACCTTATAATAATAGCAGGTCCTACCGGAGTTGGAAAAACCGACCTTAGCATAGGTATTGCCAAGCATTTCAATTCCGAAATATTGTCGTGCGACTCACGACAGTTCTACCGCGAGCTGGGTATCGGTGTTGCCAAGCCCACAACCGAGCAGATGAAGGAAGTAAAGCATCACTTTGTCGACAATGTTTCGGTAACCGAACGCTATAGCATCTGGCAGTACGAAGACGATGCCATAAAACTGCTCGACGATTATTACAAAACACACGATTATGCCGTAATGTGCGGAGGTTCTGGACTTTACATAGACGCCGTATGCAACGGAATCGACCTTATGCCCGACCCCGACCCAGTAATCAGGCAGGAAGTCATCGATATGTACAACGAAAAGGGAATCGAAGCCCTGCGTTTCGAACTGCAGCGCATCGACCCCGAATATTATGCACAAGTCGACCTCAAAAATCCGCAGCGCATAATGCGAGGTATCGAAATGACCAGGCAGACAGGCAAGCCTTTTTCGCAGTTCAGGACTAGCACCCGACGCAAGCGCGACTTCGAAACCATAAAGATACTTGTCAACACCGACCGTAAAGTCCTGTACGACAGAATAAACCGCCGTGTAGACATAATGCTCGAACGCGGACTAGTTGACGAAGCTCGCTCGCTGATGCAGTATCGCGACATGATTGCGCTCAAGACTATCGGCTACACCGAACTGTTCGACCATTTCGACGGAAACACCAGCCTCGACGAAGCTATAGAACTCATCAAGCGTAATTCGCGCCGCTATGCACGCCGGCAGATAACGTGGTTTCACCGAAACAACGAATACGTCGAATGCGAACCCGATGCCGAAACCATTTTAACTGAAATATCAGAGAGAATTAAATAAGGTACTAACGAAAATTATACGAGTATGAAAAAGAACATTCTTTTAGCAATCAGTTTTGCACTAGGTCTGACAGCCATGGTATCGTGCAACCAGACTCAGGCAAACAACGAAACAGAAACAAACAACAAAGAGACTGTCGCACAGACCGAGGCTCCCAAGGAAATAGAGAAACTTGCCAACGACTTGATGTCGGACCAGACTAGCACTGAAGCCGAGAAAGAAAAAGGAGAAGTCGTTACCCTCGACGAAAAGAATTTCAGCAAAGCCATTGCTAAAGGCCTGGTACTTGTCGACTTTTATGCGACCTGGTGCGGTCCATGCAAGATGCAGAAGCCAGTTCTTGCCGAAGTTGCCAAGGATAACGCCGACAATCTTACAGTCGGCACAGTCGACACCGACAAATGTCAAAACCTGTCGAGCAGATACAACATTCGCTCAATTCCATGCATGATACTTTTCGAAAACGGCAAAGAAGTTAAGCGCATAATCGGCTATCACGACAAGCAGGAACTTATGAAAGAACTTATCGGATATATAGAATAACAAAAAAGCCCAGAAAATTCTGGGCTTTTTTGTTTGTTAAATGTAGCTTTTACATCAGTGATGACCAGAGGCTTGCGTAAGCTGTTCCAAGTATTGCTACCCAGATAATCCAGTATACAATATACAAAGCGCTGAGGATAATACCAATAATAGATGTAATCTTACCAGCCTTCAACATACCTTCGCCAGTGTACTGGTCTGGAGCTTCATTGTATGCTTCAGTACCCTTCTTTGCAAGTACAAGACCAATAATACCGCAAATTAAACCTACGAACATGCATCCAAATACGATGGAGCAAATACCCAATACCATTGCAGCTACTGCATATGGTGCATTCTGTTTTACTTGATCAGTCATATTATTAAATGTTTAAAATATTTGTTACAAAATTATGCATTTTGCAATATACAGCAAAATGTTTTTTATAAATTTAATACGATAAAACTTATTGAATAGAAATATTTCCTATTGCAGAACCACACATTCCTGCACATAAGGCGCCTAATATTATTACCCAAACAATCCAGTATACTATATGTATAGCACTGAAGACTATGCCTATAATAGACGTTACCCTACCTGCTGACAACATTCCTTTGCCTGTGTACCTGTCAGGATCTGCATTATATGCATCAAAACCTTTTCTGGCAAGCACAAGACCAATTATACCACATACCAAACCGATAAAAAGGCAGCCGAAAACGATGGAACATATTCCCAAAACCATTGCAGCTACTGCATACGGAGCATTCTGTCTTAGAAATTGATCTGTCATATTATTAAACGTTTAATTATCGTCACAAATATATGTATTTGGAACTAACTGGCAATAAGTTTTTTCGCTACCAAACTAATCGATCCTAGAACATTATATTCTGATACACCCAGTTGAAAGCAAACGCAGCCAGGTTTACAATTACCAGTATCCAGACAACCTTTTTTGTCATCATATGCTTAACCGACAAAACTATGCATGCAATTATCGTAAGAACCCATACCACAATAGGCGGAAACTGAACTATACAACCCAATACATCGCCACGCAGCAACGATATCAGAGAACGTTGAAATCCACACATCGGACAGCTAATGCCGAACATCTGCTTGTATGCACAAGGCAGCATGTGTTCGCTCAACCAGTTGATTATTTGTTCCAAATTATTTCTTTTTATTCTTGGTATTCTTCCTTACGCCGATATCCTTGCGGGCCCTCTCAACGGTCTCGCTGGTGCGCAGGCGCGTCGCATTGCTTACCCCGCCAGCCTCTTCATCCTCAAATTCGGCTTCGCCCTTCTTGCGCTTTGCCACGCTTGGGTCCGAAATCGGCTTGCCACCATACAATACATTGTCGACGTTGAACTTACAGTCGGTGAATGCCTCTTCGTGAAACAAGACATCCTTAACATTGCCTATGCGGCTGGTGTTGCAAGCAACAGTCGTCAGCGATCGGCACTCGGCAAACGCATTCCGCGAAACTATAGTCTTCACATACGATTCCTGCACTTTTGTAAAAATAACGGTAGTAAGGCTACGGCACGACATAAAAGCACCTTCCTCAACCCTACGCACGTTGTCGTAAAGCGACACCGTCTTCAGTGCCCAGCAATTCGAAAATGCCTCCTTTCCTATAATGCGCAAAGATTTCGGAAAACGCACAGCTGCAAGAGCCTTGCACCCCTCGAAGGCATACGAACAAATCTCCTGCAAGCCCTCGGGCAAAACAATCTCCATAAGTCCGCTAGCCCTGAATGCACCTGGGCTAATTACTGTAAGACCGCTAGGAAAATGGAAACTCCTAAGGTTGGTACAATTTCGGAAACAATCGGGACCTATACGTTTCACATTGCTCGAAATACCTAAATTAGAAAGATTTACGCACCAGCGGAAAGCACTGCTATCGATAATCTCCACGTTATCGGGAATAGTGACGCAGGTAATGTTTCGACAGCCGTAAAACGCCTTAGCTCCTATCCTCTTTACGGGATAGAACTTGCCGTTAATCTTTATCTGACGCATTATGTTTACCTGTGTCGGCGTTTCCTCGTTGTAGTTGATGTCGACATACAATGACCTTTTGTTCTCCTCGAATGCATATCTTATTCCACAATACTTGAAATGCATCGAATCGACCACTTCAGCCTCCTGGGATTCAGTATCCTGGGCATAAGTGCCGGCGCCGAAAACGAGCAGCATTAATATCGACAACAGAAAGAAGCGTTTCATACGACAAACATTTAGGGTGCAAAGTTAAGAATTGTTTTCAAAATTAATGCCAAGCCGATTCAACTTCGTGGATGATGCATGAGAACCTCCTCGAGCAAGGTCTGCTTGTTGATGTGAGTATAGATTTCGGTCGTGGTAATAGACTCGTGGCCAAGCATTTCCTGCACGACCCTAAGGTCGGCGCCTCGTTCAATAAGATGTGTTGCAAACGAATGGCGGAAAGTATGCGGAGAAACGGTCTTCTCTATTCCTGCAGCCTTACACGTCTGCTTGATTATGGTGAAAATCATCGCACGCGTCAGCTTTTTGCCGTTGCGGTTAAGAAAGAGAATGTCGCCACTGCCCTTCTGCGGCACAATATGGTTGCGGAACGACTTCATATAGTTGTCAATTTCCTGCATGGCCTTGTGACCTATCGGCACAAGCCTCTGCTTGTCGCCCTTGCCTACAACACGGATAAATTCCTCGCCAAAAAACAAGTCCGACAGCCGCAAGCCCACAAGTTCCGACACCCGCAGGCCGCAACCGTATAGCACCTCGATTATCGCCCTGTTGCGATGTCCTAGTTCTGTGCTTACATCAATGGCGCGGATTATAGACTCTATTTCCTCGACTGTAAGCACTGTCGGCAAATGACGGGCAAGCTTTGGCGTCTCAATAAGTTCGGTCGGGTCATCATCTATCTGGTCATCTACAAGCAGGAACTTGTACAGCGACTTTATTGCCGAAATGGCGTGTGACTGCGAAGTTGCGGCTATATCCTGCGATGCAATATGGCGTATGTATTCGCGAAGCATATCGGTATCGACCTCGGCGAAATTGCCAGAGAATCCGATTTTGTCAAGATACAGGTCGAATTTTTGTAATTCCTGCATGTACGACACTCGCGTATTCTCAGAAAGAGAGCGCTCAAGCACTATGTACGATTCGTATTCCTTGAGTGTATTTTTGCGCGAGTCCATTTTTATTCCCTGTTTCGCAAATAAGTTTTACCTTTGCAAAAATAATAAAAACTGATGAAACTGCTTATCATAAATGGTCCAAACCTCGGAAACATTGGCCGCCGCGAACCGGAAATCTACGGACACGAGGACTTTGATTCTTACCAAGAGTCGCTGAAGAAAGAATTTAGCGAACACGAAATACATTATTTCCAGTCGCACCACGAAGGTGAGATTGTTGCAAAATTACACAAGGCTGCCGAAGATGGCTACGATGGCATAATACTCAATGCTGGAGCCTACTCGCACACCTCCTACGCTATCCGCGATGCTGTTGCAGCAATCGAAACGCCAGTGGTCATGGTTCACATCTCGAACGTATATGCCCGCGAAAATTTCCGCCACGGGAATGTAATTGCTGCCAAATGCAAGGGTGTGATAACAGGATTTGGACTAAAGTCGTATGAATTGGCGGTGAGAAGTTTTGCGACAAGCAACGAATAGAAAATTTGATTTCATCGAAAAAGAAAAAAAAGCATTAGTTTTGCAAACACAATCGGCCCCTTAGTTTAATGGATAAAATTTGGGATTCCGGTTCCTACGATAGGCGTTCGATTCGCCTAGGGGTCACAAAAGAAGCGTCTCGTCGAGGCGCTTCTTTTTTTTGACACAAAAAAAGGCCGCAGCAAAGCTGCGACCTCATAATCTTATGAAAACTAATTTTATTCCTTTACAAGCTTTCTCATTGCCGAACCATTTTCGGTTTCAATCGAGAAGAAGTAAACGCCAGCTTCCAGATCTGAAATATCGATTGTGGTTTCGTTAGCAACCGACTTCATCATACGGCCGGTAACGTCGAATACTACGACATTGGTCAAGCCTTCTGCTTCGATGTTTACGATTCCGGATGTCGGGTTCGGGTAAACAGCAATGCTATTAACCATATTTTCGTCGACAGCATTATAGTCCGGATCAACAGCAAATGTTGCCCTGTATGTCTTATTTCCTGTTACGGTAATAGTTCTAGTGCTGTTTGTATCATTATCGTTCCACTTAACGAATAGATATCCAGGATTTGGTGTTGCAGAAATTTCAACTTCTGCCAAATATTCAAATTGACCGCCTTCGGATACTGTACCCATAGTTTCGTTTGCCGATACAACAGTGATGGTATATACATCAGGTGCAAATGTAGCGGTAAAGGTAGTATCGTCAGTAACAACTATATCTCTTGAAGCATCAGTATTTTCATCGTTCCACTGTACGAAGTGGTAATGCTGGAAAGCTGTAGCAGTAATATGAGCTGTTCCACCTGGTGCATAATAACCTTCGCCAGATACCCTACCCATAGTTGGGTTGCCAGAAACAACTGTAACGTGCTTAGCTGCAATAAAACTTGCTGTAAATTCCTTGTCCGAATCTACAAGAACTGTCCTTGGGTTATCAGTGTTGTGATCCTGCCATTCTGAGAAAACATAACCTGGATTTGCAGCAGCATACACAATAGCATTTGTATTATACATATATTGTCCAGAGCCAGATGCTGTACCCTGAGATGCATTATCAGAAGTTACTGTAACTGTATATTGGTCTAGTGCAAAATATGCAGTGTATGTTGCATCATCGGTAACTGTTACATTTCTTGGATTGTCGGTGTTACCATCGTTCCAGAACATGAAATGGTAATGCTCTGCTGGTGTAGCTGAAATTTCAGCAACTGCATTATAATTGTATGTATTTGCACCAGCAACAGAACCTTGGTTAGCATCAGCAGAAATTACTGCAATTTCATACTGGTTGATTGCAAAGAAAGCTGTCAAGACAGTGTCAGCGCCCAGAACAACTGTTCTTGGATTGTCGGTAACGTTATCATTCCATTCTGTAAAATGATATCCGGTATTAGCTATAGCTAAAACCTGAACACTTGCACCATCTACGAAAGTACCAGCACCAGCAACGCTACCCATATCGGTGCAGCTTGCATCAACATTCAAGGTTATTGTATGTGTTGTTGCTGTAGCAGTTTCAACAAACGATGCTGTCAAAGTAACATTTTCATTAACAATGATTGTACGAGGATTTGTAGCATCGTCGTCGCTCCACTTTTCAAATACATAACCATCAGCAGGAGTTGCTGTCAATGTTACTTCAGATAACATCGGATAAGAACCTCCGCCAGTTACTGTACCATGTTCAGCATCGTCCGGTGTTGCATTAATAGTGTATGTAGGGATATTCTCTGTTAATCTCAAATCATCAACAACAAGATAATATTGATAATTTGCATTGTAGTTGATCATGAAATACTTAGCATTTGCTGGGATTTCACATGTATAAGTCAACCATGATGTATTTGTTACGGTAACGTTAGAACCAATAGCAGTAAAGTGTGTTGGTTGATTATCGGTTGTAGAATACTTAACAACGAATTGCTCGCTACCACTATCCGACAATTTCTTATATTTGAACGAAAGTGCTAATGTTCCAATATGATCCAATTCTGGTGAAATCATATACTGGTTGTAGTTGCTTGCGCTATTATAACTATTGAACACCGCACCATGCATACCGTCATCATACTCCAGAACGCCAAACGCGCCATTGTTAGAAGTATTCATGCTTACGAAATTCCAGCAACCCTCACCATTCTCGAAGTCCTCAACAAATGGGAATTCATCGATAAGTGTAGTCGAGCAGTCATATACGTCAACATTCTTTGTTGCTGTTGCAATTCCATATTCATTTGCAACCGTTACATTTACTGTTTTTGTACCAAGAGTATTCCATGTAACATTTACATTATTAGTAGAAGCCAAAGCCGGCGAACCATCGTCAAACGACCACTGGTACGAAACTACATTGCTTGTACTAACAACCGTAGAAGTTATACGTGTCGATTCACCAAGAACAACACGGTCCGGTGCATTTATATCAACCATTGGTAATGATGTTTCGTCAGGACAATTGCCAATTGCATAGTTGTATATATTTGTTGCACCTGCCGAAGCAGAAAGAAATGCCGTTCCTTGAGCATTATAGAAGCATCCATAAATATCTGCTACGTATCCGGATGGACAAAATACATAAATCGAAGGCACAGAACCACTATATAATGAAACCTTACCAGCGAGATTAGATGTTGCATCAATCATAGGGATAGGATTTGTACCTCCATTTGTAAAGTCACCCTGCGAAGCACCTGCGTATGTATTAGCAACATGAGTTCCTGTTATCTGAGCAGCGGTATTCGAAGTTTCCGATTCGACCAACAAAACGACAAACTCACCTGTGCCACCCTGTCCATAAGTTTCGTACAAAGCCTCAAGTATTCCACTTTGGTGAACACGCCAGCATGGAGAACACCAAGCACAGAAAAAGTCAATTACAACATACTTTCCCTGATCCAGATAATTCTGGATATTATGGGAATTACCATTCATGTCGGTAGCTGTAAAATTGGTAAAAGTACCCCAATCGGATGCGGCACGAGTACCACGCTCAATTCTTGCATTATGATCTAAGCACTGAATTTCGCCTTTTGCTGCCGTCTGTGCAAACATTGCTACAGAAACGAGCAACGACACAACAATAAGTAAAAGTCTCTTCATATAATATATGCCAGGTTATATGCCATCAGGCCCATCGGCTTTTAATTACAATTTTTCAAGATGACAAATTTAAATATTTTTTTTATGCTACAAAGCACTTTATTAAAAAAAATGGCATTTGAAACGCACTAACATGTTCTGCATGACAAATACCATATTTTATATACATTACATAAAAACAGCCATCATTTCTTGGTTGTCCTTATTGCTCGGCACAACTGGTCGGGACAAGAAGTATCCTTGTAACCACAGCGAATTCCGCTCAATTTGTCCAGCACTTCTTCGGTTGGCATACCCTCGACCAACTTGCATATCCCTTGCAAATTGCCGTGACATCCTCCATAAAACTGAACATTATGCAATTTGCCGCCAACTATCTCAAATTCAATCATTTCAGAGCAGGTTCCCTGCGTTATGTACTGATATTTCATATCTAAATGCTATTACAATATTCAACAATCTCGTCAATGTTCTGCTCGCTCATGCAACGGAAATGTCCGCGCGGACACTTTTCGTAACCAAGCTTCGAGCACGGACGGCACCGCAAATTCTTCACTTCAAAAATCCTTGATTTTTCTCCAGCCATATAGGGCGTCATACCGAACTGAGGAATGGTATTGCCCCATATCGACACAATGTCCTTCTTGAAAGCTGCCGCTATATGCATAAGTCCAGTGTCGTGAGTAATTACATACTTTGCCTGCCTTACCACCGATGCCGACTGCGACAGCGAAAACATTCCGCACAGATTAATGCAGTTCTCATTCTCTGCACAAATATACTCAGCTGCATCTACGTCCGAATTTCCGCCCAGCAGAACCACAAAGGCGTTAACCTTACCGCACAACTTGGAAATCAACTCCTTGGGCATACGTTTCGTTGCATGCTGGCCTCCTATCGCATAAGCTACGTAGGAACCTGGTTCCAGTCCAAAAGCAGACTTGGTGTCAACTTCTTCGCCTTCGGGGATAAAATAGTCGAGTCCCTTTCCATCGTTGTGTACATCAAACAGACGCGTGGAAGTCATATACCTATCTACAATATGTATATCTGGCAACTTATTGATCTTCAAGCACGATGTTGCAAGCCATTTCTTAAAGTTCAACTTTGGAAACGTAAAATCCAGAATCTTCAACTTGTTGATTATTCGCTTCGAACGCAGATTTTTCTGCAAGTCAATCACATAGTCGAAAGGAATTTCGCGCAGTTCGTCAATGGTTTCAGCGTAGGTGTCTTTCAGCGTATGAACCTCGTCTATATAAGGATTAGGCTCTAGGATTGCGGCATTTGCCGGTTTTGTAAGGAAATGTACCTCGGCATTCTCAACCTGCTGCTTCAGGCAGCGTACCACTGGCGTTGTAAGCACAATGTCGCCTATGCTGCTAAACCGTATCACAAGGTAACGGACAATGTATTTTTCTTCTTCCATAACAATAATACGAAAGCACAAATATATAAGAATTATTTTGGATTTAGGTAATGAGAATGAAAGGTTGTATATTTGTATGGGCAGGTTTGCGGTCAGTAATCCGCAAAATATGCGGTTTATTTTTATTTATTAACCGCAAAATATGCGGATAAAATTTTGTTGTTAACCGCAATTTTGCTTGGAAAATCGAAGACTAGGCTTTTCGAGATTGTGACTTATATCAGTTTCGGGGAATTGTGACATAATTGTAGATTTTTATTATTTTTTTTACAAGATGTAAGTCCAATAGATTTTTTTCTATATTTGCAGCGTTAAACAAATATCAAAATATTATGAGAAATTTAGGAATAATCGTTTTAAGCATCATTCTGCTCGCATCATTAGGTTCATGCACAAAGGAAGAAAACTGGGCATTTAAAACAGACCAACTTTACCAAAAAAACAAAAAAAGCGTAACAATAAAACAAGGCGTTTGGGGTACCGTAACAGAACGCACAGGAGACTGGATGCCTGATATTTACCAAACTGCAAAACAAGCTCCTATAAAATGTACGATTAGATTTTACGAACCAGTAACATTCGACGATTTTCAAAGAGAAGGTATTTCTATATACAACATTACAGACGTACCAACAAAACTCATTGCAGAGACAACATCCAACAAAAATGGATTTTTTCAAATGAAACTTGAACCTGGAGAATATTCTATTTTCGTAGTTTATAAGGGAGAAATATACGCATGTGGGTTTGATGGAGTCGGAAACATTGGAAAATTTTCTATTTCAGAAAAAAATAAAACAGAATACAATTTCGTTGTAAATAATGCAGCTGATTAATTTTAGATGTAAATTGGGATGTTATTGAGCATCTGACCTATGAATTAAACAAAAATGCCGATGGAGAAATTCATCGGCATTCTATGAAATGTAAATACCTTATTCCTATTCTCTTACAACCGAAATGTTTACATTCACATCGTTGACATCAATTTCAGTTCCGTTTTCAACATTGGCAACAATCTCGATTGAGTTTGCCAAAGTCTGTCCGCAGATGTAGTCGCGGTAATGGTTGACAGCGGTGTCGAGTTCTGCTGTCGAACTGATTTTCACGCGGATGCGGTCGGTAATGTCGAAGTTGCTGTCCTTACGAATGTTCTGGATACGGTTGACGAATTCGCGGGCAATACCTTCCTCAACGAGTTCGGGCGTTACATTGATGTCGAGGGCAACAGTGTATTTGCCTTCGTTAGCAACGAGCCAGCCAGGAATGTCCTCGGAGTTGATTTCAACATCGGCAGTTGTTATTACAACTTCCTGTCCTTCAACATTCAAAGTAAAGGTATCGTTGCGCTCGAGCGAAGTAATGTCCTTCTGCGACATCTCTGCAATAGCATTTGCAACTTGCTTCATGATCTTGCCGTAACGCGGACCAAGAACCTTGAAGTTTGCTTTAATCTTCTTTACCAGGAAGTCTGATGAATCGTCGAGAATCTGGATTTCCTTGATGTTGGTTTCGGTCTTGATAATCTGCTCAACCTTAGCCATTTGCTCAGCAAAGTCGTCAGAAACCGACGGAACCATAATCTTCTGCAACGGCTGGCGAACCTTGATGCTGACCTTGCGGCGCAAACCGAGAATCATAGATGAAATTGTCTGTGCCATTTCCATCCTTTCCTCAAGGCTCTTGTCGATGATCTGCTCGTTAACCTTCGGGAAATAAGCAAGATGAACCGATTCATAGTTTTCCTTGCCAGTAACGGCATTGAGGTCGCGATACATCTTGTCCATATAGAATGGTGCAATCGGCGAAGCAATTTTTGCAATGGTTATCAAGCAGGTATAAAGTGTCTGGTAAGCCGAAATCTTGTCTTCGTCGTACTCGCCGCCCCAGTAACGCTTTCTGCCGAGACGAACATACCAGTTGCTCAGGTGGTCCATCACGAAAGTCTGAATCAGACGGCCTGCCTTTGTATTTTCGTATGTCTCGTAAGCCTCGCCGACTTCCTTTACCAAGGTGTTCAACAAACTGAGAATCCAGCGGTCGAGTTCGGGACGCTTCTCGAACGGAACATCTGGCTCTGCGTATGTGAAATTGTCGGTGTTGGCGTACATTGCAAAGAAATTGTAGGTATTGTACAAAGTTCCGAAGAATTTGCGCTTAACCTCGTCAACTCCAGCAATGTCGAACTTAAGGTTGTCCCAAGCCTGTGCGTTGGTAATCATATACCAGCGAACCGGGTCGGCACCATATTTGTCGATAGTTTCGAACGGATTTACAGCATTGCCAAGTCGCTTCGACATCTTATTGCCGTTCTTGTCGAGTACCAAACCGTTGGAAATGATGTTCTTGTATGCTACGCTGTCGAAAATCATTGTTGCAATTGCGTGCAAGGTAAAGAACCAACCACGAGTCTGGTCAACGCCTTCTGCAATGAAATCAGCTGGGAACAACTTGTCGAACCTATCCTTGTTCTCGAACGGATAGTGCCACTGTGCGTAAGGCATTGCACCCGAGTCGAACCAAACATCAATAAGGTCGGGTTCGCGGAACATCTTGCGGCCATCCGATGCAACAAGCACAATCTCATCAACATACGGACGATGCAAGTCGAGTTTTTCGTAGTTTTCCTTGGTGTATTTTCCAACCTCGAAGTTCTTCCACGGATATTCCTTCATGTATCCCTTGGCGATTGACTTGTCCATTTCGGCGTAAAGTTCCTCGACAGAACCTATGCACTTGCGTTCGCTTGCGTCCTCGGTGCTCCAAATTGGCAGCGGAGTTCCCCAGTAGCGCGAACGGCTGAGGTTCCAGTCAACAAGGTTTTCGAGCCATTTTCCGAAACGGCCTTCGCCAGTGCTCTGCGGCTTCCAGTTAATGGTCTTGTTGAGTTCAATCATGCGGTCGCGCATTGCGGTTGACTTAATAAACCATGAATCAAGTGGATAATACAAAACGGGCTTGTCGGTACGCCAGCAGTGCGGATAGTTGTGCAAGTGCTTTTCAATCTTGAAAGCCTTGCCGTCCTGCTTCATCTCGATGCAAAGGCGAATGTTCAAATCCTCGTCCTTGGCTGCAGCTTCGGCATCGTACTTTCCATCGACATTGTACTTCGGGTCGTAGGCGTTCTTTACGAAACAGCCTTCGTACTTCGAATACAAGTCAAAATTTATGTTGTTCTTTACAAATTCTGGGTCGAGGTCGCTCATGAGGAAGAACTTTCCTGTACGGTCAACCATCGGACGGAAATCGCCCTTGCTGTTGATAATCATTACCAGAGGTGGAATTCCAGCAGCCTTTGCAACCTTGTTATCGTCGGCACCGAAAGTCGGGGCAATGTGAACGATACCAGTACCATCCTCGGTGGTTACATAGTCGCCAGGAATTACGCGGAAAGCACCGTCGGCGGGCTTTACCCACGGGAAAATCTGCTCGTAGTGCATATCGAGAAGGTCTTCGCCAGTGTATTCGGCAACGATTCTGTAAGGAATAACCTTGTCGCCGTGCTTGTATTCCTCGAGCGGAAGTTCTGCGCCCTGCGGATTCAGATAAGCGCCTACCCTTTCCTTTGCCATTACGACTGTAACAGGCTCGCCAGTATACATATTATAGGTGCGAACTGCAACATATTCAATCTTGCGGCCAACGCAGAGAGCGGTGTTTGAAGGCAAAGTCCACGGCGTGGTTGTCCAAGCGATGAAATAAGGTTTTCCCCAGCCTGTCATTTCGGGCTTCGGGTCAACGATTGCGAACTGAGCGGTTACGGTTGTGTCCTTCACATCGCGGTAGCAACCCGGCTGGTTAAGTTCGTGGGTGCTAAGTCCAGTACCTGCTGCCGGCGAATACGGCTGAATGGTGTAGCCCTTGTAAAGCAAGTTCTTGTTGTACAACTGCTTGAGCAGCCACCACAAAGTCTCGATGTAGCGGTTATCGTATGTAATGTACGGATTTTCGAGGTCAACCCAGTAGCCGACGCGCTCGGTGAGGTCGGTCCAGTGGCTTGTGTATTTCATAACTTCGCGACGGCAAGTGTCGTTGTAGTCTTTTACGGAAATCTTCTTGCCGATGTCTTCCTTTGTGATGCCTAGGGTCTTTTCTACGCCAAGTTCCACTGGCAGACCATGGGTATCCCAACCAGCCTTGCGGTCAACCTTGTGACCAGTCAAAGTCTTGTAACGGCAGACAACGTCCTTGATTGTACGTGCCATGACGTGATGGATACCAGGCATTCCGTTTGCCGATGGCGGGCCTTCGAAGAAGATGAAAGGCTTGCAGCCTTCGCGGGTTTCTATACTTTTGTGAAAGGTATCCTCCTTTGACCAGAGGTCCTTCATTTCGTTGTTAATCTCAAACAAATCGAGTTGCTTATACTCGGAAAACTTCTTTGTCATTGTACACTTTTTTAAAGTGGTGCAAAAATACAATTTATTTACGATTTACGAATGACGATTTACGATTTTGCTGACAAGATGCGAAAAATAGTTTCTAAGTTTCTGGGGTTCTATGGCTTCGCCGTTTCTGGGGTTTGGGGTTTCAGATTGCGGGTTAGCAGGAGACCTGTTCAATGGAAGACCAGCCTATCTGTCTGCAAGACAGTCAGACTGCAAGCCCTCAACGAAGTTAAAGGCGCCAGCCATAAATATTCGATTGTACAGATGAAAAAAATTGCGTCTTCTAGCGTAGCCATCTATTCCACCCATACAGCTCGCACAGGTTGTCCGCAGTAACGGGCACCGAAGTCCAATATGCATCTATCAGAATCGAAAAAAAGAATCCTAATAATAGAAGGAAAATCTGGGACAATTGAACTAGTATGATAACTACTATATGATCCAGCACCTGCAAATGTGTTATCATAGCGATTGCCGGCTGTCGGCAGAAAAATTGAGTTACCATTAGGTCCTGTAAACAAACGTCCGTTCACACCTTTTTGGGTCGTCCGCGTTACGGTGCAGTGATTTCTCAGTTCTGACATTTCATTATAGGTCGGCGTCCTCCACCCTGCATTCCAGTTGACAGTGGCAGCATCGTCTTCGGGTAGCAATGACATAATATTGTCAGTAAAACCGTTGTTGCCAAAGTTAGGGTTATCGCAATACTTTGTCAGTACATCTTCATCGTTATTACACCATATATAATTAGCACAACTGTAGGTTTCCTTAGGAGAAGTTTCTCCCCATGCGAAGTAGTCGCCATATGCAACTGGGGAATCTGCCCCCACATTACAGGTTGCCCATTTCATGCCGCTCGGAAGACCCAGGTCGACATAGTCATGCCCGCCCGCATTTCCGGTAACACCCAAACTCCACTGCGCAAACAAAGTGACACTTTCCGTTACCGCAACTTCTGCAGAATCAGCATATGCAGTACCGCTTCCGTCTGTCGACGTATTCCATCCTGTAAACCAGTAGTTTTCCTTTGAGAATGCATTTGCCGTAAGATGATGTGTTTCGCCAGACGCAAAAGACATCGGCGCCATTTCGCCGGTTCCACCGTTAGCGTCGAAAGTTATTGTTACCGAATCGACTGGCTCTGGACCAGACGTCGGATTTGTACATTTCCACTGCGCGTACAAGGTCATATTGAAGGTAACAGTTATGGTTTCTCCGTCACGGTAACTTGTTCCGTTGCCATCCTTCATAACGCTCCAGTTTATAAAAGCGTAATCTTCTCGTGTGAATGTATTCAGTGTCAGAGCTTGTGATTCGCCTTCAGTGAAGATCTGCTCGACCATAACACCTGTTCCGCCATTGGGATCAAAAGTCACTGTGTAGGTTGTCTTATCCTTGCAACCACTTATTGCCAACATTCCAATCATAATTATGGCAATAATCATTAATGTGCGCTTCGGTGTTCTCATATTATTAAACTATCAGGACAACAATCATTTAATTATTATCACAAATTATTCGTCATAAACTGCACGCACCTGCTGTCCGACAAAACGATAACCATTTTCCAACACGCAATTATCCGAATCTAAAAACAACATCCTTGCACCAGTCGGAAAACCAGTAGTGAAATTACTGCTCCAATAACTACCATAAGTCCCGGCACCACCGCATGTGTTATCATAGCGATTGCCAGTTGCTGGCAGGAAAATCGAATTACCGTTTGGCCCTGTAAGCAAGCGTCCGTTCACACCATTCTGGGTTGTCCACGTTACGGTGCAATGATTTCTCAGTTCTGACATTTCATTATAGGTCGGCGTCCTCCACCCAGCATTCCAATTGACAGTGGCAGCATCGTCTTCGGGCAGCAAAGTCCTAAGATTGTCAGTAAAACCGTTGTAACCTTCGTTTGGATTATCTGAATACTTTGTTATAGTCGATTCTTCTCCGTTGCACCAAATATAAGACACCCAGTCGTAGACATCCTTAGGAGAAGTCTCGCCCCAGGCAAAGTAGTCGCCATATGCAACTGGGGAATCTGCTCCCACATTGCAGGTCGCCCATTTCATGCCGCTCGGAAGACCCAGGTCGACATAATTATGCCCATTTGCATTTCCTGTCACGCCCAAACTCCACTGCGCAAACAAAGTGATACTTTCCGTTACCGCAACTTCTGCAGAATCAGCATATGCAGTACCGCTTCCGTCTGTCGACGTATTCCATCCTGTAAACCAGTAGTTTTCCTTTGAGAATGCATTTGCTGTAAGATGATGTGTTTCGCCAGACACAAAAGACATCGGCGCCATTTCGCCGGTTCCACCGTTAGCGTCGAAAGTTATTGTTACCGAATCGACTGGCTCTGGACCTGGCGTCGGATTTGTACATTTCCACTGCGCGTACAAGGTCATATTGAAGGTAACAGTTATGGTTTCGCCGTCACGGTAGCTTGTTCCGATGCCATCCTTCATAACGCTCCAGTTTATAAAAGCGTAATCTTCTCGTGTGAATGTATTCAGTGTCAGAGCTTGCGATTCGCCTTCAGTGAAGATCTGCTCGCTCATAGCACCTGTTCCGCCATTGGGATCAAAAGTCACTGTGTAGGTTGTCTTATCCTTGCAACCGCTTATTGCCAACATTCCAATCATAATTATGGCAATAATCATTAATGTGCGCTTCGGTGTTCTCATATTATTAAACTATTAAATTTCTGCAAATATAATGATTATTTGGAACTAACCAAATATTTTTTTCATAACGGCACAACGCATGGTACCGCTACAAATCTTTGAATAATTAAATTTTTAAATCAGCATAGCTAACCTTCAGCTCGACGCAGTCAACCTTTAGCTCAGCGAAGCTATATCTTCAAACAACTCAAATCCACCCCCACAACACCGGCATAAAACATATATAATATAGTATCTTCATCTGTCAGATTCTCGCCATAGTGCAATTTGTCGACACACTCAAGCACTGGATCTCCTTCTTGTAAAGTTATTTCGTTGCCATCGCAATCGACCACATGCAGCTCGCCCTTCACTATGACACCTGCATTCATCATAGGATGAGTATGCTCGGGTAATCGTGTATGCGGCGGTACTATTATTTTCAAGATTGTACACTGCGGGATGCCTTTCAGATATGATGGCATGGGCTGGTTGTTCCAACTTTTAGAACTCTGAAGCAAAACCTCGCTCATAACTTTTCTCGACAATTCTTTTTGCATAAACACTAAACAATATAATGACCGAGTAAAAATAATAAAATTTATTGTTGGTTGACTAATCTGCGATGTTTTTTGACTTTTGACAATCGTGGATTTCGTTAATAATAGTGGTACATTTTTCCCTCAAACAAACCAGACCGCGCAATAGGCAGCATAATATACTAAATATCAACACTTTATCAAAAATGCATTTTTTTTCATTTTTTTTATCGTAGTAAAAAAATTTTTTTCACTTTTACCACCGAAAACAAATGCTCAAAAACTTAACAAAAAAACAATGGCAACAACAAACAAACCAAGGGTAATCAAGGACTACGACAAGTTAGACAAGGAAGTCAAGGACCTTATTAAAGCGACTTATCCACAAGGCTTTGCTGAAAAGTTGATTCAATATCCAAACAAGGATGGAATGCTCGTCAGCGCACTACCATTCGAAACCGAAGACAAGATGTATCTCGTACGAATCAACAACGACGAGGTTAAGATTGTTTATTCGGATGTCGAAGATTATGATGAAGACGAAGAAGACATCAAGGAAAACGAACTGAATGCTGAAAAAATTGAAGGTCTTGAAGAAGAGACCTCCGATGATGACGACTTCGATGAAAAATACGGAGAAGAAAGGACATTTGGTCCCGGCATAGAAGACGACGGAGAAGACGATGACGACGATGAAGACGAAGAAGAAAACGATGACTTCGACGACGATGATTTTGATGATGATGATTTTGATGATGACGATGACTTCGAAGAAGATGTAAAAGAAACCAAAAGCAAAAAAAAGGAATCAGCCCCTGCAAAGGCAAAAACAAAAACACCAGCAGCAAAAAAGTCAAAAGCATCGGATAGCAAGAAAAAAGAAACTGCTGTCAAGGAAAAGAAGACAACAAAAGAAACTCCTGCGAAAGAAAAAAAGGCAGCAAAAACAACAAAGGCTGCCGAACCAAAAGCTAAGACAGCGACAAAAACGACAACTAAAAAGACCACAAAGAAAGACAAATAACACTTAGTACCAACAAGTTACTAAATAGAGAAATATTTTTTCATAAAAAATTTGAAAAAGGAATTTCCAATTAAAAAAAAGTGTATCTTTGCGGTCACAAAATGGTGGATGTAGCTCAGCTGGTTAGAGTACCGGATTGTGGTTCCGAGGGTCGAGGGTTCGAATCCCTTCTTCCACCCACAAAAAAAGCGAACTTCTGTTCGCTTTTTTTATTTTACCTTATCTCGAAAATCTTACAAATGTCCCCAATGGCAACCTCCGTCCTGCCCTGTCGGTAAAGAACATCTCGCCACATTTGGTATCGGCATCCTTGAAATGCGTCCTTACTACATTATCGGACACCAATGCCGACAAGCCCATCGAATACATATTAAGTATGAAAAATGCATTTTTCTCCTTGAGCAACTGCGATGCCAAGTCGACAATCTCGTCTATCGAATCCTCGAGAATCCATTTTTCGCCTGCCGGACCACGGCCAAAGGCTGGCGGATCCATTATTATTCCGCTGTACTTGTTACCACGACGGATTTCTCGCTTAACAAACTTCATGGCGTCTTCCACAACCCAATGAATGTCGGCAAGGCCACTGGCAGTCTGGTTTTCCGAAGCCCAATTTACAACCTGGCGTACCGAATCGACATGATAAACCTTTGCTCCTGCAGCCCTTGCCGCAAGACTTGCACCTCCAGTATAGGCAAACAGATTAAGCACATTGCAGTCGGGCGACGAAATTCGTTTCACATTGTCGTAAATGAAATTCCAGTTGTCGGCTTGCTCGGGGAATACACCTATATGCTTGAAAGTGTTGAACTTCATAACAAACGAAAGGCTCATGTCGCCATGCTTGTATCCGATAGTCCATTCGTCGGGCATGTTGCGTCGAGTCCAGCGACCTTTTTCTCCGTTCGAATTCTGCACGTCGAGCACAAAGCGGGCATCGGCCTTTTTCCATTCTTCCGCGCCAAGCGACTTTTGCCACACAGCCTGAGGTTCGGGACGACAGATTACAAACTTACCGAAACGTTCCAGCTTCTCGAAATCGCCACTGTCGATAAGTTCGTAGTCGCTCCACAATCCAGCATCAACCAGTTGATATTCCGTAGTATGTGCCATAAATATGTTTTTTGCAAAGGTAATTCGTTTTTGCGGGTTATAATGCAATGTTTCTAGATTTTTATAATGAAACCCCTACGGGGTAATTGAAAAACAATTGTTTTTCTATTTATATGCATGCCCTAATGGGCATGATGAGATAACGTTTTAACCATATATATTCCAACCTGTTATTATAATGAATTTTGACAACACCGAGCTTTGGTTGCAGATATGTAAAAAAATCACTAACCAACCTCGTTAGAGGTTGCATATAAATAACCTCCACAAATAAAATACACCAACCCCATAGGGGTTTCACAAAGATGAAAATCATTTTTTCATTGATGTTCCACTAAAAAAACATAACTTTACACCCACAATTTTTTCGCAATGACAACAATAACCAGCATAAAGAACCCACTGATAAAGAAAATAGTAGCTTATCAGTCGAAATCGAAGGAACGCAAAGCCGACAACGTAGTGCTGATTGAAGGCAAAAAGGAAACAGAAATTGCAGTAAGTGCAAACATCCGCTTCTCGAAAATACTTTTCTGTCCCGAAATCATAAGCGAAAACGACGCTCGCAAACTTGTTGGCCGACAATTCGACACTGCAGAGATATATGAAGTCACCGAGGAAGTGTTCTCCAAGATTTCGTACCGCGAAACCACAGGCGGACTATATATAATAGGTGAAATTGCAGAAAAGAAACTCTCAGACCTTCCCGTACGCGAAGACTCGCTTTTCATAATCCTCGAGGCTGTCGAAAAGCCAGGCAACCTTGGCGCGATATGCCGAATTGGCGATGCTGCGAAAGTCGACGGCATAATCATCTGCGACCCGCATACCGACGTATACAATCCAAACTCGGTAAGGTCGAGCCTTGGTTGTGTGTTCAGCAACAATGTTGTCAGCACCGACTTCGAAAGTACAATAAAGTGGCTCCGCGAAAACAACATAACAAGTTACGCCGCAGAACTTCGCGCTTCAGAATTCTACCACAAATACGACTACCGTGGCAAGACTGCTCTCGTTTTCGGAACCGAAGCCACTGGATTAACGGAAAAATGGATACAGAATGCCGACCATAGGATAAAAATCCCAATGCTTGGCGTAATAGACTCGCTAAACGTTTCGACATCGGTGTCGGCCATGGTATTCGAAGCATTAAGACAACGTAACTTTTACATGAAATAGCCATGAAGAAACTGATTTTTACAATAATAGCAGCCACATTGTGCTTTTTCGCCGTTCAGGCGCAAAATACAAATTTCGAAAAGTACGTTTCGAAGGTTCAGCAAAGTTTCGAAGACAAGGGATACAAACTTGCCAGCCAAACTATCGGAAAAACTTGCGACACATTGCCCCTTGTATCAGATACACTTTATCTCGAAGCCGAAACCTACTACAATGTAGTAGTCGCTTCCGACAACTGCTCGTACTGCGTAGTCAAGTTATTTTTTGTCGACTCTGAAAACAACATGACACAACTCGAATTCGAGGTCATCGAAAACGATCCTGAAGGCTGGTACAACTACCGTGTCTACAAGAACAGAAATACGCAATATGGATTCGGACGATACGTAATCATGGTAAACTCGGAACTGCCATACGACATGAGCCTATTGGTATACAAGAAGATATTACCTAGATAATTATATTTGCCCAGCTATACGCTTTACAGCCTCCATTCCGTCGATAGCCGACGAAACAATTCCACCAGCATAACCAGCACCTTCTCCGCACGGATAAAGGTTTTCGACAGATGCACTGCGCATAGTCTCGACATCGCGGACTATCTGCACAGGACTGCTTGTGCGCGACTCCACTCCTACCACTACGGCCTCATTTGTCAGAAAACCATGCATCTGCCTGTCGAACTGGCGGAAACCTTCGCGCAGACGAAGCGACAGAAATTCGGGCATCCAGAAATGCATCGGACTGCTGACGACTCCAGGTTCGTACGAGATCCTTGGCAAATTCGCCGAAATCTTTCCAGACACAAAATCGGCAAGTCTCTGCGCCGGTGCGACAACAGCGCCACCTCCATTCCTATAAGCCAACGCTTCAAGCGATTTTTGGAATTCTAGTCCGGAAAATATCTTGTTGTCGCAACAATGAGCGAAATCTTCGGGACGAAGTTCCACAACAATGCCCGAATTTGCATAGGGCGAATTACGCTTCGAATTCGACATTCCGTTTACAACAATGGTATTTTCTTCTGTCAAAGCGCTTACAATCTTGCCGCCAGGACACATGCAGAACGAGTACACACCTCGGCCATCAACTTGTTTTACAAGCGAATATGCTGCTGCAGGAAGATATTCTGGACGCTGCTTGCACTTATATTGGATCGAATCGATTAGCGACTGCGGATGCTCCACACGCACACCCATAGCAAAACCCTTTTCGCGCAAAACAACACCCTTGGAATGCAACATATAATAAACGTCGCGAGCAGAATGTCCCGTTGCCAGAATCAGATTCTCGCAGGAATACTCGTCTGTTCCATTTATGACAATGGCATCAACTTTATTCGCAACAAACTTAACATCAGTAAGTTTCGAAGAAAAATGTATTTCTCCTCCGCATTCAAGGATCTTGTTCCTGATATTGCGCATTATTGAATGAAGCCTATCGGTTCCAATATGCGGATGTGCCTCGAAAAGTACATCCTCGTCGGCGCCGAAGTAATGCAGAAGCTGCAGCACTTCGGTCACATTGCCACGCTTTTTGCTTCTTGTGAACAACTTTCCATCGGAATAGGTTCCTGCACCACCTTCGCCAAAAGCATAATTCGACTCAGGATTAAGTATATGCTGGGAGTTTAATGCGGCAATATCATATTTGCGGTCATCAACCGACTTACCGCGCTCGAACACAATAGGTTTCAGTCCTGACAAGATGCACTGCAAAGCCGCGAAATAGCCGGCAGGACCAGCACCGATAATTGTAACGGGAGGCAATTTCGACACATCTCTGAACTCAAAATTACCTTTCCAATCAGGAAGTTCTTCGTGACCGATTGCCACTTGAAACCGAACATTGAACTTAATGCCTTTGCGCGCATCTATCGACTTGCGAACAACGCGGTAATCTGAAATATCGGCTACGCGCACACCAAGTTTCTGTGCAATTGACTTTAGCACCAGAGTCCTATTAAAAAATTGTTCGGGAGATAAGATGAAATCGGCCTCTTGAAGCATTATTTTCTGTGTTTCCTTATGAAATCCAACTTGCCGCCCTCGAAATTAAACCCGATAATCAACATTCTGGAAGTCAACTTCTTGAAATAATCGGCATATTGAGAACCATCGTAAACAACATCGTTCAAAGTTCCCCACGAAGCCTTTACTTCGATTCCAAACATAAAATACTCGAGGAAGAAATCGACACCGGCACCAATTTCATAATATGCATCGAAACGGCGCAGGCGAATCTTAGGATATTCTTCGGGCTTGATCTTTTTCTGCGAAGCCATGTCGAAACGGGCCGAACCGCCAGCAGTAAGGAAAGGTCGCCAATTGCTTATACGTGCAGCCTTGTACTTGAACTGAATTGGCAAATCGATAAATGTTGACTCAATTACCATGGTATGCCTCCAAATATCGCCTTTTTTCAGATGCTTATAATGCAAATTGCGCTGTCCGAAAACCAATCCTGGCATAAACCTGAAATCCAAATACTTGGCTATTCTAAAATTCGATATGATATTGATATTGAAGCCTACAAATCGTCCGACCTCAACACCGTAAATTGTATCGATTGCCTGCGTTAGGAACCTATCCGACGGACGAATCATAAAATCCATAGTGTTAAGACCCAACGAATAGCCGAAATGGACAACCTGTTCATCCAACTTAGGCAAATTCATAGGCTTTTCTTTCTGGGCAAAAGATGAAAAGAAAAACACTAACGGTAATATGGTCAACAATAATTTCTTCAAAAGAAAATTTTTTGCAAATATAACTCTAAAGCTTTAAAAATATTGCCACAATCGAAAATAATTGTTCACACTAGGCTGATGACAAAAAAAAGGAATGCATATCGTGCATTCCTCTAATTCGTAAATCTATTATTGTGCGGACGCAAAGCATTGCGCCGCCTCGAAAATCAAATTTCCTGTTCTACACCCTTCATCGACAACTGGATACGCTTGCGTTCCTTGTCAACAGAAACCACCTTGACCATCACATACTGATGGAGTTTCAGCACATCGGTAGGCGACTCGATACGTTTTTCCGAAATCTGCGAAACGTGGACAAGACCGTTCTCCTTGATTCCGAAATCGACAAACGCTCCGAAATTTGTAATATTTGTGACAATTCCCGGCAAAATCATTCCTTCCTCAAGGTCGTCGATACGATGAATGTTCTTATCGAACTCCAGAACCTTTATTTGGCCACGCGGATTGCGGCCTTTCTTCTTCAGTTCGGCTACAATGTCGAGCAAACTCGGCATACCAATCTGCTCGGTAACGTATTTCGACAAGTCAACACCGTCCAAAATTTCGGGCTTTTCCGCCAATTCGGCCACAGTAAGCTTGCAATCCTTTGCAATCTTAGCAACAACCGGATACGACTCGGGGTGAACTGCCGTATTGTCGAGCGGATTGTCGCCATCGGGAATACGGAGGAAACCGGCACATTGCTCGAAAGCCTTATTGCCCAGACGTGTAACATCCAACAACTGCTTGCGGTTTGTAAACGCACCATGCTCTGCACGGTAATCGACAATGTTCTGCGCCAAAACAGGGCCAAGTCCCGAAACATAATTAAGCAGATGCTTGGTAGCTGTATTCAGGTTTACACCAACATTATTCACAACACTAACCACAACGCGGTCTAGGCTATCCTTCAGCAACTTTTGGTCGACATCGTGCTGATACTGTCCTACTCCAATAGACTTAGGCTCTATCTTCACCAGTTCGGCAAGCGGGTCCATCAGGCGACGGGCAATCGAAACAGCACCGCGCACTGTCACATCGTACTGCGGGAACTCTTCCCTTGCCACCGACGATGCCGAATAAACCGATGCACCGTCCTCGCTTACTACGAAAACTTGCACCGGACGGTCGAAATGTATGCGCTTAACAAAATATTCGGTCTCGCGGCTTGCTGTACCATTGCCGATTGCAATAGCGTCGATCTTGTACGCCGACACCATTGATGAAAGTTTTTTCATTGCCAAGGCTGTTTGTTCCTGAGGCTTATGCGGATATATATTGTCGTTGTGAAGCAAATTTCCTTCGGTGTCGATGCAAACCAACTTGCAGCCAGTGCGATAGCCCGGGTCGATTCCGAGAATACGTTTTTTGCCAAGTGGCGGTGTCATAAGCAACTGCCTTAGGTTTGCTGCAAAAACCTCGATAGCTGTAATGTCGGCTTTCTCCTTGCTCGACGATGCAAATTCAGTCTCAATCGACGGCTTTATCAGTCGCGAGTATGCATCGGCAACAGTTTCTGTAAGCAAGTCGGAACATTGTCCCTTGCCATGTATGAACAAATACTTCAATTGCTTGAGCGAATGTTCCTCGACAGGAGAAATATCCACACGCAGGAAACCTTCGCTTTCTCCACGGCGCATTGCCAAAATCCTATGTGACGGACAAGTTGACAACCGCTGCGAAAAATCAAAGTAATCGCGATATTTCTCGGCTTCCTCCATCTTGTTTTTTACGACCTTAGATGAAATTACGGCCTCCTGCTCAAACATTCGGCGGACACGCTCGCGTGCCGACTTGTCCTCGCTGATAAGTTCGGCATTTATGTCGCATGCTCCAGCAATAGCATCTTCTACAGTCTTAACATCGTCGTTAAGATATTTCTTTGCCTCGGCATACACATCTACCGATTTCTGGGCAAAAATCAACTTTGCCAAAGGCTCGAGACCTTTTTCGCGGGCGACAGCAGCACGGGTTCTGCGTTTGGGTTTGTACGGCAAATACAAGTCCTCCAAGTCGTTGAGATTCCAAGTGTTCTTAATCTCCGACTCAAGTTCTGGTGTAAGTTTGCCCTGCTTCTCAATAGCTGCAAGTATCGTTGTCTTACGCGACTGCAATTCGTTGTAATACTCGTTTTTCTTGAAAATAAGTTCTACTTGTGTCTCGTCAAGACCTCCAGTGCGTTCCTTGCGGTAACGCGAAATGAAAGGAATTGTACAACCGTCGTCGAGCAACGCAACAGTATTGGCCACCTGACGTTCCGAAATGCCAGTCTCGGCTGAAATTATCGAAAATATATTTTGCATAGATTTATTCTTCAGTATTTTCTATTTTTTCAACTTCTGCCCTCTGCCTTTGCGAAAAGCTGAAATACATCTGCATAAAGTAA
This sequence comes from Bacteroidales bacterium, assembly GCA_017617125.1. Taxonomy (GTDB): domain Bacteria; phylum Bacteroidota; class Bacteroidia; order Bacteroidales; family ML635J-15; genus Bact-19. Next base: position 130,165 of record JAFZWY010000009.1, read on the forward strand.
CTATAGACAATAACAAGAGCCGTTGTAATTATCTTCGACAGCATAGCGGCAATCTCCTTGTTTGTCATTCCAAAGAACGAGCAATTCCAGAATCCGATGAAGTCAGCATCGACGAAGACAACCTCGTTGAATAGCTTAAGCAACAGATAGTTAAGCAAAATCGACCCGCAAACTGTCAGTCCGTAGCGAATCAACTGCCTATAGCCCTGCAAGGTGGAAGCTGTGAATGTTATGTACTTTGCCAAAAGGAAGCCGATTGTGAAAGTTATCGGGAATTCAGTTATGAAAGCTGCAATATGCGGGGAAATTACAACGAATCCCAAATCGACATTTGATGCACCAAATGCGTAATTATAAAGAATATAGTACAAGATAATATCTAGCAAGGTATTCATACCGCCTGTAAAGCCATACCTGAATATGGTCTGCGGAATAAACCTGCGGAAAGGCTTGTAGAACCAGTCCACCACAGCCAAAATAATATCCCGAATCTTTCTTAACATAAAATCTGCACAAAAATACAACTTTATTTTAGATTGACGATTTACGATTGACGATTTAAAGATTCGATGATTTGATGATTTGATAATTTGATAATTTGAAGATTTGAAAATTGTCCATTATTTTTGTGGTATGAAAAAAATACTACTCACAATACTTACCACTCTAATTATCAGTAACCTTTTTGCACAACAGGAAGCCTTTGGCGACTTCGGTCTGCCGGTAAATTTCCCTATTCAGCTTTCGGGAAACTTCAGCGAACCACGTGCAACCCACTTTCATTCGGGAATCGACATCCGCACCTACGCCGACGGCAAACCGCTTTACGCACTTGCCGACGGATATGTTTCGCGAATACTTGTATCGCCATACGGATACGGACATGCACTGTATATTGACTACGAAAACGGATACCGCTCCGTATACGGACATATTTCCGAATTCGCCGGTGAAATTGCCACCTACGCCAAGAACATACAATACGAAAAGAAATCGTTCCGCATCGACATAACCCTTTCCCCTCTCGACATTCCAGTAAAAAAAGGTCAGCTCATAGCCTACTCGGGAAACACCGGTCAATCGGGCGGACCTCACCTGCATTTCGAAATTAGGGATGCCAGCAACGATATCTCACTGAATACCATAGGCAAATACATAAAACTTTCGGACAATGTTCCGCCCGAAGCTATGTCGGTGGTCGTATATCCGCAGTCGGCAAAAGCATCGGTCGAAGGCAAAGTCGAGAAAAAGGTGGTTGAACTTCCCAAAAGCTCTACAGGCAAATACAATCTTTCGACACCAATATACGCCAAAGGCAAAATCGGAATCGGCATCGAATACTGCGACCGCATGACCGGTTCAAACAACCGATATGGTGCCGAGCGTGCCGACCTGTTCGTAAACGGCAAGCTAGTATACACCTCCGTATTCGACAAGGTCGACTTCGACAAGCAGTCGTCGAAAAACAGCTGCTTCGACTTCAACTACTATGTGAGCGACAGCAAATACGTGCAGAAACTTTTCGTAGAGCCCAACAACAACCTTGACATATACAGCAACTTGATAAACAACGGATTCCTGAACATAGGCAACAACGACTCCACAAAAGTGCAGATAAAGCTAACCGACTTCAACGGCAACGTAAGCAATGTCCGTTTCACAATTTTGTCGGATACTGCTACCAATGTCAAGTATGCAAATGCAAAGAAGTTGAAATGGAACACCGACAATAATTTGGAAATCAAAGGTTGCCGTGTACAAATCGACTCTGCCACACTTTTCGACGACCGTGAAATACAACTAAGCAAGGCTGGCAATAAGAAGTATTCGCCAATATTCGTGCTTGGCGACGAAACCGAAGCCGTAAAGAAAAGTTTCAGCATTTCGATCTCCGACAGCCTTGTGCCGCCGCAGTACAAAGAAAAAGCGTTCGTCTGCCGCGAAATAAAAGGCAAGACCAACTACCTCTCCTCTACGTCAGAAAACGGATGGCTGAGCGCTTGGACCAACCGCTTCGGGAAGTTCTTCATACTGGTCGATACGGTTGCGCCCACAATCAAGCCGCTTGTAATAACTGGCGACATGACTGGCAAAAGGTACATGGAATTCAAGATTACCGACAACCTTTCGGGCGTAAGCACCTATAATATATATGTAAACGACGCTTGGGTACTGGGCGAATACGAGCCAAAGAAATCGTCACTTAGGTACTACTTCGACGACAGGCTGACAAAGGCCGAGAAGTACAAGTTGAAAGTCGTTGTTGGCGACAACATGAAGAACGAAGCCGTATACGAATACGAATTCATAAGGAGATAAAAAAAGCAGCCCAATTACTTGGACTGCTTAGTATGAAAATTTTTTCTTAGGACAATTCTACTTTCTTTCCTCAAGATAGCTGATTATCGACTTTAGGATATACAAGCCGTCGGTGTTACCGAGTTCCTTGTCAACAGCTCTTTCGGGATGAGGCATCATACCGAAAACGTTCTTGGTGGCATTGCATACGCCAGCTATATTCATAAGCGAGCCATTGGGGCAGTCAGCTTCCGACAGATTGCCTTCCTTGTCGCAGTAGCGCCAAATAATCTGGCCGTTCTGATGCAACTGCTTCAGAACATCCTCTGGTGCATAGTAGCGACCTTCGCCGTGAGCGATAGGAATATTGAGAGGCTTGTTCTTCGGAATGTACATTGTCATTGCCGAATCGTTGTTGTCGGCCTTGATATACTGGTTCTTGCAAATGAACTTCTGGTTGGTATTGTGAAGCAAAGTTCCAGGAAGCAATCCCGATTCGCACAATATCTGGAATCCGTTGCATACGCCGAATACGAAACCGCCCTTTGCGGCAAACTCAACAACCTTCTCCATTATTGGAGAGAACTTTGCGATTGCTCCCGAACGCAAATAGTCGCCATATGAGAAACCGCCTGGTATTGCTATTGCATCGCAACCCTGCAAGTCGGTATCCTTATGCCACAATTCCACAACCTCCTGTCCCAATATGTCGCGGAGCGCAAAGACCATATCATGGTCGCAGTTTGAACCTGGGAATATTACTACACCAAATTTCATGTCTTCTTATTTTATAAATTTTCTATTTTCTTGTAAACGTCCTTCTTTTCTCTAACAACAACCCTCTGGTCGTCCATCTTCTTGTTCACATCTTCCTTCTGTGATTCTGCCTTCGACATCTTCTTTTCGAGCTTTGCGATGTCCTTCTTGTACGAATCAATCGACTTCTGCAACTTTGCATCCTTCTTTTCGTACGAAGCCATCTTCTTTTCTTCCTTCGACAAAGCCTTTTCAGCAGTCTTCAGCATTGCATTGTGATTCTTGTTTGTCAAATCGTTGGCAAAAGTCTTGAGCATGTTGTATGCTGCAGGATACTGAGTCGGGGCCTGAGTGGAAGTAATATGCAAATTTCCACCAATCGAGAAAGATACCACAAGGTCAACGACATCGCTACCCTTTTTCTGCTTGATGTTTGCATAAACATCGATAGCATTTTCACTTATTTCTGGAATTATCACGTTGTCGGCAAACAACATTCCCTTCTTGCTCGAAAGGCTTTCGGGCTTATAGTTCTTAATATACGATGTAAATTCCTTCATGACGGTCTTTGCATCGGTAAACATAACCTGGGTTGCCAAAGCCGGATGAGTCTCCTTACCATATATTTCATTTACCTCTACGACATCAACTCTTTGAGCATAAACGAACATTGTCATCAACAACAAGGCTGTAATTACAAAAAACTTTTTCATCTTCATTATAAATTAACATACATTAACCAATTTGCAAAAATAGTATTTTTTTTGTTCCCACCTATTTTCCTGAAAAATTAATTTCAAACAATCTTTTACCGCATCTACCAGTGTTTTACAATCGAATGTTAAAAAACTATCTTAAATAGGTGCGCGACGAGTTTTATTTTTTCTCATTTTTGCAAAAAAATCGAATAAATGAAAACACCTCCGTATTTATCGAAAGGAAGTAAAATAGCGATCGTAAGTCCTGCCGGATATATAAACCCGGACTTTGTGGCGTCAGCCGAGGCCTATCTGAAAGCAATTGGCTACAACGTAGAAATATCTAAGCATTGCCTTGGCAGGTTCAACCAGATGGCCAGCACCGACGAGGAACGTCTTGCCGACCTGCAGCAGGCGCTCGACAACCCAGAAATCGACGCGATACTATGCTCGCGTGGCGGCTACGGCGTAAACCACATCATCGACAAGATTGATATGTCGAAGTTTGAGAAACATCCCAAATGGATACTTGGCTTCAGCGACATAACCAACCTGCACATCCTAGCAAACAGGCACGGCGTGAGAAGCCTGCACTGCCAGATGGCCAAGGCAATACACAACAACGCCGACGCAGAATGCATAAAAAACATATTCAGGATTCTTGAAGGCGAAAAAGTATCGTACACCTTCGCGCCTGACGAACTAAACAGAAAAGGCACCGTCGAGGGCGAACTCATCGGCGGCAACATGTCGATAATCTACAGTCTGCAGGGCACCGACTATGCCATCGACTGCGACGACAAGATTCTCTTCATCGAAGACCTAAACGAATACCTCTACCACCTCGACCGCATGATGATCAACCTGAAGATGAGCGGCAAGCTGGCAAAACTGCGCGGACTTGTCGTAGGCACCTTCAGCGACATGAAGGACAATGCCAGCCCGTTCGGCAAGACGGCATACGAAATTGTAAAGGCTCACACTGCGGAATATTCCTACCCTATAGGCTTCGGACTTCCCGTCGGACACATCGACGACAACCAGCCGCTGATCGAAGGTGGCCAATATCGCCTCGACATTTCTGACACAACTTGCTCATTGAAAATGATTTAAAAACATTTCAAAAAAAGTTTTGCCATACAATCAAAAAGGACTATCTTTGCAGTCCAATTTTAAGGCGGGGTGTGGTGCAGTTGGCTAGCATTCTTGCATGGGGTGCAAGCGGTCGCGCGTTCGAGTCGCGCCACTCCGACAAAAAGGACAATCATACTGGTTGTCCTTTTTTTGTTATAAGCCCACTCTCCCACAATCATTCCTGACACACCTATTATAATTTAATATTAAACGGTATTAATTGTTAGATATCAGTCGGTTAGCATCACAACAGCCAATTATCCGCAGAATCATCTTCAGCATTCCGCAAACACCAAAACAATTCTTTCAGAAAAATTCGGAGCTGAAAAAAATCTGACGTTTATGCTTTTTGGGCACTTAAAAAAAATTCACATTAATAGTATAAAAAATTTGAATAGCTATATTATTTTTTTGACACAACATAAGTAAAATACTGCATATATGAAAAAATTAGGCAACGAACAAAAGAGGACATCATTGCGATTTGAAATTTTGGCACTTTTTTAAGTTACGAAGACGAAAAAAAATGCAACGAATTGACTACAATATAGTTATTTATGTTCAAAAGTTTGTTAATATAAACACGGAGAAAATCATTTTCGAATATGTCCTTTGAAATAATTTTGCAATGCCAAAAGGAAATGAAAGTCTCAATAGACTCATTAGGTGTTGAATTTGAAAAAGGCAAATTATTAGTGTTTAAACAAAAAATATAAAAGGTATAGGATATGCTTTATAACGAAAATTTTATTGTCAAGAGGAACGGAAAAAGAGAATTATTCTCAGTAGAAAAGATTAAGGCTGCAATCTCGAAAGCATTCTTGTCTGTAGGCAGTTTTGCCACACAGGAAGTGCTTACAAACATACTCAGCCGTGTAAACATATACGACGGCATAAGCGTTGAAGAGATTCAGAACCAGGTCGAAACAGCCTTGATGGCAGAACGTTACTATGCGGCAGCAAAATCATATATCCTATATCGTCAGAAACACCTCGAAGACCGCGAAGTAAAGGGCAAGCTCGACTTCCTGCTCGACTACTGCGAGGCAAAGAACGCTGCTACAGGAAGCAAGTTCGACGCTAACGCTAACGTTGAAAAGAAGAACATAGCTACCCTTATCGGCGAACTTCCGAAGCAGAACTTCATCCGTCTGAACCGCAAGATGTTATGCGACAAGATTAAGGAATTGTACGGCAAGGAACTGGCCGACAAGTATTTGAACTTGCTCAACAAGCACTTCATCTACAAGAACGACGAGACCAGCATAGCAAACTACTGCGCAAGTATCACGATGTACCCGTGGTTGTTGCACGGCACACAGATTATCGGTGGCAATTCAACCAAGCCGACTAACCTCAAGTCGTTCTGCGGCGGATTCATCAACTTGGTATTCATCGTATCGAGCATGTTGAGCGGTGCATGTGCAACTCCCGAATTCCTGATGTACATGAACTACTTTGTAGGTTTGGAATACGGACAGGACTACTACAAGCGCGCCGATGAAGTTGTTGATCTTTCGCTCAAGAAACGTACAATCGACAAGGTTATCACCGACTGCTTCGAGCAGATCGTATATTCTATCAACCAGCCGACAGGCGCACGTAACTTCCAGTCGGTATTCTGGAACATATCATACTACGACAAGTTCTATTTCCAGAGCTTGTTTGGCGACTTCCGCTTCCCCGACGGTTCACAGCCCGACTGGGAATCGCTCAACTGGTTGCAGAAGAGATTCATGAAGTGGTTCAACAAAGAACGTACAAAGACCGTTCTCACCTTCCCTGTAGAAACTATGGCTCTCCTTTCGGAAGACGGCGACGTTCGCGACAAGGAATACGGCGACTTCACTGCCGAAATGTACTCCGAAGGCCACTCCTTCTTCACCTACATAAGCGACAATGCAGACTCGCTCAGCAGCTGCTGCCGTCTGCGCAACGAAATCACCGACAACGAGTTCAGCTATACACTTGGTGCCGGCGGTGTTTCTACAGGTTCGAAGAGCGTTCTCACAATCAACCTCAACCGCTGCATCCAGTACGAAAAGAAGGAAAAGATGCCGTTCCTCAGTTTCGTCGAAGAAGTTGTTGACCTTATGCACAAGGTTCAGACCGCATACAACGAAAACCTCAAGTACTTGCTCAACAAGGGTATGCTTCCATTGTTCGACGCAGGTTTCATAAACATAAGCCGCCAGTACCTTACAATAGGTGTCAACGGACTTGTCGAGTCGGCCGAATACCTCGGCATGGAAATCAGCGACAACGCACAGTACCGCAACTATGTAAAGAACGTACTCGGACTTATCGAAACCTACAACAAGAAGTACCGCACAAAGGAACTCATGTTCAACTGCGAAATGATTCCTGCAGAAAACGTTGGTGTTAAGCACGCAAAATGGGACAAGGAAGACGGTTATTTCGTACCACGTGACTGTTACAACAGCTATTTCTTCGTCGTAGAGGACAAGGAAATCAACACTATCGACAAGTTCCGCCTGCACGGCAAGGAATACATCGAGCACCTCACAGGTGGTTCGGCACTGCACGTCAACCTCGAGGAACACTTGAGCAAGGCTCAGTACCGCCAGTTGCTGAAGATTGCTGCAATCGAAGGCTGCAACTACTTTACGTTCAACATCCCGAATACTGTCTGCAACAAGTGCGGTCATATCGACAAGCGCTACTTGAAGACTTGTCCGGAATGCGGAAGCACCGACGTCGACTATCTGACAAGAATTATCGGATACATGAAGCGCGTTAGCAACTTCTCGGAAGCACGTCAGGAAGAAGCACACAGAAGATATTACGACAATAAGTTGAAGGAGGCAGAAGAATGCTAAAATATTACAATTACGACATTGTATTCCAGGAAGTTCCCGACGAAGTTACTTTGGCTGTAAACCTTAGCAACTGCCCGAACCATTGTCCTGGCTGCCATAGTCCGCACCTTTGCAAGGACATCGGCAACCAGCTCGACGAGGAAACCATATCGAACATGATTTCGAAGTACAACAAGTGCATAACTTGCTTCTGCTTCATGGGCGGCGACGCCAATCAGGACGAAGTCATAAAGATGGCCGAATATGTCCACAAGACTTTCGACAAGAAGGTAGCCTGGTATTCCGGTAAACAAACCTTCCCGAAGGACATCACTCCTTTCCAGTATCTGAAACTTGGCCCTTACAATCCAAAGTATGGTGGACTCGACAAGAAGACAACCAACCAGAGGATGTACAAAATCAACAACACAAAGCCAGTTGACATTACCAACCGATTCTGGAGAAAAGTCATCTAAAAGCAATTATTCAAGATATATTTCATATATGCGTTGCCCTAAGGACAACGCTTTTTTTATCGATATAAACGACGTTCTTACTTATAAAAAATGTATATTTGCAAAATAGAACATATGTGTTGCCATAATTATAAAGCATCATGTCTCCATTCTTAAAATACATAGCCGACGAACAGCATTACAGCGAAGTGCTTGCAAAGTTGACAAGCGTAAAGCGTACACTATGGATTGGCACTGCCGACATCAAGGACTTGTACATAAAGCAAGGCAATGATGTGGTACCAATGCTTGGCATTCTCGCATCGCTTCTGAAAAGAGGCGTTGAAATACGGCTCATACATGCCAAGGAACCTGGAGAAAACTTCCGCGCCGACTTCGACCGCTACCCTATTCTGCATACAAACCTTGAACGAGTACTTTGTCCTCGCGTACATTTCAAGATGCTGATTTTTGACCTAGAAAGTGCCTACATTGGTTCTGCAAATCTGACTGGTGCAGGCATTGGCATGAAAAGTCCGCAGAAACGCAACTTCGAAGCCGGGATCTTCACCAATGACCCTGAAATTGTAGAATCAGCCATAAACCAGTTCGATGGCGTATGGATGGGAAGCCACTGCACTAAATGTGGTAGAAGAGAATTTTGCGGAGATAAGATTAAGTAGTTATTTTAACATATACAATATTTCTTATATGAAAAATAGTTTTTAACTTTGCAACATCATCATTTAAACTTATAACAACATGAAAAAGATATTATTTATCATCATCACATTAGCAACATTGGCATTATTGTCAGTTTCATGTGGAAAAAGCAAAAAGTGTATTTGCGACAATTGGAGCGAAGGAGTTCTCCTTAACAGTTTTACCACAACGCCAGATCAATACGGTGTTTCTGATTGTGCCGATATTGGATATTGCAACTACTATTTTGGCAAAAGCGGACTAGATTGCTACGACAAGTAGAACTATAAAGCAACAATAAAAAAAATCCACCGATTGGTGGATTTTTTTATTTCTATTCTTCCAGCAAATCGGGTCTCAATGCCTTTGTGCGCTCGTAGGCCAAATCCTCCTTCCACTCGTCAATCTTGGCAAAATTTCCAGAAAGCAGAATATCGGGGACTTTCCAGCCGTTGAACTCGGCAGGACGGGTATAGACTGGCGGAGCGAGAAGTCCATCCTGGAACGAATCGGACAAGGCCGACTGTTCGTCGCCAATGGCACCCGGGATAACGCGGATAATGCTGTCGCACATCATAGCAGCGGCAAGTTCGCCACCAGTGAGCACAAAGTCACCAATGCTATATTCCTCGTCGATAAGGTGTTCACGTATGCGATAATCGATGCCCTTGTAGTGTCCGCAAAGTATTATAATGTTGTTCATCATGCTTATGCGGTTGGCTTCCTTCTGCTTCCACGGCCTACCATCGGGCGAAGTGTAAATTACAAGGTCGTAGTCGCGCTGCTTCTTCAAATCGTTGATGCAGTTGTAGATAGGTTCTATCATCATTACCATGCCAGCCTCACCACCAAAGGCATAGTCATCGACTTGCCTGTGACGCCCAAGACCGTATTCGCGGAGGTCGTGGATATGAACTTCGGCAATTCCCTTGTCGGTTGCTCGCTTGATAATCGAGTTGTTCAGCGGTCCATCAAGGATTTCGGGCAAAACGGTTATAATGTCAATTCGCATAAGTAAAGTTTCTTTGTTTCTAGTTTAACTTCGTTGAGGGCTTCGCCGTTCTAAGTTTCAAGTTCAAACTTTCAACTTTTAACTCTTAACTTTTAACTGTATTAAAATCCCATTCCGAACCTCAGCCAGAACATTTCCTCCAGTTGCTTCCATTTCTTTGCAGACTTCTCAAAATTGTCGCTTGTATAGGCATTCAAAAGTTTGGCCGACTTCTTGGCATTGCCGTTGTCAACTACTTTCTGTTCCAAATCCTTAAGACCGGCAAATGCATCATCCTCGTACGATTTGAGAGCACTTTCAAGTATCGGTCTTGTCGATTGCCATGCCACGGTAGCCAACTTGTTGGCTTTGCGGTAGGTCCACAATACGCTATTATCGTCGAGTTGCTTTTGTCCGCATACATCGTAAGCCTTTGGCAATGCGGTTGTTCCACTGAAAATCGGAACTCGAGGTGTCTGTGCAGGATTATCAACCGACATCCAGCAAACACCACCTACCTCGTCGGGCAACCAGCTGCGCAACTGGATTATATGCGAGTACGAACACCAGGCCACTGCCACAGTGCGCTGGAAAGTTACAGTTTCGGGGGCTATGAAATTCAAAGTGTTGCGCAAACTTGTACCAAGCCACGGATTTGCAATTGGACTTACAATCGTATCGTCAACCATAGTGCCGTCCTCAAGACGCTTCTTGGTAATCATACGCACATTGCGTGTCATATCGAGGTCGGTGCCTTCGTAGGTGCTGCGGAAAAGTTCAATCACCTTGCGGACATCGACATTCTCGTCTGGCTTAACCGAAAACGGCAGTTCGTCCATATCCATTGTCAGTCCAAGCGATGGTGCTAGGCTGCTGAGGATGAAGAACTCGCGTTCCTTGAAGTTTTTTCCAGCGCCATACGATGAAGCGAAAGCCTTCCAGAAGACAAACGGTTCGCTGCCGTCCCACAGGTTGTACTTCTTGGCAACTTCCTCAACATTGTCGGAAGCCATAAAATAGTCGGGATTGTTGCGCTCCATCTGCCCTATCCTAGCTATGTTTGCCGACACGCCAACATGGTCGTCGGGAATGCGCTTTGCTGCCCACACGCCACCTATCTTGTCGGGACCTTCGCCAAGGATTTCCATCTGCCATACCTCGTTCTTGTCGGCAATCGTAATGCACTCGCCGCCATCGCCATAGCCATATTCAGCGATAAGGCTACCGATGAGCTTGATAGCTTCGCGGGCAGTTGTGCAACGCATAAGTGCGACGCGCTCAAGTTCCTCAATCATAAACATTCCCTTGCTATTCACGAGCGTATCGGGACCCGAAAAAGTAGTCTCGCCAATGGCAAGCTGCTTTTCGTTAAGGCAAGGATATGCGGTGTTAAGGTAGGCGTAAGTGTGCTTTGCCTGCGGAATTTCACCAGCGAGAGTTACGCCAACAGTGTCGGTGCGGCTCTTGGTGTGCATAGTGCCCTTGTAAACCTTGTGGGTAGCACCATCCTTATAGTTGGCAGCCGGCTCTATCGTCATCCATGTGCGGTAACGACCGTCGCAGGTGTGCGAAGTTATCACAGAACCGTCGGCACTGGCTTTCTTGCCTACCATTATGCTAGTGCAATTTCCACCAATAAAATCTTCCTCCTGCCCGTACGCACACAGCGACAGCAAGAACAGCAAAGCAACAAGTATGTTTTTCATAAAAAATTAGTTTTCAGCCTTTACAAAATTACCATTAAGGTCGAAATGCACCTCAACATTTGAGTCAAGTCCGATTTCGAAGCCGTTTTTGTCGCGTTCAATCTTGAAAATCTTGGCCTTCTTGTAGTTATGGGCAACATAGTCGTAAATGTTGCTGCTTACGATTCCCTTGGGCAAAGCGACATGTCCTTCGATTTCCATCCACGAGCCAACCTTGTTGAACTCAATCTTCACGCCGTTTTCGAGACGCACCTCGTAGTCGCCATCCTTCTCGTCGAGTGTTGCTGAAGCAACCTTTACCTTCGGGAAATAAGCCTTTAGGAATTCCTGTGCGGTCATTGGCATGTCCTCAACCTTTACGGGTTTGTCGTTGTCGGCAAAAGCAAGCGCAGAAAATGAAAGTGCGCAAACTAAAAGTAATGTTATGTTTTTCATATTTAAAAATTTAATAATTTAAAAATTCAACAATTCAATAATTCAATGTTGAGTCGCGCCAAGGCTCGACTGTACTAAGTAATAATTAAAAGTTTCTTGCATTCTAGTTGAGACGCAAAATTTTGCGTCTTTACATTATATCGTGTGTTCCTTTTTTTATTAATTCAACATTTATTTCGTAACCTTATATTCCTTTGTAAATAACAGCAATACCGTAAATATTTCCAACCTACCGACAAGCATCATGCCAGAAAGTATCCACTTGGCAATGTCGGGAATAGCGGCAAAAGTCGTTGCTGGACCAGTCATTCCGTAGGCAGGACCGATGTTGCTCATCGCCGAAACGCAGGAAACAAACGAACTTGTAAAGTCCATTCCCAAGCAAGTAAGCAACAGCGTGGCAACCAGCACGGTAATTATATACACCATTATGAATGCCATAACGCGCATAACTGTGGTCTGGTCGAGAGAACGCTTCGACATCTTTACGGGAATCACGGCCTGAGGATGAAGCTGACGCTTAAGGTCGGCAATAAGGTTTTTCACTGCGATTGCAATTCGCGAAACCTTGATACCACCGCTCGTCGAACCAGAACATCCACCAACTGCCATAAGAAGTACCGTCGGAATGATAAACGCTTGTCCCCAAGCAACATAGTCGAAGCAACTTGCCTGATATCCCGACGATGTCATTATTGCCACCACATTGAACAGCGAAGCGCGGAATGTCTCCTCGAAGCCCATCGGGAACGACGAAAGCTGGTCGGCAGTAAGCACCGTAGTGTATTCGAGCGAGTAGAACAACAGCATAAACACAGCCACGCCGATGAATATTATGCCGAAGTACCAGCGCATTTCCTCGTTCTTGCTGAACGCCTTGAAACGTCCGACAATCAGGAAGTAGTACAGAGCCAGCGTAAGTCCGCACATCGCCATGAAGAGCGTACACATATATTCAATATATGGCGAAGCCCAGTAGCCTATGCTTGCCTGATGCGTGCTGAAACCGCCTGTTGCAACCGTCGTCATCGAATGGCAGACGGCATCGAAAAGGTTCATCGGACCGAGATAGTATGCAACGAAACACAGTATGGTAAGCACAATGTAGATAACCCACAGTTTCTGCGCGGTATTACGGATGCGCGAACCGAGCTTATCGACTTCAATACCTGGTGATTCTGCAGAAAACAACTGAGTTTCGTGAGCCTTGTTCTTTTGCGAGAAGAAAGCCATTGTCAGCACGATAACACCCAAACCGCCAAGCCACTGCGTAATGCTTCGCCATAGCAGAATTCCATGAGGCTGAGAATCGATATTGGTCATTACCGTAGATCCTGTTGTCGTAAATCCCGACATTGTCTCGAAAAACGCATCGGAAATATTATCGAAAGTGCCGCACATGAGATATGGTATCATTCCCAGCACGGTGAGAATCAACCATGTAAACGTAACTATAAAGAAATTATCCTCTTTGCGCAGTTTTTTCTTCGCCTTCCTTCCGAGAAAGTAAAGGAAGAATCCCAATGCCATTGTAATCAGCGAGGGAACAAGCAAAGGAACAAAATCGGTCTCACCATAGTTTATATTATAGTACAGCGCAACAAATGCCGACGCCAACATAAGCACCGACACTATTACGAGATTCTGTCCTATAATCTTCTTTTTCATTGTGTTAAGTCAAAACGCACAATACGTACGACTACAAATAAATTTGCAAAGATAAACAAAATTTACAAAAGATGAAAATCGTATATTCTTGGCCAAAAATATTTTTGAACGAAAAATTTATCCACCGTCACGCATCAATTATTAATGTTTTGTTAATCAAACACAGGCAAAAGGAAAAACACTTAACTTTGCAACGATGAAATTATTCAAAGCCATATTGCCCGTGCTTACCGCCATAATGGTGATGCTTACCTCAAACGGCATTGTGTATGAATACTATTTCTGCAAATGCTGCAACGAAGAGCATGCCGAAGTGAGCCTCTTCGAGTTTGGCGAGGTTTCGCACAACCACGAGTGCCATTCGCACCACGAATGTCACAGCCACCATTGCGACGGACATCACTGCCACTGCCAGGACAAGTCGGAACACCAGAAGCACACCCATGTAGTTTTCATGTCGCTTAAGGACTTGTTCCAGCAGGACGAACACTCGGCTTTGCCCGAAATTCCATCAATAAAGACTTTCATCAGCAACAATTTCGCACCTTGCTCAAATATCACTTGTACGACAAACGAAATTGAAACTAAATTGTTGGCATCCAACGCCGAACATTTGTACGACAAGGGCAAAGTGTGTCCACTCCTCTCCTGCTTCAGATTATGAATTGCATCTCAAAACCAACGAGATAGCAACGGACAATAGTCCAAATTCATAATTAAAAGAAGTAAAACGATGAAAAACAAAATATTGGCATTAATTGCTTTCGTAGCAATAGCCACAATAAGCAAAGCCCAAATTAGCGGCACCGTCTTCGAGATTGTCGATGGCAACAAGCAGACGCTTTTCGGTGCAAATGTCTATTGGGAAAACAGTAGCGTCGGAACAATCTCCGACATGAACGGCAATTTCAAGATAAACAAGGTCAGCACGACCAACAATCTGATTGTCAGCTTCATCGGTTACAACAGCGACACTCTTGAAATTCCAGAGAAGAAGAAGAACATAGAAATCGTGCTTACCGCCGGCGAAATGCTTTCGGAAGTCACAGTGAACGAGCGAGCCGCCAGTTCGCACTATTCGCGAATGGAAATCGGCAATGTGCAGGACGTTTCGGGACAGGAACTCTGCAAGGCCGCCTGCTGCAACCTTTCGGAAAGTTTTGAGACAAACGCATCTGTCGATGCTGGCACAAGCGATGCCGCCACCGGCGCAAAGCAGATAAAACTGCTCGGTCTGGCAGGAAAATATGTGCAGTTCCTTACCGAAAACATTCCCAACCTCTACGGACTTTCGCAGCCGTACGCACTTGGCTACATTCCCGGCCCGTGGATGACCTCGATGCAGATTTCGAAGGGAACTTCCACTGTTATAAACGGTTACGACGCTGTGACTGGTCAGATAAATGTGGAATACAAGAAGCCTAAGTTTTCCGATAAGTTCTCGCTCAACCTAATGGGAAGTTCGCACGGCAATGTCGAAGGCAACATCGATGCGCCTATAAAAGTCAGCGAAAAGGTTAGCACCCAGATTTTTGCACATGCCCAGAACCGCTTCATCAAGATGGACCACAACAACGACAACTTCTACGACTCGCCCAATGTCACCCAGTACAACTTTTTCAACCGCTGGGACTATTTCGGCAAGCACCTTACAATGCGGTTCGGAGTGAAGTACATCGACGAGACTCGCAAAAACGGACAAATAAGCAAGGACCATCCTACCTACATAGACTCCTTGCAACCAGATCTTTACAAAATAAAGATTCACTCGCAGCGTGGCGAAGCCTTCCTGAAGTGCGGATATGTGTTCCCCGAAAAGGACTACCAGAGCATTGCGGTGATTACCAACTTCATAACCCACCATCAGGATTCCTACTACGGACATAATGATTTCGATGCAAGTCAGAATAGTTTGTACGCCAATGTATTGTGGAAATCGGCATTCGGTGGGAACGAGAAGCACTCCTACACCGCCGGTGCAAGCATGAAGTACGAAAACCTTCACCAGAACCTCAACGACAGCATAATGAACGACATCGAAGCTGTTCCGGGAGCATTCTTCCAATACACTGGACATTTCGGCAACTTCAATATGATTGCAGGCGTCCGTGGCGACTACCACAACCAGTACGGATTCCTCTTCACTCCCCGACTGAACCTCAAGTACAGCATCAACGAATACCTCACCTTGAGAGCATCTGCTGGAAGGGCATTCCGTAAGGCTAATATACTGAGTGAAAACTCGTTCCTGCTGGCATCGTCGCGCAGAATGGTAATCTACGACAATCTCGACCTCGAAGAAGCTTGGAACTACGGTGCAACCTTCTCGGCCAACATACCTATTAAGAATCGGCTGCTAAACATTATGGCTGAATACTACCGCACCGACTTCGTGAAGCAGATTGTCGCAGATTTCGAGACACCGGGCGTCGTTGAGTTCTACAACCTGCAGGGCAAATCGTTCTCCAACACCTACCAGATTGAAATGTCGTGCGAAGTGCTTCGCGGATGGGACATTACAGGCGCATTCCGTTACAACGATGTAAAGCAGACCATCGATGGAAACCTTGTAGAATCGCCGTTGATGAGCCGTTTCAAAGGCTTGCTAACCACCTCGTACCGCACCAAGCTTGAAAAATGGCAGTTCGACTTCACCGCACAGTTCAACGGACCGGGCAGAATACCGTCAACAGCCAGCAATCCCGAAGAATACCGCCGCGACGACAAGTTCAAGGCTTACAACATCTTCAACGCACAGATTACCAAGTTCTTCAAGAAATGGAGCATTTATGTCGGCGTTGAAAACATCTTCAACTTCACACAGAAAGACCCGATTATCGCTGCTGGCGACCCGTTTGGCGACTACTTCGACTCGTCGCTCATCTGGGGTCCAATCGACGGAAGGAAATTCTATTTAGGTATAAGATTTGCAATTGATAGAGATTAGAAATTATTAATAAACGATATGGAAAAAAGAGACCGTCATTTCGGAAGTCTGACTGAACACGCGATACCAACGGTGGAGCGTTGTGAAGACGGCTATGCGAAATCTCCTTTGGGTACTCAAGGGAGATTCCGCATAAACAGGCTCACAAGCAACGTTCCTTATGCTGTTCGCTTTGTTTTGCGGAATGACTGTAAAGTGATAAAAATAAATAATATAAAACGGAATAAATACAGCAATTTAAATTAATTTTGTAACTCATAAAAAAATAGAAATATGAAAAAGGTATTTGCTATATTACTTATTACAATGCCGATACTTAGTTTCTCTCAAAAATTCAGTGTTTCTGCCAATATTGGCTGGCAGTTGTGCAATCCTACAATCAACGAATCATACACCCGTCTGATAGATAGTGATGAAGAACAACTATACTTCAAAAAAGTAATGGATGCCGTACCAAACGGCAATATAAGTTTTTCTTATCTAATTGACGAAAAATTAAAATTAGGAATTGGAGTATCGTTCTTTAATCTTCAAAGTACAGCTTGGATAAATCCGAATCATATTGGACAGCATACACTTGCCGACATGTACAGCATACAGATTCCATTAACAGCTGGTTATCGTGTAAAACTCTGCGACAAACTATATATTGAACCGTGGATGGGAGTTTCGGCAGACATTAATTTGAACGAAAACACAGAAGGCAAAACTGGTTTGAGAACACTAGAGAGCAACGGCATTTGCAATATGTATGATATTGATTTTAAGCGTGGCGGTCTCGCAAATGGGTCAAGATTTCAGACTGGCACACACGGCAATATGTCGCTTCATGCGGGACTTCGTCTGTCAGTTATGCTAAAATCGTATTGCGCTCTCAACTTCAATGCACAATATTCATCGGCAGTGTTTGATATGTCGTATGTACATGCTAGTGCTGAATATCGTTATGGTGTATCATATTCTGGAAACACTGACACTGAATCTAATGAATTTAAAAATTTTATACGCACATTGCCTAAAAATATCACAGAATATGAAATATCACTGCGTTCCTTCTTTAGTTGTGGAATTGGAGTGGAATTTTTCTTCTAAAATGTGTGTAGCTTACAAGAAAGACATTTATATTGAAATTTAAATTAATTTTGTAACGCATAAAAAACTAAAGACATGAAAAAGAACATTTTGATTTTAGTATTGGTAATGTTGTTCGGAATGAGCAACGTATTCGCACAGGAACAGAAGGCTGCAAAGCAGAACGAAAAGATTTCGGAAGTAATCCTTTCGACCGAAATGCACTGCCAGAATTGCGCCGACAAGGTTGCTAAGCAGTTGGCATACACCAAGGGTGTTATCGATGTGCAGGCAAATCATGAAAAGAACGCCGTGTATATCAAATACCGTAACGACCGCACCGACACCGAAAAGTTGATTGCAACGCTCAAGGAAATTGGCTACACAGCAACCGTTTTCAACGCAGGACACCAGTGCCCACACGCAAAGAATGGCGCTTGCTGCGGAAATCACGCTGGATGCAACCACGCACAAGAAGCACAAAAATCTTCCGGATGCAGTGGAAATCATGCAGGTTGCAACCAGGGACAGGAAGCACAGAAAACTTCGGGATGCAGCGGAAACCACACCGAATGCCAGCACAAGCACGAAGAAAAGAAATAACAACCCATAAAATGCGGGTGATTTCATCCGCATTTTTTTCAAATGAAAGCAACATTCAGAATACTATCGCTCTGCCTTACACTTCTGATTCTTACCAGAAGCGCATCGCTATATGCATTCTGCACCAACGAAAACGCATTCGTAAGCAAAAGCCAGAAAACGGAACTGCTTGTCGCTCAGAACGACAATTATACGCTAGTCATAACCGACAGAACCAAAGTAATCGACAACAGCCAGCCGCAGAAAAGCAGATACGGCAGTTCCTTGCTCGACTACAGCAACATCCTGATTGACAAGGCCAATACGACAATTCTTTTTTCGCAATCGGTCACTTTCAAAACCAAGACCGATAACAAAGCGATTTTCAAAGAGCATTATTTGACATTTCCATTCCATAATTTTTACTGATTTGGGAACAACAAGCCGCTCCCTGAGCATAGTCAAAGGGTCGCTAATAGGAATCAAAAAACGATGCCAAATGCTGCCCTTCGACTCCGCTCAGGGAGCAGTTCAGCATGACGGTTCTCGTTTCTTATTATAAATCATTATTAATCAGTAAAAAACAAACAAAAATGGACAGCAATATAATTTTAGGAATAGTAATCACGATAGCAGTGATTATACCAGTAGTAATACTTGCCACATCTGGCAAGAGAAAACAAAAGAGAAGCATTGAAAAATTCAGAAAGTTTGCCACAAGCAACGGTCTTGACCTCAGCGAGTTCGACTGCTGCGACCTCGGCTTAATCGGCATCGACAGCAATGCGAAGAAACTTGCCTACCTGCCCAAAGGCGGCGACGGCATAATCATCGACCTGCACGATGCAAAAAGCTGCAACAGCCGTACATCCACAGAAAACCACAGTGGAGAAATCATCGACAAATTGGTGATTGACATTGAGTTCAAGGAAGGCAAAGGCACGAAAATTCTGCCATTATTCTCGTCGGAGAACAAACTCGCCCTCGATGCCGAAAAGGTAATCACCGAAAAGTGGAACAAGACGATTGGGGCAAACTTAGCGTAAAATAGAAGATTACATCAATACGAAGCGGTATTCCAGATGCTGAAACAAGTTCAGCATGACGAATACCGCTTTTTTGTAAAAAATCATTATCTTTGCCTAAAATTTCTGACATGCGCAAGCGCCTTACTACATATATGGTTTTACTGCTTCTTGCATCGGCAATAATGCCGTCGTGCAAGCCAGAGGAGGAATATCCTATCGAGCCGACAGTGACTTTCAAGGAATTCACCTTTGCCGACACTGTATTGCTAGGCAACACTGTAAAGCGCGGAACCCTCACCTTCTCGTTCACCGACGGCGACGGTGACATTGGCTTCGATACGGTTTCGCCACGGCAGAACACAATATTCATGACCAAGCACAAAATGGTAAACAACGTGCTTACGCAGATGGATTTGCTTGTCGATTTGAACTACTTCGTAGAGCGCATCTACAAGGACGACAAGAAGCAATCAGTGAGCGGTGACATGAAAATTGAAGATCTTAACGAATATTCAATGTCGTTTGGCGACACCATAATGTACAAGTTCTACATTGTCGACCGCGCCGGCAACAAAAGCAACACCGACAGCACAGGACTGATAATCATTGGAAACTAAATCGCCCAATCATTTTTCAAAAAAAGTAGAAAATAATTTTGCACTGTAAAATATTTGCAGTACTTTTGCAGTCCGTTTCCGAAAGGAACGAGGTCCCATAGCTCAGTTGGTTAGAGCACCTGACTCATAATCAGGGGGTCCTAGGTTCAAGCCCTAGTGGGACCACGAAAAGGTGGCAGGAAATCTGGCACCTTTTTTTATGTAAGATATTTTTAATCAACCGCGTATGGAAGAACGCCTAATACTAATATCAAACGACGACGGAATATCATCGAAAGGTATCGAATCGCTTATACGCATAGCACAGCCATACGGGAAACTAGTGGTTGTTGCCCCCGTAAATGCCCAATCGGGAAAATCGCACTCCGTTTCGCTGACAACACCAATAAGATACGAAATCAGGCATAGCAGCAAAAATCTTGAAAAATATGTTCTGTACGGCACTCCGGTAGATTGTGTAAAGGGCGCACTTACAAAAATTCTTCCACGCAAACCTGACCTTATGCTGTCGGGAATAAACCACGGATCCAACTCGGCAATAAGCGTCGTTTACTCCGGTACAATGGGCGCAGCAATCGAGGCTTCATTCTACGGAATACCATCCATCGGTCTTTCAATTATCACCCACGACCCAGATGCCGATTTCGAGGTTGTAGAAAAAACAGCACCGGCACTTATCGAAAAAGTACTCGAACACGGACTGCCAAATCAGGTAAGCCTCAATGTAAACTACCCAGTGACAACTCCTGCAGAATTCAAAGGATTCAAAATCTGCACCCAGACAAAGAGCTACTGGTACGAAGACTTTGAGGAAACAACCGATAGATTCGGAAACACAGCATATTACCAACGCGGTCACTTGGTGAACATGGAACCGGAAAATCAAAATTGCGACGAAAATGCACTTGCTGATAATTACGCTGCAATAGTTCCCGTGCGAGCCGATTTTACCGAATACAAAATGATTGAAGAACTAAAAAATTGGAATTTATAATATGGAAGCTAGACCTAACATGATAAAAAGATTCAACAAGCCAATTTTCGGTTTGCTGGTTGGAATTATTGTTCCAATAATCGCTTTTTTCATTTATTTCCTCATTGAGCACATAATGTACGGTTGGGGATTTGTCGATTTCATAAACAGGCTTATCGAAATCAAATCGATTCTACCGCCTAGTCTCTGTGTTTTCGCAGACCTTATCCCCTACTTCATTTTCAAGAAGCTGGACTACTGGTATGCAGTCAAGGGACTTGTCTACTCGCTGGTTATCTACACGCTTATATTTGTCGTACTCACATTCATGAAATGAGGTATTTCGTAATTGCCGGCGAAGCATCGGGCGACCTGCACGGTTCGTTTCTTGTCGAGCAGATAAAAGCAGCCGACACCGAAGCCACCATCGAAGGCTGGGGCGGCGACCTTATGGCTGCCCAAGGCGTAAAACTGCACAAACACATACGCGACCTCGCTTTTATGGGCTTCGTCGAAGTTGCAAAGAACCTTTCTACAATTTTTGCGAACATAAAGCTTGTAAAACAGCAAATTACCTACTTCCGCCCCGATGCTCTAGTACTTGTCGACTACCCTGGATTCAACTTCCGAATTGCGAAATGGGCAAAGAAACAAGGTTTCAAGGTGCTGTACTTCATTTCGCCCAATGTGTGGGCATGGAAGGCTAACCGCGTGTACAAGGTTCGCGACAACACCGACCGCATGTACACTATCCTTCCATTCGAAAAGGCTTTCTACGCAAAATACAACATCGATGTAGAATACTACGGACATCCGCTTGTCGATGTAACTTCATCATACAATGCTAAAAGCATTGACGAGTTCCGCCAGATGCACAATCTGCCCGACAAGCCGATTATTGCCACAATGGCAGGCAGCCGCAAGCAGGAAATAAGCAGGATGTTGCCCGTAATGCTCGAAACGGCAAAGAATTATCCTCAATACGAGTTCCTAATCACTGGCGCACCAGCCATCGACAAGGAATACTACGACCAGTTCCTTGTCCAGAAGCCTGAAAACGTTGAACTTCTGTTCAACAGCACCTACGAAATCCTCTCCCACGCCGAAGCTGGATTAGTAACCTCAGGAACAGCCACACTCGAAGCTGCATTGTTCGGTGTTCCGCAGGTTGTATGCTACAAGGCCGATGCATTTTCGGTATTCATAGCCAGACAGGTATCGCGTTTTTCGGGAGTAAAATACATATCGCTGGTAAACCTTATCCTCGACAAGCCAAGCGTGCGCGAACTTATCCAGGACGACCTCACCGTGCAAAACGCCACCGACGAACTAGGCAAAATAATCGTTGGCGGCGAAAAGCGTGCAACCATCGAAAACGACTACAAGGAACTATATGGACGTCTTGGCGAAAAGGGCGTATATAGAAGAATTGCCGACGATATGGTAAGACGGACTGCGACTACAGCCGTCTAAGAAGATCATAATCGTTTTTTCTAATCCTTTCAAATATATTCTTCACAATAGGACAAGTCTGTGCGTTTAACTCACAGATTTTCAATATGCTTTTTATGTTTTTTGAATCGGTATGCGGATATTCGCGGCAAGCCTTTGTACGCGAATTGTAAAGCATGCAGTAGTTGTCGGGCATAAGGAAAGGACAAGGCATAGACTTGAAAACATAGTCGCCGTCCTCGTCGATGCGCAAATATTGTTCGATAAAGGCTGATTCCTTCATTTTCAGGTGGGAAGCCATGCGCGCAATGTCGTTCTGTATGAACCGAGGTCCGAGAGAACGGCAGCAATTAGCACATTGCAGGCAGTCGATCTTTTCCGACTCCTCGTCGTGCAGACGATGAAACAGCGCGTCAAGTTTCTTGCCGTCGAGACGTTTAAGGCGCTTCATCAGTTCTGCATATTCGCCTTCCATATTTATTCAGCTTTTATCACCCTATGCGAAACCGATACGCCTTCCGACCTTACATTCACAATATATGCACCGTTGGGAAGGTCGGCCACATCGTATTCGAGTACCTCGTCGGCAAGCACATTCGCCTGATAATGACGCAACAACACGCCAAGAGAAGAATACAAGTCTACCGATACATCACGAGGCTTTTCGGTTCTAAACCTCATTGTCAAAACATCGGATACAGGATTCTGCACTATCGACTGGAAACCAGCATCGGTCGATTCGGAAGCATAACCCACATCGCCGAAATCGAGTTCAGCAACCACAGGCAGATGGTCACTCATATTGTATAGCGCATCGATTACATTTGATGGCAAAGTATTGTTCTGCGGCGAGTCGATAGAACCATTGAACCGATATCCATCCTGTCCAACAGCCCAATACGAGTTAGGATGGTAAGTTATGCCTTTGGTTCCGTTAATTATTGTCCCTGACATAAGTATGAAGTCGAAACGGTCGTCCATGCCGCCATACGAAAAACAGCCGTTATTGTCGGTATGTGTCGATTGAGTATGATACTCACTATAATTCCAGTTATTGGCCCACTCTCCCATCTGGTTTACAGGGTCGTAGAATGCCACCGGCAGATACGACGGGTTAACCAGGTTCTGGAATGCTGGTTCGGAAGCACCATATACGTTGAAATCGCCACATACGATGAAATTGTCGTTATTGCCTTGTGCTATAAGATAATTCACAAGCTGTTGGATCTCTGTGCCACGCTGTGATTCATAACCAGTTCCTGCCTTTAGATGGGCAATAGCAACCTTGAGTGTATCGTTGGATGTCAAGTGCTTCAGCTTGTAGATATTTATCTCGCGGATATCAGTGTCGACCTTAGTCTGTGCTACAAGTTTGAGTTTTGTCTTGTCGTAGAACAGAGCATTGTTCAAATATGTATTACCAGATGCCGATGCCGAAGCCCAACGTGTTACACCATTAACATTCAAAGAGTTACCAAGTATATACGAAATTGAATATGTCAATGTTGGATTTTTTCCGCCTACTTCGCAGCAACATAGTATATCGGGCTGCTGGTTGGCTACAATTGTCGCCAGATACCCGGCCTTTGCTTCGTGTGGATTGTTTTGAGCTGTGCAATAACTTGTATAATTATTGAAGTTCAACAAGTTGTAACTCATAACCTTTATCCTGCCCTGCGAAAACGACTGCAAGGAGAATACAGTCAATACCAACAATAATATTTCGAGCCTAATACGCATATACCGAATTAATTCATTATTGTTTTCTGCTTTACTTCAACTATCTTGCCATACTTTGCAAGTTCCTTCATGTCGACTTTCTTTTTGTTGCCGACAATTGTTATCAGCATCGGACGACCGCTGATATTCTGCTTATAGAAATCAACTATATTGTCGAATTCCAAGTTCTTATATACCTCGTACTGCAGCTTACGCGGGTCATCCTTGTATCCGAAAGTTCTCCAGCTTTCGACGGTTTCGGTCAATTCGCGTTCGCTTGGCGTGGAAGTTAGCAAGGACTGCATCAAATAGTCCTTAACACCGCGCATACGCTTTTCTTTTATTGGCATTTCATTAATAAGACCAGTCATTACCGAAATTGCATCTATTGTCTTGTCGCTCTGCGTACCTATGAATGCAACGAACTTCGACTTATCCTTCTTGGTAAGTCCGTTTCGGCTAACAGCATAAGCAGTGTATGCCATCGAACGGAACTCCCTGATTTCCTGGAATACAATCGACGACATTCCAGTGCCGAAATACTGGTTGAAAGCATCCTGGTTTGCCATTTGCTTTTCGTCGAGCACATTGCCTTCGATATAGAAGTAAATCTTGCTCTGCAAAGCCTTCGGGTCGTTGAGGAAAAGTATAGTATTTTCGGCATATTCCACTGTCGGCAGAATCTTCGGGAATTCGGAATCCATCTTTTCTTGACCAAAGTCCATAGACTTTACAATGACTGCAACATCATCGATATTCAGACCGCCAGAATAATGCACAGTAAACGGATTCTTTTTCACTTCTGCCAAAGTCTCCATCATATCGTCGGAAGTAATTTTAGAAACTTCCTTTGCACTCAGACGGCGCAAGTACTTTGAATTTTCACCATACAAGCCATATTGTGCCAACGCCGAAGCGACATCATCGATCGACTTGCGTTCCATCTTACGAGCCATGTCGTCTTCCTCGACAATACGTTCGAGCTTGGAATCGTCGGCCTTTGCATCGGTAAGCAAAGACAACACAAGACTTACCGATTCCTTGAAAAACTTGTTGAAACCGTCAATCGAAACTACAAAATAATTGTCATCAGCACTTATCGAATACGATGCCGCATATTTCTGGAGTTCCTTATTCAACTCGTCATTTGTATATTTCGATGTGCCGATATACTGAAGATACGAAGCCAGCTGGTTGTATTTTGGATTATTCTTCAATCCTGTCTTTAACTTTATTTCCATATTGAAGATATCGTTCTGGTCGAACTTTGAGTAATAAAGGTCTACACCTTTTGTGATGTCCTTATGGATATAGGCCTCTCCTTCCTTAATAAACTTCGGCGACATCGACTTAACCGGCATTTCTTCGAATTTCTTTGCGTATTCCGACGAAACTTCAGCATTTTCGGGCACTATAGGATCAAAACCGGGCTTATCAAGCTTATCTTTCTTCGGGAATCCCATCTTCGAATGGTACGACAGGTAGTTGTCGCCAAAGAACTTTTCGGCAACCTCCTTTATGTTTTCGGCAGTTATACTCTCGATAATTTTCGGATAGTCGAGGACCTCTTGCCACTTTTTACCCGACAAGAAGCATTCGCCCATCTTATATGCACGCATTTCGGGATCCTCCATCTCCAACTGGAAATCCTTTATCATTTCAAGTTTTATCGATTCGAGCCATTCCTTGTCGATTTCTTCGGTACGCAGACGATTTATCTCGTTTTTCACCAAAGCTTCAGCATCTTCGAACTTCTGTCCGAGGATTTTCGGCACGTACAGGAACATCATTCCTCCATGATCGAGATGTTCGTAATTGATTGCCATTGCTGCCAGCAGTTTTCTGTCATTCATCAGCTTATCAAGATAACCTGTCGACGACGAATTGTTCATCAATTTCTCGATAACAGAAATTACATACGAAATCTTGTCGCCCATAGGCACAGTACGATAGCCAAGCACACCCATCTTTACAGGAGACAAAGCGACCTCGACAGATTCAACACCGTTGAAAGGTTTCTCCTCGTATTTTGGATACTCAGGAACATCACCACGCTTCCACTCGCCAAAATACTTATCTATCATCGGCTTTACATCCGAAACCTTGAAATTACCAGTCATTATCAATGCCATGTTGTTTGCGACATAATATGTGTCGTACATCTTCTGCATGGTTGTCAACGACGGGTTCTTAATATGGTCTGCCTTACCGATAACTGTCTGTGTTCCATATGGATGTTTCTTGTAGAAATGCGACATGAACGACTCCATAAGGTTTGAAGTGAACTCGTCGGCATACATGTTCTTCTCCTCGAACACGGTTTCAAGTTCCGACTGGAACAACCTGAAAACCGGATGTTTGAAACGATGTGAATAAAGTTCCATCCACTTTTCCATCTGTCCTACCGGAAAAGCGTTGAAATAAGCCACAACCTCGTCTGAAGTGAAAGCATTTACCATAGTTGCACCCATACCGTCAAGGAGTTTGTCAAGTTCGTTTGGAATTGCATACTTGCCAGCCTTGAGCGAAAGCGCGTTTATTTCCTTCTGGATTTCCTTGCGGCGCGCATCGTCGATTGTTGCAGCAAGTTCATCGTATTTCATTACAATACTGTCGAGATAAACCTTTTCGGCCTTGTAGTCGATAGTTCCAATCTCGTCGGTTCCCTTGAACATCATGTGCTCGAGGTAATGCGAAGTTCCGGTATGATCGGCCGGGTCGTATTTTCCACCAGTCTTTATGGCAATTGCGCCAAGAACCACCGAAGCATTCGGATCCTCGTTGAGATAGACGCTCAAGCCATTGGGCAATTCGTAACTTACAACATCAAGGCTTTTGTTTCCTTGTGAAAATGCGACCACACTGCACAGAATCGCAACGACTAGAAAAGATATCTTATCCATATTCATTTATTTATACTTCTTCTTAAAATCCTTTTTATTCAACACAGCAGTAGAAACTATCGACACATCCTTTTTAGGACAATAGTCGAGAGAGGTTTCCAACTTTGAAAACTTTTCGAGAATATCCAGTCCTACTACAATTTCACCGAACACAGTATAAACGTCCTCAAACATAGGTACGCCACCTGTTTCAACGTACTTTTCGATATTTTTTTCCGAAATTGAGTAGAGTTCCACGCCATCCTTTTCAATCTGGGGCTTAACCATTTGCATTACCCGTGCATAAATCTCGTTGTATTGCTTCATGGTCTTCATCGAACGAAGCGCATCGAGACTGTCCTTCAATGGCTTATTTTCGGGATGCGACAGGAATTCATCTATATATATTTTATAGGTATCTCGGTTCTTGATTGCTACAGCAGCTCTCACCTCGCTGGCTGTTATATTTTTTCCTCCATCAACGACAAAGAATAATGTTGCATCCGACTTTTTATCAGGATTTTGTGCACCTTCCAACCTTTTCATCGCAACAGTACCGCGTTTCGGCAAAATCTTATCATTAAACTCAGCCGGGATTACAGCCTCGTTAACCAGATCGGTCTGCATCACGCTGCTTTCGTTGAATCCATTACGCAGGCCGAACGAGTAATCGCTTTTTCGCACCGACCTATACAGCATGGTTTCGTTGTACGACTGCGACGAGCACTTTTCGATAAAGTTGTCACGATGCTTCGGAGTCCCCTGGTACAACCCTACTACGAAGTTGCCTTCAGTAGTCTCTATTTCAACGTAATTCTTCATTTTTAGCGGATTACGCAAGACATTGCATGACTGGAGAAATCCTGCCACACAAAAACTAACAACCAGTATCCGCAATATTTTTTTCACAAATAAATATTTATATTGTTTTTTTTATTAATATTGTGGGCGTAAAATTAGCAAAAATTTCACGATGAGTATGAAAAAAAATATTGCAATTATTTTGGCTTTGGCAATAGTGCTCGGAGCCATGAGTTTTATGTCGGGATGCAGACAGCCCAGAGCACCCAAAGCAAAAGTAACGATTGTCGATACCAACAAGCAACCTGTTGAAGGTGCGATGGTTGTCGTCAAGGCAAACAACTCCGACAGTGCCCACACCATGGTGTATCTGAAGGACGAAACCAAGTCTATTGCCGACACCCAGTACACAAAGTCAGATGGTATTATTGAATATGAATTCAAGTACGAATCCATCCTCAAGGTAGAGGCAACAAAGAAAGCCGACAAGAATAATCGCGAAAGAAGAGGTATGGGCGTTCTTGTTCTCGAAAACGACAAGACTGCAGAAATAACAATAGAAATCAACGAACAGACGGTTTTCAACTAGGATTTTACTATGAAAAAGGCAATTTCTGCACTGGCATTTGTGATTTTATGCACATGTGCCTTTGGTCAAGTGGTATTAACATCAAGCAACTACTACATTCCTGGCAATGTAGCACATGACATTTACATGGTAGAGAACGACATGACCGATGCCATTCCGTTATCGAGCATCGTCAGCAATCCTTTCGTACTTGGCAATTCATTGGAAACTCAATTTAGCGTCTACGGCATTACCGATACAGCTGTATATAACGAACCTGCAACTGAAGGAGAATTTATAGAAGAAACCTGCTCGTACGCAGACGAAAGCGAAATGACGACTCACGTAAAAGTAACAAGCGAAAACGCTGTTTGCCTAGGCATAAGCGGAGCATTGTCGCAGTTTGGTCTCGACGACAACATGGAACTTGCCTTCGACGAACCGTTGGAACTGATCTTATTCCCGGCACAGTTGAACTCCCAGAAAAACAGTACAGCACACGGACAATACCTGAAGCATATCAGCTCAATGCAGTCGACATTCAACGGAATGCAATACGGGCAATATATCTATCAGATGCTTACTGCCGAGTACGATTCCATAAAAATCGACATGAACGTAACATACACTTCGAATTTCGATGAAAGTGGGAACATAACACTTTCGGGCAACAGGATGCAACAAGGTACATACGAATATATACGCGAAACCAGACAGTATGCATACGTTACAAACATGTACCTGCACAGGTTAAACAGCACCGAATTCACAGACATAAACGAATGCACGCTGACAAACCCGATGTTAGCAATGTTAACCGGGGGAAGCACAACTATAAATCTCGGTTCTGCATTGGCTGAATTCATGGGCATGTCATTCCCGATGTCATCAACCAGCACAACACTTAACTACTGGACTGCAAACGACAACTACCCGATAGTCGAAATGAAGACAAGCAACGACGCAAGCAACGTAACAAAAATTGTTGTAAGATATGGCGATAACCCAAATTGCGTCGAAAGCCAGAAAATTTCAACAAGCATCTACCCTAACCCGACCACCGATTTTCTCAATATCGAAATCGAAGAAATGACTGACGGAACAATCAGCATTTACTCGGTTAACGGTTCGCTTGTAAAGGAAGAAAAGATAAACGGCACACACAATACCATCAATGTTAGCACCTTGCGCAACGGAAATTATTTTTTCAGGATTTCGTGCGGGGATAAAGAAATAAATGGTAATTTTGCCAAGAATTAATCTAACGGATTGGGGTATTAGCTCAGTTGGCTAGAGTGCATGGCTGGCAGCCATGAGGTCATCGGTTCGACCCCGATATACTCCACCAGAAGGAAGCGGCTAATTAGCCGCTTTTTTCGTAAAAACAATGCTTCTACATAACATAAATCACCAAAAATCAAGCCTTTCCATAGCAATTCATCTTTTTATCAACAAATTGCTGTTATATATAATAAGGTATAATTTTTTTTATTAATTTTGCGCCCGTTTTAAAGGAATTATAAATTAAAATTTACTGTTAAATGAGTAAAGTAAAGTATGTTTATACCTTTGGTGGAAAGACAGCTGAAGGTAAAGCCGACATGAAAAACTTGTTGGGCGGCAAAGGTGCCAACCTTGCCGAAATGTGTTTGCTGGGACTTCCTGTTCCCGCTGGTTTGACAAT
Source organism: Bacteroidales bacterium (assembly GCA_017617125.1). Taxonomy (GTDB): domain Bacteria; phylum Bacteroidota; class Bacteroidia; order Bacteroidales; family ML635J-15; genus Bact-19. Next base: position 160,151 of record JAFZWY010000009.1, read on the forward strand.
CACAACTGAATGTTGTACAGCTTACTACGCAAACAACTGCAATCTCCCCGACACATTGATGGAAGATGTATGGGAAGGAATGAAGAATGTTGAAAACATCATGGGCATGAAATATGGCGACACCGAAAATCCTCTTTTGGTATCGTGCCGTTCGGGAGCTCGCAGCTCAATGCCTGGTATGATGGATACAGTTTTGAATATAGGTTTGTGCTCGAAGACAATCCCCGGCCTTATTAAGAAGACTAACAACCCACGTTTCGTTTACGACTCGTACCGTCGTCTCATCATGATGTACGCCGACGTTGTTATGGAAAAGGCTGAAGGTATTGAACCTGCTGACGGCAAGGGCATCCGCAAGATCCTCGACGATATGCTCGACGAATTCAAGCACAACAAGGGATATAAGTCAGATACAGAAATCACTGCCGACGAACTCAAGCAACTTGCTGAAGAATTCAAGGCAAAGGTTAAAGAAGTTCTCGGAACCGAATTCCCGGATGACGCTCGCGCTCAGATGGAAGGCGGTATCAAGGCCGTTTTCAAGTCATGGAACGGAAAGAAGGCTATATCATACCGTCGTATCGAAGGTATTCCAGACGACTGGGGTACTGCAGTAAACGTTCAGGCTATGGTATTCGGTAACATGGGCGACAACTCTGCAACAGGTGTTGCTTTCACCCGTAACCCAGCTACCGGCGACAACCAGTTCTACGGCGAATGGCTTATCAACGCTCAGGGCGAAGACGTAGTTGCAGGTATCCGCACTCCAAACCCATTGAACGACGATACAAAGAACGAACAGAACAAGCATATGAAGTCGATGCAGGAACTCATGCCACAGACCTACAAGGAACTCTGCGACATCCGCGACATCCTCGAAAAGAACTTCCACGATATGCTTGATATCGAATTCACAATTCAGGATGGTAAGCTCTATATGCTCCAGTGCCGTGTTGGTAAGAGAACAGGTGTTGCAGCTCTCACAATGGCTCTCGATATGCTTCACGAAGGTCTTATCGACGAGAAGGAAGTTGTAATGCGCCTCACTCCTGCTCAACTCGACGAACTCCTCCACCCGATTCTCGACGCTGCTGACGAAAAGAAGCACAGCGTAATCGCTAAGGGTCTGCCAGCTGGTCCTGGTGGTGCAGTTGGAAAGGTTGCCCTCACAAGCGAAAAGGCAATGCAGTACAACAAGGCAAAGGTTAAATGCGTTCTCGTAAGAGAAGAAACCAACCCAGAAGACGTTGAAGGTATGCGTGCTGCCGACGGTATCCTTACCGCTCGCGGTGGTATGACTTCACACGCTGCACTCGTTGCTCGTGGCTGGGGTAAGTGCTGCATCGTAGGCTGCGAAGACGTTAAGATCGACTTTGCAAAGGGCGAAGTTCACATTGGTGACAAGACTTTCAAGGAAGGTGACACTTTGAGCCTCAACGGTTCTAAGGGTTGGGTTTACGCCGAAGAAGTTAAGATGATCGACGCTACCGAAAATCCACTCTTCCAGGAATTCATGAAGCTTGTTGACAAGCACAGAACTATGGGTGTCCGCACCAATGCCGACAATCCAGAAGATGCACAGAATGCAATCAACTTCGGTGCTGAAGGTATCGGTCTGTTCCGTATCGAACACATGTTCTACGGCAAGAACAGCGAAAAGCCTCTCGAAAAGCTCCGCAATATGATTCTTTCTGACACTACTGCAGAACGCGTAGCTGCTCTTAAGGAACTCGAACCATACATTAAGGAAGCTGCAAAGGGCACATTGAAGGTTATGAATGGCAAGCCTTTGACATTCAGACTTATGGACCCGCCTCTGCACGAATTCGTACCACAGACCGACGACAAGCAGCGCGAAGTTGCAAAGGAACGTGGAATGGACCTTGCAGAACTCAAGAGACGTATCGATGCATTGCACGAAGTTAACCCGATGATGGGTCTCCGTGGTGTTCGTCTTGGTATCGTTTACCCAGAAATCACCGAAACTCAGTTCCGCGCTTTGTTCGAAGCAACTGCAGAACTCATGAAGGAAGGTTTCGATCCACATCTGGAAATCATGGTTCCGTTGACAATCAACGTTAAGGAATTGAAGCACCAGAAGGAAATCGCCAACAGAGTTAAGGCTGAAGTTGAAAAGAAGATGGGTGTTACAATCAACTACATGTACGGAACAATGATTGAAATTCCACGTGCTACATTGGTTGCTGACCAGATTGCAGAAGTTGCTGAATTCTTCTCATTCGGAACCAACGACCTCACCCAGATGACTCTCGGCTTCTCGCGTGACGACGTTAACGCAATAGTACACAAGTACATCGACGATAAGATCATCCCAGCTGACCCATTCAATACATTGGATCAGGAAGGTGTTGGTCAGCTTGTAAAGCTTGGCGTTGAAAGAGGTCGTTCAACTCGCGAAAAGTTGAAAGTTGGTGTTTGTGGCGAACATGGTGGTGACCCGGCATCTGTAGAATTCTTCTACAAGGCTGGTATGACCTACGTATCATGCTCACCGTTCAGAGTTCCTGTTGCTCGTCTGGCTGCTGCTCAGGCTGCAATCAAGAACTGCAAATGCTCATGCAAGTAAATTGAACATTTCATAAAAAAATAAGGGAAGCTCGCTTCCCTTATTTTTTTATTATCAATCGATTATACAACTTTAATGCTAGCAAATGAAATAATTTCCGCATATATCAATGCGAAAATTAACAATGAGATTGTTTTTAGTATTATTCCTCTATTTCCGCGTCGGAAGAAAAATCGCGTTCTTCAAAATAATCGGGCTTTTCCGACTTCATAAAGTCCATAATTTCTCCGTAAGCCGACACAAACTTAAAGAAGTCCTCCTTATACAAGAAAATCTTGTGCTTATCGAAACCACCCTCCTGAGTACGGACGCTTTCGGTTATGACAAGATAATAATCACCGCTTGTAGTTGCCTTAACATCAAAGAAATAAGTCCTTTTCCCAATCTTTACCGAAGAAGACTTTACAATCCGTTTGTTTTTCTCAATAAAATCCATAATAAAATATTTTGCACAAATATATACAACTTGTAGAAACAACAAGGTTTTTTATGCAATTTTTTAAAACTTATTTTTTCATACCCATCTGTGAAAAAAAAGAAAATTTATCGGCAAAAAGATTATATGGACTTTAATAAAATAACTAAATTTGCGAATTATTAATTGAATTGACAATGATTAGCAGGAGATTGGTTAGAATTAAGGCCGTACAGACCTATTATGCTTTTGTTCAAGGGAATTACGACGGTTCGCTTGAAAAAGTACAGGAAGCATTGGAAATGAGCCTCGACAAGTCGTACGAACTATTTGCAGAAATGTTCTGCCTCATAGTCGCCATTGCCGACCATGCCGAATACAAGATAGAATTCAACCGCAACAAGCTGTTGCCGACAGAGGAAGACCTGAACCCCAACCGCAAGTTTGTAGACAACAGGATAATACAGGCATTCCGTTCCGAACCCACGATAAAGAAATACATGGAAAAATCGACTTCGAACTGGTCGGAACACTACGAATTCGTAAGAAACGTTTTCAACAAGATGGCAAATTCTGAGTTCTACAAGAAGTATATGGCCGACGAAGAACGCAGCATAAAGCAGGATGCCGACGTAATCTGCAAGATTATCAACAAATACCTTGTCGACAACGACGACCTCGACGAAATTCTTGAAACCGAAAGCATATTCTGGAACGACGACCTCGAATTCTCGCTCAGCAATCTGATACAGACCATCAAAAAGCTCAACGACGACAATATCGAGAATTTCAGACTGCCGGCAATGTTCAAGAACGAAGAGGACCACGAATTTGCCAAGACACTCATAAAAAACACCTGCCTTTACCGCCAGAAGTTCGACGAACTTATCGAAAAGAACTTGCAGAAGTGGGAATTGCAGCGTATTGCATTCATGGACAGGGTTATACTGCATTTGGCATTGTGCGAAATGACACAGTTCCCAGAGCTTCCAGTAAGAGTCACAATAAACGAATACATCGACATTGCCAAGGGCTACAGCACCGAAAAGAGCGGCACTTTCGTCAACGGCATACTCGACAAGATATACAACCAGTGCAAAAGCGACAACTCGCTGAACAAAATCGGCATGGGACTACTATAATTTTGAAAAACGTACGGTCGTGGCGCACCACGACACAACTAATAAACAAATGAAAAAAATATCAATCATATTAATCGCCCTCGTGACACTTGCAGCAATATCGTGCAAGGAAAACAAGAACACAGGTGGTGGCGAATACGGAATCGACAATCCTATTTCGGCCGACAATGTAAACGAAGATATTATTCCCAACGACGGAATGCCAATAATAAGTTTCGCAGAAACAGAATATAACTTTGGCACCGTAATACAAGGCGAAAAAGTATCGCATAAGTTTATGTTCACCAACAAAGGCGATGGCAACCTGGTAATTTCCAGTGTAAAGCCTTCGTGCGGATGCACCTCGCCAAAATGGACCCGCGAACCGATAAAACCAGGCGAGGAAGGCTTTATCGAACTGACATTCGACAGCTCTAACAAAAAAGGAATACAAAACAAGAACGTACGCGTAGCAACCAACACAATTCCAAACGAACATGTGCTGTACATTAGATGCGACGTTGTAACCAAATAGCTAACTAATTTATATTTAATTATATGCAAAACTTATCATTAATTTTACTACAAGCCGCAGAGGCTGGTCAGCAAGCACCAAAATCAAACATCTGGATGAATGTAATTTTCTGGGTACTTCTTATTGCTGTAATCTACTTCTTTATGATTAGACCTGCATCGAAACGCAACAAGGAAGCACAGAAATTCAAAGAAAGCCTCAAGAAAGGCAGCAAGGTCATTACTGCTGGCGGAGTTTATGGAATTATCGATGAAATAAACGACACATTCGTACTTCTCGAAATTGCAAACGGCGTAAAAATCAAGATAGACAAGAACTCTATCGTAAGCTATACCGAAGCTGAATCGCAGAACAACGACACTGCTGAAAAGAAGTAAGAATAGCTAACATTACCTATAGATGGCAGAACAGCAGGAGCCTAGCACCAAAAAGAATCCAGTCGTCAAACTGGTCAACAACAGAAACTTTCTGGTATTTATAGCTTTTGTTGTCCTGTCATCTTTTTTGTGGTTTCTCAACTACCTGAACAAAAACCTATCTAGCGAAATCACACTGAAATACAAGTTCAAAAACATACCGCGGACAATAAATTCAGAAAACATGCACGGCGGCGAACTTGTAGTAAATGCAAGCGGACAAGGCTACAACCTTCTGCAGGAAAGCATAAAGTCGAGAAACATACCGCTTAACATCGACCTCGAAACAAAAGCCCTGGACAATAGGCCTCTGCTGAAATACGCAAACGACAGAGGCAAGGCATATATAGTTTCAAACGACATCAAGCCATTGATTAGAAAGAAAATAGGCGACAAAATAACCATTGGCGACATAAGTCCCGACACATTATTTTTCGACATAATTAACGTCAAGGAAAAGATGGTTCCTATCGACATAACCGATATCGAATACGAACTGAAAGACGGACAGAAAATTACAAAGACAATGATTGTCCCCGACTCTGTAAAAATTATCGGACAGAAGTCAAGCATCGACAGCATAGAAAAAATAAAGGTACAACCGACCGACATCGGCCCCATAAAGAAGCAAAAGCAATACAACATCGAACTCGACATTCCTGAAGGGATAACAGCATCGCACAGCAACGTAAACATAAACTACGAAGCAGAAATGTTTACCGAAGCAAGCAAAAAGATAAAAATAAAGACGACAAATTTCCCCGGCGAATATAATTACACCATTTTCCCCGAATACGTAACAGTAACATACACAACGTCTTTGTCCAACTTCGACAAAGTTCAGGAATACGACTTTTCGGCTACTGCCGACTACTCCCTAGCCGCAGGCAACAACATTGAAATAAAGTTAGCCACAAGCAACAGCAAGGCAAAAATTATAAGGACTACACCGCAAATCTGCACCTTCGTACTCGAAAAAAAATGATTAGCATTGGAATAACAGGGATAATAGGTTCGGGAAAATCCATGCTAAGCCAGACTTTCCGTTCTATGGGCATACCCGTATACGATGCCGACAGCAAAGCCAAATCGCTAATGAACAGCAACATAAGGATAAAAGATGCGCTTATTTCAAACTTTGGCGAGAAAACATACATCGACGGGAAAATAAACAAGGAATATCTGCGCGACGTAGTATTTGGCAGCGAAGAAAAGCGACTGATAGTCAACAGCATAGTCCACCCTGCTGTAAAAGAAGACTATATTGCCTGGCAGAAAGAGACAAACTCGGACATTACGGCAATAGAATCGGCAATACTTTTCGATGCCAAGCTCGAAGACATCCTCGACCACATAATATTCGTAGATGCTCCCGAAGACGTGATAGTCGGACGTATATGCCTAAGGGACAAGGTATCGGAAGAAATTGCCATCAGCAAGATAAGATTGCAAAGAAAAAATTCGGGACGCGAAAAATGTGACTTCGTTTTCATCAACGACAGGGAACATTCGCTTATAGAACAGACTGAAAAATTTATTAAAGACCTAAACATTTGAAATATGATAAGTTGGAAATGGATACTTGGTGGTTTGAGCTGGGTGCTTACAGGTCCTATCGGTGGGCTCGTAGGCTTTCTTATCGGCTCTGCTATCGACGGATTTAGTTCAATGGGATCAGCAGAAACACAAAGGACCTCCAACCGCGCCAGACATACCGAGCAAGGCGACTTCATGGTCGTTCTGCTTACATTGTCGGCAGCTGTAATGAAAGCCGACAACATAGTAAAGAAAAGCGAACTCGACTACGTAAAGGCATTCCTCGTTCAGAATTTCGGCAAGGAGAAGACCCTCAAGGCCTTGCAGATACTAAAGCCTATGATGAACGCCGATATTCCTCTCGACGACGTTTGCCGACAGATCAGGTACAACATGAACAATTCGCTCAAGCTTCAGCTTTTGCACTACCTTTTCGGCATAGCAAACGCCGACAACGAGATTGTCAGGGAAGAACTTGACGTGCTGAAACGGATTGCATACGGAATCGGCATAAGCGACTACGACTTCAATTCCATAAAGTCGATGTTCATCGTTACTGGCAAAGATTCCGACTACGAAATTCTCGGCATAACAAAAGACGCTACAAACGAGGAAGTTAAGGCTGCATACAAGAAGATGGCCATGAAACATCATCCCGACAAGGTTGCCGGCATGGGCGAAGAAGTAACCAGAAAAGCAACAGAGAAATTCCAGGCTATCAACGAAGCATACTACAGGATCAAAAAGGAAAGGAATATGGCTTAACGCCAGATTCTACAGCAACACGCCAATCTGATACACGCCAAAAGCTACAATCCAGGCAAGCACTATCGACACACCGGCCGACAAGGCTGCCCATTTGAAGCCAGATACCTTGCGTATTGCCGATGTGGCTCCCAGACACGGGAAACATATCAGCATAAAGAATACGAACGCCAATGCCGCAACGGCTCCATTTGCATTGCCGCCTTCGGCATCAACGGACTCTTCTCCTGTCCTATTCAGCATCGACATTGTACTGACAGCCAACTCCTTGCCAGCAAATCCAGAGATTGCTTCCACCGACATCTTCCAGTCGAAGCCTAACGGACGAAAGACAGGCTCGACAAACATACCGACTTTTGCCAAGGTAGATGTCTCAACCGATGCTTCTACGACTGACGCATCTTCCCTATTTTCAACATTTTGCGGAAAATACGCCAATGCCCACACAACGATTGCGCCCAGCACTACGATGCCCGAAATACGCTTCAGGTATTCCCAAGTGCGATTCCACATGTAACTAAGTGAAATAAAAAGCGTTGGCTTCCGATATGAAGCAAGTTCGATAACGTATGGATATTCATTGTTTTTCAGCAAGGTCTTGCTGTAAATCTTTGCAAACGCTATTGCGAGCAACATTCCTACAAGATATACAATGAACATTATCAATGCAGGAAATTTCGGGAAGAATGCCGACACCAACAGCAAGCAGACCGGCACACGAGCGGCACACGGCAGAAACGGTATTGTTAGTGTAGCCAGAATCCTGTCTTTCTTGCTTTCGATGTGTCTTGCGCTCATAATGGCAGGAATCGAACATCCGAATCCCAGCACCATAGGAACCAGCGACTTGCCCTGCAATCCAAGTTTGCGCATAAAGCCATCAACACAATATGAAGCACGTGACATATAGCCCGAATTCTCCAGAATACCAATCAACAGATAGAAAATCAGAATGTTAGGCAACAAGGCAAGCACAGCACCGATACCGCCAACAAGTCCATCGGCGACAAAGCTGCCGAATGCCCCTGGCATCGACATGCGCAACGACTCCGAAAACGAAGCTATTCCGTTGGAAATCCACTCCATAGGGAATCGCCCAAGTTCGAATGTAGCGCAGAATATTGCTGCTATAATGAGCAGGAACAAAGGAAATCCCCATGTCTTATGCAGGAGCACAGAATCGGCCTTTTCCGAATTCCACTGCGACTTTCGTACGCCTGTCACTTTCGACAACAAACCGTCGATATAAGAACGACGAGCCTGTTTCAGTACATAATACACATGGTTGTTGTACTGCTTGCCAAGAACTGCGGAATGCCTTTTTACAAAGCATTTTACGGTATTGCACGAATGGCAGGGCGTGTTGAAGCTGTGGACTATCCTATCCTCTTCGAGCAAACTGATTGCCATGTATCGCGACGAAGCATTGAAGTCGTAGCCTTTCTTGCCTTCGAGTTCTCTCCGTATCATGCGGATATGCCTTTCGACCTGACGACCGTAATTCACATGTACATAGCGCATATCGGAATTGTCGCCGGCATATGCCGACATTATCGTGTGCATCACTTCTTCACGGCTTTCTCCGGTCTCGTCCATCTCGTTGTACAGTGCAATCGGAATGCCCATGTATTTCGACATCTTATTCAAGTCGACATGCAGACCATCTTCGTTTTCATCGCAGTAGCCTCGGATAACAAGAACTATTTTCACACCAAGGTCCATAAGCTGGACAACTGGCACGAGTTCGGTTTCGAGCTTATGAAAATCGATCACAGCGACAAAGACATCTGTCTTTTCGGCAAGCACCAGGTTGCGAAAACGCTTGTTTGCATAGTCGTCTCCATAAATGTAATCGACCTGAGGCAAGCATGTTACATTTACAGTCGAGTTTTCGTAACGAACCGAAGCATTGCCACCGAAAAGTGTTGTCGGATACGATTCCTTTGTCTGGAACAAAGCAACACGAACAGTATCAAGTTCCTCGATGATGCGTTCCTGGCATTGCGGGTCGGATGCCGAAACTAACGACAGATTAGAGAGATAAGATTTGGGAAATGTGCAGTTTCGCTTACATCCCTCGACCGAAAAAGTAAGTTTTCCGTCGGCATCCTTCAATGCGACAATCTTCTTTCCCACCTCGAAACCAAAGGCCTCCATCATATGGCGGAAATCGTGGCAACCATAAATCTTAGCCACATAATACTCCTGATTGCAAGCAATTTGCACTTCTTCACTCATTTCAATCCCAATTTCTCTATACAAATACAAAAGTAAGCCGTTGCTACCACAGCAGCCCCAAATATCGCAACAAGATATTAACTATATTCTATTCTCCAATGTGAATAAGATTACGGCTACAGACATAAAAAACGCAGGCAAAATTTCCGAAACTCGTCTTCTATTATTATTTTTGTAAAAAATTTAAGAAATGACAAATTCGGTATGCGTATTCTGCAGTTCGAGCGAAGACTTGCAGAAAGAATATTACGACTATGCAGAGTGTTTCGGCAAGATATTGGCCGAGAACAACTTCACCATATACCATGGGGGCGGAATTATCGGTCTTATGGGCGCGATGATGCGCGGAGCATACAGGCAAGGCGGCGCAAAAATAATCGGCGTAGTGCCAGAAAAACTTCACCGCGAGGGAATTGTATCCGACGACATGCAGGAACTTGTCGTGACCGAAGATATGAAAGAACGCAAGTCGTACCTGCGCGAACACGCCGACTCGTTCGCCATAATGCCCGGTGCCTTCGGCACTATGGACGAAATGTTTGAGATACTGACGCTCAAGCAGTTGAAATACCACAACAAGGCGATTGTCATTCTCAACTTCAACCATTTCTTCGACGACATGCTAAGGCAGATGGACAAGTTCTTCGACGAAGGATTTACCATAAGCAACTACAGGACAACATATTACGTCTGCGAAACACCCGAAGAAGCTGTCGAGTACCTCAAGAACTATAAACCCACACACGTTTACGACAAATACCTAAAAGAATAGATATGAGAAACCCACTACCAGACGAAGTATACTCCAAAAGAAAGACTTACAGGGAAACCGACATACGCGGTGACTATTTCCGCGACCAGACAGCAATTATACATTCGACACCGTTCCGCCGACTGAAGAAGAAAACGCAAGTCTTTTTCGCACCCGAAAACGACCACATCTGCACGCGCATTGAGCACGTACTGCACGTAGCAACCATTGCATCAACCATTTGCAAGGGCTTAAACAAGGTCGGCTGGGAACTGAACGACGAAATGGCATACGCAATCGGTCTCGGTCACGACCTCGGTCACACGCCTTTCGGTCACGCTGGCGAAAAATCGCTCGACATCATCCTGTCGGGAATGGGACGCGGGCACTTTGTTCACGAGGTAAACTCCTATCGCCAAGTCGCTTACCTTGCCAACCACGGCAACGGACTGAACCTCTGCTACGGCGTGATGGACGGCATTATCTGCCACAACGGCGATAAGGACGAGCAATATGCCTACCCGAACAAAACCGCTAACGACCTCGATGCAATAAAAGACCGCTCGTTTATGCCGTCATCCTACGAAGGTTGCATAATGCGATTCTCCGATAAGATTGCTTATTTGGGTCGCGACCTTGAAGATGCCTTTGTCGCCGGATTCATAACAGAGAAGGATGTTCCCGACGATGTAAAGGAAATGCTTGGCAACCACAACGGACAGATTATCAACTCGTTGATTCTCGATTTGATTGAAAACTCCAAGAACCGCGATATGATTGGCTTTTCGGACGAAACCTACGAAGTGGTTACGAAACTTAAGAAATTCAACTACGAGAAAATCTACAGCAACAAGATTCTCAACGAGTACGACTGCTTCTGCCACAAAATAATAAACAACCTTTTCGACTATTTGCACGACATCTACACAAAAAACCAGAAGGACTACGGCAAGTATGCAGAATCGACCATAGAACTCGATAGGTATTTCGGTCAGTATATATACACTATGGACCACTTCTACACTTCGCGCAACGAGGACGAAATCAACATTATCACCGACTACATTTCAGGAATGACAGATGTTTTTGCACTTGAAGCAATGAAGCAGATAACCATACCTAAACCAATAAGTTTCAAATAGTTTTGAGTTATCAAAAAGAAATATTATCGTTGTGCGTACCAGCAGGAGAAACCTGCGAAAACATGATTGAAACTATCGAAAGTCAACTTGCAGAAATCGAAAAGCCACTACGGAAACGCATAATCTCCTGTGCAATAGAGTTGATACAAAACAACATAATACACAATAGCAGAAACGAAATCGTTGTCAAGGCATACGAATCGGACAACCAAATAACTCTAAACACATATCGGAAACTCAATGATTCTAACGCAATATTTTTACAAGACAAAATCCTTGATATAAATAACAAAAGCATTTTTCAATTAAAGGAATTATTTAAGAAAAATCTAAACAACGAAAGCGCAACACAAGGCACTGGAAACGGACTTATTTTGTGTCGTTTAAAATCCGATTCGGAAATATACACTAACTCCGATGGTGACACTTTTGAAATAACATTGAAATTCGATAAAAATGAAAATACTAATTGAAGCGACAGGAAAGACGCCTCGCATCTACGAGGAAAACGGAGAACTTTGCATCTGGGGTGTGATAATCCCGGAAAACCCTACCGAAATATTTGCAAGACTGCATAACATCGTGACTACCAAATACAAAGAGCAAAATAAGTTGTCCATACACTTTTCGCTCGGCTACTTCAACACAAGTTCCGCAAAATTCCTATACAATTTCTTCAAGCAAATGAAAGGAATAGCCAATATGTCAATAACTTGGCACTACGAAGACGATGACGAGGATATGCTGGAAAGCGGAAAGGAACTGGAAGAAATTTCGGGACTTAAATTCGAGTTTTGCAACAAACTTCTTGAGGTTGCAAAATAGACAGAAAAACAGAGAATAAATTTACATCACAAAAGTTGCATTATATTTAAACTTTTTTATAACTTTGCACCTGAAAAAATTCTCAAATGAGAAAGATTATAACATACGGCGGATATTTCGAGGCTTTTATGGAAACTCTTTCTTTGAAAGAACAACGTAAATTAGATTATGTCATATCGTTGTTATCCACACAAGATCGTCTCCCTGTAAAATTTATCAAGCACATAGACAATGGTCTGTATGAATTGAGGATGATGTGGGAGAACAACATTTACCGCGTCTTTTTCATTTTTGACGAAGAAAATATTGTGGTGTTATTCAGTGGATTCCAAAAGAAAACACAAAAAACGCCGAAAACAGAAATAGAAAAAGCAATAAAAATAAAGGAGGCATATTATGCAGACAAACAATCATCAGATAAAGGACTATAGTGCAGAACTTGACAGAAAATACGGAGCAGTCGGCACAAAGGAACGCGAACAGTTTGACGAAGAAGCGTGGAACTTCTACACAGGACAACTATTGCTTGAACTGCGTAAGGAATCCAAGATGACACAAGAGGAACTTGCACAGCGCATCAACAGTAGCAAGTCGTATGTTTCGCGCATAGAACGCGGGCAAATAATCCCAAGCGTTAGCGTTTTTTACCGCATTATAAATGCTTTAGGGTTACGCGTGGATATTGTTCGTCCTCTTGCATAGGGCAAAGCAGCATTTTGCAATTGTATTAACAACAAAACGACAGCCAACTTTTGCTGACTGCCGTTTTGTTTTTTATAAAATGCTTGTCTGTTCTTTGTGACAAAACTAATTTGATTTCGTAAATATGCCTTGGGCGAAACCTTCCCCAATAAGAGTTTCGCTATCTTTTATTTCAAACAACAAATCGCTTTTATCCGTCCTTATTCTGATATAGTTCTCGTCGATTTCATAACTTGTTGCAAATGGGAAACCAAAGAAACCATCAATAATTGTTACAGTCTTTTTGCCTCTAAAAATTAATGCCTTATATAAATGGCAGTCGTTTGAGGTAAATGCTCCTTGAAGATGTGCGTATGTTGAATATTCTTTTCTTTCTGATATAGGCAGAGCAACATATTCCTTAAGGTATTTTATTATATTCTCAATTGTTGGTTCAGTCTCGTCTTGAATGTCATATTTATCTTGCATGTAAAAAGCAAACGGAATAAAATTCTCATTATAAGACTTCTGATATTCTTCCAGATTCAAAATTGAATCAACAGTAATTGATTTCAATTTATCGCCAGAAAACATATATGTTGTTTTAAAAACAATTTTTGGATTTACTCCCAAAAGAGAATCTGTAAGGGTGCTTACTATTTCTTCCGTCTTAATTACACTATCTAAATCTTGAATTTTCAGCAATGTAGTTTTATGCTCATTAATCTTATAATTGCCCCATACCGCTTTATCCAAATATTCAGATCTGTCGTTTATTCTTACTGTATCGCCATAATAGTACATAAAATCATCTGTAAGATACTGACTCATTTTTTCTGTATCATAACTATTTTTTGCATCTATAAAATCGTTTACTATTTCCGGTTTGCTCTTATGACATGATATAAGCAGAACCACACATACAGAAAACACGCAAAGCAAAAGATATTTCTTCATAATAACGCATTTACAATCATTAAATTACTTGTTATTTACCACCCAAGTTGTACAATTAAGGAGACCGCCTTCTTGTGCTACATCGTTATAATTTATTGTCTCAATAATTCTGTCTGGAAAGGCTTTTTGAATAATATCAACAGACTGCTTGTCTTCATCTCTTCCAAATACAGGCACAACTATTAAATTGTTGACTTCCAAATAATTCACATATATTCCAATTGCACTTTCTGGATGTTTGCGGTCTTTCATATCCGTTAAAAAAGGAACGTCGATGTAAGTGAGGTTGTATTCATCCAAAACCTTTTGCATGCCTTTCTGCCAATAGTTGTATTCATCTGCCAATCTATTCCCAAGAATAGTATTTCTGTTTACAAATCTAACCATTCCATCTGCGTGTCCTGTGTAATCACCATTTTGTGCCGGTATGATAATAATCTCGCACTCCAACAGTTTTGACAATTCGTTTATCAAAGAATCTTTTTCATAATCAGGATTTTCTGAAAAAATTCTATCTGATAATATCGCACGTCCATCACAAATTAGGACATTTCCTCCATCTATGTTTATATTTGAAAAATGGGCTTCTATATTATTAAGTTTGCAAACTTCCTGCACGTCAGTACGGGATTCTTCCCATTCCTTTTTGCCTTTCAAATAACTTGGATCGTACTTGAACTGGATAAACTTTCCCGACTTGGTTTGAACTGGCATATAATCACGACACCAAATATCTTTAGTGCCTTTTATAAACGAGTAATTTACATTATGCTTTTCGAGAATCGCAATCAAATTCTTACAAGTTTCGGGGTACATGCTCATTAACAACTCTGACATATAGACGGTTTGCTCCCCACCAACCAAAGATAAAGAAGATGATGACTTCACATAAAATGAAATTGATTCTGTTGAAGAAGCATTTTGTTTTCTTTTAGCATAGTAATCTGCTCTAAATTTTTTCAGATCTGCATTTAAGAACTTCTTGCAAATTTCTTCAGTCGGTTCAATGTCATTACTTTCGCAAATATCCATAAAGACGGTTTCTTTTCCTCTGTCGTTCAAGACGAATTCCTGTATGTAATCATTCTTTATGCGATATTTAACCAATCTTCTATTCATTTTTCTCAATGTCTTTCGGTGCTGTTCATTAGTCATTTTTTTATCAACGAGTTGATTCATCAACTCTGTCATCGGTTGTTTTTTTACATAGCCATAAATTACTGGAACAGCCAAACCTATGGTTATCACACCACTGATAATTCCAATAAAAGATTCTATTGTCATATTTTACGAATTTAAGCTTTTAACTCATTACGTATTAGATTTACATTCCTTGAGAAGGAAGTTCTGTTACTCCATCAAAAAATACAGGCAATTCAATTATCGACTGAATACGATCCTCGCTTCCGTCAATACTATAGTAAGTCACAACGCGTCCATAGCCCCTTATCCAAAAACTCTTTTCTAACTGCTTATGTTTAACATTATCTGTTATGAAAGTTATTGTCTTTGTGATTTTTATAGCCTTTGTTCGTTCATTACTAAACATTACATATACATATTCTGATTTGCCAGAAATTTTATCACCTCTGTCAATTTCTGACCACGTATATGGTTTGTCTTTGTCAGGAAATGCAAACAACGTTATTTTATCTTGATACTTTGAGCTTCCCGTCAATGCATTTTGCCTAAGTTGAACATCTGAAATTACAGCATTGCCTTCCGTATAGTATCGATATACATTTTGTGCCGACAACATTCCCATACCAACATACACTTCTTCGACAAGATAATTATCAAATGCTTCTGAAACAAAACTAAATTGACTAACACTTGTAGTCTCGCCTTCTGTGTTTTGTGAACTGAACGTACGACAACCAAACGGATAAACATAGTCTTCAAAGTTATACTCTTGCGCTGTAGAGGTCATAAAACCAAAGATACACATCACCATACATATCAAAAATAAATTTCTCATTTCTAAATTCCTTATTTGTGTTGGACGCAACTTCTTTTGCCCACCAGCGCCTCACAGGCAATTATACAAAAAGAAGCGTGGCGCTGATATACCACTTCTTCTGTTAGAGGTTGTGAGAAAAGACCTATGTAATGTAGATGTAGCAAACAGTCCACGCTATAGCGCAAACCATTACACTATTTCTTGCATTACATTAATTAGAAGTTTCTC